>CAIODZ010000013.1 GCA_903857265.1 uncultured Phycisphaerales bacterium
CAGGGTGAAACCCAGAGCGTTACCATCTCGCTGCAGAGGGGCGAATCCTTCAAGCAGGATGTGAAGCTGCAAATTAAATTGTCCAAGGGTGAAGGCATCACATTCGACCCGGCCAAAGTTACCGTCAAGGCCAGTGATAAGCCGGATGTGCAAATCAAGATTACGGCGCCCAAGGACGCTGCCCTCGGTGAGTATACTATCTCTGTGACGGGAACCCCGACAACCGGCGAACCGACTTCAGTGGAATTCAAAGTTAAAGTTATCGCTCCGGAGGCCGACTACATCGTTAAATCAGACAGCCCCAAAGGCGGCAGCGCAATCAAGGGCGAAGGATTCAAGATTGTTGTCCCAACCTTCGACACGAAAATAAAACAGGGTGAAGTTCAAAGTGTCACCATCTCTCTGGAGAGAGGCGATGCCTTCAAGCAGGATGTGAAGCTGGAAATTAAATTGTCCAAGGGTGAAGGTATCACATTCGACCCGGCCAAAGTTGTCGTCAAGGCCAGCGATAAAGCGGATGTGCAACTCACGATTACGGCGTCCAAGAACACTGCCATCGGTGAGTATAAGGTCTCTGTGACAGGAACCCCGACAACCGGCGAATCGACCTCAGTGGAATTCAAAGTGAATGTTGTGGCTCCATAGATTTTAAGGAAATTGTTCAAGGGAAAGTGCGCAGGGAGGCGCACTTGAACTTGTTCGTACGATGGCGATGCCGAGATAAGATATCTTTTCGGGTTGGCATAGAAAATGGGTATGCGGGTTTGGTCTGTCAGGCGGCGTGGCCGTGTGCGGTGAACACTAAACCCCAAAAAAAGAAAGGTAGGATTGTTATGCTTTACACTTTAGCTGTAGTTCTGCTCATATTGTGGCTCCTGGGGTTAGTGAGTTCCTACACCATGGGCGGTTTCATTCACGTTCTCCTGGTGATTGCCGTTGTGGTTATTCTGGTTAGAGTCATCAGCGGACGAAGAGTCGTGTGACCTTTCGTGAGGCGGTTTTTTGCAATCCGACAAATACTAACTAAGACTATGTGCCCCTTTTCTTCGCAAAAGGGGCACATAGTCTTGTATGACAAGTTCATTATCTCAAGCAGCGTATGGCGGATAGCGGATAGCAACGTTATAAACGTTACACACTACCCGCTACACGCCAATTCGCGATAGTATCTTACTTTTCTTTTTTCCCAGCCGACTTGCTTTTGCTTTTTGGTTTGCTTTCGCCTTCCGGCTTGGCTTTACCCTTTGGTTTGGCTTTGCCTTCCGGCTTGCTTTCACCCTCTGGCTTGGCTTCCCCTTCAGGTTTGGCTTCTGCTTCCGGCTTTGCCTCCGCCACCGGCTCCTGGGCTTTCAGCTCAGCAACTAATCTCGCGGCTTCTTTGGCAGCTTCTTTCTGCTGGGCCTTGAATGCCTCCGCGTCAATACCTTCAGGAACAACAACAACGCTCACCGAGGCAGTCAAATCGTCCGCAAACTCCAGCTTGACGCTGTATGTGCCGACCTCTTTGATATGCTGATGGAGCATAACCACTTCGTCGGCAACCTCAAAGCCCTGCTCTCGCAGGTTCTTTGCGATATCGTGTCTGAAAACCGAGCCGAACAGATGACCAACCTCGTTGGCCGCCGCTGCGATGACTGCCTCGGCGCCGTTGACGGCCTGGGCCGCCTTTTCGAGCTGCTTGCGCTCAAGATTACGCTCTTCGGCTCTCGCCGCCTTGGCCTTGGCGATTGACTTTATGTTGTTATCCGTAGCGGCCTTGGCAAAACCCTGCGGAAACAGGTAATTTCTCGCGTAGCCGTCGGCGACATCCACAACATCTCCGAGATAGCCCAGTTTACGCACGTCACTAACTAATAACACCTTCATTTACATACCTCCGCTTAAACAGTAGCGTCAAAATTGTCTGGATATTCAAAAATACGTTATGCGCAAAACGGCAGAAGAGCCATAAATCTTGCGCGTTTGATTGCGTTTTTGACCTTGCGCTGACAGCCGGCACAATTGCCGCTGCGCTTGCGGGAATATATTTTGCCGCGATGCGTCAGCAGCTTCTGCAGGGTCTCGATATCCTTGTAATCCACGTACTCTTCGCGTCGTCTGCAGAACCTGCACTGGGTCTGCTGCGGCGCCGCCAGCTTACGGGTGTCCGACCTGTCGCCTCCGCCTCTTCTGTCGTCTCTTCTTTCGCCTCTTCTATCATCTCTTCTTTCGCCATATTCCGCCATATTTTCACCTCTATGAACAATTTTTAGTTTCGAGTTTCAAGTTTTCAGTTAGTAACAACTAAAAACTCAACACTAAGAACTCAAAACTTTTTCTTTTCACTTAAAATGGTATATCATCTGCGGGAGGGTGCGCTCCCTTTACTGGTCCGTTAGTTTCCGGCTCAACCTGGCTTTCAGGCCCGGGTTCACCGCCTGCTGCTCCGGCCTCACCGCCGGCCCCGCCGCCGACAGGTCCGCCGAGAAACTGGAAATTCTCGACGACAACCCTGTGCCTGCTTCGCTTGGAACCATCCTGCGCCGTCCACTGTTCAAACGACAGCCGACCCTCCACAAAGAGAGGTCTGCCCTTGCGCATATACTTGTTGAGCGTCTCGGCAGGCCGACCAAAGGCACGGCAATCAACAAAGCATACTTCCTCTTTGCTCTCGCCTTCCTTGCTCGTCCACTTGCGGTTTATCGCAAGGCCGAACTCAACAACGGGCGTCTGACTCGGCAGATACGATAACTGCGGGTCCCGCGTCAGGTTGCCCATCAACATTACCTTATTAAAATTCGCCATAGATAACTCCTCTATTCTTCAGCGCCCTCCTCAACAAGAGAAGCGGCCGTTTTCAGTCAATACTCACAAACAGATTACTAAACCTGCTGCTCAGGGTTATCCGCGACTTCCGTTCCGGCGGCTTCCGGCTCGTTCTGCGCCACAGTAGTATCATCGGCAGCAACAGGGGCAGCAGGAGCATGCGCCGCAGCTGTCGCCTGCTTGATGATATCTTCCTCAGTGAGGTGCTCCACCCTGAGAATCAGCGCACGCATAACGCGTTCCGAGAGCAGCACGTCCCGCTCTAATTCGTGGATTTTTAGCCCATCGGCCTTGAAATAAGCGAGGATGTAAGTCCCCCGGCTGACCCTTTTAATCGGATAGGCCAGCGGTCTTTCATCCCATTTTTTCAGCGACACGATTTGGGCATCGATTTTGTTCAGCATTTTCGTAACGAGCTCGATAATGCCGTCCCAGTCCTTGGCCGCCTCGGCCGAATCAATCAGGAACATTACTTCGTAAAGCTTCTTAACTCCAGTTTCCAACTTAGATACCTCCAGCAAAATTTTTCGACTCTACGTTCGACATATTTCAATTCATTCTTCAAACCGGTTATGTTTTGTCATCGCGACTCCAATACCTTCTTCAAGCCAGCAAATTGCCGCGTCCTTAGCGCGCCCGATTCCCTGGTTTACCTGCTCGGCCTCGACCGGGCCCGGCTCGCTAAGCACATATTCTACTGCTTCGCCCATTTTGCACTGGCCTATCCCGACTCTTAATCGGGGCACGTCTTCGGTGCCGAGCTTTTCTACCACGTCTGCCAGACCGTTGTGCCCGCCGGCGGAACCTTTTGCCCTTAACCTTATCTGTCCCGGCTCAAGCCACATATCATCGAGCACTAACAGCACGTCATTCAAATCTATCTTGTAAAAACCCATCGCGTCAGCCACCGGCTGGCCGCTGCAATTCATATATTGCATCGGCTTCAGCAGCAAAACCTGGTCGCCGGCATATTCGCCCTTACCCAGATGGCCGCCGAAACTGCTTTTGTTTACCTCTATGCCAAGCACCCCGCCGAGCATATCAATCACCTTGAAGCCGACGTTGTGCCGCGTTTCGGCATACTTCTTACCAGGATTGCCAAGTCCAACTATCATCTTCATACCAGGCATAGTGCCGGCTCGCTAAAAACAGCCCTATTTCTTTTCCTCTTTTTTCTCTTTCTTCTCTTTTGGCTCCTTCGCCTCGGCTGTTGCTTCGCCCTCTTCCGGCTCTTCCTTGGCCGCGGTTATAACCTCAGGAGCGACAGGCATTTCGGCCTCAAGCTCTTCTGTCGTCTTAACCTCAGCGACTATGTGGCAGGTCGCAACGAGCAACTCAGGCGAGCTTATCAGCTTGACCCCTTCGGGCAACTGAATATCCTTGGCGTGAATCGCATCGCCCAGGGCCATTTCCTTGACGGATATAACAATACGCTCGGGTATCTGGGTAACACGACACTCGACTTCGAGCTTGCCTGTGTGAATCTCGACCATTCCGCCTTCTTGAGCGCCTTTGGCTGTGCCCTTCGTCTCTATAGGCACGGTTACGCGAACCATCTCGGTAACATCCACGCGCATCAGGTCAACGTGAATGATGTCCGTGCCGACATAGTCGTACTGCACGTCCTTGACAAGCAGGGTCTCATTCTTTTTGTTTATCTCGACCTCCATCAGCCGATGCCCTTGCTGCAGCGCCTCTCTGAAGCTTTTGGCATTCAGAGTGATTGTGGCCGGCTCTTGCTTATGACCATAAACCACGGCCGGGATTTGACCTTTCTTACGCAACTTGATTGCGTCCTTCGAACCCACACCTTGACGAATCTCGGCTTTTAACACCTGTGCTTTATCCATAACATCCTCACAACAAACCAAACTTTCTATTTCAAAAAGCCAGCTATCAACTAATGAGCGCTGAATAAGCTGCTGACCGATTCATTTCTGTGTATTCTCTTTATCGCCTCGCCGACCATTGCCGACACCGTCAGAACTTTTATTTTCTTCAATTTAGCCGCCTCGGCGTTTAGTGGTATCGTGTCGGTAACAACAATCTCATCGACAGGCGTTTCGCCCAGTTTTTCGACCGCGCCCGGGGCAAAAACGCCGTGCGTCGCCCCCACGTAGATTTTCTTGGCCCCGCGTTCCTTAACGAGCGCCGCTGCGGAACAAATAGTGCCCGCGGTGGTAATCATATCATCACACATAAGAATGTTTCTGCCCTGGACGCTACCTATAAGCTCCTGTGCCTGCACCTGGCTACCGCTGATGCGCCTCTTGTGAATAATCGCCAGATCCCCGCTAAGCTGCGAGGCGTACCGGGACGCGATTTTGATATTGCCCACATCGGGCGAAACAACAGTCAGGTTCTCAATCTTCTTGTCGCGGAAATACTCGCTCAGCACAAGCGAGCCGGTCAGGTGGTCAACCGGTATATCGAAGAACCCCTGCAGCTGCTGCGCGTGCAGGTCAACGGCAAGAATCCGGTCTGCGCCAGCGGCGGTAATCACGTTGGCGACGAGTTTGGCCGTAATCGGAACCCGGCCTTCGTCTTTTCGGTCCTGGCGAGCATAACCAAAATACGGGATAACCGCGGTAACTCTTTTTGCGCTCGCCCGTTTGAGGCAATCGAGATATATGAGCAGCTCGACGAGGTTTTCATCGACGGGACTGCATGTGGATTGAATAACGAAACAGTCCCTGCCCCGCACGTCATCCTCGACACGGATGATTTTTTCGCCGTCCGGGAATTTTTCTATCTGTGCTCCGCCCACAGGCAGCTCAAGATATTTACACACCGCTTTTGCCAGCGGCTCGTTGGAGCAGCCCGAAAATACCTTTATGCTATCATTTAAAAACATCGTTCACTCCTTATCCCCGACGCCCATCGCCTGTTTCCTGGCGCTCGATATTCGAGTAGCCGGCCTCAAGCGTAACGCCGTCGCCGATTTTCTCGCTGTTTCGCAGATACACAAACGGTCCGATTCGACAATTTCGACCAATTGAGACCTCGCCGAATATGCAGCAGAACGGCTCAATCACAGTATCCTGGCCGATTCGCACCTTTGCGTCTATCCAGGTATTGGGCGGGTCTATGATTGTTGCGCCGGTTTCCATCAGCCGCTTTTGTATTCTTCGCTGCATAATCTTGCCGGTATCGCTAAGCTGCTCCCGGCTGTTGACGCTTATCGCCTCTTCCGGGCGAACCGCCGTAACCGCCACGACCTTGTGCCCGCTTTCGATAATCATCGCCAGGGCGTCGGTAACATAAAACTCACCCTTGACTCTGTCTGGCTGCACCTGCTGGACGTATTCGAAAAGTATCTTATTGTCGAAAAGATAATAGCTTGGGTTGACTTCCTGGATTTTCAGTTGCTCGGGCGTACAGTTTGAGTGTTCGACGACGCCCTGGATATTGCCGTAAGCGTCACGGACAATGCGTCCGTAGCCGGTCGGGTCTTCGAGAATGGCGGTAGCCAGCGTCACGGCGGCACGCCCGGCCTCGTGTTTGGCAACCACCGTCTTGAGCGTCTCAGCTCTAATCAGCGGCCCGTCGCCGCAAAGCACCAGCGTCTGGCCCGCAAAATCTTTCAAATGCTCCCTGCAACACATAACCGCGTGGGCCGTCCCTTTTTGCTCGGGCTGAATCACCCATATTATGTCGTTCGCGTCGCTGAACTGCTCTTTGACCTTCTCGGAATTATAGCCAATAACGACGTATATTTTTTCGACGCCGACTCCCCGGCAGGCATCCAGAACATAAGAGAGCATAGGTCTTCCGCAGACCTCGTGGAGGACCTTTGGTATCTTTGTGTTCATCCGCTTGCTTACGCCCGCGGCCAGAATTATCGCAACTCTTTGCGCCATTTATCACTTTTCCAAATTACTTTTGAACAGGTGAGCAGTTGACCGCAGGTGAACAGACTACTATCTACTGTTCACCTGTTCTACTATTCACCTGCTCTGTTGGCCTTCGGCCAACTACCCGGCCAGGACTCGAACCTGGAATGGGAGGACCAAAACCTCCTGTGTTACCGATTACACCACCGGGTAATCTTTCATTGACGATTTCCAATTGATTATTGATTATTCGCCGGCACCAGAAGCGTTCAAGGGCCGCTCTTTAATTATCAATCATCAATCTTCGTTGTCACGGAGGCCATTCCAAAGTCGGCCTGACTGGACGCCGCCGGAGGCCTGAATCAACTATGCCGTGATACTGTTGACCCACTCGCCCCGTGAGATACTACTCTTACTCAAAATCAACCATGAGCACAAAATGTGCTTATCTCACGGGGTAAACCCCATTCGACGGAGCTAATCGGCAGTAATATACCGTATCCGCCACACCCCGGCAAGGGATTTTTTGAAAAAAAGCAGACAAATAACAGGTTGTGCGGAAAAAGAGGTCAAACGCCTTTTCCCGTTTTTTCGTTGGCGTCTGCTGGCTGGGCGGGTTTGCCTTCCGCTATTTTCGTCATCTGGAGGGTCGTAACCTTATGCGTGATAATGGGTTCCGGACCAGACATTGGCCTAAGCATCTGGTTCTGGGTAGTCATTTTCACTTTTTCGACCATATCCTGCGCCATCTTATTGTTGATTATCCGGCCTGTGGCATTCTCGATTTCAATCTGGCCTGCGCCATCGCCCGATATTTCTCTGCTTGCCTTCGTGGGAGCTGCCTCCGCTGCCTCGCTTTGCGAAGCAAGGCGGCGGGAATCCGATGCTCGCGTATAGGCAATCTCGGGCCGAACGATTAAATTGACGTCCACAACAGAAATTCCGCCTTGTCCTGCCGCGTTTTGCTGTCTCGCGCCGGCAGCGGGGGTATTCAGCCGGAAGGTCTTCTCAAAAACTATATTTACATCCTCTACCCGCTCCGACTTGGGGGCGTGGCCTACGTCCGCGGAAGACAAAACCTCTTTGCGGGTCCATATCGTCCCTTCGTTATTTGAATCAGGAAAAACCGCAAACTGGTCTTCAAGTGTGCGTCTTACCGCCGGTTCGTAAAATTGCCTGCCAATGTTTCGGCTGACTACGTCCGCGCCGGGAAAATCGCCCATTTTGGCTTTTGCGGATGTAATGAGTGCCTGCAAACCGTTGATTTTCTCTATATGCCCCTGAGGCGTTATTCGCAAATATATCGATTCGCCCAACGCCATTTGGAATGGCACCGCCGAAATTGGCACCTTCGGTTCGTTTGCGTCGGAATCAAAATCTGATTTCTGGTCTTTTGACCGCAACTTCATAATAACTCGCTTATACGTGTATTTGGTCCAGGCAATGCTGTTTTCATCGACCTCTTCCACGTCCAGGTCGCATTCAAGGTGTGTGGTTTGCTCCACGGACTCCTCGTTGCCGTCTATCACTCGCAACATTTTCTGCTCGGTAACCGACACAAGCGAATACTTGTCGCCCGGCGCAAATTTGAACCTCAGCGAATCAGCCATCACATTAGAGCAAAGCAGCAAGCTTACGCAGAAAATTAAGAATGGAGAATTAAGAATTGAGAATTGCGATTGGCATCTGACGGTTTTAAATTTTTCATTCTTAATTCTAAATTCTAAGTTCTTCATTCTGAATTCTCCATTCGTTTGGCACCAAGCTGTCCGCAGGCGGCGTTTATTGTCTGGCCCATTTTCAGCCGGACGGTCGTTTCAAAGCCGGCGTCTTCCAGAACTCCGGCAAAACGCTCTATCGCCTCCCGGTCGCTCGGTTTTAAGTTACAACCTTCGTGAGGATTATACTCTATCAGATTCACGTTGCACATCACCCCGCGCAATCGCTTAACCAGCATCCGTGCGTGTAAACCAGTGTCATTGACGCCCTTTATCAGGCAATACTCGAAAGTAACGCGATTCCGCGTCTTATGCTGATAAAGCTCGACCGCTGCGAAAAGCCGGCCAAGCGAATACTTCTTGGCAATCGGCATCAGTTTTTGCCGGATGGCATCAGTAGGGGCATTCAGCGATATCGCCAATCGCGGCTGGATACCTTCGTCGGCTAATCGCTCAATCCCTTCCACAAGCCCGCACGTGCTTATCGTCAAATGGCGAATGCCTATATGCCTGCCCGCCGAGTGATTCAATATCCGAACCGCGTCGAGCGTCGCCTCGTAATTCGCCAACGGCTCGCCCATTCCCATAAAGACGACATTGCTGATACGGGCATCCCCTCCGGCTAAATTCACCTGGTCAACAATATCGCCCGCGGTCAGATTTCTCGCAAGGCCAAGCCGGCCGGTAGCGCAAAAGACACACCCCATCTCGCAGCCAACCTGCGTCGAAACGCATAACGTCCGCCTGTCATCGTCAAATAATAATACCGATTCGATTTTGCTTCCATCGGGCAAGCCGAAGACATACTTCACCGTCCCGTCCGGGTCCGTCAATTTTTCGACTACCTGCAATGATGAAATATAATAGCCCTCTTCGACAAGTTTGGCGCGAAGAGGTTTGCTCAAGGTGGTTATCGCGGAAATATCGGTTACGCTATGCGCCTGAACCGCACTGAAGATATATCCCGCCTGGTACTTTGGCTGTCCAAGCCTGACAATAAGGCGATCAAGTGCCGCAACCGTCTTTGATTTAAGGTCTTTTTCCACAGGGGGGCATTTTACCAGAAAAAAGGGGGCAGGAGTCGTTTTCTTAATAGCACTGAATTACTCTTCCTCTTTATCCACAGCGGCGTAACCCTGCTGGCCCTCGCTGACGTATGACGGGCCTTCCGGCTTTTGTCCCGCTTCCGAGACCCTCTGTTTTTCCAACTCGTCTCGCAACTGCTCCCAGTCCTCAATGCCCATCATAACCTCGCGTGCCTGGCTACCCTTGTATTCGCCGAGTATGCCCAGCGCCGCCATTTGCTCTATCATACGCGACGCGCGGGCGTAGCCAACGCCAAGGCGACGTTGCAGCAGCGATACGCTGCCCCGCTTGCTGTCTAAAACAGTCCGCACGGCATCGTCGAACAACTCGTCTTCTATCATTTCGGTTGTGTCCGCCTGGCCAAGCTGCGTAAGCTCGGGGTGGAACTGCGGCTCGGCGACTTCCTTGAGGTGCTTGACTATCCGCCTGACCTCGTCGTCGCTGACAAACGTACCCTGGGCGCGAATCAGGTCGCTCGTCCCCGGCTTCAAAAACAACATGTCGCCCTGACCCAGCAGCGTCTCCGCACCGTTCTGGTCGAGGATGATACGACTGTCCATCCGAGCAGCAACTCTGAAACCGATTCGCGTAGGCATATTCGCCTTAATCAGGCCCGTAACAACCGTCGCCTGCGGTCTCTGCGTCGCAAGCACGATGTGAATGCCGACCGCCCGGCTTTTCTGCGCCAGCCGAACGATATGCGCCTCGATGTCCTTGGCCGCGGTCATCATCAGGTCCGCAAGCTCATCGATAACTATCACAACATAGGGCAGCTTCTTGGGAATCTTCGCCTCTTCCTCGGGGCTTGTCGGCTCAAATCGCCTTATGACCTCCTCGGTCCCAAGGGCATTGTATTCGCCGATATTCTTGACGCGGGCTTCGGCAAGAAGGGCATATCGCTCGTCCATCTTGATTGTCGCCCATTCGAGAATCTGAACCGCACGCCTGGTCTCCGTAACAATCGGCGTCATCAAGTGCGGTATGGTATTGAAAGCCGTCATCTCGACCATCTTCGGGTCGATGAGAATCATCTTAACGTCGTCGGGCCTGCGAGTCAGCAAGATACCAGCGATAATAGTATTGATACACACGCTTTTGCCCGACCCGGTAGTGCCCGCAATGAGCAGATGAGGCATACTCGTCAAATCCGAAACCAGCGCCTCGCCCGACGAATCCTTGCCCAAAAACAGCGGTATCGCCATACTTTCGGGCTTATTTCCCGCCAGCCGGAGCAGGTCTTTTATGCGCACCTTTTCTTTTTCGCTGTTTGGCACCTCGACGCCGATTGTATGCTTGCCCGGCAGCGGCGCGACGATGCGGACCGCGCCTACGCCCAGCGCCCTTGCAATGTCATTTGAAAGCGAACTTATCTGGCTGACCTTTACGCCCGCTCCAAGCAGCAATTCGAACATCGTAACGACGGGCCCGGTCTCAGCCGCGACAACTCTCGCGGAGACATCGAATTCATTGAGCAGGCTCTCCAGCGCGACCGCCTTGGATTTGACGACCTTCTCCTGAACCGACGAGAAGTTGTGCTCCGGCTCATCGAGCAGATCCATACCGGGCATCGTGTAATCGGCATAACTTGGCGGCTCGTATGGCTCCGTGGATTTCTTCGGGGTTATCGGCTGCAATCTCATCAGGGCGGGAGCTGAAGCCGGCGCCAACTCGCTTGTCGCAACCGTCTTGCTGCCAAGAGCGGATTCCATATCTGAATCGTTCTCCGGCGGCTCGTGTTCATTCTCGTTTGCCGCTTGGGCTTGGCCATCCTTTCCGGGAGCCGATAACGATGGACGCAATAGCATCTCCTGCTTTTTATCTTCCGTCTTCTGCTTTAAGCTCAACCGACGCCATATCTGACCGAGAACCCTCGATTGCTCCGACCCTGTCAGCCACTTCGGCGCAGCAAAACCCAGCATCTTGCGAACTACAAACCCAAGCGCACCAAAAAATACCGCCACAATCTGGTCGGCCAGCAGCATCATCCCGACAACCCACAGGGCGCCCAGAAGTATAGCCGTGCCAAGTGTGGCAAAATGACTCCGCAAAAACTCCGCCGCAGCAACTCCCAGCACCCCGCCCGAACCGGTCGGGAAACCGTAAATGCCGTGCTGCGTAAAACAATAAAACGTCGTCGAGGCCGCGGTTGTTACCAGCACAAGACCTGCGCCTCGCAAAACCGGCTGGTCGATTTCGACGTCGGCAACCTCGGCAATTGCAAAGTAAAGGCTGGCAATCAGCACGATAAATATGCCGGGGCCGATGTAATACAGCAAATAATAAGCAAATAACGCCCCCGCGGAGCCACACCAGTTGGCCGTCGGCGTGTTGTTCGGATATACAAATTTGCTGGGCCAGTCGCCTATATTAAAACTCAGACAACTGCAAAAAAGCACCAAAAGACCCGCAACCAGAAGGCATTGCAGGGCTTTTACCTTCATCCTCTTGTCTTTCACCCGGCTCATATATAATAGCGTCCGATAATAAATAACTTCCGTGAAAATTACCACCGCTTACATTGTAAAACAACTATTGATTTATCGGCAAGAACCCCAATTTTCTGTTGATTATCAATAAAAAAGCCCCACGGCAAATCCGTTCACCGCAGGGCATAAAGACCTGTTTATTTTAACCTCTTTTATTTGGGCTGAGCGGGCTGAGTAACCGTCTTCGCAGGCTGCGGCTTTGGCGGTGTCGCCTCAGGAATCCGGACCGCTACTCCCAGCCGACCAAGCTCGCCAGCAACATCCGCCTGATTGGAGTTGAGTTGGAAGCTGCGAATAAAGTAATCCTTGGCCATGTCCTTTTTGTTCTTGTGCAAATAATAATAGCCAAGCTGCCGATTTACCGGCGCCGAATCGGGCGTCGCCTGGAGGGCACTGGTGTAACACTTCAGGGCATAATCATCAAGCCCCTGTTTCTCAAAGGCCGTACCCAGCGATAAAACCTGTTCCGGCATCGAAACCACCTGTGTCGTATAATTATTTGCAAGCCAGTCGGCCTTTGACTTGTCGCCTTTATCAAGCTGGAGCTTCACCATCGCGGCCTGGACCTCGCGATATGCGGGGTCAAAGCCCAGCGCGAGTTGATAATGCCATTCCGCCTTCGACCAGTCGCCTTGCGCGTGATACAACTGGCCAAGCTCATAATGGGCCGTAGGATTTTCCCATTTCTGGTTCAGCTCCTTCTGCAGCTCCATCATCCGTATATCGGAAGCCATCCTGGCATTCTGGTCCACCCGGACCGTGTTGCCGTTGTTTGCGCAGCCGGTAACAACCAATGCGCAGAGTGTAATCTCCAAAACTATTATCCGCACTTTAGCGCTCATTTTTTCGCCTCCATGACTTTTGTCTCGATACCTGATACCCCGACGCTCGATACTCACAAATTGAGCATCAAACATCAATGGTATTTTGTGCACCTGTGTGTCGCTTTGCAAGAGAAAATTGTGCTTGGAATGCTAAATTTTTTTCTCGTTCACGCTCCGTTAGAAAAAATAGTAATACAGAACTTTCCGGCAAATCGCGACTTCCTAACGAGGCCCGCCAGGCAAAATTAAATGTCAAGGAACTGGACTTCGAGGGCGTGGTCGCGAATGAAGTCGCGGCGCTGCTCGACGTCCTCGCCCATCAGGATACTAAACAGCCGGTCCGCCTCGCCCGCGTCATCGAGTCTGACGTTCAACAGCGTCCGGGTGGCCGGATTCATAGTCGTTTCCCACAATTGTTCGGCGTTCATCTCGCCCAGACCTTTGAACCTCTTAATCTCGACGCCTTTGCCTCCTATTTTCCTCACCGACGAGCAAACCTCGCCCAGCGAAGCAACGTCGAAGCTTTCCTCGGCGTTTGCCAGGTGGAATTTGGTCGCCAGCGCCTCGCCGCTGACCGCTCTTTCGGCCTTGAGGAGGAAATCCTTGAGGTCCAGGCCGAATTCCTGTTTCAATTTTTTCGCCTGCTCATTGATTCTGCCTACTTCGTGCAGCTCTTCAGCCGCGAATGTTTCATCCTCGTCCGCCTGTTCATCTTTCTTTTTGCGCCCCTTCAGCTCATCGACGCGTTTTGTGAAATCGTCCTTGTCGTGGAAAACCTCGTCCTGTCCTTCGCCGTGGATGCGATACATCGGCAACCCCTTGCCGTTGCTGTTATTGCGGACGAATTCCTCGAATTTTATGCCTCGTCGGGCGAGCACCGCGATACAGCGTTCCATATCAACAAGAATCTTCACCAGTTCGGCCAGTCGGGTTTCGATAACTTTCTGCTCTTTTGCGCCTTTTTTGCCGCCCATGTCTCTTACCGTAAGCTCGGTTCCCTGCAGGCCGCGGTCAACTAATCGCTTGTGCATTATCGCCTCAGTCAGGATGTATTCCGATTTCTTCTGGCCTTTGGCATGGACCTCGTAAAGAGGCGGCTGCGCGATATAAATCACCTGCTTGTCGAACAACTGCGGCATCTGCCTGAAGAAAAACGTCAGCAGCAGCGTGCGAATATGCGCCCCGTCGATATCGGCATCTGTCATAAGAATAATTTTTTCATACCGACATTTTTCAACGTCGAATTCGTCGATTCCAATTCCCGTGCCCAGCGCGCTTATCAGCGTACGTATTTCCTCGTGGGCGAGCACTTTTTCGAGCCGGGCCTTCTCGACGTTGAGAATTTTGCCTTTCAGGGGCAGTATCGCCTGGATATTTTTATCCCTGCCGCCCTTGGCGGAGCCGCCTGCGGAGTCGCCTTCGACCAGGAATAACTCTGTGCCCGTTCTTTCCCTGTTGGCACAATCCCAGAGCTTGCCGGGTAAACTCGAGCTGCCTAGCGCGCCTTTGCGTCTGGTAAGCTCACGGGCCTTGCGAGCCGCCTCTCTTGCCGCCGCCGCCTGGATTGCCTTGCTTAGTATTCGCTTGGCCTCAGCCGGATGCTCTTCGATATAATGGCCTAATTGCTCATTGACTACCGTCTCGACAAAACTCCCGGCTTCGGGGTTAGTGAGCCGGACCTTGGTTTGTGCCTCGAAATGCGGGTCCGCGAGTTTCACTGACACAATAGCGGTAAGTCCCTCCCTGAAATCCTCACCCGTTGCGGCCTCGCCTTCCTTTATCAGGTTATTCGCTTTTGCGTAGTAATTCATTGTCCGCGTCATCGCGGTTTTGAAGCCCGAAAGATGCGTGCCTCCGTCGATATTGCGAATATTGTTGGCGAAAACCAGCACGTTCTCCGCGTAACCGGTATTATATTGCAGCGCCACCTCGCAGCTCATCACCGCCTGCTTGTCTTCTTTTGCCAGGTAAATCACGTCCTTATTCAGGATTTCCTTGCCCTCGTTGAGGTGCTTTACAAACGCACGGATACCATCCTCAAATTTGAAGACGTCCTTTTTGTGGTTTCTTTCGTCTTTAAAAGTAATCTGTATGCCAGCGTTGAGATATGCAACTTCGCGGATACGTTTGACAAGCGTATCATACTGGAACTCGATATCGCCGAAGATTTCCTCATCGGGCATAAATGATACGCAAGTTCCCTGTTTGGTTGTCGGTCCGACCTCGCGGACGGAGCCCTTTGCGATACCTCTTCGACATTCGAAGTGATAGCTCCTGCCGTCCCTGAACACATCGACTTCGAGCCATTCGCTAAGCGCATTGACGACACTAACGCCTACGCCGTGAAGGCCTCCCGCAACCTTATAGCTGTCATGGTCGAATTTGCCGCCCGCATGCAGCGTGCAAAGGACGACCTCGAGCGCGCTTTTCTTGGCTTCTTTGTGCTCTTCAACGGGAATACCTCGGCCGTTGTCTTCGACCGAGCAGCTCCCGTCGGCGTTTATCTGGATGCTGATTTTGTCGCAGAAGCCGGCAAGCGCCTCGTCAATCGAGTTGTCCAAAACCTCGTAAATAAGGTGATGCAGGCCGCCCACGCCGCGGTCGCCGATGTACATATCGGGCCGCTTGCGGACCGCTTCAAGCCCGCCTAAAATCTTAATTTTACTTGCGTCGTATTTATGGTCTTGCATGCCCTTATCACTTCTCCTCGCGTTTAACCTGCGAGCACGATTTTCATTGCCCTCAGCTTCGCCTCGGGGCATTCTCGTCGCAGGTGTTCTACAAGCTGATTACTGCTGATTCTTAATTCATACATATATGACGGTGAGTCAACCACGACCGTAAGCAAGCCCGCGGCAAGGTCAACTATCCTGCAACGCCTTGCCATCTCTTCGGGCAGCAGTTGTGCCCAGACCTCGCTTAGCCGGCTGGCCGCCTCGTAACGCTGCGTTATGCCCGTGCGCCGCGGCTCCATTACTTCCGCAAGCGCTTCCGCCAGCGGGGCGGGTTCCGACCTGCGCCTAAATTGTGTTCTCGCATCCATTCGACAATCCTTTGTGAAGGCCTACGAAAGATTTATCGGCATCAGGACGTGCAGAAAATTAGCCCCGGCCTTAATAAGCCCCGGCGTATCCGGCTGGCCCAGCTCAAGCTCGAACTGCGGCTCCCGAATGACGCGGATGGCCTCGGCCAAAAACTGGGGATTAAATCCGATTTCTATCGGCTCGCCCTTATAATCGACGACGACTTCCACTTCGGCATCGCCCGTTTCCGGCGCTTTGCCTGAGAATACCAGCTTATCCTTGCTAACGGCTACTTTTATGCCCCTAGATTCCTCGCTGGTTAATAACGCCGCCCTTCTCACCGCACTTAACGCGACATCGGTTTGCAGTGTAACCTTTTTCTGGTAATCGGCGGGGATAATGTCCTCGTATTTCGGGAAATTGCCCTCGACGAGGTTTGAACATACAACGACGTTCCCGCAGGCGAACATTATCTGGTTGTCAACCAATTTGACGGCGACCTTGTCTTTTTCGCCCCCGGTGAGTTTTTCCAACAGTGACATTGTTTTGCCTGGCACAATCGGTTTTGCCGCCAGCACCTTCTCGCTGGGATTTGAGGCAAGATTGACCCTGCTGCGCGCCAGCCGGCGGCCGTCGGTGGCGACCAAGGTTAATTTCTTTCCTTTAATTTCCCACAATACACCATTGATTGCGTAACGGGTGCTTTCCTTGGCCGTCGCAAAAAGACATTGTGAAATACCAACTCGTAGCGCGTCAAGGAACACTTCGGCGTCCGGCTCGCCCTTAAATGCCGGAACGGGAGGATATTGCGACGCCTCCTGACCGTAAATCGAGAAATGACTGTCTGCCCCGCGAATCTCACAAAGGCCTTCCGCGGACTTGAGCATCAGTGTTTCGTCGGTGCTTTCACGGACTACCGCAGCAAGGCGAGCGGCAGGCACAACGACCTGCCCCGGCTCCTTGACATCAACCGCGGGCAAAAGATAATTGATTCCTACTTCCAAATCCGTGCCAAATATCCTCACGCCGTCCTTTGCGGCATCTATTTTGACGCAACGCAAAATCGGCTTGGGCGTCCGGTCCGGAACAATTGTTGTCAGCAGCGCGAGCGCCTGACTCAATCCTTCTCTGTTAAATTGCACTTTCATTTGAGTGCCCCTCTTTAAAGTTTGGTAATCAATCATTAATAGTTTTTAGTAATAAAAGAATACAGGAAACACAGCAGTTTCTCAATAAGTTTTAATGCGGAATTTACTCTATTTTTCTGAATGTGTTTGTGTGTGGAAGAAGTTGTTATAGTTTTAATATAAGAAATCTTTTTAGTAGTAGAATTCATAAGGATGGTGAAATTGTTGGCCTTGTTTGGCTGTGGTCACGTTACCCCTTGTCTGGTCGGTAGATATGTGCTCGCCGCGCGCTTAAGTTGGCGGTGGATAACCTGTTACTTCTTGACCAGCTATCGCTCGGTTGCCCACAGGTATCGACTCATCGGGGCTCACGGTTCCTGTGTATTGTTATTGATTTTGATCATCCTTTTCGCGATCTGGGCGACATTTTTACGCAGGGCCGCCGGCGTTAACACCTCGACTTGGTCGCCGTAGCCGAGTATCCACCAAGTTATTTCGCCCAGACCGTCAACACGGAAATCAATGGTCGCTGAATCGTCCGGGTTGCGCGTAACCCGCTGACTTTTGTGCCAATTTACCTCAGCGACATTGTTGGCGACTTTCGGGGCGAAGCGCAGCCGCACGTGGTACATTTTGCCTTCAGGTATCATCGACCACGCGCAGCCGAGGTATTCGGCGAGGTCGAAGCCATCGTTGCCGTCAAACTGTTCATCAAGCATCTCGACACCGCGTATGCGGTTAAGTTTGAATATGCGTATGGCCTTATGAATAGATGACCGGCCCACGATATACCAGGTCCGCTGGTTATAAAGTAAATGATATGGCGACATCTCACAGGAAATTATTCTGCCGTCGTAGAGAGAATCGTATTCAACGCACACCTTTTTTCGCTGTGCCGCGGCAGATTGCAGAAGGGTAAATATATTATCTAATCCCGGCGTTGTCGGCGCAGACGCCTGTACCCCGGCTTTTATCGAGATTCGCGCCAGCGCGCTTTCGCAATAGTTTCGCACCCGCGGGGGCAGGCAGCTTTCAATTTTCATTGCTGCCAGCATCGCCGAATGTTTGAATGGCATTTGAATCTGGTTTCGCATTTTATGAACCAGCAAAAGCAATCCGAGCGCCTCCTGCAGGTTGAGATTTATCGGCGGCAGGAATTGTTCGGGTGCCAGCGCATAGCCGCGACGAGAACATGAAAGGATCGGCTGGATACCAATCTCCTGGATTTCCTTGAGGTCGCGGAAAAGAGTGCGCCTGCTGACGCCGAACAGCTTAGCCAGCTCGTCGGCAGTACAACTCTTGCCCGGCGATGCGCCTGTTTTTGACAGTGTCGTCAAAAGTCGAACAACCCTGCCTACCCTGCCCTGCGATTTTTCTTTGGGTGTGCCTGGTTTCATAGTTCTTCTCTATTATCCAAATAAAATGACCATAAGACCAATATACTTGTTTGGCCCTATAATCGTCAAGGTTGTATATCAAAAAACGCACCCTAAACCGCCCATTTTACGCTATCTTACCTATTTTGCCATTGACAAAATGGCTTGTTGAATGATATAATGAACGTGAATCAGTAAACATTCTGGAATGGTCTCCCTTGGGGGGCTTGCCGGGTGGCAACGGAGAATATATAATGAAAAACAGAATTGTTGTGAGTTTGCTTGGTGTTGCGCTTTTGGCGCTGGCAACAATGTCAACGGGTTGTGGTTTCTTCGACCAGCAGGGTAAAACTGCTGGTGAGGTGCACAGAGACCATATCCGTATGTTGCGAATCAACCACGAGCAAATGATGGGAGATATTGACAGAGCGCTCCTTGTGGATAAGCCCAGCACACTCACAGATAAACAGTTGCCGTAAGCAAGGAAAACGGCACGGGCACTTAATGACCCGTGCGCTTTGCAGGGAGTTCTGAAGGGATGCAGACCCTCATTGATTATTTCAGACGAGTCGCCAACTACGATTGGTGGATTGTCTGCATCGAATTGTTTCTCATAGGCCTGGTTGTTTACTGGGCGGTCGATTTTCTTGAAGGCACTCGCGGCGAGCGACTTTTCCGCGGCGTCACATACGTTCTCATCGCGGGCGTCCTCATCCTGAATCTCATTTCCGAACGTTACCATTTCGAGCGTCTTGAATATCTCTACAAGGGCTTCCTTATCGCTGTTCTTGTTATCGCGGTTTCGGCATTTCAGCCCGAACTGCGACGCGCCCTTATGCGATTAGGACAATCCGCGGGCGGAGGGTTCCTTGTCGGTTCCTCGCACCAGGTCGTTCGAACGGTCGAAGAAATTGTCGGCGCAGTTACCGAGCTGGCCTCGTCGAAAACAGGCGCCATCATCGTTATCGAAAGACGCGTCGCGCTTGGTGAGTTTATCGAAACAGGCGTCCGCCTGGAGGCCAATGTTACCGCCGAGCTGCTCAAAACCATTTTTTATCCCGGCACCATCCTGCATGATATGGCGGTTGTTATACGGGGCGACAAGGCAATCGCCGCGGGCGTGCAGCTGCCTTTGGCGGAGCCCGGCACGGTCGATGGTTTCGAACTTGGGTCAAGGCATCGGGCCGCGATAGGCATAACCGCCGGCTCGGACGCCCTGTGCATAGTTGTAAGCGAAGAAACGGGAATTATCTCTTTGGCCAGCGACGGCAAGCTCATTCGCAAACTTACCGCCGACGAGCTTCGCGACGCATTAACCGGCGCTATCCGCTCACAGGCGACAAAAGTTAAATCCTGAACAGATGAGGTTTGTCTGAATTATACAATGACTATAAAACGGCGAAGGTTGAGAAAAATAGCGGCTACGGTGATTTTCACCACGCTGATATGGGTCTTCGCGGACCTTGCGCTCGATGAGGAGCTTACCGTTTCAAATCTCAAGCTCAGCGTCGCCAAGTCCGTAAATCCTGCACTCTGGGTTACGTTCTCCGGCCAGTCAGCCGTCCCGCTGGAAAAGGTTATACTGAAGGGCTCCGCGCGCAAAGTCGCCGAGGTACGCCAGCGGATAAACGCAGGGCGATTCGTACGCGAGTTTTACTTCGACCCGGAACACGAAAAAATGACAAATCCCGGCGACCACCCGTTTAATGTGGCGGAATTCCTCAAAGGAACAGACAGCATCCGGCAGCTCGGACTTACAGTTACCTCCGCTGACCCGAATACGCTAACGGTCAGCGTCGTTGAACTGCAGAAAAAACAGGTTGTAGTCCGCTGCCTTGATGACAACCTGAACCCGCTCAAGGTCGCCAATATCGAGCCGGCGCAGGTCGAGGCCTTTGTGCCTGCCGAACGCGGGGGGGCGGCGCTCGAGGCGAAAGTATCGCTCAACAGAAGGGAAATAGAGCAGGCACGACTGGCACCGATAGAGAAAACGCCCATAATTGAACTTTCGCCTGGACAGAACAGGGAAGCCGCGTCGAGCGTTAAAATTACCCTGCCCAAAGAGCAGGAACGCCTCCAGGAATATCTCGTTACAAGCGTCCGTTACGGCGTCTCGCTCAGCGCAAACCTGGAAGGCAAATACAAAGTTGAGCTTGTCAATCCCGAGGCGGTTATGGGCTCTGTCGCAATCAGGGCGACGCCTGAGGCCAAGCGGGCATACGAAAATATGCGGTACCACGTCATTCTCGAAATAGACGACAGCGACAAGGACAGCCGATCCGACAAATCATCACCTGCCGCCGGCGAGCCGGCCCCGGAAATCCGCAGAGACCTCGTTTACAATTTCCCGCCGGAATTTCTCCGCAAAGACGAAATAGCTCTCAACCAGTCGCCGGTGCAGGCGAGGTTCCGTCTTGTGCCGATGGTTGCTGAAACAATTTCCGCAACGCCGGCGCCGATTGTTCCGCCCGCTAAGAAATGAGGTTCTGTCATTCTAATAAACCGTTAAAACGATTGCAGGCGGTTGACTTTTTTGTCTTTTCGCGGCATAATTGGGCGCAGATAAAGTTATGCATGCTTTAACCCTAATAATTATAACTTTACTTCTGTTTGCCATAGCGTACAGGTTTTACGCTAAGTTCATCATCACCAAAGTTCTCGTATTCGACGCGAATCGCCCCACGCCCGCCCATACGCTTCGAGACGGTAAGGATTATGACCCCACAAACCGATATGTTTTGTTCGGGCACCACTTCGCGGCCATAGCCGGCGCAGGCCCTCTCGTCGGCCCGGTTCTTGCTGCTCAATTCGGATACCTGCCTGGAGTCCTGTGGATACTTATCGGCGCGGTTCTCGGCGGTGCGGTTCATGATATGGTTATTCTTTTCGCCTCCGTCCGAATGAATGGTTTATCGCTTACGCAGTTGGCCAGAGAGCACATCAGCAGGCCCGCCGGCATTGCCACGGCATTTGCGGTTCTGTTTATCATAATCACCGCCCTGGCAGGCCTCGCGCTTGTGGTGGTCAATGCGCTCAACGAAAGCAGTTGGGCGACCTTTACTATAGTCGTAACATTGCCGGCCGCGCTTCTTGTCGGCCTGTATATGTATAAAATTCGCCCCGGCAAAATAGTCGAGGCCTCTCTGGTTGGCGTTGTAATCGTTGTTTTGGGCGTTGTATTCGGCGAGCCGTTATCTCACACAAGTTTCGGCTCGCTGTTTCTTTTTTCTAAGCCGTCGCTGTCGATAATCCTGCCGGTCTACGGCTTCATCGCCTCGGTGCTGCCCGTATGGCTGCTGCTGTGTCCCCGTGATTATCTCAGCTCATATATGAAAATCGGCACAATCGGGCTTCTTATCGTCGGCATATTCGTTGTCAATCCGGTTATACGAATGCCCGCGGTAACCGCGTATATTCACGGCGGCGGGCCGATTATTCCCGGCAAGGTCTGGCCCTTTGTCTGCATTACAATCGCCTGCGGGGCAATCAGCGGTTTTCACAGTTTAATCAGCTCAGGCACTACGCCCAAAATGATAAATACCGAAGCCGACATCCAGTTTATCAGCTATGGCTCGATGCTGGCCGAGGCGGTGGTTTCGATTATGGCGATTATTGCGGCGACGGTGATGGTTCCGGGTGATTATTTCGCTATAAACGTATCGCCGGAAGTTTTGCCGGAGGTTTTGGCCAAATTAGGCCTGACGACCGAAAAGCTGGCTGAAATGGAAAAAATGACAGGCGAATCGCTTGCCGGAAGGTCAGGCGGCGCGGTCTCTCTGGCGGCTGGTATGTCGCTGATTCTTTCGGCGATACCGGGGATGAAGCACCTGATTGGCTACTGGTATCACTTTGCCATTATGTTCGAGGCGCTGTTTATTCTGACGACCGTTGACGCGGGGACACGAGTGGCAAGATACATCCTTCAGGAATTACTCAAGGTCGTTCATCCCAAACTCGGCAACTCAACCTGGATGCCCGCGGTGTTGCTCAGCGGTGGCGCAATCAGTTTTCTCTGGGGATACCTCGTTTATCACGGCGACATATCCACCATCTGGCCCTTGTTCGGCGTGGCTAACCAACTTCTGGCGACGCTTGCGCTTTTCATAGGCACGGTTTTTATTCTCAGGCATTCTCACAAATGGGCTTATGGCCTCATCACGTTTATCCCGGCGTTGTTTATGGGAGTAACCACCTTTGTCGCGGGCGTCGATAATATCTTCACTAATTACCTGCCCAAGCATGACTTCCAGGGAAATCTCAAGGCCATCTTATCGATTGTGATGCTTGTGCTGGTGGTAATTATTTTCTTCGAGGCGATGAGGAAAATCTGGGGATTCTGGAAGAACGGCTTACAAAACGCGACAGAAACCTCGCCGACCGAGACCGCGTCCGCACTTCCCTTGGATATCCCCGATTAACCCTTCTCGAAAAAGATGACAAAGTGTTAATTGGAGAACGAAAAACGGCAAGCGTACCCATTATCCCCTCGGATACGAACCTGTTATGAAAGGTAACCGCTATGTATAATCTGTTTAGTATGCGCCCTGTTATAGAGACCTTCGCAGACGATGCCGCACGTGCTGAGAGTAAGGCCACGTCGCTCGAACTTAGAGTCCGTATGCTTGAAGCCCATCTTATCAAGGCTATGATTATCAACGAAACCTTGTGGGAAATCATGAAAGAAAAATTGAACCTTACTGATAACATTCTCGAGGACCAGCTCAATAAGGTTGACCTTCGTGAAAGCACGTCAAAGGAATGTCCCAAATGCCACCATATGATTGCGCCACATCACCCGATTTGTATCTATTGCGGTCAAGTCATCGATAACTCAATATTTACATAAGAAGAGAATGATTCATACTGGCCTGCTCCCTGAAATTTGATCCAGTCTTAGGGGGATAATGGGGACAGCTACCGTTTTTATCTAACTGCTTAACGTTTACGCGGCGGTCGGTGCTTGCCTTTGCCCTGAGGTTTTTTAACGGGTTCTTTTGTCGGTTCGGATTCCCTGTGTGACCGGACGAACAGCCGAATAGGCACCTCGGCTACGGGCAGCAATTCGCTTAATTGCCCAACGACGAATCGGCGATAGCTCTCATCGAAAAGGTTCGGTTTATTGACGAACATAAGAATTGTTACGGGATTGATGGCGACCTGTGTTGCGTAATAAATTTTCGGTCTGCCAAGTTTCGCTCCGCCGGGCTGCGTTTCTTTTATAATCTCTAAGGCCTTGTTGAGTTTTGCTGTCGGTATCCAGGTTGTCGCCTGCTTGAAAAGCTCGGCGGCCAAATCGAGGACGCTTTTGACATTTTTGCCCTTGTTGGCGGTTGTGAAGGCAATCGGCGCATGGCTCAATCCGGGCAAAAGCTTTGTCAGGTAATCTTCATATTGGCCGGTATCGGCGACATCCTTCGCAAGGTCCCATTTATTGACGACGATGATGCAGGCCCTGCTTTCTTCGGCGATTGCCTGCGCGAGTTTCTTGTCGGGCACCGATACAGGCGTGGTCGCGTCAATCATTAAAAGAACAACGTCGGCCCTGCGCACCGAGCTTGTCGCGCGGACAAAACTGTAAAATTCGATGTTGTCGGCGAGCTTGCCTTTTTTCTTTACGCCCGGCGTATCGATAACGACGATTGTCTTGCCGTCCTTCTCGAACCTGATATCAATCGCGTCGCGGGTTGTGCCGGGTGTTTCGCTGACAATCACGCGGTCGTCACCAACGATTGAATTGACTATTGAGCTTTTGCCCGCGTTTCGTTTGCCGACGATTGCTATTTTCATAACAGGCTCGACCGGCTTGGTCGATTCGACATTTTTTACGCGGTCGAGGATTGCGTCTAACAGCTCCTCTTTGTTGACGTTGTTTTTGGCGGAGATGCACATAAATTTGCCAAAGCCCAGTCGGCCGAATTCGCCCGCCTCCGGGAATTTGCTCGCGACGTCGGCCTTATTCGCGACACCCATAACCTTGAGGTTGTGTTTGCGGAGAAGCCCCGCGATTATCTGGTCGAGAGACATAATCCCTTCGCGGACATCGACCACAAACAGGACCAGGTCCGCCAAATCGATTGCCCGCTGGATTTGCCCGTGGACGTGGCTTTCGAGATGGTCTGCGTCAACGATGCCGTAGCCGCCCGTATCGACAAGCTCGAAATACTTGCCGCCTTGTTCGATGATTGTGCTGACCCTGTCGCGCGTAACGCCGGGTGTCGGCTCGACGATGCTTATCATCCTGCCCGCCAGCCAGTTGAACAAGCTGGATTTGCCTACGTTGGGCCTTCCAATTATCGCTACTACCGGTAATGACATAACCCGGCATTATACCAGCGGAGGCGGAAATTGAGCAGGACTTTCTGGTTCGTATTGGAATACCGATTCGAGCGGGACGCCAAATGCGCGGGCGATGCGGAAGGCCAAAGGCAGCGAAGGGGCGTATTTGCCCTGCTCCATCGCGATAATCGTCTGGCGCGTTACGCCGGCGATGTCAGCCAATTGCTGCTGGGTCATCTCGCCCTTTTCAAATCTAAGCCGGCGAATGTTGTTTTTTAATTCATTTGTTTCCATCGCCGCTCCTGAAAAAGTATTGAACCAGAATCGCTGCCGAATAGATCATCATAAGGATTAATAAAGCGCCAAAGATAATAAGCGGAAGCGACCAGGCAGGGATGCAGCCATCGTCGCCGAAAATAGTTTGCGGGATTACACTGACGGCGGGAAGCACTATCCAGGCCGATATAAAGGCAGCCATTGCTGCCCTGGTTGTAATCAGTTTATCTCGCTCATCGGCCTCTGGTTCTTTAGGGCTTTGTCGCTTTAGCGACCAGACAATCAGTGAACCATACAGCAGAAACAAAAGAATCAAAATTATCAGCTTCAGGAGCCGACCACCTTCGGGTGTCTTCTTTAAGACAAAAAGCTGAAAAAATATATAGGCAAGCATTGCGAGAGTTAATAAGACTACCACCAAATGGCATAACGCCGTTTTTTGAGTTCTATTCATTATCTTTAGCCCTCCAGCCGTATTGAACCAGAATAGCAACCGAAGATACAGTTTTGATGAACAGGGCCCCTCCAAAAGCCATCAGCGGCAATGCTATAGTCGGCACCGAATTCTCCGGCCCGATGATAAACCACAACAGAAAACAGAATAGAAAAAGGACATACCAGAATGCTGTATAGGCAAAGGACGCTGCTCTGTTCCGGATAAAATGGTCGCGCTCATCGCATACAACCTTGCTCTGGCCTTGTGGTTTCTTAAATAAAAACGGTGTGATTTTCAAAAGCGCCAGAATTGCCACAAAAAAAGGGCCGATTGTTGAATAACCACGCATGTGAATTTCTATTGTGATTGCTGTCGATGTAATCAGAATCGTTGCGGTTATGACGGCCAAATTAAACCACGCTATTTTTTGATATCTATTCATTGTCTTTTCCTTTCCAGCCGTATTCGTTGAGAGTTACTATCGATTGCATTAGCACCACAACGAACATCCCGCCAAATACCATCCACGGCAGATAGTTGGTTGTGATGGTACCATTCGGCCCGATGATGAACCACGGAACCATCGCTGCCGCGACGAATAAAACCCAGAAGGTGGCGTAGGCGAAGCCGACGGCCTTGCGTTGAATTGCCGTGTCGCGCTCGTCGAACTGCACCTTACTTTTGCCCTTCCTGAATAAAACAGGGCTTAAACCACAAAAGCCCATAATCCCTATGAACCCGAAACCAGCAACCGCCTGACAAGCGGGAACCCCAAAGAAAAAGTAGCCGATACTAAATGCGATCACACTCAGCCCCAAGGCGAGCGAAACCACGATTAAATTGAACCACGCTATTTTCTGCATTCTGTTCATATCCGATTCTCCTTAAATATGTAACATATATCGTACTTAATGTAAGATAAACATTACACTATGTCAAGACAATTTTACAATTTTTTGCAAAAATTTTCAGTTTCTTTAATGGAAACGGTTGTATTTCTACGAATCAGGCGCATTGCGATGAGCATAAGTCATTGATTAATAAGCATTTATAAAATTAACACTTCTGCGTTCTCTGCGAGCTCTGCGGTGAAAAGAGTTGGGCAATTCGAGAGTGGTTTTCCGATATATGGGATATGCAGCTTACAACATCACAGACAAAGGTATGCCCTTTTTGTGCAGAGACGATACTGGCGGCGGCGATTAAGTGCCGGCATTGTGGCGAATTCCTCAATACCGCGCGGGCAAAGGCGATGTTGGCCCAGCCCGGCCAGCCCTTCGACTCCGCTCAGGGCGAGCAGGGTGACGGCGAGGACACATCAAAAGAGAAGCCGAATGCGGTAGTTTACTCAGGCGGGCCGACTTTGTGGGTGATGGCTTGGGATTTCGTCAAAGGCGCTGGTGTACTGCTTGCGGCGATTCTGATAATCGCCTGGCATATCGAACACATTTCCTGGCTGCATCTTTCCTTTCAGAGCATAGCGGTCGTAGGCAAATATCGGGTGCTGCTGGGGCTGGGCGTGATTTTCGTCGTAGGCCTGATTCTTTTTTATAAGGCGTGGAAAATCAGGATGACCCATTACGAGGTCAGCCCCGACCGGATTGAATATGGCGAAGGGGTATTTGACCGCAAGGTTGATAACCTCGATATGTTCCGCGTGGTCGATATCAAGCTTCGCAGGAATGTGCTCGATTGTGTTGTCGGTGTGGGGACGGTGATATTGACGACGACGGACAAGAGCCATCCGGAGTTCGAGTTCAAAAAAATCAAAAATTCCCGCGAGCTTTACGACACCATCAAAAAAGCCGCTCTTTCCGCAGACCGCAGAACAAACGTCGTCCACGTGGAGTAATTTTGTCTCGCCCCTAGATGCTTGATACGCGACAATAGCCGGGAATAGCAAGAGCTGTTGATAATGGCAGCTATCCCTATTATTTGCTATTATTCAATAAATGTTGAGGTTTGTATGTCGATTGGCTGGTTAATAGTCCTGACGATAGTCATATACATAGCCCTCCAGTATATAACATACGTGGTTATGATACAGCCCAAAAAGCCGCCTAAGCCAGTTCGTGTTGCTGGAATGGCAGAAGCTGCTTTTGGAACATTGGTTTGGGGCGGGGGAGCATGGGTGTGTGCTGTAGAAAAATCGCGGTCGTTAGGTGTGGCCCTGATGCTTTTGGGTTTGTTCTGGATAGGTGTTGCAGTCAGTTTGTATAAGGCAAACAGAATTGGGCGAACAATATGCTTGGTTTTATCGATAGTTAGAATCCCGACGATCATAGGGGCATTTTTCTCTTTGTTGAGTATCTATAAGCTTTACTTTACCCAGGAATCAAAGGATTTTTTCAACAAAACTTTTATCGCAAAGAATAACCCGTAAACTGCGGGAATACTGGGCGAGCAGCCGTTTCAAATAACACAACGATGGAGATATTATGAAAACTGTATTTATCGCGTGTGCAACTATTCTGTTTTCGTTGACTTGTTTTGCGGTTGAGCCATCAATACAAGTAATGTCAAAAGAGCAGGCCAATGTCTGGTATGCACAAGCCGGCTGGCCTGTCGGGTGCAATTTCATTCCCAGCACGGCAATCAATCAGCTTGAGATGTGGCAAAAAGATACCTATGACTCGAACACAATCGACCGCGAGCTTGGCTGGGCACAGCAAATCGGCTTCGACACCGTTAGAGTGTTTCTGCATTATCTTGTCTGGCAGGAAGACCCGAACGGATTCAAAGGCAGAATGGACGATTTCCTCGGCATCTGCGCCAAGCACAAAATCAGGGTGATGTTTGTTTTGTTCGATGATTGCTGGAACGGCGACGCGAAATTAGGCAAACAGCCGGCGCCGAAGCCGGGGGTCCATAATTCGGGCTGGCTGCAATGTCCCCGTTATGCCGAGGTCAACGATATTTCGAAGTATCCCGTTTTTGAACAATATGTAGAAGATTTACTCCGGTCTTTCGGCAAAGACAAAAGGGTATTGATTTGGGATTTATACAACGAGCCGGGCAACAGTCATACGCCCAAACAGAATATGCCGTTTTTGGAAAAAGTGGTTGAGTGGGCACGAAAAGCTAATTCGTCGCAGCCGATTACTATGGGCGTTTGGAATCAGGACCAGCAGCATAAGGAGCTGAATGATTTCCAGATTGCTAACAGCGACGTGATTACGTTTCATAATTACTCAGGGCTTGAGAATATGAAGCAGGATATCGCTAAGTACAAATCCTATGGCAGGCCCGTGATTTGCACCGAGTATATAGCGAGAGGAATGGGCAGTAAATTCGAGACGCACCTGCCTTTGCTGAAAGCCGAAAACGTCGGTGCGATAAACTGGGGCTTTGTGTATGGCAAGACGCAGACGGCTTACCCGTGGGGCTCCAAGCCAAACGCCCCTGAGCCGAACGTCTGGCATCACGACATATTCCGCAAAGACGGGACGCCTTTCGACAAACAGGAAATCGAGACAATAAAGAAGTTGACGGCAAAGGATTAATCGCATTTCTTCTGCCCAGACGCGGGCCAAACGTCGTTTATTTGGAATGGCGCCCATAGACAAAGTCACATTTTTTGTTTATAACATGGCCTTGGTGTAGAAACAGAAAAACAATAAATTGACAATAACGAAGGAGGCAAAGAGCATGAACATGAGTTTGATGAGCCGTATTGGGGTTAGTGGTTTTATATGTCTTGCGATAACGCTGGGGCTGGTCGGCATAAGCTATGCGGGTTTACCCCAGGTGATAGGCAACTGGGAAGACGGCAACGATGACTGGACGGTGCATCCTGAGGCCGCCGATGGAACGACCGCGAAGGCAGTCAAGGAAAACGCGACGTTAGGCAATTATAGTTACAAGGTGTTTGTGCCTTCCGGCTGGCAGAAAGCAATAGTGCGGGATTTGTCGGGCGACGCGAATCTGCTGGCGGCCCTCGGCAAAGCCACGCAGTTGAAGATAGATATAACGCTGAAAGCCAAGGAGTGGAGCATCGGCTCCGGCTGGGTCAAGCCAATCGAATGTATCGTGATACAGGATGATTTTGGCGGTTGGCAGCAAATAGACCCGGCGGCCAGTCAGGAAGATGCTTCGTTTAACGGCTCAGCCGATAAAACGATTACGGTCGCTTTTGATATTCCTGCTCAGACCCCGCCGGACCTGACACACGGGAGCGTCACTATCATTACAAACTATGATGGCGTGACCACTGCCGGCAATTTCTATTTCGACAACGTGCGGCTGGTGGGGGCAGGCGAGCCGAATAAGCCCAAAGAAACTGTTAAACCCGTCGAACCGAATAAACCTGAGCCGAATAAACCGGCAAAGTAGAAAAGAATACCCCCTGCTTACGACTTGCAGGGGCAGGCAAGAGCAACAGAGCACAGGTGCACAAGCTCACAAGGGCTTGTGCACTTTTGTTTCAAGGGCGAGCAATTTCTTTTTGATGTTGCCGCCAAATTATTCCGCCGGATATTTCAGCTTTGCGTAGCAGTGTAAACAGACGGTGCGACCTTCGTAGACTTTTGATTTCTCAAGTTTGCCTATTTCGCGGCCACAGTTTTCACACTTTATGACTGTCGGACTCTTCGTTATTGTCGCATTTGGTTTTTCTTGACTCTTTTCATTTTGAGTATTTTGTTGCTGTTTCTTGATATCTTCCGACGGTTGTTTCTCTTTTTCATTCGATACTGGTAATGGTTCTTTCATTAATACCTGTCTTTGCATAAGGATCCATAACTCGTCGATTGCTTTCTTGTCAACTTTTGGCTCCCCATTTATTGATGTCTTAACGCGAATAGTGCAGGATTTTGGTCCTATTTCCCTAATTTGTATTGAGACTGCAAATTTTGTATCCTCTATATAATGGGAAACCCAGAGGCGATCAGCAGATCTGTCGTGAGCTTTTGTCCCGGTAATTAGTCCACCAGCCCGATCGGACATAGAAATAGTATAACCTGCATCAAAAAGGGCACCTGAGGCAGCATTGTATGTCTCGTTTATGCTGGCGTCCACTTCACGCGTTTCAATCGCGTTAAGTTGAGCTTGAGATAGCTGATTTTCTGCGTTACAGCCCGTTAATAGCAATATCGTAAAAATACCGATACTGGTTACAGTATGCATCATAATCCTCCTTTAAAATCTAGTTACATTCATTCTATAATCAACGACCTTGTCATTTGAATCAAAATATATGATAAGCATTGTGGATGTTGAAGAAGAACGAGTTCTGCCTCCCCCAACACCAGCAACGAGAACATTCAGGTAGCCATTTGAAGACTCTACATCATAGCGAATCTTATCATAGGTCCAAACCTGCATGTTGTCTTTGTGGGTAACCAAATCAGGCGGGCCAAAAATTTCCGTTACTTCCGCTTGAGTAGTTTGACCTTTAATAATGGCTTTCTTGGCCATACCCGCAGTAAGGTTGCTTTGTGTCGGAGGCGGTGTGATATCACTTGGGGTACAACCACAAACTACCAGAGAAAGCAAGAGGCATGCTACGTATTTCATTTTTACACTCCCTAAAAAAAGCTTTATTGGGGACAAAGCAACAAGATTATAAACATTAACGGCTGGCACATCCAGAAAAAAAAGAGCTAAATTTTACCTTTTAGGCCATTTTCCGCTAAGATGGCACCATATTCAGGTTATAACCGGGGCGGCAACCGTTTAGCGATCATTGCTTTCCAGAGTTATTAATTTTTTCTTGGTGTTGGTTCCGCCGAATGCGCTGAAGTTGCCGAGTGAGCTATCGGAATGGATTACGCGATGGCAGGGGATAATCAGGGGGATAGGATTTCTCGCTAAGGCACTTCCGACCGCTCTGCTGGCGCGGGGCTTGCCAATCATACCGGCCAACTGGGAATAAGAAACTGTCTTGCCGGACGGTATTTTTCTGCACGCAGCCAGCACCTTACGGGCGAAAGGCGGAAGCTTGTCGAGGACAAGGGATGTATCGAATCTTACCGGTTTTCCGGCAAAATAGGCGGTTATCTGTTTTTGCAGGGGCTTCAGGAGGTTTTTGTTAAATTGGGGGTTACCGAGGCCGGCGAGTAGGCATTTTTCAACAGTTTTGCGGCTTGAGCGTGGTAAGCACGTTCGAATAAGCCCTTTTTTGTCGGCGACTAAGCCGAAATAGCCCCAGGCAGTACTGAAAATCGCATATTTCATTTGCGTAGCCATATCGCGAAAAATCATATTAAACGAGGCAAAGTCGTTGACGCAAGGGGGAAATTATGTTAGAAAAGCGGGTTTGTAAATCTGTGCAGGTAAAAGGTTTGACGCCCCCGCGTTTTCTTATCAAAAACAAGTAAGGGGGCAGGTGGGAATTTTGTCTTTAGACGACCTTAGAAAACAGATTGACGAGATTGACCGCAAGCTTGTCGAGTTGCTCAACGAGCGTGCCAATATTGTTATAGAAATTGGCAAGCTCAAGAACAAGACGGGCAAGCCCGTGTATGCGCCGGACCGTGAGAAGGAAGTGCTTGAGAAAGTGGCCGGTCACAACAAGGGGCCGCTGCCCAACAAGTGCCTGCATGCGATATGGCGCGAGCTGATGAGCGGGTCGTTTGTTCTGGAAAGACCTTTGCGGGTGGGATACTTAGGCCCTGGCGGCAGCTACAGTCATACGGCGGCGATTTGCAAGTTCGGGCAAAGCGCGGATTATGAGCCGCTCGCTGATATTCGCAGCGTCCTGGATGAGGTCAGCAAGGGACATTGCGATTTGGGTATCGTGCCGATAGAGAATACCCTGGGCGGCGGCGTGATTGAGACGCTGGATGCCCTGGTAGATTCGGATGTGAAAGTTTGCTCGGAGATTTTGATGGCGATTCATCATAATCTTTTGGCCAATTGCAACATAGACCAGATTGAGAAGATTTACTCGAAGCCGGAAGTTTTTACGCAGTGCCGTAACTGGCTTGCCGCGACGTTCAAAGAGGCAAAGACCGTCGCGGAGCCGTCAACCGCCAAAGCCGCGCAGAAGGCCGCAAAGGAAGCGAAGTCGGCGGCAATTGGTTCGACGGTAGCGGCGGAACTGTATGGGCTGAAAATCGTATGCGAAAGCATCGAGGACACGCCCAATAACGTAACGAGATTTTTTGTGGTCGGGCGCGAAGACGCCAGGCCTACCGGCGAAGACAAGACCGCGGCGATATTCAGCACGGCCCACAAGGCAGGCGCCCTCGTCGATGTGCTCGAGGTTTTCAAGAAGTATGGTGTAAACCTGACTAATATAGAATCGAGGCCCAGCAAAAAAAGACAATGGGAATATTACTTCTTTGTGGATTTCATGGGCCATCGCAGCGACGAAAAAGTTCAGAAGGCCTTCGACGAGGCGAAAAAACACTGTTTACAGCTTTCGGTGCTGGGCAGCTTCCCGCGGGCGACGGAAGTATTGGGATAAATTTAGGAGAGTAGGATGCGAAAGTCATTTATAGCGGGCAACTGGAAAATGAACACAGACGTTCACAGCTCAGTCAAATTAGCTGAAGGCGTCGTTTCGGGTTGTAAAGACGTGGCGGGCAGCAAAGTTGACGTAGCCGTGTGCCCGCCATTTGTTTATCTTCAGCAGGTGAGCAAGGCCCTTCAATCATCGCATATCGCGCTTGGCTCGCAGGACATTTACTTCGAGCAGAAAGGTGCGTTTACGGGCGAGATTAGCGCGGCTATGCTTAAGGACGTCGGCTGCGCTTACGCGTTATGTGGTCATTCGGAAAGACGGCACGTTATCGGCGAAACCGATGAGCTGATAAACAAAAAGGTTCACGCTGCCATATTGGGCGGGCTTTTGCCAATTTTGTGCGTAGGCGAACTGCTCGATGAGCGCAAGGCGAACAAAACCGACGAGGTAGTAACGCGGCAGATGAAAAAAGGCCTGGCGGGATTAATCGCAGAAAAGATGTCGGCGGTTACGATTGCCTACGAGCCGGTATGGGCGATAGGGACAGGGTTGACCGCGACGCCTCAGCAGGCACAGGAGGTGCACGCCTTGATTCGGAAATTGGTCGCCCAGATGTATGACAGGAAGATTGCCGACGCGATTCGCATTCAGTATGGCGGGTCGGTAAAGCCGGATAACGCGGGCGAGCTGATGAGCCAGGAAGACGTTGACGGTTTATTGGTCGGCGGGGCAAGTTTGAAAACGGAAGATTTTGTGGCGATTGTTAAAGCGTCAGTTTGATTACAAAAAAATTAAACGAAATAGGGGACATATTATGGCATTGAATCCGGTATTGGCAGCAGGTTTCATAATGAACATTCTCGCGGTGATTTTTGTGATTGGCTCGGTGGCGCTTATCCTGGTGGTATTGATTCAAAAAGGCAAAGGCGGCGGACTTAGCGGCGCTTTTGCCGGCGGTATGGCCAGCGGCATACTGGGCAGCAAGACGGGCGACTTCCTTACGTGGATTACTATCAGCATGGCCAGCTTATTTATAATCGTTGCTCTTGTGCTGGACAAGTGGTGGCGTCCGTCAACGAGCGGACCGGCATCGAAAACTCCAGCCCCGATAACCAGCAATGATACCGGCAGAGAACGGCCGGCACCGACAGCTCCGACTGCGCCTGCGCAGGAGCAGCCGGCAGCTCCTGCTGCACCGGCAGACCAACAGGGACAGACCGAGAAGCAATAACAGGCAAATGATAATTGCGCCGGACACAGGGTTTGTGTTCTTGTGCGATTAATCGAATAAGTTGTCGAGGTTTCTATTTATGATAAATAGTATGACTGGATACGGGAACGCGGATGGCCGGCTGAGCGGCGTTACTTATTTAGTAGAAATCAGCACGGTCAACAACCGCTATTTCAAGCCGACAATTCGGCTGCCGGAAACGCTCGGATTTTTGGAAAGCGACGTGGAAAAAGAGCTGCGCCGGGAGGTGTCACGAGGCACGGCTAATTATACACTCAGGCAAAAAGGTGCGCCTGCAGAGGCGCTTTTCGACATAAACGAAAAGGCGCTGGCTACGCTTCTTAAACGACTCGGTAAAATTTCACCGTCGGGCGGGCTGGAACGCGAGCTTGATTTAGGCGGACTATTGGCACTACCGGGAATTTTGTCGCCCGCGGTGCCGAGCAGCAAGGAGGCCGACAGAATTCGGCGAAAAGTACTGGCGATTACGCGCCAGGCGCTGAAGGGGCTTAAGTCGATGCGCGCCGCGGAAGGCGAAGCCCTGTCGGCAGACCTCGAAAAACATTGCAGGGCGATAAAAACCTCGCTTGAGCAGATACAAACTCGCAGTGCTGCCGGGCCTAAGCAATACGCTGAAAAACTTAAAAGGAGGATCGAGGAACTGCTCTCGGTTGCCAAATTAAAATTGAATGACGAGACACTGGCTCGCGAGGTTGCGATTTTCGCGGACAGGGCGGACATATCGGAAGAAATCGCCCGGCTGGATTCGCACCTGGTGCAGTTTACAAAGGGCTTGAAGAGCAGCGCCGGACAAGGCGAAGGCCGCAAACTTGATTTTATCTGTCAGGAGATGCTCAGAGAGGCCAACACCATCGGCAGCAAGGCAGGCGACTCCGAGATTGTGCATTTAGTTGTGGATATCAAGTGCCGGATAGACCGAATCAAGGAACAGGTCCAGAACGTGGAATGACGAATCGCCGATGAGCAGGTTACAAGCGTCAAAGGGAATTATTGTCGTAATAAGCGGCCCCAGCGGCGTGGGCAAGGGGACGATTTGCAAAGAGTTAGTCAGACGGCTGAACGACGCGTGCCTGAGCGTTTCGGTTACTACGCGACCCAGAACGCCGAAAGAAGTTGACGGTAAAGATTACTGGTTTGTCGGCAGGGATGAGTTTCAGCGGCGAATCGAAAAGGGTTTGCTGTTGGAGCACGCTGAGGTCTTCGGCAATTTTTACGGCACGCCGAAAGACAAGGTTGATGAGGCGATTGCTGCCGGCAAAGTGGTGATTCTGGAAATAGACGTTCAGGGCGGCAAACAGGTTAAGAAGCTGTATCCGGATACGGTAATGATATTTATACTTGCCCCGACGCCAAAAGAGCTTGCGGGCCGATTGCACGGCAGGGGCAGAGACGACGAGGAAACGGCAAAACGCCGCCTCAGCCAGGCGTCAAAAGAGATTGCGGTCGCCAGGCAGGATTACCAGTATATGGTTGTAAATGATAAGCTGGACGTGGTGGTAAATGAAATAATAGGAATAATCGAAACGACACGAAAGAAATAAGCGGCATAGGCAATTAATTGTGGAGTCGAATAAATGATTGAAGACCTGAAAAATATCGAGTTAGTAAAAAAAGTCGGCGGGCGGTTCAAATTAACGGCCCTGATTCAGAAACGGCTGATGGAATTAATGCAGGGCGCGCGGCCTTTGATTGAAGACGCCGAGGGTATGGGCCAGCTTCAAATCGTCGTTGAGGAAATCAAACGCGACAAGATTGCCATCGACTACGAAAACAGCGACATCGACAAACCCGGCAGCGTTGGGTAAACGACACTGAGAATTGCTCGAAGGTGGGCATATATGGCCAAACAAAAATCAAAACTTGATGGCGTGAAAATTGTGCTGGGGGTCAGCGGAGGCATCGCTGCGTATAAGGCGATTGACCTTGCCAGCAAACTAACGGCCAGCGGTGCCGAAGTGAGGACTGTCCTGACCGAGAACGCCCTTCACTTGGTGGGCGCCAAGAGTTTCGAAGCCGTTACAGGCGGGCCTGTTCATACGAGTATGTGGGAGCAGGAAGAGTTCAGAATCGGGCATATTAATCTGGCTGACTGGGCGGACGTAGTTATTGTTGCGCCGGCGACAGCGAACATCTTAGGCAAATTCGCAAACGGCGTATGCGATGACCTGCTCAGCACGATGCTTTGCGCCTGCTGGGCGAAACCCATGCTTTTTGCCCCGACGATGAACGATAAGATGTGGACCAACCCCGCGGTGCAGGAGAATGTCAAATTCGCCGAACGAATCGGCGTTGAGCTTATAGGGCCGCGGCAGGGTCGGCTTGCCTGCGGCACGGAAGGTATCGGCAGGATGGCCGAACCGCAGGAAATCCTTGAGGCGGTTGAAAAAATCTCCGCCGGACTTAAACACAAACGCAAGTAGGTTTCTCCAGGATGTATTCTCGAAAGCGACGGCGAAAACTTCAGTTCTTAATTACGGCCGGGGGGACGCGAGAATATATTGACCCCGTGCGATTCATTTCCAATGCCAGTAGCGGCAAAATGGGCTATGAGCTTGCGCGGTCGGCGCTTTTGGCCGGGCATAACGTAATGTTGATAACGGCACCGACGAATCTGAACGCCCCAAAAGAAGCCGGCGTAGTCGAGGTCGAGTCCGCCAATGATATGTTCGAGGCGGTAAAAGATAAATTTGGCGGATGCGATTGCCTGATTATGACCGCAGCGGTTTCGGATTACGCCCCCGCTAAACCCGCCCGACATAAAATAAAAAAAAGCCCCGGCACAATTACGCTGAAATTAAAACCCACCCATGATATTTTGAAATGGGCCGGAACCCACAAGAAGCAAAATCAGGTTGTCGTTGGCTTTGCGCTGGAAGACAGAAACATAAAAGCCGGCGCGGAGCGTAAGATGCGGGATAAGAATCTGGATATGATTATCGCCAACACGCCTGCTGCCATCGGCAGCGAGCGGTGTGAGATTTGGATAAAAAAAGCCGGCCAGGAATGGCACAGGTTTGCTGATGCGCCTAAAAAGCACATTGCCAACCGGCTGATACGACTGATTGAAAAATCGATGCGGGTGGATTAGATGGAATCAGAAAAAACTTGGCCCGAAACGATTTGGAAAGACCACCAAAAACGGCTTGTCCTCGGACTTTGTTTGTTACTGGCAATCGGCATCATCGCGGTATATGGCCAAACGGTTGGTTTTGATTTTGTGGATTTCGACGATCAGATTCATGTTGTCAACAATCCAATGGTGCCCGGGGGATTGACCTGGAACGGCATTAAATGGGCCTTTACCACGTCACACGCGGGCTATTGGTGCCCAACGACGTGGATATCTTTTATGCTGGACTGGGAGATTTTCGGAGGGGGGGCATGGGGTTTTCATCTGACGAACGTCGTGCTTCACATTGCAAATACGTTGCTGCTTTTTTGGGTATTAAGGCGATACACGAAGACATTGTGGGCAAGTTTTTTTGTGGCGGCGTTGTTTGGTCTGCACCCGTTGCATGTTGAATCTGTCGCCTGGGTGACCGAACGAAAAGACGTTCTCTGTACGCTGTTCTGGATGCTGACTATGATGGCATACCTGCGGTACGTTGAACGGCGGACGGCCTGGCGATATGTGATAATATTAGTGTGTTTTGCACTCGGTTTGATGGCGAAACCAATGGTTATTACGCTGCCCTTTGCGCTTTTTATTATGGATTTTTGGCCTTTGAGGCGTTTGTGGCCCGAAGAGGGGGCCGGCGTTCCGATTTTCCGGCTGATAATTGAGAAGATACCGTTGCTTATTCTCTCGGCAGCGTCAAGCTGTGTGACTTTTATCGCTCAGAAAATGGGCGGGTCCGTAGCGAATTCAAGTGTTTCCCCTTTAAGTTATCGTGTCGGCAATGCTTTAGTTTCTTACTGCGACTATATATTAAAGACGTTTTGGCCCGTTGACCTGGCGGTTTTTTATCCTCATCCGGCAGCAGGGATTGCGGGCTGGAAAATTGCTGCATCAGCGGCGGTCCTTTTGGCGATTACAGTCGTTGTGTTATTGCTTCGACGGCGTCGATATTTATTGGCAGGGTGGTTGTGGTATCTGGGGACATTGGTTCCCGTTATCGGGCTTGTGCAGGTGGGAAGGCAGGCGATGGCCGACCGTTATACCTATATTCCGCTGGCCGGCCTTTTTATTATGTTGGTATGGCTTGCCGGCGATATAACGGGTAAATGGCGTAACAGAACTTATCTTGCTGGTCTTGCCGGTTCGGTGATTCTTGTGGCGCTGGGGGTTATGACGTTCAGGCAGGTCGGGTACTGGCGTGACACTGTATCGCTGTTTACGCATACGGCTGCCGTTACCACGGACAATTACCTTGCATACAGCGATTTAGGAACTCGTTATGCCCAGAATGGCGATTTTGAAAGGGCCAGAAGCAATATTGAGAAGGTAATGAAGGCAAACGTGAAGGAAATTGATGTTCTTTATAATGTTGCGAAGTGTTTGGATATGATGGGCAGGACCGACGAAGCGATTGAATACTATAACCGGATTTTGGCGATTACTCCGGGCGAAACAGATACTTATATTGCTCTGGCCGAAATGGAATCCAAGAGGGGAAATTTTGAGCGCGCAATGGCTTTGTATCGCGAAGGGCTTAAATATCATCCTGAAAATGGTGATTTGCACGGCCGGCTTGGTTCGCTGTTATTACAGACAGGATTGGTCGATGAAGCAATCAAGGAACTGGAGACCGCAATATGGCTCAAAGCAGATTCGGCGATATACGGAAATCTGGGAATGGCGATGTTGACTAAGGGCGACGTCGATAAGGCAACGAGATATTTTAACAGGGCGATTAAGATCGACCCGGCCAATGCGGAAGCACACTACAATCTCGGCAATACTTTTCTCGCGCAGGGCCTGCTGGCAAA
>CAIODZ010000014.1 GCA_903857265.1 uncultured Phycisphaerales bacterium
ATGGACCAGGACGACATTATCATTGCCCCCTGGACAACTATAAAATTCAGGGTCGGTGCTTCGTCTTCAACGTCGAGCAGCACATCGTCAAGTACGACCTCGACGGCAAGCTCTCCAAGCCAATTATATCCTAATTCACAGACCTCTTTATACCCGGTGCCTTCGGACACACAGACGGCGGATAACCCTAAGCCGGTGCGGTTTACCAACGTTGACCAGATTGTGGCCGCCGCGAATTCCGCCGCTGATATTCCTCAGGCGATAGACCAGATGACCGCCCTTCTGCGTGAGCGTCACCGTATTCGTAATCCCAAAGACGATGACTTCAATATCCGCAATATGACGGAGATGACAAACGCATTGTCTTCCACAACAACGCTTATGACCAAGCTTTTGCTTGCAGTTGCGCTTATTTCGCTGATTGTCGGCGGCGTTGGAATAATGAACATAATGCTGGTATCAGTTACCGAGCGGACGCGGGAAATAGGTTTACGAATGGCGGTAGGCGCCCGGGCGAGGGACATCCTGCGTCAGTTCCTGATAGAAGCCGTGGTGCTGTGTCTTGCAGGCGGAATTTTAGGCATTATCCTTGGCTGCGGCGGGTCGTATCTTATAACCCGTTTTCTGCGCTGGCCCACGGAAACATCTGTGCCGGCCATTGTGGCGTCGGTCATTGTCTCGGCAAGCGTTGGAATCGTTTTCGGCTATTACCCGGCATGGAAGGCATCTCGTCTGGACCCAATTGAGGCATTGAGATACGAATGAAAAATTTACACTACAAAAACATTATCAGGATTATTTTTTGTTTTTATCTGTTGATACAGGCCGGATGCCTCGTAGGACCCGACTATAAACCGCAGGACCCGAATGTCCCCGCCGGATGGGTCGGGACCAAAAACACCGCCTCGCCCGACGCGATGCTGCTGAAGTGGTGGACGGAATTTAACGACCCCAATCTCACGTCCTTAGTCGAGCGAGCGATGAAATCAAATCTCGACATCAGATTAGCCGAGGAGAAAATACGCCAGGTCCGTGCCATCGAAGGCGCAACAAGTGCCGGATTCTGGCCCACCGCCGATATTACCAGCAGCGCAACTCGCAACAGAAACTCCGCCGGCGTGAAAAGCAATCTGTTCCAGGTCGGCCTCGATGCCGCGTGGGAGCTTGATATATTCGGGGGGACGAGACGGAGTATCGAGGCGGCCAAAGCCGACGTGAATGCGTCGATTGAAGACCGGCGCGACGTTATGGTAACTCTCATATCCGAAGTCGCGAATAACTATGTGCAGCTTCGCGGCTTCCAGCAGGAAATAATCATCGCCAGGAACAACCTCAAGGCACAGCAGCAAAGCGCTGGGGTGGTTCGCAAACGCTATGAAGGCGGTTTTGTCGGCGCGCTTGACGTCGCCAACGCCGACGCCCAGGTCGCCACGACAATGGCGCAGATTCCGCTGTTTGAAAGCTCCGCGCAACAGACAATTTACAATATCAGCATTCTCCTCGGTCAGGAGCCCGCTTCTCTTCTGGAAGAGCTTTCCCCCTCTTCCCCGATACCGCCGATGAAACCCGAAATCCCCGTGGGCCTGCCCTCCGAGGTGCTCCGCAGGCGTCCGGATATAAGACGGGCCGAGGCACAGATACATTCCGCAACGGCACAAATAGGCGTTGCGACCGCGGATTTATTCCCCAAGTTTAATCTTGCCGGCTCGATGGCTTTCAGCGCCACCAATCAACAGTCACTTAAGTGGGATACACGTACATGGTCGTTTGGACCTTCCGCAAGCTGGCAGATATTCAACGCCGGACAAGTCAGCTACAACATCGAAGCCCAAAAATCTCTCCGCGAACAGGCCGTCATTACTTACAGAAAAACCGTCCTTACCGCGATTCAAGAGGTTGAAAATGCGCTCATAGCGTACACCAAAGAGCAGGAACATCACAAGGCGCTTATCGATTCCGTTACCGCAAACCGAAAAGCAGTCGAAATCTCTACTCAACTCTATGTCGAGGGGCAAACCGAGTTCCTTAGCGTGCTGGACGCACAAAGGTCTTTGTATAGCGCCGAGGATTCTCTGGTGCAGAGCGACCGCACGCTGTCAACGGATTTAATCGCCCTTTACAAGGCCCTGGGCGGCGGATGGGATATTGCCTCACCGGACAGCAATTAGTCCCATAAAAGCAGGCGACGGCGTTCTATTTTTGCAGCTACCAGGAATATGTAATCCCTCTTTGCTAAATTGACGAAAGAGTTATAGGGCATTTGCAAAACGATCGTTACTTAAGCATAATCTATATAGAGCGAGCCATACTTTTCAATAGTATGGGGGAGCGATAAAATGGAAATTAGAGATTTGTCGGAAAACATACTTCTTGTTGAGGCGTCTCCGGAACCGAACTTGAACGAAGAGCTTGCCAACACCATCGACGCTGTCCGCGAAAGAAACGACGGCTGCGACGTTGTAGTTGACTTTTTGCACGTTGATATCGTTACATCATCGAGTTTGTCGAAGCTGCTCAAGCTGCGCAAACTCCTGATGGATGATAACCATTCACTGCTCCTTTGCAGCGTGTCAAGAGCGACAAAAGGAATCTTTTCGGTAACGGCGCTGGACAGCATATTTACAATAGTGGCCGACCAGACCGCTGCCGTTAATGAAATTAACAAGCAACAGCCAACTATGAAATAATCTCCTGATTAAAGCACCAAAGCCCCGTCTAAGGAAACCTGACCGGGGCTTTTTTATTTTCCCAAATCAGCAATCGACTCGCAGTTTACCCGCCGTGTTCTGTGACGGGGACCCAGGCGTCGAAGTACTAACCACAAACCAAATTCCTTGAATCTAAACCCCGTTTGACGGACAATAATCAGGTAATCTTTAGGAGAGGCAAATGGCGAAACATACTAACGTGTTGTAACTGGGCAAGAAGGCGGGTAAGTCGTTTATTTTAAGGTGGTTAGGTGAAAAAAAATATTTCACAAAGAAGTGGTTATTTAAGGCGGTCAACAGGAAATATTGAAAAAACAAAATGCGATTCGAGTAAGATTTTGATATAATGCTGTAATTGGAAGATTTGATTGCGTGGTCAGGCGTTTTATCCACCTGCGGTGGATAAATATGGGAAATGTCTTTAAGGAGACAAGAGAATGAAATCCTCACTTAAATCCAGTGTTATTATTCTTGCAATTCTTATTTCGATTGTATCTTTGGGTATTGGCATAAGCACAGCGGCCGGAAAAGACCCCAACAATCCTTCAGTAGTTAAAATAGGACCAACAACACGGGGAGATTCTCTTAGCTTTGAGCAGTTACAGAAAATAAAAATAATGGTTATAGACAGCCCCCCTCGGCCGCCAAAGGGAATCAAAAGATTCTCTGTTACTTCAATGCCGCAGTCCGCGTTAATGCTTAGCGTCCCAACTTCCACATGGACTTATGGCTGCTCAGCTACTTCAGCGGGAATGATTTTCGGATATTACGACCGCAACGGATATTCAAATATGTACACAGGACCGACTAATGGCGGCGTTGCTCCGATGACCGACCTCGGACAGGGAATAGGTACACCTATTCCCGGTTCGTGTTCCATAATAGCTACACAGAATGGTTTTGACGGAAGAACGACAAGAGGGCATGTTGACGATTATTGGACGGGCTACTTAAATCCCGGTCCCGACCCATGGGAAGGATACTGGACCGAACATACCTGGGGCGAATGCACCGCCGACTATATGGGGACAAATCAATGGAAATGGGACTATGACCTTGATGGAACAAGAGAAAACGACGTAGACGGGGCTACCATAATGTTTTCCTGGGATGACGGCCAAAAGTTGTACGACTATGTCCCGTCTTCAAGTTATGGTCTGCCACAAACAGAATTATGCCACGGTATGCGACTGTTTGCAGAATCGCGAGGTTATACGGTTCAAGAAAATTATACCCAAAAAATAGACCCAGTGACATCGGGAGGTTTTTCTTTGGCTGATTACAGAACAGAAATTAATAACGGCCACCCTGTCATGATTCAACTCGTAGGGCATACTATGGTTGGCGTAGGTTATGAGTCCGCCAGTTCGCAGACAATCTACGTCAACGACACCTGGGATAACAGCGTTCATAGTATGACCTGGGGTGGCAGCTATTCGGGAATGCAGCATTGGGGAGTTACGGTAATTCATCTTAATCCGGCTAATCCGGTGCCGCCCGTTGCACAAGATCGTAGTGCCAGCACACAAATTAATACCCCCGTGACGATCACGCTGGTGGCCATCGACGACGGCTTGCCGAATCCTCCGGGAGCACTGACGTACATTATCACTTCATTACCGTCCAACGGTGAATTGAGTGATCCAGGTGCAGGCAGTATAACCGCTGTACCCTACACATTGGCCGGCAATGGCAATCAGGTCATTTATACACCGGATGTTTCCTTTACCGGCTCCGACAGTTTTCAATTCAGAGCTAACGATGGTGGTACACCGCCGGATGGTGGAGATTCCAATCAGGCAAATGTATCTATTGCCGTCGGCCCAATCTATGTGGATGTTAATGCGACGGGAGCCAATAACGGCTCAAGCTGGGCCGACGCTTATACCGGTCTGCAATCCGCCCTATCGGCGGCGGTCGCCGGCGATGAAATCTGGGTCGCTGCGGGAACATACAAGCCCACAACGGACACGGACCGGACGATTTCCTTTGTTATGAGACAGGGCGTGGTGATTTACGGCGGCTTTGCCGGGACTGAGACAAGCCACAACCAGCGCAACTGGGTCGCGCATCCTACAATACTTTCCGGTGATATCGGCATAGCAGATAACAACTCGGACAATTCCTATCACGTGGTCATAGGCGAAAATAATGCGACATTGGATGGTTTTACGATTGCTGGTGGCAATGCGAACGGAGAAGATTGGCCGTACTACGTCGGCGGCGGGATGTTCAATTGGACAAGCCCGACGATTACCAACTGCACCTTCAGTAAAAATTCAGCTGATTACGGCGGCGGGATGTACAACTATTATGGCGGCAGCCCGACGTTTACCAACTGTACCTTCAGTGGAAATTCAGCCGATTACGGCGGCGGGATGTACAATGGGGACAGCAGCCCGACGTTTACCAACTGTACCTTCAGTGGAAATTCAGCTAACACCGACGGCAGCGGTGGCGGGATGTTCAATTGGGCAAGCAACCCGACGATTACCAACTGCACCTTCAGTGGAAATTCAGCTAACACCGGCGGCGGGATGTACAATGGGGACAGCAGCCCGACGATTACCAACTGCAAGTTCATCGCAAACTCGGCACCCAGCGGCGAATACCCCGGTTGCGGCGGCGGGATGGAAGACGTGAACAATAGTCCTATTGTGACCAATTGCACCTTCAATGGAAATTCAGCTAACTACGGCGGCGGGATGTTCAACTACAGTAACAGTATCCCGATCCTGACCAACTGCACCTTCAGTGGAAATCTAGCAGATTACGGCGGCGGGATGGACAACGGCAATGTCAGCAATCCGACGATAAACAACTGCATACTGTGGGGCAATACCGCACCCTATGGACCGCAGATTTACAATTTTGACAACAGCAACTCCAACATTACCTATAGCAATGTTCAGGGCGGCCAGCCAGGAACGGGCAATATCAACCGAACCCCTCTTTTCATAGGTGCTGGTGACTTTCGTCTGCAAGGAAGCAGCCCCTGCATAGATGCCGGCAACAACTCGGCTATGCCCACCGGCGTTACCACCGACTTAGCGGGTAATCCACGTTTTATCGATGACCCGCATACCTTTGACACTGGCGCAGGTACGCCGCCTATCGTGGATATGGGGGCATTTGAATATATCCGACCGCAATACAGTATCACTGCTTCGGCGGGTCCGAACGGCACCATTAGTCCCAGCGGTATCTTCAACGTCTACCAGGGTGACAACCAGTCATTTACCGCCACACCGAACACCGGTTATATGGTGGATAAATGGTATCTTGGGGGCAATCCCGCCCAAACCGGCGGATTAAGCTATGCGCTTAATAATATTCAGGCTGATGCAATTGTATTGGTAAATTTCAAACCAACGGTTGTCTTGACAATGGCAGTATCACCATCCGAAGCAGGAATTACGGTGCCTGCAATAGGTACTAATGAAGTTGCAAAGAATGAGGCAAAATCGATTGAGACCCATGCAAACGCAGGTTACGTCTTCAATAGATGGACTGCCTCACCGGCTGAGAATGTAATTTTTGGCAATTCCAACAGTCCATCGACGACGGTCACATTGTCGGGGGACGCAACAGTGACTGCAAACTTTTTACCTCCGGTGAACTTAACAATGGCCGCACAGCCACCTGAAGGAGGTACAACAACACCGTCCGTAGGAACTTTATCTGTCGGGCATGGTGTGGCAACACCGATTGAAGCCAATGCAACCACAGGTTATGTCTTCAGCGGATGGACCGCCTCACCGGCTGAAAATGTAATTTTTGGCAACCCCAATAATCCATCGACAACGGTCACACTGTCGGGTAACGCAACAGTGACTGCAAACTTCAACGCAAAACCAGTTGCTGCTATAAACGCAACAGCAACTATGCTGGTGATAACAAATGCTGATTCGGTAACTCTTGATGCAACCGGCTCAACTGATGATGGGCTTCCGAATCCGCCGGGTGTACTTACATATTTCTGGGAGAAGGTCACAGGCCCAAATAAGTGTAGTATTTCAAATCCGAATGCGGCCGTTACAGAGGTTTCATTTTCAGGAACTGGTATTTTCGAATTCCGCTTAACCGTTTATGACGGTCAGTTAGAGAACACACAACTTATAACAATAACGGTCGTCCTTGATGTTGCATATGTCTCAACCGCCGGTGATGATGATACGGGTTTAGGTACTGCCGCAAGTCCTTTTGCATCAATTCAAAATGGCATAAATACGGTCCAGGATAACGGAACTGTATTAGTTTTGCCGGGTACTTACTATGAGAATATCAATTTCGGCAGCAAAAAGGTTACCGTAAGAAGCAATAATCCCAATGATGCGAATGTTGTTGCTAATTCAATCATCAATGCCAATGGTTCGGGGAGCGCGGTTGTATTTGATTCTGGCGAAGACGCAAACAGTGTTCTTACCGGTTTTACAATCACCGGCGGTGACACAGAAGTAGGCGGCGGAATATATATCAATGAGGCGTCGCCTGTTGTTGAGAGGAATGTAATTAGAGGCAACAGAGCAGGCAGCGAAGGCGGTGGAATTTACTGTCAGGGGGGCTCTGCAACGATACGATATAATGAAATCAGCAACAATTACTCCGGCTTTGCCGGCGGTGTCAGTTTTGAGACCAGCTTTGCTGTTTTGCAGAACAATCTGATAGTCAACAATAATGCGGATTATGATTCCGGTGTCGCTTGTGTTGAGGGTCAGCCGAGAATAGCGAACAACACGATAGCAGGTAATGTTGCGGTATATGATTATGATTCATCGGGTTTGCTTATAGTATCAAGCTTACCACCGATAATCAGCAATAATATAATGGCGTTTAATTATGGAGCTCCCGGAGTAGTTGATTTTGGCGGTTTTGACCCGAATTATTTTAACTATAACGATGTTTACGGTCATCCAAATGGTAACTACCTTAGCTGGGTTTTGCCGGCGATGGACCAGACCGGCGTTAATGGAAATATATCTGTGAATCCGCTTTTTGCTGATACTGACGCTAATAATTATCATTTGCTCCCAGCATCTCTACTAATTGACGCAGGTGATCCATCTTCAGATTGGAACAGCGAACCTCGGCCTAATGGCGGTCGAATCAATATGGGGGCTTATGGAAATACGCCAGAAGCATCGTGCAGCGTAGCAGGTGATATTACATGGGACAAGAAAGTTGATTTCAGGGATTTTGCGAAACTTGCTTTCTACTGGTTAAAAAATGAGCCATCAGTAGATATTGCTCCGTTAGTTAGTGGTGATAATATAGTTGATGTAGGGGACTTGGCAGTTTTGGCTGAACACTGGCTTGAGGGGATTTGAGCCCTTCGACTGGTTCGATGACGCTCACCACAGGTCGCTGCTACGCTTGCTCAGGACAGGCAGTTGAGCAGGCGAGCAAATTCAGCGGGCAGCGGACAGATAAAGCCCAAGACAACAGACCGCGGACGACCGAAGTTAATTAATTGCCCTGTTCGTTAATTTTCTTCGCTTTTACCAATAAATCACCAGGTATCGCTGTCGGCTTTCCATCCAGGTCCGCAGTCGCGAACAAAATCACGTATGGCTTAGCCGGGGCTCCATGTTCGGCGCTCTTAAAATTCCGATAAATTGGGCCGTTTATACCTACCCAATAAACCTTTCCCGGCTCCAGCTTGACCGGCAAACTGCATGTTGTTCTATTCGGGTCATAGCTCGGCTGACCAGTCGTTTTCGGGTACTTCTCACCTCCGCCCGTCCAGGACCACGAATTGTCCTTCATCGCCTCGTCAAATGTAACCGTTATTCTCTCAAGTGAAGGCGTTACATCATTGGCGTATGTCTGAGGATTTGTGCTTGTAACAACCGGTGCTACCAGTTGGTAGGCAAGCCGCCACACCCTCGTTATCGCCGGCATCAGCATACCCATCAGCAGGGATATGATTGATATCACAACCAGCAACTCTACTAATGTAAACCCTTTTTTCCTCATTGCCCTTTGCCTCCAGCCAAAAGCAATTTTATTATACCTTTTTGCAGGTAGTCGTCAAGAGGAAGGGCTGAAACAGTAACAGAATAGCAGTCGCACGCCGCGCTTCGCGAGAAATTAGAGCAGTCGATAGTCGATAGTGGTTAGTAAACTCTGCCGCAAATCTGTGTAAATCCGTGTCTGGAAAACTTTGTGTCTTAGTGTCTTGGTGGTTAAGAACTGTGGCCAATGTCCGCCTCAGGCGGATAAATTTTGAATGCAGATTTGGGCAATCTTTTTGAGATGTGGCAGGCCTGGTCGAAGAATCGGCGAACGGGCAAATTTAATCTTGAACTGCTCCTCGGTAAGGTTCAGAAACTCATTCAAATTCAATTCAGCCCGGTCGGGATGATGGACAAACCCCTTGTTGGCGCAAGTCGGCGCTTTTTGCTGGTAAGGACAAGCCATCAGACATTCGGCACAGCCAAAGAGGTGATTGCCAATCTTCGGCGCCAGCTCCGCAGGTACATCGGTATTGGCCTCGATAGTAAGATAGCTGATACATTTAGTGGCGTCGAATGAGCCATCCTGTTTCAGCGCCCCCGTCGGGCAGGCAGCGACACATTTGCCGCAGCCGGGGCACGAATCCTTCAAGGGCTTATCCGGGTCAAGCTCGATATTAGTAACAATTTCCCCAAGGAAAATTTGCGGGCCGATTCGAGGATTGACCAGCATACGATTTTTGCCGATCATGCCCAATCCCGCTCTTACAGCCAGCGCACGTTCGAGCAAAGGCGTGGAATCAACACAAATCTTGAACTGCATCGGGCAGGTTGTTGAGGCGATAAAATCGGCGAGCTGGCGCAGCATTTTTTTGATAAACGGGTGATAGTCATCATATTGTGCAAACTGGGCAACCCGGCCCATAGGGGCTGTCTTTGCCTGGGTCTTCTGTTGTGCCGGCTTATAATTCAGGGCGACGACGATAACAGATTTGGCGCCGGGCAGGAGTTTGGCGGGGTCGGTGCGTTTTTCGAGGTTCGAGTGCAGCCACGTCATCCGGCCTGCATAGCCGGCATCGAGCCAGCCAATAAGCCGACTGACCTGCTCCGTGCCGACTGGAGAGGCATCAGTAACGCCCACGAGGTCAAAACCCAGCTCAAGGGCCTTTTCCTTAATACGTTCAGTTATCGTCATTTTTTACATATAAAAAAACGGGTGCAATTTACATTATACCACGATATTAAAGAACAGAAAAGCTAATTAGAGAAAATACGTTCTAATCGACGATATAAGCAGATATGTTGATAATTTAGGGTAACCTGGAGACGAATATGGAGCAAGGATTGACTGGCTTGATAGGCGGGTCGGGGCTGGGTGATGTGCTGGTTGGCAAAATTGAAGACGCGAAATTTCACGACGTGAAAACGCCCTTCGGGAAGCCCAGCGACAGGATTATGATTGGCAAGATAGGCAAGAAACGGGTGGCGTTTATCAACCGCCACGGCCCAGGCCACAAATTATCCCCAAGTGAGGTGCCCTACGCCGCGAACATTTTCGCATTAAAAAAACTCGGCGCACACACTGTCATAGCAACGTGCGCGGTAGGTTCTCTTCGGGCCCAAATCCGCCCCGGCGAGCTTGTCATTGTTGACCAGTTCATCGACCGCACCTTCCGCCGCCAAAATACTTTCTTCGACGGTTATGGAGCAGTACACACTGAGATGGCACAGCCGACGTGTAATCGACTGGGGAATATTATCGCGGAGGCAGCGAAAAAATTAGACGTCAGGACGCATCGCAAAGGAACATACGTCGGGATAGAGGGGCCGACGTTCTCAACCAGGGCGGAATCGCTTATGCACAGGATTTGGGGGGGTGACCTGATTGGGATGACGGCGATGCCTGAGGCGAAATTAGCGAGGGAGGCACAAATGTGCTATTCGCTGGTCGCGCTGGTGAGCGATTACGACTGCTGGAAGCCACAGAAGAAAAAAAGGGGCAAACAAGAGCTTTTGCGTGAGATAATAGGCAACCTGCAAAGGGCAAGCGGTAATTGCTTCGAATTGATTAAGGCGGTCCTGGCAAACAAACACGAGATGGTCTGCGAAGATTGCGATTGCAGACAAAGTTTGGATTTGGCGGTCTGGACAGACCCAAAAGCGATAACGGCGGCACAAAAGAAAAAGGTCGCGATATTGTTCAAATAATTATGAGGTAACGGGTCCTGAGGTCCAGATTCGATATAACCCACCCTGTACCAAAGCAACCGGTTACGAACTCAGCCACTTTTGGATTCGGTCGATACCTTCGGTGATATTCTGCATCGAGGTTGCGAAACTGAGGCGGATATTTTTATCGCAGCCAAAGGGCAGACCCGGGACGACGGCAACGTTGGCCTGTTCGAGGAGTGCCCTGGCAAAATCCAAACTGCCCTTGATTTCGATACCGCCTTTGGTTTTGCCGAAATAAGCGGAGACATCGGGGAAACAGTAGAATGCGCCCGTGGGCTGGGTACATTTGACGCCTTTGATTGCGTTGAGACGGTCAACCATATACTGGGCGCGTTTTTCGAATTCTACGCGCATTTTTTCGACCTCGTTATTGGGGTCTTTTAGGGCGGTGATAGCTGCGTCCTGGGCGAAGGTTACGGGGTTGCTTGTGGAATGGTCCTGGAGTCGGCCCATTGCTTTGATGACGTCAACGGGGCCAGCGGTGTAGCCGAGTCGCCAACCGGTCATTGAATAGGTTTTGCTGAAGCCGTTGATGGTGAGGGTGCGGTCGTAGGCGTCTTTACTGAGTGCGGCGAAACTGATGAACTTGGTGCCGGCGTAAACGAGGCGTTCGTAGATTTCATCGGAGAGGACTGCGACATCTGTGCCTTCGAGGACTTTGGCGAGCGAGGCCAGTTCGTCGGGGGTGTAGGTGAAGCCGCCCGGATTATTGGGGGAGTTGAGGACGAACATTTTGGTTTTAGGGCCTATCGCCTTTTTCAGTTGTTCGGGCGTAATCTTGTAACTATTCTGCCGGCTGGTTTTGACGACTTTGACTTTTGCGCCGGCCAGCTTGATAGCTTCGGGATAGGTGAGCCAGAACGGGGTAGGGAGAATTACGGCGTCGCCCGGGTCGAGAACTGCCTGCATCGCGCCATATACCGAGTGCTTTGCGCCAATGTTGATAACAACCTGTTCCGGCTTATATTCGAGTTTATTTTCCCTGAGCAATTTTTCGGCGATTGCCTTTTTCAGCTCGATGGTTCCCGATGCGGGGGTATATTTTGTTTTGCCCGCGTTGAGGGCGGCGATGGCGGCGTCTTTAATGTATTTCGGGGTGTCGAAATCGGGTTCGCCTGCACCGAAGCCGATTACGTTTATGCCCTGAGCTTTGAGTTCTTTCGCCCTTGCGGTAACAGCCAACGTGGCTGACGGGGGCACGGACTGTGCTCTTTTACTAACTTTCATAATCATATCAATCATCCTTATAATAAGTTCGTAAAGAGTGATATTTAAACTGACCGTGGGTGTATAGTCAAGAAGATTGGCGTGCAGAACACACCCTATTGTAATTGAGATTTGACAGCGTCGAGGATGATTTTTTTGGCGTTGTCGAGTGGGCCGGGGAGGTATGCTCCGGCTGCTGCGGTATGGCCACCACCGTCGAATTTGCGGGCTATTTTGCAGACGTCAACTGCCCCACTGCTGCGAAGCGAGCAGCGTATTCTGCCATCTTTTAATTCGACAAAGAACGCGGCGACTTCGACTGAGGCGATGCGCCTGCACTGGTCGATGAGGTTTTCGGTGTCTTCGTATTTTGCGCCAGTGGTTTTGAAATCCTGCTGTGTGAGAAACTGCGAGGCGTATCGGCCATCGAAATGCAATTCGAGGGTGTCTTGCATCACGGTCATAAGTTTGAAACGCTGTGGTGTGAAGGTCTGGTATATGAGGCGATAAATATCGTCGGGATTTGCGCCGGTGTCGATTAATTCTGCACAATCGCGGAGGCATCGGCTCGTGGTGTTGCCGAAGTGGAACCAGCCGGTATCGGTGGCGATGCCGGCGAAGAGTGCCTGAGCAATTTTGGGGGTGATGGGCCAATGGGCAAATCGAAACAGGTCAAGGACAACGGAGCAGGCGGCTGAGGCGGTAGAGTCAACGAGCTCGACATCACCCAAACTATCGGAGGTTGCGTGGTGGTCGATAATGAGAACTGGAGTATCGGCCTGCTTGAGATATTCCTCAAAACCGGGCAACTGGCTGAAGCTATTGGTATCTACGATAATGACAAGGTCGAATTTGTTTTGTTGAAGCTCTTTTTTTGAAATGTCCCTGCCGAGGACAAGAACGGGTTTTTCGAACAGGAAGCCATACCAGTCGGGCAACGGTGAAAGAAAGAGAATCTGCGGGTTTTTATCAAGAGCGGAAAGCGCTTCGGACATCGCGACACAGCAGCCGACGGCGTCGCCGTCACCCTTGGTGTGGGTGGTAATCAGCACGCCGGCTGATTTATTTATGAGTTCAACGGCTTTTTTAAAGTTCTGGTCATTCATACGAGTTGCCATTATAGCCCTATTTACCAAGTATTTGAAATAGTATATCGATGTGTTTTGCGGCAAGAGAAACAGGCATTAGTGGTTTGGTTTTGCCCGCGAGACAATCGATGAAGTGATTTGTAAGGGCAATGGTGTCGCCGGGATGTTTTGACATATCGACATTATAGACGGTGTGTTTCTCGACGCGATTTTTATTCACCCAGAACCGCTCGATTTGCGGCGAATTCCAGCTTGTATAGGAAAATCGTAACGAGCCCTTTGTGCCAAAGATGCGTGTTTCGTTGGGGATTTCGCAGTGGACGCCTGCGCCACGTTCGTAGTAGTAAGTGAGGCCTGTGTCAAATTCCATAAAAGCGGCGCCATGCTCCTCGACATCGGATTTGATTTTGGGGTCGGAAAAGATTTTGATGCCATTTCTGGTGAAGCGTTTTATTTTGGCAAGTTCGGGGCGGTCGCCGAGGAGACCAAGGTGGAAAGAGAGGTCATAGACGCCCCAGTCGAGGAAGGGGCCACCTCCTGCGAGGGATTTTTTCAGAGACCAGACGCCTCGCGGGTTGTATTCGATAAAAGTTCCACGCATCAGGTGATTGTGGTGGATGTGATAGACCTCGCCGATGTCGCCGTTGTCCAGCATTTTTTTAACGAAATAGAATTTTGGCTGGAGGCGGGTGTGTCTGGCGGAACATTCGAGAATGACGAGGTTTTTGTGTTTTGTGGTTTCTTTTATGAGCCGATTCATTTGCGAGCGATTTATCACAAGTGGCTTTTCGATAAGGACGTGTTTGCCCGCCCGCATCGCGGAGACGGCGGCGTCGAAATGCACAAACGGCGGAGCGGCGACAATAACGGCATCGATATTGTTGTCTCGCAGGATGTCACGATAATCGGTTGTGCCGTACGGGACATTATACTTTTTGAGTTTTTCGACGAGGATTTTTTTATCGACGTCCGCTAGCCACAGGACATTTGCCCTTTTTGTATTGAGTAATGCGTCGAGATGGAGGCCGGCAATCATACCAGAGCCGATAATGCCGATATTCGGTTTGTATTTCATTTTATAATCCTTATGAATTAGAGGAAATCAGTGAGACAATCGCCTCCTGGAGTTTTTTGCGTCTGAATTTTCTGGGGATAACGCGTAAGCCGTCGGATTCGATGGTTTCGCCTCCTTTGAGAGCCGAGCCGAAGGTTTGATTGCACCATTCGGCGAGGGTGGGGACATGGCCGGTGAATTTTTCGGACCAGTCGAGGCCAACGGTTGAAGCAGCGGTTGTTATAGAGACGCCGCCGCCCATAATCCAGCCGGAGGGACAGGGGTGAATGTGCGTGGGGAGGCGGTCAAATTCGTCTTCGATTTCGCCGACAAGCTCCTCGATGATGTCTTCGAGCGTAATCATACCCATAACGGCATCATCGGCGGAGACGACGATAACGATGTGTGTCTTTTCCTGTATCATCATTTCGAGCAACCTTGGCAGAGGCATATCCTCTCTGACTCTGGTCATGGGGCGGGAGATGCCTTTGATGGTGGGGTCTGAGGGATTTATGCGGAGCGCGGAGACGATGTCCTTGAAGTTGAGGTAGCGCTCGATTGTCTGTGGGTCGTTTTCGGTCATACAAATGGGGAAACGCGTGTGCATATCGAGGTGGGCCTGGACGAGGGCATGGGAGAGTGTGCTGCCGACGTAAATGGCGGAGATATCCTTAACAGGGATCATAATGTCACGGGCGGAGTGGCTGGAGAGGTGCGCGGCGGCGAGAACGATTTTTTCCTCGCGTTCGCCCATAAGTTTGGACGTACGAGCAAGCGAGACGGCTGCGCGAAGCTCGTGGAGCCAGGGGATTTGGGCGTCGCGTGTTCCGGGCTGCATTTTTGAAATTACGACAAGGATTTTTTTGACGACAAATTCGATAACGGAGACAAGAGGGTCGATAACTTTCGCCAGGATTCTCATATAAGGCGAGAGCCGCAGGACAATCCATTCCTTGTTGCTGAGGGCGAACATTTTTGGAACAAGCTCAACAAAGACAATGGTAACAAGCGTCAGGGGAATAATGACAAAAGTAACGGCGGAAAACTTTGCCAGCGCCATCGAGATATGCCAGTGCTGGGCAAGATAAGGAGCGAATGCATCCTGCGCACCAACACCGCCAGCGGCGGCGGCAATGGTAGTAAAGAGGGTAACGCCGAGCTGAATGACGGCCAAACTGGCCTCCATACGGTCTTTCATAAAAGCGGCGGCATCGGCGCCTTTTTTGCGTTCGTTGACGAGAATGGCGATTCTTGCTCGCGAGATGGTGGCGAGGCCCATTTCATACGCAGTAAATACAGCGTTGAAAATAAGCATTAAAATTATTACATCGAGTTCATAACTGAACATATCTATTCACCTGAGTTTAGTTCTGTTTAGCCAAAATTTGTTTTGCTGAATCGCAATCCCTGGCGATTTGCGCGGCGAGGACTTCCGGGGATTCGAACCGCCTCTGGTGTCTGATACTGTCAACGAAATCCATAGCAAGCCATTTGCCTGACGTATCGCCGAGATTAGTATCGAGGACGTGTGCTTCGATGAGCTGGGAATGCTGGTCGCCGAAGGTGATGGCGTGGCCGATGCTGAAGACGGAAGGCAAACGATTATCAGAGCAGCAGACATCTTCTTCGGAGTCGCCGATTAAGCCGAAGCCGGCGTAAACGCCTTCCTGAGGGATAATTTGTGAAGGCATTTGCATATTAAGGGTGGGGAAGCCAAGTTGTCTGCCTTTGCCTCTGCCGGAAGTTATTTTGCCTATGAGACGATAGGGTCTGCCGAAAAGGAAGGCAGCATCGGCGACGTGTCCCGACTGGAGCATATAACGGATGGTGGTGCTCGATACGCGAAGGGATTGCCCCGTGTGAAGTTTGACGAGTTTTGAGGGAACGACGACGACGCTAAAGCCGTCGGGTTCGGCCATTTGTTTGAGGGTATCGATATTGCCTGCGCGGTTTGCGCCGAAGTTGAAGTCGTCGCCTTCAACGAGGACTTTCGGGCGGACGTCTTTTAAGAGAAATTTGTCCACGAAATCGGTCGGCAAGAGGCGAAGCAAACTGGTGGTGTCTCTGAGAATGATGAGGTAATCGACGCCGCAATCTTCCAAAAGGCGAATTTTGAGTGGAAGCGGCGTGAGGACGCCCGGGGCTTTTTCGGGGTGCAGGATTGCGACAGGGTGCGGCTCAAAAGTCATCACTGCCAGCGAAGTGTGTTCGAGAGTGGCGATATCACGGGCGACTTTTATATTCTGCTGGTGCCCGGTATGGACGCCGTCGAAGTTGCCGATGGTCAGGACACAACCATCAGGCAACTGACCAAGCTCAGATACGGTTTTCAGGACTTTCATAATTACGGACCATCATATCTGGTTTGAGAAAAAAGTGAATAGTAAAATTGATGTCGGCTCAAGATGTAGTTTGTGAAGGCAGGTAATTTGTGAGAATTTATTTAGCATAGGGCAGCTGGAGCGTATCTTCATTTTTTTGACGGCCGGAGTAAGTCCTTGCGAGATCTTTGACTATATCATTCATCCTGTCGGTTCTGCCCGTTTTTTCGTAGCAGAGCGACAGCATTTCGAGTGAGGCGTGATAATAGGAGAAGGGGTCGCAGGCAAGTGCTCTGGGAGATTCGGGGCCGAGGATTCTAATCAGTTCAAAATGCGGAATAGCCCCATTATAATTCTTATCGAGGGTATAAATCATCGCGACCATGAAGTGCGCGACTCTGTTGGCGGGATTAATATTAATGGCTTTAAGGTAAGTATTGATGGCGTTGGCTATGTCTCCTCTGCTTTTATAAGCGTTACCAAGGAGATTCCAGGCACGGGTATTGTCGCCGTCGAGAAAAATGGCTTTTTGGCATTCTCTTTCGGCGTTATTAAACATATTATACGAAGAATAGGCCTCGGCGCGTGAAACAAGACAGTTGACGATAACCGGCTTAAGGGCGAAAAGGGCCAAGATAACAAACACAACGCTCAATGACCATCTCGTCCCGGGCTTTGCGAGCCAGGGGTCAGCGAGCATACTTTCAAGTTTTTCGTCTTCGGGCATCATAGGCGAATTAACTCAGGCGATAACCAGATAATAGATACCAAACATAATAAGCATATTACCAGCGATTAAATTAATGTGGTCCTCGACCCGCTGGATTTTGAAGGAGAGGAACATAATGACGTCGGTTTTGACTAAATTGGCGGACAGCGCGACAACGAGGACGGGCAAACTCTGGCCAATGGCGAAACTGACAAATATCGCTACAGAATATTGCGCGAGATTATGTGTAACAACCAGGCTGGCAAGCATAAGGAGCAGACCGGCGCTTGTCGGGCAGGTCGGCATTTCAATAAGGGCGAAGAACGTCCCGAATAAAAACGCGCCGAAAAATGTAACGTGTTTGAAGCTTTCGCGGAACTGGAAGATGCTGGGCAGGCGTTTTATTTTGAGAAGGCCCGCGATGAACAATCCAAAGACAAAAAGCAGGAAGCCGAGCAGATAAAATATGTATTTGTTGCACTGAACAATCGTGAAGGCAACCCGGCCTACCGTTCCGAGGAACATTCCCAAAAGGGTGTAGGCGGCGACAAGGCCGAAAACAAAAAGGAAGGTAACAAACAGGGCTTTTTTCTTCGATTCGGTCGCGCCAGCGATGAAACCGAGCGCCACGGGAACACGCACAATTGTGCTTGAGCTAAGCGAGGTAAGAACCCCGGCCATAAAGATTACAAAAACCATCAATAGCGGCATATCAGCGATCAATTTTTGAACATCAGAGACCATTCAAACCCCTTTTTTTACGCTAATAGAAACACAAGTGCGACAATGATTTTTCGGACTAATAAGGGCCTCACTTAAGCAAAGACGGCACAAACTGAGAGCTGCCAAAATGTAGAAGTCGTTGCCAATAACGACATATCCTCACGGTATTTATAGGACATTGCGATATCTAACGGAGCTTCCTCTTGCGCAAAATCTGCCGAGGACAAACCGCTGGAAAAGTTACGGGGCTGGACAATACCCCCCTTCCCGATTAACATAGGAGTATGCAGGTATATCCGTTAAAATTTGGGCCTATATACAAAGAGCGAATATGGGGCGGAAACAAGCTGCGCGAGGTGTTCGGCAGAGAAATGCCCAGAGGCAAACGCATCGGCGAAAGCTGGGAGCTGGCGGACCTGCCTGCGGACAAATCGAAAATCGTCAACGGCGAACTGGCGGGCGAGACGATTGAATCGGTGATTCGCAAATACATGAAGGAAATAACAGGAGCGGAGCAATTTAAACTGCCCTTCCCGCTGCTGATAAAACTCCTGGACTGCGGAGACGTGCTGAGCGTTCAGGTACACCCGGATGACGCAACCTGCAAGCGGATGGGTAAAGGAGATTTCAAGACGGAGTGCTGGTATATTATACAGGCACAACCCGGGGCGGTGATTTACAAGGGACTTAAAGAAGGCACAATAAAAGAGCAGCTTGCGCAGGCGATAGAAGACGGAACGGTCGAGCGGCTGTTAGTCAAGGTGCCAGTGAAAGTCGGCGAATGTCATTTTCTGCCCGCAGGGACGCCTCACGCGATTGGGGCGGGACTGCTGATAGCGGAAATTCAGACGCCATCGGATACGACATACCGGGTGTTTGACTGGAACAGGGTTGACGACAAGGGTAAGCCGAGGCCGCTTCATATCGAGGAGGCGCTGGAGAGCATACATTTTGACCCGTCGAGGGATAACCTTTCGGTGGCATCGGTCGGGCGACTGGTTGACAGCGATTGTTTCAAGGTTGACAAGGGACACCAGGCGAGGAGCTGCGAGATGCTGCTGACAGCGGGGAAAATGAAGACGATTATGATTATGAGCGGATTCGGGACGATTGCGGGGAAAGGGAACACGGTCGAATTCAGGGCCGGCGATACGATACTGGTTCCGGCGGCATACGGCGGAGTGATGCGTTTTTCAGCGGAAACGGAATACCTGACGGCAACGATATAAAACAAGGATGAGGTGAAACAATGCAGGTTGTAATGCTTGATTTAAAGGCGCAGTTCGTGAAATATAAAAGCGAGTTGATGCGAGCGGTTGAGGAAGTATGCAATAGCCAAATATTGTGCCTTGGGCCTGCGGTTGAACGATTCGAAAAGGAAGCGACCGCGTACTGCGGATGCAAATATGCGACGGGGGTTTCGAGCGGGACAGACGCACTGCTGCTAAGCTTGATGGCGGCGGGGATAGGGCCGGGCGACGAGGTAATCACGACGCCGTTTACTTTTTTCGCGACTGCCGGGACGGTATCGCGAGTCGGGGCGAAACCCGTTTTTGCCGACGTCGATGCCGGGACATTCAATATCGACCCCGCGAAGATTGAGGCGAAAATAACCAAAAAAACACGGGCGATTATACCGGTGCATATTTTCGGCCAGATAGCACAAATGGGGCTGATTATGGAAATCGCACGGAGGCACAAATTGCTTGTTATTGAGGACGCAGCACAGGCGATGGGGGCAACTCAGGACGGTAAACAAGCGGGCAGTATAGGCGATATCGGGTGCTATTCGTTTTACCCGACTAAGAATATCGGGGCATTCGGCGACGCGGGTATGGTTGTAACAAATAATGACGCACTGGCGGAAAAGATTCGGCTGATGAGGGTGCACGGCGAAAACCCGAGATATTATTACAGGATGATAGGCGGCAACTTCAGGATGGATAATCTCCAGGGCGCGGTACTTAGCGTGAAGCTGAAATATCTTGATGAATGGAACAAAAAACGAAGGGACAACGCGGCGATTTATAATAGTATGTTTGCCGGAACGATAGTTAAACCGCAGAAGATTGAGCAAAACAACGTGAGTATTTATCATCAATACACAATAACCGTGCCGAAGAGAGATATGCTGCAAGCGTATCTGTCAAAACAGGGTATCGGCAGCGGGATATTTTATCCGCAGCCATTGCATATACAGGATTGCTTCAAAGGGCTTGGGTATAAAAAAGGCGACTTCCCGGCTGCTGAAGAACTTACGGAAAGCGTTTTATCGCTGCCGATATACCAGGAGCTGACACCTGAACAGATAGAACACGTTGGCAAAACGGTGCTTGAGTTTTATAAATAGGATTATGGAGATTCGCGCTTGCTGAAGCCCAGCGACAATCCGGCAATGATTTGGCCCGAGGGTAAAACGCTTCGTGAGTTCGCGGGGCAATGGTGGGTTGCACATACCAAAAGCCGGAATGAAAAGGCACTCGCGAGTGATTTGGCGGGCAAGGGCATAAGTTATTTTCTACCGATGAGCTGGAAGGTGAAAAAGACGCGAGGCAGAACGATAAAGTCGCTGTTGCCGATATTCGGCGGATATTTGTTTTTTTGCGGAGATGAAAAGCAGCGGGTTGAGACGTTAAAAACGAACAGGGTCGCGAACCTGATAGACGTAAGAGACCAGCAGCGGTTAGTCGAAGAATTGTCGCAGGTAGAGCGTGCAATAGCAGGCGGCGCGAATTTATCGCCTCACGATTACATCAAGGTCGGGCAAAGATGCAAAGTAATTGGCGGAGCGCTGGCGGGGCTGACTGGCATAGTCGTGAAGACCAGGAATGAGACACGGCTTGTGCTTCAAATAGATATGCTGGGCCAGGCGGCCAGCGTAGAAATAGGCACGGATATGATAGAAGCGATTGACGAGAACGAGGGAAATTAAACAAAAGGAGCGTTAAGTCGTATGAAAGTTTGCGTGGTAGGAATCGGGTATGTAGGGCTTGTTACGGCGGGTTGTCTGGCAGAGGCGGGCAATCACGTAATTTGCGTTGACAACGACGAGAAAAAAATAGACGGGCTTAAAAAAGGCGTAATACCGATTTATGAGCCGGGGCTGAGTGAAATAGTTCAGCGCAACGAGAAGGTTAAACGGCTTGAGTTTACAACGGACTTGAAACACGGGGTTGATAACGCGCTGATAATATTTCTTGCGGTTGGGACACCATCACAGCCGGATGGGTCCGCGGATATATCGGCAGTATTGGCGGTAGCGGGCGATATTGCCCAAATTATGCCCGACTACAGAATTGTTGTTACGAAAAGCACGGTGCCGGTAGGGACACATAAAAAAGTGGCGGAAGTAATGGGAGCCAAAACCAACAAGCCATTCGATTACGTGAGCAACCCGGAATTTTTGAAGGAAGGTTCGGCTCTCGAGGACTTTATGAGCCCGGACCGGATAATAATCGGGACGGGAAAAGAATCGGTTAGGGAAACGATGAAGCAGCTTTACGGCCCGTTTATGCGAAAAGGCAACCGGATTATATTTATGGATCCGATGTCGGCGGAGATGACAAAATACACGGCCAACGTGATGCTCGCGACGCGGATATCATTTATGAACGAGATAGCGGGACTTTGCGAGAAAATGGGCGCCGACGTGGAATCGGTCCGGCAGGGAATCGGAAGCGACTCGCGAATAGGCAGAGCGTTTTTATTCCCAGGGGTTGGCTACGGCGGGAGCTGTTTCCCGAAGGATATCCGAGCGCTGATATACACAGGCGAGCAGCAAAAAATGGAAATGAAGATGGCCAAGGCGGCCCAAAAGGCCAACGAGGCATCACAAGAACGATTCGCAGGACGGATAGGCGACTATTTTAAAGGCAAGGGCAATGGTCTAACGCTGGCGGTATGGGGACTTGCATTCAAGGCAAAAACCGACGACGTGCGGGAGTCGCCCGCAATCAACTGCGTGAATAAACTATTAGAGCAGGGTTTTAAAATTCGGGCATACGACCCTGAGGCGGGGATGACCGGCAAAACGGCGCTGGGTAATAAAGTCGAGATATTCGAGAATGACTATGATGTGCTCGATGGCGCGGATGCTCTTGTAATCCTAACGGAATGGCAGGAATTCCGGAATCCGGATTTCGAGCTAATCGTCAAAAAGCTTAAAAAGCCGGTTATTTTCGACGGCAGAAACCTTTACGACCTCGACATCGCAAAAAAGGCGGGTATCGAATATCACAGCGTGGGCAGGCCAACCGTAAAATGACGCGAGAAGGAATCCTTTAATGGAAACGGTCATTAAAATCATAGGGGCAGTGATTGTTTGTATTGGCCTGGTTTTTCTCATCAGGCCGGAAATTATGGGGGCGACTACGCGATTCTTTTCCAAAGGCAGCCGATTATACTTGGCGGCGATGGTGAGGTTCACGCTGGCAATAGTATTTATAATGGGCGCCAGGCATTGCGGCATAAAATGGGTAATCGTGATGTTCGGGTTGATATTCCTGCTTTCGGGGCTGCTGATTTTCATGTTAGGGCTTCAAAAAACCAAAGTCATTCTCAGGTGGTATCTTGAGCAGCCGAAATTTATTTCGAGGGTCGTGGCCGGAATTGTGTTGGGAGTCGGACTGATTATTACTTACGCGGCTTAGGTTATACTTATGAAGGCGATAGTAACGGGAGCGGCGGGATTTATCGGGTCGCATTTGTGCGAACGGCTGTTAAAAGATGGATGGACGGTCGCAGGGGTGGATAACTTCGACAATTTTTACGACCCGCAGGTCAAACGCAACAACATCAAAGATTGTCTGCGGAATAAGCAATTCAAATTAGTCGAGGCAGACATTCGCGATTCGGCAGCTATGAATAAGGTCGCAGGCGAAGGCGCAGACGTAATAGTTCATCTGGCGGCAAGAGCCGGGGTGAGGCCTTCGATTGCGCAGCCGGCGCTTTACGCGGACGTGAATATAAACGGGACGGTTACACTGCTCGAAGCGGCTAAAAAGAACAATATAAAAAAGTTTGTGTTCGCCTCAAGCTCAAGTGTTTACGGCAACAACAAGAAAGTCCCCTTCTCGGAAGACGATAACGTTGATTTTCCGATTTCGCCATACGCGGCGACCAAAAAAGCGGGTGAGCTGATTTGTCATACTTATCATCACCTCGCCGGCATATCGATGACATGCCTGAGATTTTTCACTGTTTATGGGCCAAGGCAAAGGCCCGATTTGGCTATTTACAAATTCGCCCGGCTAATCGAGGACGGCAAACCAATACCCGTTTATGGCGATGGCAGTATGATGCGGGACTTCACTTATATCGACGACATAATCGACGGGACAGTGGCAGGTCTTAAAAAGTGCGCTGGTTATAACATTTATAACCTCGGCGAATCGAGACCGGTAACGGTCAATACCCTTATTGGCGAGATTGAAAAGGCATTGGGCAAAAAAGCGGTTATAGAGCAATTGCCGTTACAGCCGGGGGACGTGGAGCGGACATACGCGGATGTTACAAAAGCCCGCAGGGATTTGGGATATAATCCGAATACCGAAATAAGCGATGGGTTAAAGCGTTTCGTCGAGTGGTTCAGGCAGTAAAAGACCGCGTGGTAATAATAAAAACCTTTTCGGTTTAACGACTGGCTGCAAATCGATCCTTTCTGCTATCAATATTAAAGCCGTTATAAAGCCATAACGAGTGAGCCAATCTGATAAACAGCAAAGGTAATGATATATGCCAGCACGGTGAGGGAAACAAACTGGAAGGCAGCCCAGAACCAGGAGCCGGCTTCCGAACGGGTAACAGCAATCGTGGCAACACAGGGGGAGCTAATCAGGCAAAACAGCATTATGCAAAAGCCGACGAGCGAGGAATAATCGGCCTGTAAATGCTGACGGAGCGTGGTGGCTGAGGGATCATCGTGGGAAGATACGGCGTATATAATGCCTAATTGTGAGACGAATAATTCTTTTGCCGCGGTTGCGCCGATAAGGGCGGTTCCGATTTTCCAGTCAAAGCCGAGTGGTTTAATAACAGGTTCGATTGCCCGGCCAACTCTGCCAATAACAGAATTGGCAAGCTGCGTTTGCCGGATTTGATCGGGGGACAGGCCGGCAACAGATTGTTCGCTGACCCTGGGATAATTCATCGCGGCCCAGAGAATAATTGAAAAGACAAGAATAACGGTGCCCGCTTTTTTCAGGTATAACCAGCCCCGCAGCCAGGTATGAGCAGAAAGCGATTTGAAGGTAGGGACACGATAAGGGGGCAGCTCCATAACGAAATCGGTGTTCTCGCCGCGGAAAACCGTTAGGCGCAAGACCTTTGCGGCAATGACAGCCAGGACAATGCCGGTCAGATATATAAGCCACAGGACAGGTCCGCGCCAGTTCTGCGGGAAAAAAGCTGGGATAAGAAGGCCGTAAATCGTCAGGCGTGCACCGCAGCTCATCAGGGGCAAAATCATAATGGTTGTGAGACGATTGCGTTTATTTTCGAGGATGCGGGTGGCCATAATCGCGGGGACAGAGCAGCCGAAACCGATGAGCATAGGGATGAAGCTTTTGCCGTGGAGACCTATTTTGTGCATCAGCCGGTCCATAATAAAGGCGGCACGGGCCATATAGCCGGAGTCCTCAAGAACGGCGATTGCGAGAAAGAGAAGAAGAATGTTAGGCAAAAATACGAGGACGCCGCCCACGCCGGGGATTATACCGTCAATTATAAGCGAGCGCAGCCAGTTACCCTCCTGCGTGGGCCAGATCAAAGCAATCGCCGATGACAACCAGCCGAAAAATTGTTCCAGCCAGGCCATCGGGTAAGCGGCAATTGAAAATGTTAAATAAAAAAGCAGGTACATCATCAGTAAAAAAATGGGCAGGCCGAATACGCGGTGGGTTAGGACCGCATCGGCAAGGTCGCTTGTGGTATGAGTAAGCTCAACAGTATTTTTTACGCTTTCCTGGCAGGCGCCGGAAATGAAGCCGGATCGTCTTTCGGCAATGATTACCTCGGGATCGTCGCCGAAAATGGTTTTGAGCTTAGTAATGGTATCACCGACCGTATCGACGAGCCAGTCGCCGCTGATTTTTGAAAGTATGTCGCCGTCCTGTTCGAGCAGTTTGAGGGCAAGCCACCGGGAGTCGTATTTAGCGGCAAGACCGGGATACTCCGAACGAACAAGCGGCTCAATTTGTTTCATCGAGTTTTCTATTTCGTCGCCGTAGGTTATATAATGTGTTCTAAGCTTTCGCGGGGCGTTTGCTTTAGCGACAATCGCATTGAGTAAATCAACCCTGCCCTGTGATTTACTTGCAACGGTGCGAACTATAGGGGCTTCGAGAAGCTCGGAAAGCCGGTCCGTATCAAAGATAATACCTCGCTGAACCGCTATATCGTTCATATTGAAAGCCAGAACAATTGGCACGCCAAGCTCGATTAGCTGGGTGGTCAGATACAAGTTTCTCTCCAGGTTCGAGGCGTCGATGACGTTGACAACAATGTCGGGTTTTTCATCAATTATAAAATTTCGTGCGACCAGCTCTTCCGCGGAAAATGTGGTCAGGCCGTATGCGCCCGGCAGGTCAACAAAGACGATGCGAAAATCCCCGTGTACACACTTCCCCTGAACGGTTTCGACGGTAGTGCCAGGATAATTGGCAACATGGTGACTGGCGCCGGTCAGCATATTAAATACGCTGGTCTTGCCGCAGTTCGGATTGCCTGCCAGAGCAACGGTTATTTTTTTCAACTTGCTGTCTGTCATATCTCACTGAGTTTAAAGTTAGGGTAACCTAACTTGTAAAGCAAAAAAAACAATGCTTGAGCAAATCAGGACACCATAATCTTGTCAACTACCCCCCTGCCAAGGGCCATTTTTGAATTTTTGACGCTTATGACGAACGGCCCGGACCTTCCGTTATGCACCACCATTACCCGCGTTTTGGGCAAAAGCCCCAGTGTAGTCAGCCGGACTCTCATACCTCGTCCGCCGTCGATTCTTATTATGTTGACGGTTTGTCCTTCTGCAACTTCCGACAATGGTCTTGTGATTGTGGTTTCCATATCTTACCTTTTTGCTCCTTTGACCTTTGCAATCCTTGTCGGGTTCCTTCTGCGTCTGGCGTTCCTTTTGGTTAAATTGGTGAAATCCCGCATACGCGATATTATGACCGGGCCTAAAAGATGCTCCGCCTTGCAAGCCGCTTTTTGAGCAACAGCCGCATCGACGCCGAGAACATCCATAAAAAACGACTTTATGATTTCATGCCTTTGGGCAACGCGTCCCGCCTGCGAAAAACCCTTCTGTGTAAACGTCACACATCCGTATGGCTTGTAATTAACAAGACCTCTGTGAGCCAGCAGCTTTATCGCCCCTGTAACCGACGGCTTGGCTACACCCAGAGACACAGCAATATCGGTGCTTCGCGCCATACCGGAACCGTCAGCCACATTTAGAATGGCCTCAAGATAATCCTCCTGAGAAGCGCTCAAAACGTTATTTTTCCTGAAAACCATATAATTAAACAACATCCTTTATTATTTAAACGACAGGAATGTTAGTTATGACTAACATTTTGTCATAGTCGGAAGGTTCTGTCAAACATTTTTCATATATTATTTACAGGCGGAAAAACCTTGTTGAACAGGTGAACCGGTGTTAAAATACTCTCATACGGGGCGTGGCGCAGTTTGGCTAGCGCACTTGCATGGGGTGCAAGGGGTCGCAGGTTCGAGTCCTGTCGCCCCGATTAAGGTTTTAATCGCTTAGCACGCGAAGACCACAAGCGAAGCATATTAAGAGCAGTCAGTGCTGCCCTGGTGCGAATCAACTCCCTCGTATAAGAAAACAGGCATTTTTTCGTTTGGCAATCAGCGCCGTCGCAGACACTGATATAAACCAGGCCGACGGGCTTTTGTTTGCTGCCGCCCGCGGGGCCGGCAATACCGGTTATAGCAATAGCGAAGTCCGACTTTGCTTTGTGTCTTGCGGCAATCGCCATAGCGGAAGCGACTTGTTCGCTGACCGCGCCATATTTTTCAATGAGCTGCTTTGGCACGCCGAGCAGTTCGGTCTTGGCTCTGTTGCTGTAAGTTATCCAGCCATGAGTGAAGTATTCGCTTGCGCCGGGGATATCGGTAATGAGCTTTGTCAAAAGCCCTCCGGTGCAGGATTCAGCAACGGTGATTGTCTTTCGGTTTTGCAGTAGCCAGTGCCCTACTACTTCAGGCAATGTCTGGTCATCGACGCCGAAGATGAGGTTGCCAAGAAGCGAGCGGAGACGGTTAACATCTTTTTTTGCCATTTGTTCGGCTTGTTTTTTCGTCCCTGCGGAAGCAACGACGTGAAGCGTAATGATGCCCGAACCAACGGTTGAATTAATGAGCGGGTTTCTGCCGCGATCCATAAGGTTGCCGAGTTTTTCCGCAAGGACCGATTCGCCCATGCCAAAACACCGGACTTTTTTGACAATAGTAAAGCTGCCTGCCCCTTTCTTTGCCAGACGAGGCAGGACGGCTTTTTCAAGCATCTCTTTCATTTCGACAGGCACCCCGGGCATTGCGAAAAACAGTTTCCGCTTCATTTTGGCAAAAATGCCAGGCGCCGTGCCGAACGGGTTTTCGAGTACCGATGCGCCTTTGGGAACACAGGCCTGAATGATATTCTTTTCCGGCATTGGCAATCCCCTGTCGGAGAAGAATTTGCGGATGTCCTTCAACAGGGCTGATTTGACCTGCAATCTGACTCCCAGTAATTCAGCGAAGGCCTGTCGAGTGATATCATCATCCGTAGGCCCCAGGCCGCCCGTAACGATGACAATATCGGCATCTTCGGCAGCACGTTTGAGCGAACGGACGATTTGCTTTATATCGTCGCCGACTGTATAAGCGCTGACGACGGGTATGCCAGTCGAAAGCAGCCGGCCGCATATATACGAGCAGTTCGTATCGGTCGTGTGACCGTTGAGAAGCTCATTACCTATACTGACTACGCATGCTTTAATCATAGCTATCATCTTACAAAATAATCATCGCTTTGACGACCCCGTCGCGGTAATCAGCGACAATGTCAAACGCATCATTTACCTGTTCAAGTTTGAAACGGTGGGTAACGAATGAGTCAATCGCCGCCCTGCCTGACGCCAAAAGCTCAATCGCCCGCGAAGCGCAACGATTTTGTCTGCGGACGTTGATAAGGGTAATCTCTTTTCTTCTGATGCGATCGATAGCAAAGCTGACACGATTGGATTCGGGGATACCCACGAGCATAAGAATACCGCCTGGCCGGAGAACTTCGATTGCCTGGTCGATTGTCTCCTGCTTACCCGCGCATTCACAGACGATATCAACGCCTAATGGCTCAAGCTGAAGAATATCCTTCACGACATCATTTTTATCAGGATTGCCGACCCAGCTTGCGCCGGCCTTTTTTGCGAACTCAACACGATAATCAACCTTGTCTGTCATATAAACGGAGCCGGCACCCTGTATTTTCGCGGCGACCAGGCAGCTTAGGCCGATAGGGCCTGAGCCAAAAATGGCTATTTTGTCGCCTTTGGCCAATCGGGATTGCTGAACGGTATAAACACCAATCGCGAACGGTTCGCAGAGAGCGGCCTGCTCGTGAGTTAATCGCCCAGTTGTCGGCAGGCAGCAATCTCCGGGCATAACGATATATTCGCAAAGACACCCGGCCAGCTCACCCGGAACGCCGAGAAATTTCAAGTTACAGCAGGTGTTCTCTCTGCCCATTTTGCACTGGGGGCATTGGTGGCAGGAGACAGCGGGTTCGACGGCGACTGTATCACCAGATTTGACGTGCTTTACCTTTTTGCCGACCGCTTCTACGGTCGCGGAACATTCGTGTCCGACGACATAGGGGTATTGGACGATTTTTGAACCGATTCTGCCTGAGAGGTAATAATGGACGTCGCTGCCGCAGACCCCGACGACCGCGACTTTCAGGAGAACATCGTTGTCGTTTTTTATTGATGGCTTCGGCAAATCGATTACTTGTGCCTGTCTTATGCCCGTCAGCGCGGCCGCCTTCATTACAAATTCTCCGGCAATACACTTATCGCCGCCCTGCTGTTCCGGACGGCCAAACATCGCCTGTGCTTATAGCATAAATTATGCGGAACCGCCAGTGACTGTGTCATTTAAGGTTTGAAGTTTGCCGAATAACCTGCTATTATTGGCCAGGCGGGAATGATATTTGCGCCCGTAGCTCAACTGGACAGAGTGCCGGGCTTCGAACCCGGAGGTTGCAGGTTCGACTCCTGCCGGGCGCACTAAACCACTCCTTCCGGGATTAAAACTTTGTCATTTTTCCAGTCCACCCGCATCCATCACCTGAAGCACCACGAGCATCGCCTGTTCTTTGTTCTCGTATTTGCCCGTACAATCCGGGTTCCAGTTGCTCAGTCGCACCTTCTTGCCCGGCTCAACCAGCTCCTGTTCACCCTTGCACCCTATCATCAATACCGGCTATAATACGCTATAGGAAGAAAACTGACGATAATCCTTATTTTAGGTGAATACTATGATATCGAGAAATTCCTTTAATCCGGATGACCAGGAAGATTTGGAAATGCCGGGACAAAGAACGCAGGAAGAAATAGACGAGCAAATCGGCGAGCTGACCGACAAAATCTGGTACAACAGGCACCAGGACCTGAAACAACTAATCGAAGACGGCGAAGAGGAATGTGACCCGCAAATCTGGAAAGACGCCGAGATAAACGCTCGCAAAATCGAGGCAAAATACGGCATCGAAAACCTCGGCCCTTACGACGACTTCGAATGGGGAATGCTCAACGGCAAACTATCCGCCCTTCGCTGGCTCGTCGGCTTCGAATGGGATATGCTCGACACTTAGCCATTTCATCCATCATCGCACAGCGATTCCGCAGTTTTGATTTTTGCGATTTGATTTCTGAATTGAAAATTACGGGGCTAAGAACACATCTGCTTCTGATGTGGGCACTTCTACGCCCTGATAGGTTTGCTTGCCTTGAATTGTGTAGATATCGTCCATTGAGACGTCAACTGTGTGGCCCTTTACGAACACAACCGAGCCGTCGCAGAACAGGACGTTCTGACCTCTGCCCCCGTGGTTGGGGCTGTTTTTCTTCATCAGGGCGTCGCTGAGATTGACATTCAATTCTTTTTCAGCCGCTGATATATTCATGAATATGGGGCTCATATCAGCGATGATTACCTGCCTGCCCATTTTTTCCAGTCCCGCCTTCGGGCAGCCGATGCGGAAACTATAACTAACATAAACTCGTTTAGGGAAATCATTGTATTCTTTGGGGTTGCAGGTGAAATCACAGGAAGGTTTGGTGGCGGGGCACATAAAAGCGTCGTGCTTAACGTATCCATTCCTTGCCAATACCCACATCCTGCGCGTATTCGACACATCTTCTGAACCCTGGTCTCCAACTTTCCACCAAGGTGAGCCCGCTGCTGAAGCGAGGGTCGGCATCTGGCCGTTGTTGTCATTCCTATAGTTGCTCAGGCCATTAAATAAGCCGGCCATTTGCGAACCACACTTGGTCTGCCATGACATCTGGCGGGCGTAGTTTGTGGCTATCTTACCGCCCGTGATAAGGGCAGAGCCAACAATAACAAAGACCGCCGCCGTAGCCAGCCGGCCAAAAATATCATACCAGAAACCCGGTTTTCGCTTCTGTTCCGCCTTAAGAAGCTCATTAAGCCCCACCTGGCTGGTTCGCAGCGTCTGTTTGATACGCCAAATTGTTCCTTCGGCCAACTCAGCCGGACATTCCTCGGGGGTTATGCTTTCAAGGGGTGATAATGACGCTTTGATTGAATTGACGAATTTTGCTGCCTGTTCGTTTGAGAATATCAATTCCTGTGCCTGTGCTGATTCCGCTTCTGATGTAATCCCTAAGCAATAATCGAAAAGAAGCTCTTTTTGCTGATTATTTAGTGATATCATTGCGTCTTTTTACTCCTAACGGCTGCCTTCCAGTCCTTGGCAAACCGGCCCACCGCCGTATGCAACCGGCTTTTAACCGTGCCAATAGGGATACGCAGGACGTCGCTCATTTGTTTGTAAGAAAAATGGTTAAAATACGCCATAACCAAAATTTCTCGCAGATTATCCGGTATATTCGATATAACCCCTCTTACATTGGCCGCTATTTCGCCCTTTTCGAGGTCGTCGTAAGGTCTTTCTTCTTCAGAACTTAAGACATTGAGCATATCATCGAACGACATTTCGTCGGAATCGCTCATCGTGCCGATAGAAACAGTGGCGTTTCTTTGCATTTTTCTAAGGGCGTCTTTGGCCTTATTCGCGGCGATAGTGTATAACCAGGGGCGAAGAGGTCTGCTCCGGTCAAAACTTTCTCTGCTGGTGAACAATTGCAGAAAGGTCTCCTGGAAGACGTCTTCTATAGCGTCGGACCGGTTCAGGAAGTTGTGTAAAAAGGCATATAGGCCGTTTTTGTAACGCTCGACGATTTCACGAAACGCACCTTCTTCGCCTGCCGCAGAGCGGTCCAATAACTCCCCATCACTCAGTTTCGTGAAATCGGTTGCCATAATATCTCTATCTGTTTATTTAGACAATCAATGATAAACCCGCCTGCGACGAATAAACCACGCCTGCGGCGGGCAAAGTTTGGTATTATAACATTTTGCAGGCAGGTTGAAATCTTTTATCCGCCAAATTTAGCTTTTCCCAACACAGGGATGATGAGGTAAAAGGAACTAACCGATTGCGGGTTTTGCATGTTTTTGGCTGTGAGTTTCCGTTTTGTGCAGGTACAAAAAAAATATATATTTTTTTTGTAACAGGTTAACAGCCGATAACGTATAATGTGCAAACTACCCGTTGATTATACCAGTTGAAAAAACTCTAGAAATGAAGAGTGAGATATTACGATTTTTGAAAAAATACCAACACTGTCGATAGGCAGCATCAAGGCCAGGATTCCGATTATCCAGGGAGGAATGGGGGTAGGCATTTCTTTATCCGGGCTGGCTTCTGCGGTCGCAACAGCAGGCGCAATCGGTGTAATCGCGACAGCCGGAATTGGGCAATTCGAGAGTGACGTGAACACCAATTACAGAGAAGCAAACAAAAGGGCGCTGCGCAAGGAAATAAGAAAAGCAAGGGCAAACACCGATGGAATCATAGGTGTCAATATAATGGTGGCCCTTTCGGACTTTGACGAAATGGCGCAGTGCGCAGTGGATGAGCACGTCGATATCCTCTTTATGGGAGCGGGTCTTCCGGTAAAGCTTCCAAATACACTGCCGCTGGACGCGCTTGGCAGTCTGCATACGAAATTTGTTCCTATAGTTTCATCGGGCAGGGCCGCGGACCTGATTTTCAAGACATGGGCGAAACATTTTTCTCATGTGCCGGATGGTGTTGTCGTCGAAGGCCCGATGGCAGGCGGACACCTGGGCTTCAAAAAAGAGCAGATTAACGCCCCCGATTATGCCTTGGAAAAGATACTGCCCGACGTAATAAACGCGATAAAACCCTACGAGCAGCAGTTCAGCAAACACATACCTGTAATTGCCGGCGGCGGAATATACACCGGCGAAGACATCTACAAATTTATGCAGATGGGGGCAAGCGGCGTGCAAATGGCGACAAGATTCGTCGCTACATACGAATGCGACGCTTCCGACGAATTTAAACAGGCCTACCTTAAATGCGAAAAAGACGACATCATTATTATTGACAGCCCCGTGGGACTGCCGGGAAGAGCCATTCGCTGTGATTTTCTTGACCGGGTCGCGACTGGGGCCAAGGAAAAGTTCCAATGCCCATGGAAGTGCCTGCGGACCTGCGATTTCAAAAATGTGCCGTATTGTATCGCCCTGGCGCTGACCAACGCCAAGAAAGGTAACCTGGAGCACGGCTTTGCCTTTGCGGGTGCGAACGTCTATAGAGTCAACAAACTCGTCTCCGTAAAGGAGCTTATCGATGAGTTAATGGAAGGCTATTTGCTTGCCGTTCGCCAGCAGACGGCCGTCGCAAATACAACCTCGATTTCACCTCGTCGTCACTTGGCGTAATATCCCTTATCTTTATATTCTCGGCCTTATCCCCCCTGCCAAACATCGTCATCACATGGAGCGAATCGGCTTGCAAAAAAACCAATTGGGCCGGATAATAGGTGAAAAAGCGGTCTTTGGAAGGTGCATCAATTATGAAAATTGCGTATTTCGACTGTTTCTCCGGAGCGGCGGGCGACATGATAGCCGGTGCAATGCTCGACGCCGGTCTGGATTTTGAATTCCTCAAATCACAAATAGCGACCCTCGGCCTGAAAACCTTGATATTACAGTCAGCGAAACCAGACGCGCCGGGTTGCGAGCGAAGCATTTCGTGCCGCTTATCAAAGAAGAGCATCATCACAGGCACCTTGACGATATAAAGAAAATCATCAATGACAGTAAAATAGGCGAAAAGCCGAAGCAGACAGCCATCGCCATATTTGGTCGGCTGGCACAGGCCGAGGCGACGGTCCACGGCAAAGACCCCGACGATATTCACTTTCACGAAGTCGGGGCGATGGATTCGATTGTGGATATCGTCTCGGCTGCGATTGGATTTGACGCCCTGGGAATAGAAAAAGTTTATTGCTCGGCGCTGGCAGTCGGCGGCGGACAGGTCAAAGCGGCCCACGGGATAATGCCCGTGCCCGCGCCGGCGACAGCAGAATTATTAAAAGGAATTCCCACCGTCGGCGGGCCAATTGACAAGGAACTGCTCACGCCAACCGGTGCGGCGATATTGACGACGGTCGCTGAAAATTTTGGTCCGATACCACCTATGACAATTGAGGCGACTGGTTATGGAGCGGGAACTTTGGACAGCGAGCACGTCCCAAACGTCGTCCGCCTGATTTTAGGCAGGTCGGCGGAGGAATCGTCGGCAACAACAGACAGGGTTTGTCTGATTGAGACAAATATCGACGACTCAACAGGCGAGATAATCGCCAACGCAATGGACAAACTGCTCTCAGCGGGAGCGCTGGACGTTTTCACAACGCCGATTATTATGAAGCAGACCCGCCCCGCCGTACAACTTACCGTTATCTGCCAAACAGCCGACATTGCCAAAATGGAAGAAATAATCTTCCAAAGCGGGATTACCTTCGGCGTCCGCAGGCAAATCGTCGAGCGAAGCAAGCTGGCGAGGGAGTTTGTAACGGTGACAACGCGGTTCGGTAACATAAAAGTCAAGGTCGGGAGGTGGGCCGACAGAATCGTAAACGCCAAGCCGGAATTTGCGGACTGCGTCAAGGCCGCACAGGAGCATAACACCAGCGTCAAGGATGTTATGCAGGCGGCAATCGCGGAATTTAAAAAAGTCAAATAATTACTGGGGGACGATGCAAACTTTGATGATTTGGCGGTGTTTGCTAACGCTCATGGTAACTCATAAGTAACCTGCTGTTACATTGTTCGTCGTTTTTATATGAACCCTCTCGGCAACCCCGAATTCTCCCTGAACGGCTGATTGCATACTCGCGTATTAAAGAGTAGAAGTTATATGAGGATATGAAAATGAAGCTCAAATACGCGGGAATCGTGGTTTTTTTAGGCATCGCGTTGGTTGCATTGGCTGTGCAGAAGGGAGATAAGCAAATGACTAACAATAAACTGACTCCCGAAGAAGAATATGTAATCGTTCAAAAAGGCACCGAAGCCCCCTTCACAGGAAAATACCTTAATAATAAAGAACCAGGCACATACGTCTGCAAACGTTGCGGTGCGCCGCTTTATCGCAGTTCCGACAAATTCGACGGACACTGCGGCTGGCCCTCTTTCGACGACGAAATCCCCGGCGCAGTAAAACGTGTCCCGGACCCCGATGGCGAACGCACTGAAATTATCTGCGCAAATTGCGGCGCGCACCTCGGCCACGTCTTCACGGGTGAAGGGTTAACCAAGAAAAACATAAGGCATTGCGTCAATTCAATTTCCCTCATTTTTGTGCCCGCCGCGAAAGCAGACGCCAACGACCCAAACGACCCCAACAGCAAACCTTCCACAAAGGCATATTTCGCGGGCGGCTGTTTCTGGGGTGTTGATTACTGGCTCAAATCCGCTCCGGGTGTCGTTTCCGTAACAGCCGGCTATATGGGCGGAACTACCAAAAATCCCACATACAAACAGGTCTGCACGGGCACAACAGGCCACGCTGAAACCGTTGAGGTCGTCTTCGACCCAAACAAGACCAATTATGAAGACCTCGCTAAACTCTTCTTTGAAATCCACGACCCGACTCAGCGTAACAGGCAAGGCCCTGATATTGGCTATCAATACCGTTCCGCGATTTTCTACGCGGACCAGCAGCAAAAGCAAATCGCGGAAAGTTTGATTGAGCAGTTAAAGAAAAAAGGCCTTAAGGTCGTTACATCGGTTGAGCCCGCAAAAGAATTCTGGCCCGCAGAGGATTACCACCAGGATTATTACTCCAAAACCGGCGGCACCCCCTACTGCCACTTCCGCACCAAACGCTTCTAATTTTCGTTCTGTGCCTGTCTGTCCACCATCGAAAAACATCATTATTTTGAACACACATTGAGAATGGTCGTATAACCCCGTTAGAAGCGGATTTGGGGACTGTTAAAAAAAATTTAAAAAATTTCATAAAATATTCTTGACGCACTGTCGATAATCCAATATGCTTGATGTGCTAATGCTGGCATTAGAGCTTTTATATGCCAGTACGGAGTTATCCGGCGTAGCATTAGCGATAGTCGGATGTGGGTGGAAAGCGTAGGTGAATTTGAACAGAATTTTCAAAGCGTTGAAAGTTTTGCCTTAGCTGAAATAGCGGATGGGTCTTTATAAACCGCTGGCAGTTAGGCAGCGGTTTTTTTGTTGCTCTTTTTTATGTATATATGTAAACTATCCGGCCTCGACTGATTAGTTTCGAGTTGTTTTTCTTAAACTCAAAACTAAAAACTCAAAATTATTGTTGTTCGGGCTCGTAGCTCAGTTGGTTAGAGCGCACGCCTGATAAGCGTGAGGTCGGAAGTTCGACTCTTCCCGGGCCCACTCGGAATTTGAGATTTGAGATTTCAAGTTTAAGATTCCTGAATCGCGGCTCCGGGGACGTAGCTCAACTGGGAGAGCGTTGGCTTTGCAAGCCAGAGGTTGCCGGTTCGATCCCGGTCGTCTCCATTAAATTCGCCAAAAGCGAATTTTGGGTTGGCCCAAAGGTTAAACCTTTGGGTTACCATGTAAAGTTGTTTGACAAGTTAATATGCGGGTGTAGTAAATTTTATATTGTCTTTCTAAACGTGGCGAGTCCATGTATCAAAAAGTGGAGCGCAATGTCTGGATATTTATTTTTGGCGATTACTCATGGTTGACCAATCATCGAATGATATGGTCAAGTTACTAAGAGTGTATGGGGAATGTCTTGGTGCCGAGAGGCGATGAAGGACGTGGCTGACTGCGATAAGTCCGGGGCAGGTGTCGAGCAACCGTTAATCCCGGAATCTCCGAATGGGGAAACCCGACATGACTGGGCAACCAGTTCTTGTCATCTCCGGCTGAA
>CAIODZ010000015.1 GCA_903857265.1 uncultured Phycisphaerales bacterium
AGTTCCAGACATATGTCGTGTTAGGATTAGCTTTAATGATGTCCCAATCCAAGTCGGTTGTGATAGTCCCACTTTTGCAGGGACTTCCCGAAACCGTATAATCAATCGCTATAAGATATTGACCTACAGCCACAACCGGGAAAATTAAGGCAGCTACTAAAAAGGCAAGACCTATACCACAGATGCACTCTCTCTTCATCATCTCTCTACTCCTTACTTTGCTTCACTCTCTTCCGTCGTGCCGCTACAGCCCATTACGGCAGCGGCAACCAATTGTTATCAGACTAACGGGTAACTTCCCGTTTGTCAAGTAAAATCCTACTTTTTTTTAGGTTTTCCTGCTTTTCCCATTTTTTCCGGTCTTACGGCTTAAAAACCGCCATTTTTGCTCGATCCAGCCGGTTACTGCATATTCTTTTTAAGTGTTAGCACATCCTTGATACTGATATAGCCGTCCTGGTCGAAATCGCACCGGTCGTCATATAAGTTGTTAGGGTCAGATGAGTTTAAGAGGCAGTTCATCGCTATTTTCAGCGCGCGGACGTCCTTCAAGCCAACCACGCCGTCATTATCGGCATCGCCCGGAACAGGCGTCCATGCCTGACCACCCGGCCCGTATGCGATTCTCATAAGTGGGTCACCAATAAGGACTTCCGACCAGCTCAGATAGGGAATAGCCGTAAAAGCCGCTTCCACGAGGGTCAGATCAGCTTTGCCGTCCCCATCTTCATCTGACAGAAGATTGTAGAACAAATATAAATTGTCAATAGCAGCATCCGACAGCGGTTCAAATGAATGGCCTATAGCGGCGGTGCCCCCTATTGATATGAAATCGACCACTTTACCCTGTGCAACGGGGGCTGTGTTTACGTCTGAAAACATCGTTACTCCGTTAAAACTCTCGATAGAGGTGAAGACGGCCCCGTTTACGACATTAAAAAGCGGCCCGCCGGCCGGTCCACCCTTGAGTATATAATTACTCGCGCTGCCCTCATCGCCGTTATGACCAAATGTTGCCAGGAGTATCACGCCCTGCCCCGATTGTCTTTGAGGATATGTACTCAGAAGTGCATCCAAATCCGCCTGGTTGGTTCTTGTCGCACTGCGGCGATCCAGTATAACGCACAAGTCGTAGGCAGAATCCATCAATCCCGTATTAAAACCATTGTAATTCACCGATTTGTTTGTCATCGCCTTGAAACAGGCGACATAATCGTCTTTGCGTAAGATACGAGGTGCATTCGGAGGTTGTGGGACACAGGGGTCGTACACCCAATAGTTTGCCGAAGTGTCCAGATTAAATACGCGGTTATTATCGAGCTCACTTGCCGGAGCATCGTCTAATACCGCCACCGCTTTTAAGGGGTTGACGCCGAAATGTGGGTCTGACGCCCGTTTTGCCCTTTCCAACATGAGTCGAACCGCGAAAACCGCGCTCTGTCCCTGTTTTTTGGGGCCGTCAAGCCGGGCGGTCAGATACATATCCCCGGCGTTAAATTTTCTGTTGACGGTTCCATTCTTGTTCGGCTCACCCTCCATTTTGGGCGGCGGCCCACTATCGGAATAGGGAACACTCCAAACCATATTTTTAGTCCCAGGCACGACCCGTTCAAACAGGTCGAAGCCGCTGTAGTAATAACCCTGATAGGGGTTAACCAAGCGGTTGTTCAGTCCGAAGGGATTAGCGCCGTAATCGCCGTACCAAAGGGTAACAAGTTCCGATTCCACTGAGGCCGCATTGATATCCGAGGTATGAAGTGATACCGTAGAATAATTTGAGCCGGCGGGATAAACAGCATCGGAGTAAACAGTGTCCTGGATGCGATAGGGCATACCGGCGGTGGTGATTATTACTTTGACCTGTGTGATACGATTGGGATGGCTGGGGTCTGTCAAGTACGCCCGGAGAGGATTGGCTATAAACTGATTGTACTGTTGCCTGGTGAGGATTTCATCGGCCGGGGTCGCTGAGGGCCCGCTTGAATCAGCAAGGCCCGACAAACTGAGCACCTGTGAATCGGTGATTTGGGGATAATACTGCCGATACATTTTGGCGATATACCGGCTTGTTGGACTGTTTTGGTTGACGAGGATAATAACATCCTGCGGTCCCAACCGGCCATAAGCGTAAGACGAAACCAGCAACACCAAAAAAATGATAAACCCTCCACAGGCACCTCCCGGCACATTCTGCCCTGCGAAGAGTTTTCTCCTGCTCAGCATCTCTTCTCCTCCTCCACCCGGAGGAAACTGCAACCCGGCAGTCAAAGGTAAAACCCGGCCAGCTAACTGGGGTGTGGGAGCTGATGCTTTAAATCAAGACAACAGACAGCAACCAGCCAAAGCAAATTACTATATTATTTTCGGCGTCTCAAAGCGAGCGCCGCCGCAGTTATAAACAGAACCATAGAGGCCGGCTCGGGAACAATGGTGAAGGTATTATCAGAGCCGGCGGCATAAAAATAAACACCGCCGTATGCATAAGGGTCGCTATTGTCAAAGTTCGTGCCGTCGGTCAGATAACCATAGAACAGGCCGCCCCCGTCATTCATCAAGGTATATGTGGCTGTTCCTGCAAGAGGCACTTGTTCTGCTTTGATTGTGAAATTGAATATTTCGGAGTAATTGGCCGGATTATCGATATTGTTATCATAGCCGACTCCCGTATATGACGGCGCGCCCCACACCTTCTGGACGGTGTGAACTTCCCTAACCTCGCCGGTGACGGGGACGTTGAGTGAGGCCGAATCCCACTTGGTCCACGGGGCAGGACTTGGGTCGGGTGCAAGAAAGTTTATGCCACCGATGATTTCAATCACGCCGGTATTGTCAACGGAGAGGTCTGTTTGCCATGCTTCGAGGCCATTGCTGGTTTTTTCTATGCCGGCTGGCGTATATACCCAGGCAAATACATGAACCGTAGTTTGCTGGCCTGGTAAAAGGGTCGTATCGTCCGCGGTCATTTTGAAAACCAGTGTGGGATCCGTCAGAGCGGCAACAGACACAGAACACAGACAAAGCAGTGCCAATATAGGTAATATGGCAAGGCAAGGACTCAATTTGCTTTTCACCATTATTGCTCCTCCACCCAACTAAACAAACATTTCTTGCCCATTATCAAGGGCATTCATCACCCAAGGCCTTAGGGCCTTCTCATTAAAAAAGAACTAATCCAGTTTGTCATTGTAACGCAAATTGCCTGATTGTCAACAATAAAAAAACTAATTTTGCGTTTTGAGAAATTACCCTCGATTCAGATATCTGATACCTCAGTCCAATATCCAATAATAACGGTCTGACGGTCAAAATCCCCTTTTAAGCTTCTATAATAGGGGTTAGGGGTTTGCCCATTTTAACACCTGCGAGACCGGGCTAAAAATGGATATGTTGCTTTTTGTCAACATCAATGCTTGACAAAATCAACACAATCATTATTATTGATGTTGTAACTCATCTCAAATTTCAAGACAGTTCACGGGCAGGGAACGCCCAAAAATGGAGCCGGGTAAAGCGATGGCTGAAAAGACGATTCTCGTGGTGGACGACGACAAGGTAATCCGCGATTGCCTGACGGAGTTTTTGAAGACCGATGGTTTCAAAACAGGCATCGCAGCGACAGTCAAAGAGGCATCGGTCGAGCTGGAAAAGCAGGACTACGCGCTTGTCATTACCGAAATCAACCTGCCCGACGGCGACGGCTTTCAATTATTAGACATCATAAGGAATAACTATCCCCAGACGGTTGTCGTGGTCATCACGGGTTATGGCACTATTGAAAGCGCGGTGCGGGCAATCAAGACCGGGGCGTATGATTACCTGACCAAGCCGATTAACGACGATGAGCTGCGCCTCGCTGTCGCCCGCGCGATAAAACAACAGTCGCTCATCAGTGAAAACGTCAGTTTGCGCTCACAGCTCGAGCAAAGATACAGTTTGGACAACATCCTTAGCCACGATTACAAAATGGCGAGGATATTCGAGCTGGTGGAAGCCGTCGCGGACAGTAAAACCACGATTCTTATGACGGGGCCATCGGGAACGGGCAAAACGATGCTCGCCCGCGCGATTCATCACCATTCAGGCAGACGCAAAGAGGCGTTTATTGAAGTGAGCTGCGGCGCGCTGCCTGAAACGCTCCTCGAAAGCGAACTCTTCGGCCACATTAAAGGCAGTTTTACGGGTGCGGTGGCGAACAAGAAGGGGAAATTCTTAGCGGCGGATGGGGGGACGATATTTTTAGATGAGGTAGGCAACGCGTCGCCCGCGCTGCAGGTGAAGTTATTGCGGGTGCTGGAAGACAGGCAGTTTGAGCCGGTGGGAAGCAATAAGACGATTACGGTTGACGCGAGGATAATATTAGCGACAAACAGGAATCTCATCGAGGAGGTCAAGCAGGGAAGATTCAGAGAGGATTTGTATTACAGAATCAACGTCGTTACGGTAAATCTGCCTGCGTTATCGGAGAGGGTGGGGGATATTGCGTTATTGGCCAAGCATTTTTTGAAAAGATATAGCGGGCAGCACAACAAAAAGAAACTGGGAATAACCGATGAGGCGATTGGGTTTCTGGAACGTTACCCGTGGCCTGGCAACGTGCGAGAGCTTGAGAACGTGATTGAGCGGGCGGTGCTGCTGGGTAAGGGCAGCTTCGTAACGCCCGACGATTTGCCGGCAGGTATAAGGCAGGAGCAGGTCATACAGGGGCCTGGGTATAACGCGGTGAGTTTGAAAAAGGCGGTCGCTGAGCCGGAGAAAAATATTATTCGTCAGGCGCTGGAGGCGCACAAGTGGAACAGGCAGGAGACGGCAGACGCGCTTGGCATAAACCGCACGACGCTTTTTAAGAAGATGAAACGCTATGGCCTGTATGCCGAGGCGGAGCGGTTGGGGCTTATGTGATGTTAGACGCGGATTACGCAGATAAACGCTGCTTTTATTCGTCCTTAGCTTTCCACTTTCACCAGTTCGTACATTCCGTGGCCGCTGTTGCGGAGTTTGCCCAGCCGACACAATTCCTCCCAGACCTCTCGCGGAAACTGGTTTGGCGGCTGTATCGCGTAAACGCCCTTGGCCCCGCTCGAAAACGGTCCGCGTCCCAAGCTCGAATCCTCATCCAGCGCAGTGAGTTTGAGCCGTTTTTTGAACGCCTTCATCGCGCTTTTGAGCACCTCCGGCGTTATGCTACTTGCTGGTTCTGGAGTGATGGGGCCTTGCTGCTGGTTATCTGTCATATCTGCCTCCGTTCTCGTTTTAAATTTAAGCCACCCGGCTCCGTCTTTGACCACCCGGCTTCGCTAAGGAGCTACGCCGAGGTAAACGCCGAGGCAAGCAGATTACACGGTTAACACAGATTTAGCAACCGCGAAGATTTTTTCGACCGCGATAAAGCTTATTTGGCGTTTTTGCCGGGGGCATTTGGTTCTGTTTTAGCAGCATTCGGGTCGGCCTGCTGGACCTTAGTCGCTTCCGGACCAAATACGACAACATCGTCAACAAAGAAATTGACATCCTGCGGCGGGCCTTCGATATAAACGTCTAATGTTTTCAAAGTCCCGCTGGCATCAAGTGTGAACTCTCCTGAAAGCTCGACCCATTCAGTTTTGCCCACCGGCGCCTTGGCAACATTTTTATATACGGTGCCCTTGTCGTCGGCCTGCTCGATGGATATCATGGTATCAGAATCTGCGTTTTCCAGCCGAACCCACGCTGAAATCTTATATGTCTTTCCATTCAATACTTTGCCGAGCAGGGACTGTTTTATCCCCTGCCACTCCGCGGTCCTCCCGGACACCTTTGCGCTTTTTGCGCCGCTGTGAATAGGCGTTGTTACCGCCTCGATTTTGCACGACCTGTCCGCCCAATCTTCGATACCGTTTTCAAAACCGGGATTTTTCAGCACGTTGGCATCGCCGAACGCAGGCGTAAATGACACAAGCAAACTTAGAAACAGGCATGAACACAAACACTTAACCATTTTTCAACCCCTCAATAATAAAAAATTACTAAATTTGTTATCGTTACATTTGGCATGAGGTTACTTTTATCGTTTGAAGATGTCAAGGGGGCAAAAAGTTTTACCGCAGAGAACGCTGAGACCGCAGAGAATTTTTAGATGCTAAGAAGGGAGAAGATACTCGATACTGGATGCTCGATACTAGAAGGCGGGGGCGGGAAAATCTTATTGAAAACTCACCGCGAATGTCGGTAGAATTGGGAAAAAATAAGATTCGAGGATGTATTCTTATGCATAATGACCACATTCCCCAGTTTATGTTAATACTTTTCAAATACTTATGGGCTTTAGTAATAGCGATTGACTGCATTGGTGCGGTTACGATAAGTTTTCATATGAAACAGGCGTCAGCCAAAGAGCGTCTGAAAATGATGCTCGGCTGGGCTTTCTGGACGAACGTCCCCTGGATTGTTATGGGTATAGGTTTAACGATTGGGAAAGTCCCGACTTTTTTTCATTATTTTCGGCCCAGAGACGGAAATCCTTTTGTGTTGGCGTGGTGGGCTTCGGTTGCCGCGGTTTTCATAATCGGTTCGTATTGGATATTTATTGGCCAGGGAGCGGCGAAACTCGCAGAATACGGAGTGTTAAGATATCGATTTATTGGAAAACCATCGATAGTCCTCAGCGAAAAGGGCATAAAACTGTATTTTCTGCTGTCCCTGACTACAGTGCTGATAATCGGGATAATAGTGTGGTTAGGGGATGTTCAGATACCTCCCTTTGCTAAATAGATGACACCTGCGACGGGTAAATCTTGTTGGAAACTCACCACGATTGTCGGTAGAATCAAAAACAAAAAGAAACAGGACTTGTGGCGTAGTGCGAGAAATGGGTTTATGCTTGTTCAATACTTTTAGTGAGCTTTTATGCGGACTTCGTACTCATGACAATTATTGGGATATTAAAATGGAAGCATTTTGGGGTGTAATCGTTGGTGCCCTTATCTCTCTTCTTGGCGTTTTGCTTACTCTCCGATGGAACCAAAGAGTTCATGAAGATAATCTCAGAGAGGAACGCCGAAAAACAAAAGAAGAACGGGAATTCTTAGCTAAACAAGCTGCGTTATTAGCGGCTTCTGATGCAGTGACCAGATTTATATCCTACTATCTTTCATTAGCTGATAGGTCTCTCCCAAGTGATGGGGTTGTCGCTGAAGAAGTAATCGAGATGGAAGTAGCGATGAATCATCTCCATTTCTATTGCAATATTGAGACTATAGAGAAAGTGACCCATTTAGGGCAAGTATTGGACGATGCTACCCTCGAAGCGATAACAGCAAAAATGCCATCTGGTTTTATAAATGAGGATATAAAGGCAACTGATGTCCTGATATCAGGGTTGGAAAAAATGAATGCAGCCCTTCAAGAAGAAGTTAAAGCAATCCTACAATGCGAGCCAATGAATCCTTTAATTGTTTCGCATCGGAACCTACTCGCACAGAACTTTCAGACAATAGCGGGCCTTCACGGAAAGAGAGTGGAGCTTATAAAGCAAAAATACATTGAAACCGAAAAATGTAGGGATGTTATAAAAAAGAATCTAAAAACCATATATGATGCATTGAGAGACGTTTTGCTTTTTGCTAGACAAGAACTATCCTTCTCTATAGACCAAGAAAGATATAAGATACTTATCACCGCGCGGACGGAGTCGATAATAAGAAACCTTGAAAAATGTCTCGCAGAGATTCGGAAACAAGTTTTGGCAAAGATGCAATAGCTTTTTCTGAAAATATGAGGGAAACTAAGGGCAGTGGGGCTGTTGAAAAAGTCGCATAAATTTATCCTTCAAGAAGCTATCTCCAAAACTATACACACAAGAAAAATAGGATTAAATAATGAGCTGGTTCAGTCGTAAACCAACACAGCAGAAACAAGTTGAGGCTGCAATCACAGTCATGTCCAATCTATACATGCACACGATACCGGAGGCAAAGGATGCCCCTGCCCCTTTGCAGTTCAGTCTTCCGGATTCGCGGTATCGCTACCTGATCTTTTGTTTGAGTACTGTGGTAACGGCAGTACTGGCATATGACGAGGAAAAGAAAATTCAACCAGAGGCGATCATCAAAGGGTGCTTGGATTTTGCAACGTGGACAGCTACAGAAAATGCCCAAGAATACTTCGGTGGTTCAGTGAATCCTCAAGATGTCGCAAACAATGGTAAAATGTATCTCCAAGAGTTTGCTAAACATTGGTCGCGATGGCCCGAACTTGAGAAAGAGGGCAGAAACGATGAGATTATTGATTTAATTTGCTCCATGATTCACACTACGGAATCGAATATGCCCGCCGGTAAAACTGACATGCAACGTCTCGGAAAATTGGCTCTACAGATTGATTGTAGGTTCCCCACCATGCGTGGCGCGTTCATTGAGTTAGCCAACCAATAAGTCTGTACGAAATGAATAATGAGAACAGCAACCTATTTTAACCAGCCAGAAGCTTCACAGGAGAGGTGAATAGACGAACTATGCCGAAGAAAAGACATTCAGCGAGTAAGTATCTGCCGAGAGGGCTGGATATACTCTACGAAGACAAGGATATCTTAGTGGTAGATAAGCCGGCGGGGCTGTTGACCGTGGGGACGGACAACAATAAAACGAGGACGGCTTACTATATGCTGACCGATTACGTGCGCAAGGGCAATCCGAAATCGCGAAACCGGATTTTCATCGTTCATCGGCTGGACCAGTCAACATCCGGCGTGTTAGTATTCGCGAAAACCGAAGAGGCGAAATTCCAGCTCCAAAAGGAGTGGAAAGACACGGAAAAGAAATATATCGCGGTGGTCTATGGGCAGTTGGCCAAAAAAGAGGACGTGATTAGCTCATACTTAGCTGAGAACAAGGCATACGTTGTCTATTCCACAAAAGACACCGCAAAAGGCAAACTGGCACATACGGCTTATAAGGTGCTCAAAGAGAGCAGGCAGTTTAGTTTGCTGGAGATAAATCTTTTGACGGGCAGGAAGAACCAGATACGCGTGCATTTGGCTGATAAGGGACACCCGGTCGTTGGCGACGGCAAATACGGAAAATCAAAGGACGGCTTCAGGCGATTAGCACTTCACGCCAAATCGATTTCATTTAACCACCCGGTTACGGGGAGGCGGATGACGTTTGACGCAAAAGTGCCGAATTATTTTAACGAGCTGGTTGAGAACGGGTAAGTGATTGCCGATTGCCGATTGGCGATTGAAAGTGGGTCCCCTGTTGCAAAACCAAAGGAGTAACTTCTCGGGGACAGACGGGCAGGTGAGGACTAACCCTGCTACTCGCCAAGGGCGAAGATGGCAGGGCTAAATATTTTGAGGAAAAAGTATTACGCGTTTTTGCGCCTGATTTTGCGGACGATGTCCTCGTAATCCTTAACTTCGTTGATGGATTCGAAGCCGACGACGACGGCGTTGACGCAGCCGAGGTTGAAGACGAAGCTGGCACTTTTTTCGCGAAGCTCACGGCTGTCACGAAATTCGCCATTGCCAATGAGCTTCATACCGATGACGCCTTTGCCTGCGTCGTGAATTTTACGGATAATGGGGACAACTTCTTCGGGTGAGCCATCCATCTCCGCACCCGTGGCGTTGATTCTGGTGTGGACGGATTCGACCCAGGGGTCTTCGGCGGCGACTTTGAGGGCGTCTATCGAGTGGCATGAGACGCCGAGCGCGCGGACTTTACCTTTTGCCTTGGCTTCGCTCATTCCATCCATATAGGGCTTGAGGGTCTTGTTCCAGTCGGGCGCCATCATGCAATGGAGCAGGAGAAGGTCGATGTAGTCGGTGTTCAATTCTTTGAGGAAGCGGTCGATTGTAACCATTGGCTTTTCTTTTTCTTCGGCGGGCGGGTCCCAAACCATCAGTTTGGAGACGATGGTGAATTTGTCGCGGGGAATACCCTGAAGCGCGGGGATGATATAAGGATGCGAGCCATACATATCGGCACAATCGAAGAGCCGACATCCGCGGTCATACGCTTCTTTCAATAAACCCTGGAATTTTTCTTTGCCGAGGCGGACCTGATTCGAGGAGTGTCGTCCGCCGTGCATACCGGTGCCGCAGCCGACGCGTGTAACTTTGATGCCGGTGTTGCCAAGGGTAACGATTTCCCAAGGGTCAAATGTTTTGCTCTTTGCCGACGTTGCCATTTTGGATTCGCATCCTGTCAATGCCGAGCCAAGAAGCAGTCCTGATGCGCCGACGAGTGAGCCGACAAGAAATTCACGACGTCCGATACGTTCCATTTTTAGCACTCCTGAAATTATGACTTGCGTATTCTGGTTTTTTTTATGACGCCCCTAACTGATTTGGCCGAGCATATTTCGCCATCGATTGATATGCCCATCTTCGTCGGCCTGATCCTTTTCAATCATCTTTCTTGTTTGTTCGTCCCAATCGACGGTTTCAAGGAGTTCAGCATAATGTTTCACGGCCCTGGTTTCAACCCAAATACCGGTTTTTAGAATGGCTTTGGGTCCGAGGAGGCGGGAGGTAAAGCCAAAAATGAAGCCGAGGAGCGAGTATGCGGGGCAAAAGATGGCGGGCCTGAAGCCATATTCGTAGAGTTTGACCTGAAAATCCTGGAGGTGGGTCATCTCGTCGCACATAGCGACGATAAGCTGGCGGTTAAACTCAGATGGGGCTTTGGTGAGCTGGAATTTGTAGATGCTGACTGCCATGGTTTCGAGGGTGTGGAAGGCCTGAAGAGCTTTTTTGAGCGTTTTCAACTTCGCCGGGTCGGCGGGTTTGCTTCTGAGATGAACATCGTGTGCCGTCATCTGCGGACGTATTATTTCGACATTGTATTTTGGCCTGTTCTCGTCGGTCATTTACCACATCCTTTCGCGTAAGCGTATTGATTATCCCAATGAGCAGGCGATTTGTCAAATGCAAGAGGCCTGACAAAAGCCTTGCGAAAATGAGCATGTTTGGTTATTGTTTGAGGTTCGTTTTCGCAGTCAAAATTTGAGAGTTAATTATTATTTGCGGGAAAATTGAGATGGGTGAAGCGGTAAGAGTGAAAGGCGTGAGCGAGCTCGACGAGCTTTGTATTGATACGATAAGGTTTTTGGCGGCGGACGCGGTGCAGAAGGCAAAGGCGGGGCATCCCGGTATGCCGATGGGTTTGGCGCCGGCAGCATATACTTTATGGATGAGGCATCTGAAATTCAATCCGGCGAATCCGAAGTGGTTCAACCGCGACCGGTTTGTGCTTTCGGGCGGGCACGGGTGTATGCTGCTTTATTCGCTGCTGTATCTGACGGGCTACGATATGACGCTCGATGACCTGAAAAATTTCAGGCAGTGGGGAAGCAAGACGCCGGGGCATCCGGAATACAAACCCGATTTGGGTATCGAAGCGACAACAGGACCGCTGGGTCAGGGGATATCGAATGCGGTGGGTATGGCGATTGCGCAAAAATACACGGCTAATTATTTCAACCGCGATGGATTTCCGGTCGTCGATTACAAAATTTACGTAACCTGCGGCGACGGCGACCTCGAAGAAGGGATATCAAGCGAGGCAAGCTCATTAGCGGGACATCTTGCGCTGGATAATCTTATCGTCATTTACGACGACAACCATATTTCAATCGATGGCGTTACGGGATTGTCGTTCACCGAGGACACGGCGAAACGATACAAGGCATACGGGTGGAACGTGATTGAGGTGCCGGGCGACGGGAATGATATGGTTATGTTCGATAAGGCGCTGAAAAAAGTGAAACGGACGAAGGATAAGCCGACGCTGATAAAACTTCGCACGCATATCGCCTTCGGCGCACCGACAAAACACGATACAGCGGAGGCACACGGCTCGCCATTGGGTGAAGATGAGATTAAAGCAGCCAAGCGGGCATTCGGATGGGACCCGGAAAAGACGTTTAATGTCCCCGAACAGGTCCTGCCGCATACCCGCACCGCAATCGACAAAGGCAAAAGAGCGGAGGCGTCGTGGAACCGGATGTTCAGGAAATATGAGGCGGCAAATCCGCAGTTAGCGGAACAATTCAAAATTGCCGTTGAAAATAAAGTCACGGTTGATTTTGATTCGCTGCTTCCGAAATTTGATGCGATAAAAGAAGGCAAGCCCAACGCGATTGCGACGCGTTCAGCATCGGGAAAGACGCTGGATGTCCTTATGCCGCAAATGCCGTTTATATTGGGAGGCAGCGCGGATTTGACGCCATCAAATAATACGCGATGGAAAGATGTGAAGGATTTTCAGCCGGCTTCCAGAGACGGCAGATATATTCGTTTCGGCGTTCGCGAGCACGGGATGGGGGCGATACTCAGCGGCATCTCGATAAGCGGGATGACTCGCGCGTTCGGCGGGACGTTTTTGACTTTCAGCGATTATATGCGAGGCGCGGTACGCGTATCGGCCGTTTCAAAATATCCGACCATTTTTGTCTGGACGCACGATAGTATCGGCCTTGGCGAAGACGGCCCGACGCACCAGGCGGTCGAGCATTTTGCTGCGCTGCGGGCGATACCGAACTTTTTAGTCATCAGGCCAGCCGACGCAAATGAAACCGCACAGGCGTGGAAGTTCATTTTGCAATATCACGAAGGGCCTGTGGGGATACTGCTCACACGGCAAAATGTCCCCGTCATCGACCAGACAAAATACGCGCCTGCGGCAAACCTTGCCAAAGGCGCTTATGTGCTGACCGGGGCGGACAAACCAGAAGTTTTACTTTTGGCAACCGGCTCGGAGGTTTATCTTGCAGTCGAAGCGTATAACAAACTTTCCGCTGAAGGGATTAAGGCGAGAGTGGTTAGTATGCCCTGCTGGGAGTTATTCGAGAAACAAAGCAAGGAATATCGTGACTCGGTGATACTGCCCGACGTTAAGGCGAGAGTCGCGGTTGAGGCGGGCGTTGAGCTTGGCTGGCACAAGTGGATTGGGGACAGGGGAATCTTTATCGGAATGCACTCATTCGGCGCATCCGCTCCCTACAAGGTTTGTTTCGAGAAATTCGGGATAACCGCAGACGCGGTCGTCGCAGCGGCAAAAAAGCTACTGGGAAAATAACGACTGAGCGTTTAGTGTGAGAGAAGCAGCATAAGGACGCCGATGATGACGCCGACGAGAGCAACGGCCTTGTGGCGGATTTGGACCTCGCCGAAAATGAATGCGCCGCCCAAAAAGGAAATCACGACGCTTCCGCTGCGGACAGCGGTTACAAGAGAAATCATCGCGCCGGGATAACCAAGCGCTTTGAAGTAAGTGATATCAGCAACAGCCAGTAAAGCCCCGATAAGGAGGATACCCCAGCGCCATTTGAAGGGAGTGTGTTTTGCGCGGACCGGCCACCAGAAAACGAACAGAACAAAGGTCATAACGGGAACCGCGTAAATCATAAACCAAACCTGGACGCCTACGGCGGAAAAGCCAAGCGTGTGGACGAGATATTTGTCGTAAAGTGCGCTGGCGGCACCGATAAGGACCGAGAGGAAAAGAAGAATAACCCATTTATTAGTATGAAAAACGATGCCTTCGCGGCTGCCAACGAGAGAAAAAATATAGTAGGAGACAAAGAGCACGCCAAATGCGGCCCATTGAAAAGGGGTTAGGCGTTCGCCGAAGACAAGCATAGCGCCGAGAAGCGTCCAGGCGGGGCCTGAAGCGCCAATGGGGGCGTATATTGAGATGGGCAGGTGCTTGACGGAAAAAAAGCCCAGCAGCCAGAGCGAGACGACGATAAGGGCCTTTAAGAAGCAGCAAAAATGGGCCAGCGGGCCAAAAGTCGGGATAAATATCCCCAGTGGCGTCAAAAAGTGAGGCGAAACCGCGGAAAGCACGATAATGGGCAAAAGCAACACCGCCTCCACCAATACCGAGAAGAACAACAGCGGTATTACGGCATTATTGCGGATAGCCCTTTTTCTGCATACGTCATACAGCCCTATAAAGACAGCCGAAAGGGCGCTAAGATATAACCACATACTGCTTCACCGAATAATAATAACAAGCCGACTCATCAGGGCAAAGGCCCCTGCCGGAGAACGGTACGAAAGGCGGCATTTCTACCATAATAGAATATCGTTTGCACACTAAAAAATCTGCAATGAATCCATTATACATCGGGGGCTGGCTTAATGGGGCAAATAATCGTAGAATGGCTAAAAGCTCTGCGTATTATTCAGGATTTATGGAGCTTGGGCACGACAAGTCGATTGGTGAACTGAGCCGGCGATTAGGCGCTACCGGGGGGGTGGTAAAAGTTGCCGGGACGTGGGGTTCTTTTGCGCGCCTTTTGGCGGCACACCTGTCAAAGCAATTATCCCGGCCGATTATTTACGTTTGCCCGCATATTGATGATGCGGATAACGCGGTTGATGATTTGCAGACGTTTGGGGCCGAGGCGGTTCAATTACTGCCTGCGTGGGAGGGCGAGGAGGAAATCGCGGACGCGACCGATGAGATTCGGGCGGACCGGCTGAAAATCGTCGCTCGTGTCTCGTCGCTGATGACTCGTGAAAAAGATAAAGGCATAATCATTGCAGCATCGATGCAGGCGATAGGTCAGCCCATACCGAAACTATCAGCTATCGAGAGCGGCTCGCTTGCACTTCAAACCGGCAAACAGACGACACCTGAAGATGTAAGCGCGTGGCTAATTGATAACGGATTCGAGCGAACGGACAAGGTTGATTTGCCGGGGCAATTCGCAAGACGTGGCGGAATCGTCGATATTTACGCGCCGATGATGGGGTTTGCAAATGAGGCCGGCCAGACACAAGCGCTGCGTGTAGAATTTTTCGGCGACACAATCGAAAGCATTCGGACAATCGATTTGGATACGCAGGTATCGACGCATCAATTATCAGCGGTCAGCATTGTATCGGCGACATGCGGGGACAAACAGGAACAGCGGGAGCTATTTCTGAATATACTGCCTGCTGATGGAATTGTAATTTTAGATGAGCCGGCGGACTGCCAAGAGGTGGTAAAAGTATATTTTGAACGAGCGGAGCAGAAAGAACGACTATACAACTGGCCCGAAATTTATAAATCGCTTGAGCGATTCACGCAGCTTCACATTTCCCGGTTCGCGACCGAAAACCCGGATGAATTTATCAAATTAGATATAAGGAGCGTCCAGCAGTATCAGCACAAGGCGGCATCGCTTTGGGCGGGACATAAAGAGGCGCTGGCTGAATTAGTCGAGCTTGCAAAACATCAGGACGTGCTGCTTTATTGCGAAGCGGAAGCGGAGATTGACCGGGTGAGCGAAATCATCAGGCAGGAGCACGGCGATATTCCGCCGAGATTCAAACTGCTCAAGGGATTCATTCATCAGGGGTTCGCGATGCCGTCGCTGAACACGATGGTTCTGAGCCATCATGAATTATTCGGGCAATTCGCGCTTCGGCGAAGACAGAGGCCGATGCGTGCGACGACGCCGATTGATACGCTGGAGGATTTGCAACAGGGCGATTACGTTGTGCACAGCTCTTACGGCGTGGGAAAATTTTTAGGTATCGAGACCATCAGAGAAAAAGATGGTCAGAATGAATACCTCACAATCGAATACGACGGCGGCGTCAAGGTGCAGGTCTCGGTGAATAATATCGGGCTGGTACAAAAATACATCGGCACAAGCCCGAAGCGGCCCAAATTGTCGAAGGTCGGGTCGAAGCGGTGGCAAAACCAGAAAGAAAAAGTCACGCAATCCGTAAAGGACCTTGCGGTTGAACTATTGGAGCTTCAGGCGAAACGCCAGGCGATAGGCGGGTTCGCGTTTGCGGCGGATTCAAATTGGCAAAAAGAATTCGAGGAGTCATTCCCATACCAGGAGACGCCCGACCAGACGACCAACGCGGCGCAGATAAAGCAGGATATGATGCACCCCACGGCGATGGATCGGCTGCTCTGCGGGGACGTGGGGTATGGCAAGACGGAGCTTGCGATGAGGGCGGCGTTCAAGGCGGTCGAAAATGGCAAGCAGGTAGCTGCGCTTGTACCTACGACGGTGCTTAGTATCCAGCACGCCCGGACGTTTACGGAACGCTTCGCGGATTTCCCGGTTGTAATAGAATCGCTTAACCGGTTCAAGACGACCGCCCAGGCAAAGGACATTATTTCCCGCACAAGGGCAGGCAAGGTCGATATTTTGATTGGGACGCACCGGCTGTTGAGCGGGGACGTGAAGTTCAAGGATTTGGGGCTGGTGATAATCGACGAGGAGCAGCGATTCGGCGTGGAGCACAAGGAGAAGCTAAAAAAGCTGCGCGTGAACGTTGACATATTGACGATGACGGCGACGCCGATTCCGCGGACGCTGCATATGGCGATGCTGGGACTTCGGGACATAAGCTCGCTTGCGACCGCGCCGCTTGACAGGCGGAGCATCGTTACAAGCGTAACTACTTACAACGATGAGCTGATACGAAAGGTGATTAGCCGGGAATTGAACAGGCAGGGACAGGTTTTCTTCGTTCATAACCGGGTCAAGTCAATCGAAAAGAAATGCTGGGAAATTCAGAAGCTGGTTCCGGACGCCAAAGTCGCGATTGCCCACGGGCAGATGACCTCGCACGAGCTGGAAAAGGCGATGATTGCGTTTGTGCTGGGCCAGACCGACGTGCTGGTCTGCACGACGATAATCGAATCGGGGCTGGATATTCCAAACGCCAATACGATGATTGTCAATGACGCGGACAGGTTCGGCTTAGCGGAATTGCACCAGTTACGAGGCCGGGTGGGCAGATACAAGCACAGGGCATACGCGTATATGCTGCTTCCCGCGTCGCGACCCATCACGCCAATCGCATCGAGACGGCTGAAGGCCATCGAGGAGTATTCGCATTTGGGCGCGGGTTTCAGGATTGCGCTGCGGGATTTGGAAATTCGCGGGGCGGGAAATATCCTGGGCGCGGAGCAGTCGGGGCACATTCAAATGGTGGGCTATCAAATGTATTGCGAACTGCTGGCTAACGCTGTCAAGCAAATGAAAGGTGAGCCGATTGAAGGGATACCGACCGCCAACATCGATTTGGGATTCGCGGCATACATAACCAAAAACTATATTCCGGCGGACAGGATCCGGCTGGACGTGTATCGCAGAATAGCGGTGGCGAAAAACGCGGAAGAGCTGAAACATCTCGAAACGGAGCTTGCGGACGTGTATGGCCCGCCGACCGAGGAAGTTAAATCGCTTTTGAGTATCGCCGGGCTTCGAATAGCCGCAAGCGAACTGGATATAAAAAGTATCGTGGCGCACGGGGGAAATCTGGTATTTTCGTTCGCGGCGGACGCGGAGAAAAACGCAAAACGACTGTTTAAAAACGTTGCGGGCAGATATACTGTAGCCGACGAGACAATGGCGTATCTGCATCTGCCGGAAAGCTACTTCGAACAGCAAACGCTTATAAATTTTGTCCGCAAAATTTTAAGAGGAAAAAAACAATGACAAAAACGCTTATCAGATACTGCTGCATTACAGCATTGATAGGGCTTACGGGGATTGTTCTGGCAATCAGTCCGTCGGAAAAACAGCAATTGGACAATTTCAAGGTATCGACGCTGAAGGGACTTCGAGGCGTGGCGGTCAAGGTGATGATTGTGCGTGATGATGCGAGCATGCTGCCATTACTCAAAGAACAGACCCTACAGGGGGAAGTCGAGGTTGCTCTTCAAAGCGCCGGCATCGAGATTGCCAGGCCTACACCGGAAGTGGGGCTTTACGTGGTGCTGGTCAAAGTAACAGCGGCGAACAATGATAAACTGAACGTCGCGATGCACGTTCAGTCGTCGCTTTTGCAGATTGTGAATTTATCGCGGGACACGACCATAAAAACAGAGGCCCTGACCTGGCCATCCTTCGGGCAGAGCAGGTTCGGCGTCGTTTCGGTCGCAATCGCCAAAAGCACAATCGAAAAAACCGTTAAAGACCAGGTAAAGGACTTCGCCAATGACTGGAAGGCGGCAAACCCAAAACAGCAACCATAAAACAATTTGGTATTGTAATCTTGCTGTTAGTCAATTAAACTTTGGCCGCGATATAATATTTGCCACGAAGACGCCAAGACGCAAAGTTTTTATAAATTTTTCTTCGTGACTTTGTGGAGAGAAACGAAGGTTAAGGCCAACGGAATGGCAAGAAAAAGACAAAGAGCTGCATCGAATCCATGGTTCAACTTCGCGCGCGACTCGTACCTTGAGCGCACGAGCAGGCCCGTTTACGCAATCGTTTATCTGCTGCCCTTCATAATCTTTTATGAATTAGGCACAATCTTCATCAATACCGACGTGCTGAGCCAGACGCAGGTGAGGGTGGTGGCGTTTGTCTGGCTGCAGGAACTGCTTCAGCATCTCGGCTTCGGCGGTAAATTCCTCTGGGCGGCGCCGGCCTTAGTCGTGGTCGTCATACTGCTGGCATACCAGCTTGTTTCGAGAAAACGGTGGTGGGTTTCGTTCGGCGATATGCTGCCTATGACGATTGAGTGCGTGCTGTTGGCCATACCGCTTATCGTGCTGAGCTTGTTTTTGAATAGCACGGGCACACCAAAACACAGCAGGATTAATGACGTTGTGCCGAGGGCGGTTGTTGTGCAATGCGCAGCTGAACAAAACGCGGCACAGGCAAAAACAAAATATCAACAGCCAAAGGCAAAGCCAACGCCAACGGCAGTCGCGAAGCCGAAACCACAATCATCGCTTCTGGCCGATATCGTTACTGGTATCGGCGCGGGCATTTATGAGGAATTGTTGTTCCGGCTGATACTGATATGCGCGATAATGCTTTTGCTGCAGGACGTGATTGGAATAAATCAACACAGCGCCGTAATCATCGCGGTGCTTCTGTCGGCAGCCCTTTTCGGCGCACATCATCACATCGATTTCCTGACCGGGCGGGTAAACCAGAGCGACTTATTCGACTGGTCCAAGTTCGCATTCCGGACAACGGCCGGGGTTTATTTCGCGGCGTTATTCGCAATACGCGGCTTCGGAATTACGGCTGGAACGCACGCGTTTTACGACATAATCGCAACTTTGATTAACGCGATTATCTTCCAGCGATAAAAATTGCCAAAAATCGCCCCAGCAGCAAAATTTTTTGTCTAAATTTCACTTCTGTTACCCGTTTAAAACCCGTGGTTTGTGTAATAATCGTCCTATAAGTGAGAGAAAAGGCCCTATCAATACTGATAATGGGCTTGAATTTTACGCTTATTTTGTTGTATAATGAAGGCGTGGAACGGGATTATAACATATAGATTTGGGGCCTGACAAACTATGGAATCTCCGCAAGTCAATGTGGCAATCGAAGAATTGTCCTTCAGCTTATTCCAGAGACCTTTGCATCCTGAACTGTTCAATATCTACGCCAGCAGACGACTCAAAAGCGAGAAGTATGAGGCGTTAATATGGGTTACCGGCTGCACTCACGTCGTAAGCGCATTCGCGGGCGACGTGTGTCTGGCTGAAGTCATCAGCGCACCAAACCAGATGCTGCCCGAGCGAGGCCTGATTGAGCGTTTCCAGTTCCACGGCCCGCGCTCACACAAATGCACACTGAGCAAAAACGTCAGCTATATGACCGATTTCCAGGTTGAGCGTCTCACGCCGGCGCTGTACCGGCAGAGCTTTAACGACCTCGAACGATTCGGCAGAGACCGCGGTGTGTTCGTCCGGTTCCCTGAGCTTGAGATAGACGGCCTACAGCCCTTCTGCTACATAGATTTCGAGACGAGAAAAACCGAGATTCACGTTCACACTTTCGCCGCGTATCCCGACCAGATAGCGATTGTAAAAACGCAGTCGCTGTTCGATTTCCAGTAATAGTCGGAGTACCGGCTTTGAATTACCTCCCGCGAACAGAATAAACAGTCCCCCCTCCGCGCGCTATTTTCGCAAGTTTATTTTATGCCTGCTGCCCGGCGTGTGTTTTGAGGGCTTCGAGTTTTTCGCGGATTTCCTCAGCCATTCGGCTGTTCGGGAAATCGCGTATGATTTCCTCGCCAGTATTAACCGCCTTGGCCCACTGCCTGCCTGATACGGCCAGCGCAAACTGCACGCCGAGGTTATGCAGCTTTGTGCGGAAAACATCTCTTGCGCCTTCCTGGAGGGCAAGGCCCTCGTTGGGCGTAAGATACTGGTCAAGCTCACGAAGGATTTCGATGCTTCGGTCGGTTACCTGGCGTTTGACGGCGTCATCCCAGGCGTTGAGAAGTATTTTCTTGCGTTCCTCTTTCTTTTCGAGCAGCCGCTGTCTCATCGCCAAGGCCTTGTCATTAATGGGGTATTCTTTTATCAGCAGCTCAATCTGGGCGCTTGCCTTTGCCCACTGATGGTCGTCAAGGTGCTTTCCGATGTGGCTTATTATCTGGTTCATTCTTTCAGCGTCATTGGCGTCGCGGTATTTGTCGGCCTGCGTATGAAGCTGCTCGGCGAGTTTTTTATAGCCGGTTTTGTGAGCTATTTCGTCAATGATTTCGTATGCGGAGTCAAAGTCCTTCTGCTGCAGCTTGTCAAAAACAGCATCCCGGAGTGTCTGCATATCGTTGTCGCGGAAAGCGATTGTCTTGGCCATTTCGCTGACGTGCGTGCTCATGTTGACCTGGTTGACGGCCTGACGGAGTTTTTCCAGCTCATCGGCCACCTTGTCCGTTTTCGCGTTGGTATCGTTAATGAGGTCGAGCATTTTGAGGGATGATACGAAAATAACTATCAGCGTTATCAAAGAGAATAACGCCACAAGCAGCCCCAATGCGCTGGTAATGCCGGCCGACTCCTTCCCAAAAACGCCCGCGAAAAGCGCAACCAGAACAGCAGCCGCGATTATGCCGTAAACGATAAACAGGTTCTTGAAATTCGCCAGCGGGTTGTTTTTCCCGTGCTCCATAGCCGTTCCTTAAAAATAAGTGCTGTCAGGAAACTGCGTATTTATTATAATCCTTTTCCGGCAGCTTTGTCAACATCGCTGGAAACAGGTAAAGGCAGATATACCAGTTTAAAGGGAGGTATTGAAAATGGAAACCATCAAAAAGTTAACCTTAATCACAGTCCTGTTGACCGGGATGGCAAACTCAGTCAAAGCAGCTATTGACCCAAACCAGCAAACCGTAGTGGCGGGCAATAACAAATTCGCCCTTGAGCTTTACGGCAAACTCGAAAGCCAGCAGGGCAATCTGTTCCTGTCGCCATACAGCATATCGACGGCTTTGGCGATGACCTGCGCGGGAGCGAGAGGCCAAACAGAAAAACAGATGGCCGAGGCCCTTTGTTTTGCGCCTATGAAAAACGAGCAGTTTCATAAGGTGTTCGGCGAAATCATCAAACAATTGAACGCTTCGGGCGAAAAAGGCGGCTATGAGCTGGTAGTAGCAAACGCGTTATGGGGGCAAAAGGATTATAAATTCCTGCCAGAGTTTTTGACGCTTGTCAGGGAAAACTACGGGGGCGATTTGCAGCAGGTTGACTTCGCAGCACAGACCGAGGAGGTCCGAAAGACAATCAACGCCTGGGTGGAAAGCAAAACCAAAGACAAGATAAAGGAGCTAATCAAGCCGGGGATGCTCGATTCGATGACCCGGCTTGTCTTGACAAACGCCATTTACTTCAAGGGCAAATGGGCAAGCCCGTTCAAACCGGAACGCACACAGGATTCGCCGTTCGTTCTTCTGGACGGTCAAAAGGTAAATGTCCCAACGATGAACCAGACGAGCAAATTCGGCTATATGGAAACCAATGACATTTGGGTATTGGAAATGCCTTATGTGAATAACGATTTGTCGATGGTCATTTTGCTTCCTAAAAAGGTTGATGGCATCAAAGACCTTGAAAAAGAGCTCGTTTCTGACAATCTCGCCGGCTGGCTTGCCAGGATTCACAAGCGGGAAGTGCAGGTCTTTTTCCCAAGGTTCAAGATGGCAAGCGAGTTTGGGTTAGCCAAGGTACTCAGTGCAATGGGAATGCCGGACGCGTTTTCGGGAAAGGCGGATTTTTCCGGTATGACAGGCAACCGTGACCTCTTCATATCGGCTGTGGTTCACAAAGCATACGTCGATGTCAACGAAGAGGGAACCGAGGCGGCGGCAGCAACCGGCGTTACCATGAAATTAACCTCGATCCGCGAACCATTGCCGGTTTTCAGGGCTGACCACCCGTTTATCTTTTTGATTCGCGATAATCAGACGGGTAGCATCTTATTTTTGGGCAGAGTGACAAATCCTGCTTCGAAAGATAATTAACTTCGCCTGTTCGCCCGGTAAAGCATAAAAAATATCCAGCCAATTATCACGATTGTCATTGGCAGAATCACTATAACCGGATTTATCTTTATACCGAGGTTCCACATAATAGTAAGATACTGGACAAGCGACATAAATATGGACATCAGAACAAGCAAACTGCCGAACAATTTCCTGAAACCTTCGATATTCGCCCATACAGATGCGACCCGTGGCACGACAATCACAACAATAATAAAAACTGTTAAAATGGCCGGAATCATAATCATTCCCGGCAATTTCGGCATATAACCATCCACTTGGCCGTGACCATTCCAGTGTGTCGCCATTTGCTCGGGCATCCACGGATAAAAATACGCGCTCACGGCAAACATAACTAAAAGCAGACAAATCGTAATTAACTCGGTTTTAGAAGGCAAAAACCATATTGCTTTTTTATCGCCGACAAGGTCTGCATACTCGGACGGCGGGCCCATCTCCGTAATAATCCTTTGAAAATTCTCCCAGGTTCGCCGCTGCGGCTCAAGTTCGGCAAATCGCCTGTCCAGGTGACTGCTCACATCGGCGAGGATTTCGAAACTTTGAGGATGCCTTGCTGCTGACAACGCCTGCTCCACTCTTTTTAGATAATCCGCTTTTGCCTCAGCCCACATCGGAGAGACCTCGTTTGCGCCAAAACCACGTACACTACTATTAAGTGCTTCTACGAGACGTTCCGGTTCATCGGTCCCGACATACATTTTTTTGCCGGATTTCAGGACAACCGTTACCGCCTTCATCCCCGAAACGTTATACAACCAGCCTCCCGGACCATAATGAATACCCCAGCCGAAGATGACTCCTTTGAACGGCTCACAATAAGTAATCCGCTCAAGCGGAACCGTCTTCCAGAAAATTCCCGGCCCGAACCAGAACCTCAGGAAACCATCTTTTATTTCAACGGTCAACTTATAACCAAAAACAAAAAGAAAGATGCCTATTGCGCCTATAGGCATCCATAGCGGCCAAAGACCATAGGCAAAAACAATCGCTCCAATCGTAATCAGAATTAAACCGACGATAATCTGTAAATACCCCGGCTGGCTGTGCCTGTATTGAGCATTCATAATCCGGTTCCTTTCCTGATAGATTCCAAACTGCTGATAAGCTGGTCCCAGTGCCTGTTCATATTTTCAAGGGTTTTTTGGCCGGCCACGGTAAGCTGAAAATATTTTCTCGGCGGGCCGTCGGTAGAAAGTTGCGAGTAGCTTGTTACCAAACCATCGGTTTCCAAGCGGGCAAGAACCGGATAGATATTGCCCTCACGAATCTGCAAACCTTCGATGCGTTTCATTGTTTGCACCATTTCGTAGCCGTGCGATGGGCCGCGATTGAGAAGGTTAAGGACAACGATATCCAATAGCCCCTTGCGAAGCTGCGTTTGCCAGTTTTCAAGATTCATAATCTTATCCCAACATCCATTTGTTCAATCATAATTAGAATTTGTATTCTTCCAGTATACTACATTGTAGTATATCGTCTTGTCAAGAAGTTTTTATAAATATTTTCAAAAAGTTGGCTTTGGGTACTATTACTACCTTCCTGTTTTATAGTTTCGAGGCGATATCAAGCCCGATTTTCTCTACTGAAACGAAGGATATGTTGCTTTTTGTAAACATTGCCGTTGACATATTGCAACCTTAACTGGTATGGCACGGCGGCAAGGTATAACTGAAAAATGGCGGGAAAGCCGTAAATTCGGACTATCGCATAGCCGTTGTTTTTTGGCAACGCCCAGCCCCAAACCTCAAACAGGTTGCACTCGTGAATAGTCAAACAAAACTCAAGGTCAATACAAAAAACGCCGGTTTTGAGCCATTTTCGCAACCGGATAAATCATCACAACAAATACTGATAAAACTTTGCAGCGAGTATGCGTTTTGCACGTATAAAGATAAGACAGTGCCGATGAAGGAGCAGCAGGCAACGCTGATTTGAGATTTTGCGAGGGTACTGAGATGGATGAAGCACGGCTGGCAGATGAATTGAACGAGCTGGTAAAGCAATTCGGAGGAGCTTCAGACCCCACATCGAAACGCCTTGAAGTCCTTGCCAAAAAGGCGGAAGTAAACCAGAAAGAACTACAGGCGAGTGTCGATTGCCTGCGTGAATCGCTCGACTACCTGCGGGTTTGCATAAAATACCTGTTATTGGATATTGAGGCCACCCGCCGGGAAAACGACTACCTGCAAAAGCTGCTCAAGGATAAAGACCGGGAAGAATAATTCCGCCGGACGCACAATCATCCTTTGTGAGCAATAATCCCTTTTTTCCTTTGCCGCAATCCGTCTGTCTATTTGCCGGACGGCGCCACGGGCATCGGCTGGCCCGGGGCCATTTGACGCGGGGACTGCTTTTGCATACCCTGATTCATCTGGCCCGGCTGCTGCTGCATCTGTTGCTGCATCATCATCTGAAACGCCGTCATCATCTCTGAAAGGTGCTCTTTGGTTAATGCGAAATCGATTGTTAATGAGCCGTTATCGATTTTGTGCGCGAAGACAAGATTGCTTTTGCTTGGCACATCAGGCATCGTAAAGGGTAACTGGGGAGAAAACGCCTGCATCATTTTCATCAAACGCAGATAGTTATAAGTAACTATAGCGTCCTTGCTGCCGGCGTCCGGGATAACGGCAATCGCCTTTTGCATTTCCGAGCAGACCTGCGCGGGAGCGCCTGCCTTTACCTGGTCGATGAGCTTGTAAACAGCGTTGGGGTCGCCTGATATCCTGCACACCCATAAGCCGTTGACAATCGCCCAGCGGTATTCAAAGCCGCCGCCGTACATAGCTTCAAGCACTTTGGCCTGGGGCGAGTTGGTATCAGTATATTTCATAGATAACTTGGCGGCGTCTATTGAAACGCCCTTGTAATTTTCTGCGCCGCGTTTGAGGGTAAAGCCGGTTTCCATACCCATACCCTTGTAGAGGTCGTTAAATGAGCTGCCGGTCCAGAGCTGGACAAATTCATCACTAACTTTGTTAAACTTATTAACATCTTTTACCTCAAGGACATATTTTGCGTCGAAGCAGGGCTTTGCGTTGGGGTCAACCTTGAACGAGCAGACAACAAAGTCGCCAATTGAATCAACTAAATCATCGAGGATATTTTTGGTTTTAATGATGTTGGGGTCATTGGCGTCTTTTCCTGACATCATCGCCATCAGGTCAACGCACTTGGCGTTGAGTTTTTTATACGCCGTATGATTTATCCGCCCGACACAATTCATTGCCGCGCCATCCTCGGTGTAGCCGATAAGCGGGTTATTCTTGGCGGCACCATCGGCGACGAGCATTCCGGCCATTTCGGTCCCGGGCAGGGCATCCAAACCAACCCTGAAATTGAGCACGGCGGGTTTCGGATTACAGGAAAGCGTAATTGACTTCGACTGCTGCGTAAAATCTTTGGCGTAACCGCCTAAGGCATTCGCGAAGCCGGCCATAAACGCCGGGCTTTTCTGCATCTGTGCCTTTTGGGTTTTCATGGACTCAATCTGGGTATCAAAGCTGGCAATCATCGGGTTGTTGGGGTCTTTGGCGACCATCTGTTGTTTAGTCTTTTCAAGAGTATCGATGTTGGACTGGATGGACATTCCCGGGTCGGCTAAGTGCTTTCTCATTTCCTCCAGACCGTCGGAGATTTGTTTTTTGTAAACCGACGAGATTTTCACCATATTCGCGTAGGCCCATATCGGCTCAGTTGATGACTGTTTGACCTGTGCGGCATCGAGAGACGACGCCAAACTGGTTGTTTTTGCGCCAGCGATTGTCGCGGCCATAGCGCTGAGTTTGCGGTAATCCTTCGACATAAGCGCAAACGAGTTGACCTTTTTAATGAAAAATTGCCCTGAAGGCCCCATTCCAACGGCTGATATGCCATTGGAGTCAGCCGGACTGACGTGGAAGTTGGGGTCGGTAAGCTGGGCATAATCGGTAACGGGCAGCAGGATGTAAAAGTCCGGTTCCTTATCGCCTGATTCGGCTGTTGCAAACGCCGCAAAAATGCCGTTGACGTCAAAACCCTTAAGTTCGAAGTTGCCGAACATCATACCGAGCTGGCCCTTAATCATACTGCCGGTTGACACCGGTATCGGCGAGACGCCCATAAGATACTGGTCGAGATTGCCTGTGGCTTGATTGAGATTGTTAATCCGGACACAGAAAATGGAGTCCGCGGGAATTATACTGAGCACCGCGTCGCCTTTGTCCGCCCCCTGCACAAATGCCGGGACACATAAAGCTAATATGATTGCTGCGAGTGTTGTTGAAATCGTGCGTCTGAACATTGTATTGCCTCCCTAAATTAATTGTTTTATTTTTTATGTGGACAAGTTCAACTTCGCGGTATTTATACACACAAAACTGATGTCCTGCAAGAAAATCGTGGATAATTCCGGCTTTAAGAAACTGAGCCGACTCGTGCAATAATTTTGTCTAATTTTGCTCGGCGTAAAGAATCGCAACTTCTTCCTCACTCAAAGCCCGGTTGTAAATGCGCACTTCGTCAATTATGCCTTTAAACAAGGAATAGGGATAATAATTCATGCCAATAATTAATGGAACATTCCGGCTAATATCAGCGTTAGAGATAAACTGCCGGTCAAGAGAACCATCCACATAAATAGCGTGGTTTACCCCATCTTTTGTGTAAACGATATGGTGCCATACATTGTTAATAGTGTTAACACTGAAAGTCACATTTCTATAACCACCCTGACTGTTATCACCAATTACTATACTTCTCGAATATAGCATATACCATGTTCCAGAACTTAATAATGAGCCGTAACGATTGGATACCAAAGCCCCAGATGTGGAAGTTTTCATCCAGACACTTACGGTGATATTGTCATAATTACTTGGCCCGCTTCCGCAATTGACATAATCATCGACACCATCAAAGTTTAATCCACCCCCTATTTTCCCGCTTGTCCAGGCTGGACCACCGACCAGATTCCCATCGCTGTGACCAGCCGAATCATAAGCAATTATTCCATTGGCCTCGTCAAATTTCCACCATGCTGCAAGACCATAACTGGTATTAGGTTCGGAACAAGTAGTAAAACTCCAGATATTACCTTTTGTGATGTTTACGTCTTTCAATTCATCTATACGCCAATAGTAAGTTGCCAAATACTCAAGACCGTTGGAGTTAAAGTTGTTAGTGTCCCAGTGATTAACATCCTGATTACCCATATATTCACTGGAACTGCATACGGCGACATTAACATCGTTATAATTGGTACCAAAATATACATCATGTGAACTGGCATACGTCGCAGCCGACCATCTAAGAACAGGGTGTTTAGTTACATTCCGCAGGGCGTCTGATGGCTGCGGATCCATCGCTTTTCCTAATGGGGCCACTTTAAAGCCCCAGACGTCGCCTTTTGTCATGCAATCCACGGCTACCTCGTCGATACGCCAATAATAAATTGTGTTTAGATCCAGGCCGGCAGGCGCATAGTTGTTTGTATTCCACGTATTCGAAATCTGGCTGCCAACAAACTGAGCTGATGAAGTATCTGCGCTGCTTATATTGTTAAAGTCGATACCGAAATATATATCGTGTGAGGCACAGCTTTGGCCGGGCGACCATTGCAAAATTACGTTCCTGTTTATGATAACAAGATCGTCAGCCGGATTAGGAGAGATCGCTTTGGCGACAAAACAGGTCTGCCAGTTACCAGCCATGACTGCGAAATCAAAAAAATCAACGACTCTATCACCATCCGGCCAAGGTGAAATATCCGCAGAGCAGCGGAGAATCCCCGCTTTGAGCCATTGTTCGGCAAAATCAAGTAAATCACTAATGTTCTTTGTAACACCCCATTGGTTTGCGAATATGGCAAAGTCAGCAAAATCGACGGTTCCATCGCCCCCAAGGGGCGCTAAATCCGCTGGGATTTCATTAAAGAGCCACTGATCGCACAGCGATACAAGGTCTTCAATACCCACGACCCCGGGACATGCGGTATCACCGGGCAGATATTGCCAATATAATCTGGGATATTCTAAACCATCGTTACACAGCCACCAAAAATCGTTGACGCCATTTGCCGTCTCACCGACAAAATCCCAGCCGACGAAACTTGCCCGCATTTTCATTTGTGCATCCGTTAGCGGTGTCCCGCACCCGCACTCATTATCCGGCCCGCTTGTGATAAGATAATAACAATTGCTGAAGGTACCATTATTGTTCCAACCAACCAGACCGCCGGGGACAAACGTACCAGTGACAGTGCCTCTTGTATAGCAATTACTGATATTGCTGTCGTTCCGCCCCACAAGTCCACCGATATACCCATCGCCGGAAACAGCACCTGTAGAATAACAATCGCTGATATTGCCGCCGTTTTCTCCTACCAGCCCGCCGAGGGTGGTTGAAGTATATACGGAATAGATATTACCTGTCGAATAACAATTTTTAATATTACCACCGCTCCAGTTATATCCTACCAAGCCACCCAGACATTGCGAACCATATCCGCAATTAACATCGCCCATTGAATAGCACTTCTCAATACTGCCGTTGTTAGCTCCCACGAGTCCGCCGAAGTCATTTGAATACTCATCTACGCTATAGACCATACCCATCGCATGACAACTACTGATACTACCACTATTTACTCCAACCAGTCCGCCAAAATAGTTGCATTGATCTCCTGCATTGACGGCACCCGTCGAATAGGAATTACTGATACTGCCTGTCGAGTTATTTCCCACCAGCCCACCGATGTATTCCACGAACCATTCGGCTGTAACAGTGCCCGTCGAACAACAATTGCTGATGCTGCCGCCGTTATTTTGGCCTACAAGTCCGCCGAGATATTTTGCATGATCTGGGCATGATATGGCGCTTGCCGAATAACAATTGCTGATACTACCGGAGTTGTGCCGTCCAACCAGTCCGCCACCGCTATCGTTACTAGAAGCAGTGCCTGTAGAGTAGCAATTGCTGATATCGCCGTAGTTAGATGCCACCAACCCACCGACAACTTCACCATTAGTGACGGCATTTGTCGAATTGCAATCGCTGATAGTTCCGTAGTTTCGTCCCACCAGCCCGCCTGCCCAATACCCGCTTGCGTTGGTGCCTGTCGAATAACAATTGCTGATAGTTCCGTAATTATCCCCCGCCAGCCCGCCGATAACCGACCCATTTGTGACAGTACCTTTAGAACAGCAATTGCTGATATATCCGTAGTTCTGTCCCGCCAGCCCGCCGATGCAAGAAGAACCCTTAACTGAACGATTTTCAAGGCAAAGGTTTTTGATTTGACAGTTGGAACCGATATAGCCAAACAGACCGATGTAGCTATTGCTGCCGCCGTTTATCGTCAAATTTGTAATTTTATGCCCTGCCCCGTCGAAAACACCGTTAAATATCCCTCCGCCTTGAGGCGCAATTACAGCGGTAGTAAATGTGCCGGAGGGACCGAGGTTGATATCTGCTGTAAGTATGAAGCAGCTGTTATAGTCATCGATATTGACAGCCATGGTTAACAAATCATCAGCAGAACTGATTTGGTATGGATTGTTCGGTTCGCCTGTCCCGCCGGAGTATTTGGCAGAACAGGGGCTGACCATGGCGAAGGTTAGAAAAACTAAAACGGCTAATAAAACCCTATGTTTCTTATTCGACGGCAGCGTGTTTTTCATTTCTCATCCTCTTATCAATTATATCACTAATTCCGTATCATATTGAGCCGAAAAAATCAAGGGGAAACCGCTCAAACCGCGGTATGCCGGGCCGGGCGGTGAAATAGCCGCAAATAGTCAAAAAATACGTCACCGAGGCACTTTTTTCGAGCGAAAAAGCGTATTTAGCTGGAAAGTCAGGTATTGTTTTAGTCGATATCAAGGCAGTATTAGCAGGGCATGGTCCGGTACTCGTCTCGGCGAAGGCAAGAGTAAGCTCAGATAACCCGACTAAGCCCTGATAATACCAGTAATTAACCTGTTGCAGACGGGCCGAGCCGCAGCCGGGAATGAACAATGAAGCCGATTCGGCAATAGAATATAGAAGGAAAGGCCTGTGCAACGAGCGGCAATCATTGACAGAACGAGCAAACAGAGTAGAATGGTAACTACGGAGAACACAAAGGGCCAAGGCGTTTGACAAACTTTGAATATTGCAAACTCGAGGTAAAAGATGTTTGAGCGATTTACAGACAGGGCACGCAAGGTAATGGCGCTTGCCAACCAGGAGGCGCAGCGTTTCAACCACGAATACATCGGGACCGAGCACATCCTTCTGGGTTTGGTAAAGGAAGGAAGCGGCGTCGGCGCAACCGTTCTTAAAAATTTGGACGTGGATATAAAGAAGCTGCGCTTAGAAGTTGAGAAGCTCGTAAAGAGCGGCCCGGATATGGTTACTATGGGCAAGCTGCCGCATACGCCACGCGCCAAAAAGGTAATAGAATTCGCAATCGAGGAAGCTCGGTCGCTGAATCATAATTATGTCGGAACAGAGCACCTGTTGTTGGGCCTGCTGCGCGAGACCGAAGGCATCGCGGCGCAGGTAATGATGAATCTCGGACTTCGGCTGGAAGACGTTCGCCAGGAGGTGCTGAACCTTCTGGGAGCAGGCGTCGATACGAATGAGCCGACGGGGCTTGATATGAAGATGGGCGGTCCTGCGGCGGCGATGGGCGGAAAACCCAAGAGTAAAACGCCGGCGCTGGATAGCTTCGGCAGAGACCTGACTCAATTGGCCATCGACGGCGAGCTTGACCCGGTCATCGGAAGAAAACGCGAGATAGAGCGATTGATTCAGATATTGTGCAGACGCACGAAGAATAACCCGGTGCTGCTTGGTGAGGCGGGCGTAGGAAAGACCGCAATCGTCGAAGGGCTGGCCCAGCAGATAATCAACAAACAGGTGCCGGAGATTTTGAAAGATAAACGCATCGTCGTGCTCGACCTTGCGATGATGGTCGCGGGACCAAAATACCGCGGTCAGTTTGAGGAGCGAATCAAGGCAGTAATCAACGAGGTCCGAAGGGCCAAAAGCGTGGTATTATTTATCGATGAGCTGCACACGCTGGTCGGCGCGGGCGGCGCGGAAGGCGCGATTGACGCGTCGAACGTTCTCAAGCCCGCTTTAGCCCGCGGCGAGGTGCAGTGTATAGGCGCAACCACTCTCGATGAATACAGAAAGCACATCGAGAAGGACGGCGCGCTTGAGCGGAGATTCCAGACGATTATCGTTGAGCCGCCTTCAAAAGACGAGACGGTCGACATACTCAGGGGATTGCAGGACCGCTACGAAGCGCATCACAGGGTGCGGTTCACCGATGAAGCCTTGTTCCAGGCGGTCGAAATGTCAACACGGTATATCACAGGCAGATGCCTGCCCGACAAGGCGATAGATGTTGTCGATGAGGCGGGCGCGCGAGTCCGGCTGAAAAATATGGCCCCCCCACCGAACCTCGCGGAGCTTGAAAAGAAAATCGAAAATCTCCAGCGTGAAAAGGACGAGGCGGTCCGCAACGCCGACTACGAACGCGCGGCATCGCTCAGGGACGAAGCACAGCAGATGCTCAACGACAAGACACAGATGCAGAAAAGCTGGTATGAGGAAAACAAAGAGGCGACAGGCATAGTTGACACGGAAGTAATCGCCGAGGTCGTGAGCAATATGACAGGCGTGCCTTTGACTCGATTGGAAAAGAAAGAAACGCAGCGGCTGCTTGAGCTTGAAGCCGAAATTCACAAACAGGTTGTTTCGCAGGATGACGCTGTGGCCGCGGTTTCCAAAGCGGTGCGTCGCAGCAGAAGCGGGATGAAAGACCCGAACAGGCCGATGGGATGCTTTATCTTTTTAGGCCCCAGCGGCGTCGGCAAAACGCTGCTTGCGCAGGCGCTTGCGGAGTTTATGTTCGGCGATAAGAACGCTCTTGTCCGGCTGGATATGAGCGAGTTTATGGAAAAGCACAACGTCAGCCGGCTGGTGGGCGCTCCCCCGGGATACGTCGGCTACGAAGAAGGCGGCCAGCTTACCGAAAGAATCAGACGCAGACCATACGCCGTGCTGCTGCTTGATGAAATCGAAAAGGCGCACCCAGACGTTTACAACATACTGCTCCAGATAATGGATGAGGGACGACTCACCGACAGCTTCGGCAGAATGATTGACTTCAAGAACGTAGTCATCATTATGACCAGCAACATCGGCGCGGAGTTAATCAAGAACAACACCGGCTTCGGCTTCGGCAAAAAGACGCCTGAGGCCAACTACGAAAAGATGAGAGATATGCTGCACAAGGAAGTCGAGCGTCACTTCAGACCCGAGTTCCTTAACCGCGTCGATGATATAATCGTCTTCAAGCCGTTATCAAAGGAGGACCTGCAAACGATAGTCGATTATGAGCTTAGCAAGGTATTCAAACGGCTGACCGAGCATGGTTTCAAACTCGAACTGACCGACCGCGCCAAGGAATTCATCATCGAGAAGGGCTATAACCCCGAATTCGGCGCAAGACCTTTACGAAGAGCAATCGAGCATTACATCGAAGACCCGTTGTCGGAAGCTGTGCTGCGAGGCGAATTCAAGGGCAAGAACACCATCAAAATCGACGTGCTTGACGAAGACCATCTCAAGCTCGAAGGCATTGAAGTGCCTCAACCGGAAAAAAGCGACGAGAAAGCAGTCGTCTAAATCAGAACCCGGACATAAAATCTCGCCTGAAAATACGCTCAAAAGCGATTTTAAGGCGTCATTTCAAGCTCAAGTTGGGTTTGCTGCGGCGTGAGAAGCTTGTTGAAACTCGCCTTGTCCATCCACTCGATACGGCCATCATATCGAAGCACAATCACGCCCGGATGGGAAAAAAAGGAATGATAGTCCTTATTTACATAGGCAAGAACCGTTTCCGGCGGCGAATCAATTGTTATCCACCTCGCCCTGTAGTTCAGATTGCCAAGCCGGGGTTCTCCCGCGAAGGTTTTTATAATCCCGTCCACATACGATTCAGGCGGCACTGAACCATTTTTTCCCCTGTATTCCGTGACCGCCTTTTGAAGCTGTTCCATCGCCCTCGTCGCTTCGGAGCGATTCACCCAGTTTTTCAGTTCTATCATCCCCAGAACTGCTGCGGCAGTAATCAGGATTACCAATGTGAAATTTGTCAGAACCCATTTCTGCTGTCTGTTCATAATCTACCTGTCTATTTTTTGCCATGGGGTAAAACTTTTACTCGCCCACCCTCAACAACCAATCTGCCCTCTGCGAACAGCTGAATTGCTTCCGGGTAAGCGATACACTCCTGTTCAAATACTCTCGCTGCCAGCGTGTCCGGCGTGTCGTCATCCTTCACAGGACAGCACCGCTGAACGATAACAGGCCCGTTGTCGTATTCGTTGGTGCAAAAATGCACGGTGCAGCCGCTTACTTTACAGCCGGCCTTCAAAACCGCTTCGTGAACGTGATGTCCCCACATACCCCTACCGCCGAAACTTGGCAAAAGCGCGGGATGTATATTCATAACCCTGTCCTCAAACCGGGCAGGAATTTTCCAAAGGCAAAGCCAGCCGCCCTGCACAACAAGCTCGACCTTAGCGGCGACCAGCTCCCGTTCAATACATTTGCTGAACTCACCTATATCGGGATGGTCCTTTGTCCGAACAATTTTAACATCGAGACCGGCGGCTTTGGCCCTTTCGACGCCGGCAACGGCTGAACGCGAGCTTATAACTACAGCCACCTCAGCATCAAGCTTACCCTGCTTGATACAATCAACAATGTTTATCAGCGTCGTGCCGCCCCCGCTTATCAAAACGCCGATACGCACGGACTTTGCTTTTTTCGCTTTTTCAACCTTCATTTCAACGTCTTTTTTACCATCCATGGCGCGGTTTACAAGTCCGTCGGCTTTTTTATTATCCTCCCTGAAGATATGTCTGACCTGCCAGCTCTCGAATTCGGCGAGCATTTCGACTGCACGGTCGAAGAGCAGCCTTATCTGTTCGCTTTTCACCTTGTATTGACCGTTTATCTGCCTGACTAATAATTCGCTGTCACTGTAAACGATGATTTGTCTTGCACCAAGAGACCTGGCCGCCTCAAGGGCCTTGTGAATGGCGGTATATTCGGCAAAGTTGTTGGTTGCTTCGCCGAGGAAAAACGCCTTGGCCTGTAATTCCTTTCCCCATGAGTCCGTAAGTACAAACGCCGACGCGGCAGGACCGGGATTGCCCCTGCTTCCTCCATCGATATGAGCGATTATACTCTCCGCCAATGTATTGCCTCTACAATTTACTTTGAATTGAGAATTTAGAATGAAGAATTTAGAATTTAAAACCCGGCCGACGTTTGTCTTTCTGAATTCTTAATTCCCAATTCTCAATTCGTTTATTCCTGCGAGGAACCGAGCACCAGTATTCGCGTGCAGTTGGCACAGCGGATTATATCATCCTTGGTCATAAGCTGGTTAACGCACTCGTTGGTAACGCCCATAAAGCATCCGCCGCAGGTATAAGCGCCCGTCCTGCCCTGGTTCTGCTCGATAATCGCGACCGCTTCGCCATCGTATGTATCCGCGACGCGCTTGAAAATCTCCAGTTGTTCAGTCGGCACATGCGCGGCGGCCTCGTCCCACTCTGACTGAATCTGGTCTGTCTCGGCTTCATACTTGGTCGCCAACTGCTCCGACTCTTTGCGGATCTGCTCGAGTTTTCCTTTTTGCTCGTCAATCTGCTGCTGAATCTTCTGTATCTCGGCGTTATCAACCTCGATATCCTTCATCAGCTCGAGAATCTGCGACTCGATTTTGGAATTGTCCGCCCGCGTCGTGTTCAACTGGGTCAATACGGCCGCGTATTCCTTGTTGGTCCGGGCGGTATTCAGCGACGCTCTAAGCTTGGCGATATCCACGTCCCGCGTTTTAAGCTCAAGCTCAAGACGGTCCGATTGAATCGTGGTGAGTTGAATTTCTTCTTTTTTTGCTTCGAGGGCGTTTTGAAGTGTGCGAATCTGATTTTCCTGTATTATGACGTTTCTTCTGCACCTGGCAAGCTTCGCTTTGGCCGCCCGAAGACGGTTCTCCACGCTCTGGAGCTTTATCAGCGCCTGTAATACCGAACCCATCTATTACCTTTCAAAATTGCACACTTTATGTTCAGCCCTATAATTATGCGCGACTTTGCCGCTTGCTGCAACCGGTTTTATGATATTTTTTTCGCCGGACATCGCATCACCCGCCAGCCCCCCAATTGCCGAAGTCGGCTTAAAATTTCGCCTCGCCGCACCACCAGTCCCCACCGGTAACCGGAAAACCGCGATTCGACACATCACAAAAGTTCTGATATACCCGCCCGGCAAAGAATACCGACGGCGGATACCTGCGGCACTCACCACGCAGCACCTTTGCCCCCTGCTCTGCAAGCTGACTCCACCACTTGCAATCCTTGCAGAATGTATAAGTGTGTTTCATTTCCTCTCCCCGAAACGAAATTTAACTATATTAATTTTTCAATCAAGCAGCAAAACACAAACTTGGACGACTTAATTATAGGACTATTCCGGCGAAAAAAGCAATGAGAAACAAAGAAAAATCTCTAAAACCGGAAAACGACCCCCCTTCGACTTCGCTCCCCGGCCAACAGATTACCGGGGCAGGCAGGACGAGCTGACCCCTTTTTCTGCTCTATGCATGCAAGCCGCGACAGAGCCGCTCAATGTCTCTGGCAACAATATCCGCTATTACCGGGTCGCCGGCAGCGTTAAAACCTTCTGAGAAACCATATCTGCTCAGGAATGGTTTCTTTACAGGTGTAAGGTCAGCTGGTGCGGGATCACCAGGCCCTTTGCGACGCCCGGCGGTAAGCCGGCGATGCTCTGCCATTATGTCTTCCGCAAGGTCAAAACGCGGGATATCAGTACTGCTAACGCCATCGCCTTTGCCCGCTGGGCCGACAGCGCCTGGTATTACGTCCTTAGCTCGCAGAATCTCCGGTCCGCGAGGGGTTTTGAGGTCATCGGCTTGTATGTCTTTCTCGGCCATTTGCAACTTATCCTGTCTCTACCAATTTATCCATTTTAACAGTCGGACAGGCAGGATTCAAGCGGGAATAACCAAAAATGGGGTAATCTATCGGGTAAAAAAATGAGGGCCTACCCTCCACGCAGGCCCTCGTACATCAATCGGCTGGAATTCCGTCATAGGTGGTATTATTCGCTTCGTGAATCTTCGGCCTGCCGGGCAAGTGACTTTACGGCTTTCGATATGAATCCGAGATTTTTAGCTGTTTTGTGCGGGAGCTAAGGAGAACTGGGCGAATTCGCCAAGAGGATACTCTTTAAGAAGGGCATTGATATCGGCGACGGTAACCGCCTTAATCGCTTTTATGTCCTCTTCTATTTTTCTATACCGGCCAAGATACATCCAGTTGGAACCCAGTACACCTAACCGACCCATAGGCAATTCGTTCTTTATCACCAGTGAGCTTAGGGCCTTGTTCTTGGCCTTGGCCAATTCGTCTTCCGTAACGCCTGCTTTCGTCAGGTCAGCGAATATCCTGCTAATAATTTCCATCGCTCTGGCGGCGTTTTCACTGCTGCATCGGATATACGTGTAATTTGCGCCTGTGCCGTCCATCGGAGCGAAGTCGAAAGACACCGTTTCGACTATCGCCTTATCCACAAGCTCCCAGAAGAATCGCGACCCGACATCGTCGCCGACAATCATACTCAAAAGCTCCGCCGCAAATCGTTTATTACTCTGTGCGCTTACCGACGGACTCACAAGGCAAACATGCTCGCGGGAAAGATGGGCTTTTTCCAGTCGCTTTTTGTCTCTGCTGCCGCGAGTATCTGTAATTTTTCTTCCCACTTCAAAGCTTTCCCAGCCGGAGCAACCCGCCTCGATTATGTCGCGAATCTCGTCCCACTCAAAATTGCCCGCGAACACAGCGACCATATTATTCGGGGCGTATCGCTGCGAGAAATATCCACGCATCTGCTCGGCGGTCATAGCGTCTATCGATTCAACGCTGCCCAGAACGCTGTGGCCGCAGGGATGGCCCGCAAAATAAAGCTCCCGGCACTTGTCTATAACATCAAAACTGGGCTGGTCCTTATATCTTGCGATTTCTTCTTTGATGACATTTTTTTCCATGTTGAAATCTTCCGTGCGCAGTGCGGGCCTCATCATCTCTATCCAGAGCCGCGTTATTTCCGCCAGATACTCAGGCAAAACCGCTGCATAGTAAACCGTGCTTTCTTCGCCGGTTCCAGCATTACACATAGCCCCAACTTTATCGAAGGCCTTGTTGACAGCGGCATAATCGAGCCGTTCGGTGCCCTTAAAGATCATATGTTCGAGAAAATGCGACACACCGTTGATTTTCAAATCCTCATCGCGTGAGCCGGTCTTCACAAAAAATCCAACAGCGGTCGATTTAGCGCTCTTATTCACCTCGCCGATAACCGTCAGTCCGTTTTTTAATTTATGAATCTTAAATTCCATATTTTTACTATCCGACCTTCACTTCCTTCGGGCCTATCGTTACGACCGTAAAATCCATGAAGCGATTTTCTCGCAGGAAATTCAGCACCGAATCAACGCTCGTATTGTCGATTGCTTTTTTGATTTCGTCGAAGGTTCGCACCTTGCCTAACATATAGTAATCGCCCGCGATTGAACCCGCCCTGCTGCTCGATGATTCGCTTTGCATAATAAGCGATGATTTCAAGCCGGCTTTGGCCCGCTGAAGTTCCTCTTCGCTGATACCCTCCGCCAAACGATTGAATTCCGCGACTATCACGTCGTACGCCTGTTGTGCCTTATCAGGCATTGTTCCCGTATAGCACCTTATCCCCGCCGCTTCTTTCATCGCATGGTATTGCGCACCGACGGCGTAACAAAGCCCGCGTTTTTCCCTGACCTCGGTAAACAACCTCGCGCTCATCCCCCCCGACAGCACCGCCACGGCGACACGGGCGTTATAATAATTCTTGTCACGCGCAGCAACAGTCGGCGTCATAAGCCCGATGTGTACCTGCGCGCCGTCATTGGGAATATGTTTATAGCGTCCCCGGCTTTCGCCTATTTTAAATGACTTGAACCGTTTGCCGGCCTTTGCGCCAAATATCTTTTCAACCTGGCGCACAACCGCGTCAAAATCGTATTTCCCCGCTACCGAAAAAATCATCCCGGCGGGATTGAATCTCTCGGCGATAATTTCCCTGGTCGTTTCAGGCGTAAGTGATTCGAGGTCCGCAATCTCTCCGGCGGAACTTCTGCCTAACGGTTCAGGATAAAACTGCTCGCATAGTTTCAGCATAACCTTATGTCCAGGGTCATCATCAAGCCCTTTAACGCCTTCGATTGCCAGTTGCCTGGCCGGGATAAACTGCTCATCCTCAAGTTTTGGGCAAAGTATTATATCGCCATACAAATCAATCGCCGCAGCGAGGTTGCTCGCCTCCAGAGCCGCACCAATTGAGATATTCGCGCTATCGACACCGGCTGAACGCTGAAGTCCCAACCCGTCGAGGGCGTCGCCTAACTGCATGTTGTCCCTTTGGCCTGCGCCGCGGAATACCCAGTCGGCTATCACATTGGCAGCACCGCAGCAGCCCGCGGGCATAACCGAAGCGCCGGCAGGCAGCATAAATCCGAACGCCACCGACTCCACGGCTTCCATCCGCTCGCCGAGCAGCATCATCCCGTTGCTCAGCTTATGTTTGTCGAGTTTTTGTTTCATATCTCAATACATTCCGCAAAAGTGCCGGCGATTGTAACCGCCGGAAGCCTCCCTTTCAAATGCGAAAAATAAAAACTAATATGTTCGCCCCCAACTTTGGCAATCTTTTATCCTTGAGATTAGGCCGAGGATTCGATACAATATTAGTTAGATTATAAACGGGGAACAGAGGGTTTTATGATGAAAGAGGTCATTTTGGCATTTCTAATTCTTTCCACAGCCATCTTCTGCCCCGCCATTGCCAAATACTCCGGCGGCTCTGGCGAAACAAACGATCCATACCAGATAGCAACAGCCGAAGACCTCAACGACATCGGCAACCACCCGGAGGATTTCAACAAGTGTTTCCTCCAGACAACCGACATCAATCTCGCCGCTTATACAGGCACGCAATTTAAAATCATTGGGTCTTTTTCTGGTGTTTTCGATGGTAATGGCCATAGCATATCTACCTTTACGTATCAATCTTCCTCTGCCACCTACATCGGTCTGTTCGGTTCCGTTACGACTTCTTATGCTCAGTTGAAAAATATGATCTTGGTCGATCCCAACATAAATGGAGGAACGGGAAATTGTGTTGGCGCATTAGTTGGAAAACTATCTGATGCTTTTATATCAAATTGTTGTGTTAAAGGCGGTTGTGTTAAAGGCGGTGACTACATAGGTGGTTTATGTGGATGGAATTACAGAGGCACAATCAAAAATTGCTATGCGACTGCCTCTGTTAAGGGCATTTCTCATCTCGGTGGTCTGTGTGGATTGACTGACGAAGGTTCTATCAGCTACTGCTATGCAACAGGAACCATAATAGGAGAAGGACCTAGACTCGGCGGGCTGTGCGGACATAATGAACAATCTCAAATCAGGAACTGCTACGCAACGGGGTCTGTTACTGTTACCAGCTCTTCATTTTCTCTCGGTGGACTGTGTGGATCAAGCGACAGCGGATATATCAGCGACTGCTACGCAACTGGCTCTGTCACCGGTGACTATTTTATCGGTGGGTTATGTGGAAACAATTCCTACGGCACAATCAGCAACTGCTACGCAACAGGAAATGTAATCGGCGGATATGAATCGTATGGAGTCGGCGGCTTATGTGGAAGTGGTGTCGATTGTACAATAATCAGTGGCTATTTTCTTGATACAGCAGGGCTGAATAATGGTTACGGAACGCCACGGAGGGATTGGCAAATGAGACAACAGAACACCTTTGTCGGCTGGGACTTCAATGATATATGGCATATCTGTGAAACCTATAACTACCCGAAACTTATCTGGCAAATTCTGCCGGGCGATATCGTTTGTCCTGACGGGGTCGATTTTTTAGACCTTGAAGAACTGTGCAAGCAGTGGCTTTTAGAAGAAATACCGGCAGATTTGGCACCCTCTGGAGGCGATGGAATCGTCAATTTTGCGGACTTCGCTGTCTTTGCAGAACAATGGGGTATCACAAATGATATTAACGACTTACTCGACTTTGCTGGACAATGGCTCAAGGAGGGGATTCCTTACTGTTCTGCTGATATTGCACCTTTGCCCGATGGCGACGGAATCGTCAATTTCGCCGACTTTGCTCTTATGGCCGGGAGCTGGCCTACCATTTCTGTCACCGAGGCGACAAAACCCCAACCAGCCGACCATGCCACTAACGTAAGCAGAAACGTGATATTGCAATGGTTTCCCGGCCAAAGCTGCATGTCACACCACATCTTTTTTGGTACCGACTTCAACGAAGTAAACGACGCTGACATCAATAACACAAATGTGTATATGGGCAACCAAGTTGCCAACTACTGGGATACCAACAATTATGATTCAAATGGTCTTGATTTTAACACAACCTATTATTGGCGAATTGACGAATCAGCTTGGGGTCACACGATAAATGGCAATGTTTGGAGTTTTACAGTGGTTTCATTAGAGAAAGCAAAGAACCCGCAACCTTCGGACGGCCAAATGAATGTAAGCCCGTACATTGTTCTTAGCTGGTCAGCTGCGATGGATGCCGATTTGCACGATGTATATTTCGGGACAAGTTACAACAATGTCAATATTGCTGCACACGGTTCCGGCGAGTATAAGGGCAATCAGGTTGCGAATACGTGGGACACGAATAACTATGCACCTGCCGGCCTTAATTTCGACACGACATACTATTGGCGAATTGACGAGACAGCAACCGGAGGTTATGTAACAAAAGGCGATGTGTGGAGTTTTACTACCTTCCGTGAAATCGCAGCATGGTGGAAGTTTGACGAAGGAACAGGAACTATTGCCTATGATTCTGCTGGCAACAACAATGGAACTGTCTATGGAGCAACATGGACAACCGGAAAAATCGGCGATGCATTAACTTTTGATGGCACCAACGATTACGTCGATTGTGGAAGCGGGCCAAGCAACTATGATAATATAACTGTAAGTGTATGGATGAAAACGGCCACAGAGGGAGTTGTGGTCTCTAATCGTTACGGCGAATGGGGTTATGGTACATGGTATACACTGTCTTCAACGAGTATAGAAATTGGCGATAACAGCCAAGGGGGGTATAAGTATCTGAATTTCAACGCTACTACCCTTGATGGCTTATGGCATCATGTTGTCTATACAAAGAATGGAACGAACCACGCAATTTATGTAGATGGTTCTCTGAACCAGGAGTTTACGTCTAATGCGGATATTAGCCAGAATTATCCAACATTCATTGGCAGAAGATGGACTAATGATAGTCATATTTCTTGGTTTAACGGCATAATTGACGATGTGCGCATTTACAACAGGGCTATGACCGCGAAAGAAATTCACCAGATTTACCAACAAGGCTTATAGTTAACAGGCCTTTAATCCTCATATTCCCCAGCAGGGGCAAAATACCTTGAAATTGGGGCTGTCGCCCAATATGCTCTTGTGCTTATGGAAAAAATAAACGCAGTTATTTTTGATTGGGGCGGGGTCTTAATCGAAGACCCGGCGCCGGCATTATTCAAATATTGCGCAAATACGCTCGGCGTCGGCGAAGAGCAATACGTAACCACATTCAATATCTGTATAAATGATTTCCAGACCGGGATAGTTACCGAACAACAGTTCTGGATGAATATGACTGAACGTCTCAATGTGCCGATGCCTAAAGCCGCTTCCCTCTGGACGGAGGCATTCACCGCAGCATACAAACCGAGGCAGGAGATGTTCTCGCTGGCGTTCCGATTGCGAAGGGCCGGCTGCAAAACCGCGATACTATCCAACACCGAAATGCCCGTTGCGGAATTGATAAATAAACTAAAATACGACGCGTTCGACGTAACGGTCTTGTCCTGTCTTGAAGGCACAGCAAAACCCGGAAGAAAAATTTACGACCTCGCTCTCGCCCGACTCGGGATTCCCGCCAGACAAACCCTGTTTATCGACGACAAGCAGGAGAACATCGACGGCGCAAAACAGGTCGGACTTCAAACGATTCTCTTTAAGGATGCCGAAAAGTCCAAAAAAGACATAGCTAGATTTTTCCCAAATGTTGTATAATGGTCATAAGTCATAATTAACGATAGCCACACCGGCAGTAAAAGAACGGGTAAAACTATGTCGCACAAGATGACTCGTCGCGGCCTCATCGCCGGCTCAATCGTTGGAGCCGCCGGCTTTGTCGGGCTGGAAGAAAGAATACTTTTAGCCGCTATGCAGGAGGGCGACCCGAACGCAATAAAACCACCCCCCGCAAATGAAGCCAAAATCCCCACAGGCAAGCTCGGCAACCTGACAATCAGCAGGATGATTATGGGAGGCAATCTCATCGGCGGCTGGGCACACGCACGAGACCTGATATACGCATCGAAACTGTTCAAGGCATACAACACCGAGGAGAAAGTATTCCAGACGCTGCGCCTCGGAGAGCAATATGGCATCAACACCATCCTCATCGACGTATCTCAGATGGACATCGTCAACAAGTACAAAAAACTAAACGACAGCAAGCTCCAGATGATAGTATCCGTCAAGCCGCCGGAAGAAAATCCGATTGCCAATATCGACGTCGCCGCAGATAAAGGCGCCTCAACAATATATCTGCACGGCGCGGCCGGCGACACCTTCGTGAAACAGGGACATGTAGATATTATTTCGAAAACGCTCGAACACATACGAAAGAAGGGCTTACAGGCGGGCGTCGGCTGTCATTCGGTTTACGTCCTGCAGCAGTGCAGGGACGTAAAAATCGAGCCCGATTACTGGGTAAAGACCTTCCACCACGACAAATACTGGTCGGCCCATCCAAAGGATAAACGCGAGCCGTTCAGCGTTGACGTCAAACAATCCGATAACCACGATGAAATCCACGACAATATGTTCTGCCTTGAGCCAGAAGAGACAATCGAGTTTTTCAAGACCGAGAAGAAGCCCTGGATTGCCTTCAAAACGCTCGCCGCTGGCGCGATAACGCCCAAGAGCGGCTTCAAATACGCCTTTGAAAACGGCGCGGATTTCATAACCGTGGGCATGTTCGATTTCCAGATTGCCGAAGACACAGCCGCTGTCCGAGAAATCCTCGAAAAAACAAAAGAAAGACAGCGTCAGTGGCACAGTTAAACGTCTTTAATGCAATTGTTTTTCGTCGGCCTTGTCGTCGGTTTTCTTTTTGAACCTGGATTTGAGTTTTTCCATAAATTTCTCAGCGGCGGCCCTTTGTTTGTCGTTAAGAAATTTCCTGAAAACAAACTGTCGAATACCCAGCAGTTCCAGGCCGATTAAAGCAAGCCATGAACCGGGCGTCAGGGGAGTCAATAACGCGAAAATCCCATATATAATCAGAATTACGCCAATTACTTTTTTAATGATTGTCTTCATTTTCCCCGGTGATTATAAACCAGCCCGCGCAAACGGTCAAAGTTATTGCCAAACGACGCTGTTATTACTATAAAAAGAGCAATGAACCATCACTTGGCCATTTTGAAAAAGCAGTATTTAGACGCGATACTGACAGGACGCAAAACAATCGAGTTGCGTCTCTATCAGACAAGGCAGAAATGGCTTTCACAAATAAGCGCGGGCGACAAAATCTTCCTCAAGGCAAGTTCAGGTCCCATTATGGCTACAGCAATAGTTGACAAGATAAAATACTACGAGAACCTGACCCCAGGGCAGATTTTAGAAATGCAAAAACAATACAATCAGCAAATCCTCGGCAACGAACAACACTGGCACCAAAAAGCAACCTCGCGATACGGGGTTCTGGTCTGGTTAAAAGACGTGCAGCCGATTCCTCATCAATTCATAAAAAAATTCGACTGGCGCGCCTGGGTTGTCCTGACGCCACAAGAAAATTTCGGATTGCTTATCCCCAAGTAATACGATTAAAGAATCTTCTCAAGATAAGTCCTTAACGAACGAATGGCGTTGCCGCGATGGGAAATTGCGTTTTTTTCTTCGGAGGTCATCTGGGCGACGGTTTTATTCGATTCCGGCACAAAGAAAATCGGGTCATAACCAAAACCGTTCTCGCCCGCCGGCTTATCAATAATCACTCCCTCCAATTTCCCCGACGTCTCAATCAAAACCTTTTCCGGGCTTGCCAAACAAAGGCAGCACATAAATCGAGCCGTCCATTTTTCCCTTGGCACGCCCTCAAGCAGCTTTAAGACCTTGGCCATATTCTTATGGTCGATAAGTCCTCGATTTGCCTCTTTGACGCCTGAGAACCTTGCGCTTTTCACCCCCGGTTGTCCATTCAGCGCATCAACCACTAATCCCGAATCATCCGCAAGGGTCCACAGGCCAGTCGCTTTTGCGTAACCGATTGCCTTTTTGCGTGCGTTCTCGGCAAATGTTTTACCGTCTTCCTCAATCTCGCCTACGTTGGGAAAATCCGACAAGCCAACCCATTCAATACCACCCGCCAGCATCTCACGCAGCTCTTTGAGCTTACCCGGATTCGTGCTGGCTACAAGTATCTTTCTCATAATCTAACGTCTGACCTCAAAAGGCCGAAAACATAAGCATCGTGCCATTTGCCTGTCGATTTTGCCCTTGCCGATTTGCGCTTCAAACCCTCTTTTTTGAAACCGATTTTCTTCAAAAGATTCGCTGAGGCCTTGTTTTCAACGAATACATCCGCCTGAAGCCGCACCAATTTCAGTTTGCGAAAAGCAAATTTAACTATTGCTTTCAGCGCTTCGACGGTAATCCCCTGTCTCCAGTATTTTTTACCCAGCCAGTAACCTACTTCAGCTTTGGCGCTGAATTTGTCGTAACTGACAAAACCAATCATGCCAACAAGTTTTCCTGAGTGTTTCAGTATTATCCCGAAATTATACGGATTATGCTTTGCTTTTTTCCGGCGCAGTTTTATGAAATCCTTCGCGTCTTTGACGCGATAAGGGTATGGGACAACTCCTAAATATCTTGTTACATCGAGGTGATTGGCGTTGGTCGAAATATCCGCCGCGTCTTTAAGAGTGGGAGGCCTTAAAATCAATCTCTCTGTTACAATCCGCATCTGCCTTTAGCTCATCAGTTTCTTCACAAGCGCACGCTGGAAGTGCAGGCGGTTTTCGGACTGGTCAAAGATAATCGAATTAGGCGATTCTACGACCTCATCGGTAATCTCGTAATCGCGATACGCGGGCAGGCAGTGCATAATCTTTACGCCAGTGGGGGCGAATTTGAGCAATTCGGTATTGACCTGGAAACCCTTGAATGCCTTGATGCGTTTTTGCTTTTCGGCTTCCTGGCCCATGCTCACCCATGTATCGGTATAGACGACATCCGCGCCGGCGACCGCCTCGGCAGGATTATTGGTTGTCGAAACGCTGTCGGCTTTTATGCCGTTTGTCTTTTCTATGACGCCCCAGTCGAGTTCGTAACCCTTGGGCGAAGCGACGACCAGTTTCATATTGAATTTCGCGGCCGTAAAAGCCAGCGATTGCGCAACATTGTTGCCATCGCCGATAAACGCAATTTTGACACCCGTCAGTCGGCCAAGGTGCTCTTTTATCGTAAGCACGTCCGCCATCGCCTGGCAGGGATGCGACAAATCAGTCAGCGCATTTATCACGGGAACCGTCGCGTATTTTGCAAGCTCGACAACGGTATTATGCGCGAACGTCCGCGCCATTATTCCGTCAACATATCGGCTGAGCACACGCGCCATATCCTTAATCGGCTCGCGCGCGCCGATGCCGCCTACGTCTTCGGGGCGAATGAATATCGCGCTGCCGCCCAAATCCGACATCGCGACCTGGAAGCTGATTCGCGTCCGCAATGAGGGCTTCTCGAAGACCATCGCCAGAACCTTGCCAGACAGGCAGACATCCCGCCCGCCGCTTTTATAGAGCTTTTTCAGAGAGATGCTTAAGTCAAGCAGCTCGTTCAATTCTTCAGTCGAACAATCGCTTATGCACAAAAAGTGTCTCATTTTGTCTCGCCCATCACACTATCAAGGATACTTATCGCCTCGTCGATTTGCCCTTTCGTAACAATCATCGCGGGCATAAAACGCAGCACGGTATTGTTCGTGCAATTGATACGCAGGCCCCGCGCGAGGCACTTATCGACTATTGCCGCGCCAGGCGAAGAAAGCTGCACGCCAATCATAAGGCCTTTTCCGCGAACTTCCTTGATGATGTCGTATTTTTCGCCGAGCTGTTCGAGTTTTTGTTTTGCGTATTCGCCCATCTTTACAGCGTTTTCGATGAGGTTATCTTCTTCAATCGCCTCGACGACCGCGATACCCGCCGCACAGGCAATACAATTTCCGCCGAATGTTGAGGCGTGTTTGCCGGGGACCAATTTGGCAGCGAGCTCCTCTTTTGCCATCATCGCACCGATTGCCACACCGCCGCCCAGCGCCTTTGCCAGCGTAATAATATCCGGCTCAACATCATTATGTTGATACGCGAACCATTTGCCCGTCCGCCCCATCCCGGTCTGCACCTCGTCGAATATCATCACCGCGCCTTTTTCATCGCACAACTGGCGAATCGCCTCGACGTATTCCTTCGTCGCGACGTTAATACCACCTTCGCCCTGAATCGGCTCAATCATCACCGCGCAAACCTCGTCGGTGAACGCCTTTTCAAGTGCGCTTATATCGTTGTAAGGCACGTAAACGAAGCCGGGCAGCAAAGGCAAAAAACCTTCGTGATATTTGGGCTGAGCCGTAGCAGTAACCGTGGCGAAAGTCCGCCCGTGGAAGCTGCCTTCGGCTGTGATGAATTTGTATTTGCCCTCGGCTGTCGCCAGACGCGCCAATTTCAAAGCTCCCTCGTTTGCCTCCGCGCCGCTGTTGCAGAAAAAGCACTTTCCGCCGAATCCGCGTTCGCTAATCAGTTTCGCCAACTGGCCCTGCTGCTCTGAGTAAAAAGTGTTATCGATATGCAGAAGCTCGCCCGCCTGCTTGCGAATCGCATCGACTACTTTCGGATGACAATGGCCTATTCCGCTGACCGCCCAGCCGGGGAACATATCGAGAATCTTGTTGCCCTCGGCGTCGTAAAGATAACATCCTTCACCCTTAACAATCACACGCGGCAGCCGTTTGTAATTCGCGATTACGTATTTACTGTAAAGCTCTATCGTTTCCTGCGTCGTCATTTCTGTTTTCAATTCTCCATTCTTACTTCACAATTTCCGTTCCAACGCCTTTGTCGGTGTAAATCTCAAGCAAAAGCGAATGTTCAATCTGCCCGTCGATAATATGCGCCTTTTTGACGCCCGCCTCAAGAGCGATTAAACACGCCTCGACCTTGGGAAACATCGCGTCGGTAATGATTTTCGCGTCAATCATTTCCTTAATCTGCTGCTCATTCAAGCTCGAAACCCAGCTATTGGGGTCTTTCATATCCATTCGAATCCCGTGCGTATCGCTGACCATTACTAATTTCTCGGCTTCGACCGCCGCCGCAACTTTGCCCGCCGCGGTATCGGCGTTGACATTCAGTGTGCCGCCGAACTGGTCCATCGCGACCGATGCGATTACCGGTATCGTCCCGTCGGCACAAAGCGTCTTCAAAAGCTGGCCGTTGACTTCAGTAACCTTGCCTACAAAACCCAAATCGATTTTGCGGCCGTCAGCCCCGTCGAGCCGCAATTGTTCCGCAAACAGCACGCAACTGCTCAGCGTATGAAGCGCCATCGTCCGGCAGCCCAGCTCGCCCAGCACTTTGCACACCGGGTCATTTACGCTGTGAACCAGCGTGTGTTCGACTATCCGCAGCGTCCGCTCGTCAGTATAGCGTCTGCCCTGCACCCAGACCGGCTCCAGCCCCGCCTCGTTCATCGCGCGGGTTATCGCCTTGCCGCCTCCGTGGACGATTATCGTCCTGATGCCTACCGTTGACATAAACGCCACGTCGGTCAGCAGCTTTTTTTGCAGACATTCGTCGTCCAGAACGCTGCCGCCCAATTTCACCACCACTATCTTGCCCCGGAACTTGCGAATATACGCCATCGCCTCAATCAATCCCTGGGCCTTGGTAATAGCTTCTTCCACGCCTTTGTCTCCAAATAAATCAGTGTGCGTAAAACTGTAAGTTTATGATTGCTATAGGCACACGTCAATCAGCAATTTTCCCCAATATCAATTCTCTGCCCAATTTTTCACAATCGACGGCGTAAAATAACCGTAAAAACTTCCTGTTTCAATCATCAGCACAGTAATTGCCAAACCGTTTAACAAACCGCAGGCAGTGGTTTTCGTGGTTGCTACACAGCGCTCGGGCCTGTATACTCATGCGGGTTGGCGAACGGGGAAATTAAAATGATTAAGAATCAGCAAAGAATCGAACAGATAGCGGGACTAATCCTCATCGGCGCGATTATCGTCGGCTGCGCGTTTGTGCTGCGGCTGTTTGCTCTGGCTATTCTCTGGGCGGCTATCCTGTGTTTTGCCACATGGCCTTTGCGTGAGCTGTTATTGAAATGGTTTCGCGGCCGGCACAATCTCACCGCGACAGTGATGACTATCGTTCTTTCGCTCGTGCTTTTCGTGCCGTTTTTTGTAGTCGGCCTGACCTTCACCAACAGCATTCGCTCAGCGATGCATTGGCTTGAAACCCATAATGACATGACATTGCTGCCTCTCCCCGCGTGGGTCGAACGTATTCCATACGCAGGCAGGAAGATTAGCGAATATTGGTCCGACATGACCGAAAACGCGGAGCCCGTCTTAAACCAGCTCAAGCCCTGGTTTCAGGAAGCCGGGTTGTGGCTGCTCAAACACAGCCTCGATTTTGCACAGGGTGTTTTCAACCTCGCGATGAGCGTGCTGATTGCTTTTTTTCTATACCGTGACGGCGAAGGGATTATCGCTAATCTTCGTGAGGCCTTCAAACGGATTGGCGGCGACTATGCTCAGCGCCTGATGGATGTCGTCAAGACGACTGTCCGCAGCGTCGTGTATGGCACAATAGGCACGGCATTAGCTCAGGGTGTGGCGGCAGGAATTGGATTTGCCATCGCGGGAGTGCCTTCCCCAATGCTGCTTGCGCTGTTTACCTTTATCCTGGGTCTCATTCCATTTGGCCCGCCGATTATCTGGATAGGCGCATCCTTATGGCTCTTTGCTGATGGACATATCGGATGGGGTATTTTTATGATTTTCTATGGCTTGTTATGTATCAGCGGGATTGATAACTTCGTAAAACCATACCTCATCAGCCGGGGATCTAAGTTGTCGTTTATCGTTATGTTTATCGGCGTCCTCGGCGGTCTCGCGACTTTCGGCTTAATCGGCGTTTTTCTTGGGCCCACCCTGCTGGCTGTGGGTTACAGCCTGGCACACGAGATTCTAACCGATCGCCGCTCCGCCCTTGCGCCTAAACCAGCGAGCAAACAGCAAAATCCTTCGGCTGAGAAGACCATCGGAGTCGATGGAAAAATTAACAATTGATTTCTGAACCTATCAAACCGGCCTGCGTATATGTTATGAACGATGACCACGGGCTGCGGTAATTCTCTCCTCTCCTCCCTCCTGACCGCAGCCCAATCTTTTTATAACTACCCATTCCTTAAGCGGTTACATTCGAAATCTGCCAGCCGCCCAAAAATGCGAAGACGCCTTGAATCGCGTGATTTTGGGCATAAGATTTGCAGGTCGAACCACAAAAAAAGCAAAAAAAACCGTATTTTTTCCAAAAATTTCCCTTGTCGAACCCGGCTGATTATGGTAGGATGATTTTGTTATGTTATCGAAGCGAGAGTTTGCCGAATAGTTCCACACCGATTAGGCAATATGCGCTGTTCTTTTTGATTTTTGTACCAACAACAGGGCTGGGATATCTCGCTTTCTCCCCTCCCTCCGACCCAGTCCTGTTTTTTTTCTGCGCCGAAAGCGGCCTTCCCCTCAGTACTCAATAAATCCTGTGTCCTGTTCGTGCAGTATGCTCGATGTTTATGAAGAAATAACGCAGGGCGTCGATTGGGTGGTCATAAACGCCGTCTTTGAGGGGTAATTCATCGCCGGTCGGCGTATCGGGATAGTGATAGCAGGTCAGGGCCTCTATCAGGCGAGCACATTTAGGCGAGACAATAAATCGACTTTTGCCTGCGCCGTCCCGTATCGCCCGGCGGATTGACTCGATGCCCTCTGCGATTCCGCTTCGGCGATAACGAACATTTATTCCAAGTGAGCGCAATTCACGAACCGCACTTGTGCCTGTAACATCGTTGGCTCCCGCACCCGCCGGGTCGCAAAAAGTCGCGATAACTCGTGATTCACCGCCAGGGATTCTGGTCTTCAACTCGGCTGCGTGAACATCGATTGTCGCGCGAGTTCGCACGTACTCATCAATCATCCGCACCACGCCTTCGCTATCAATCTGAATCCATAGGCACACAAACGGGTTGGCAAAACCAAAGTCCAGCGAACGATATAAAGGCAAATTCGCATCATATTCGACGGGCCTGACGTGAATAGCGGTATCAAACTGGTCAAAAACAACGTTTTCGAGATTGGGTTTGATACACAGCATCTCGGCTTCCCAGCCCGCCCTGCTGCTGCGTCGCATCTGCGTAATGCAGTCGTCAATTTTCAAATAGCCGACTGCCTGTTTTGCCCTGCCCGCGCAATCGCCCCACAACGGACATTGCGAACAGTTCCTGTCGGCGCATTTTTCGATTGTCTCCCAGATACACCATTTTAAAACGGGCGTGCCGGTTTTGGCAGCCGACGAAACGATTTTCTGCATAAGGCCGTATGGCTTGTGCATCGTGCTGATTGTTTCCATACCGGCGATAATACTGTCCGTGCTTTGCGTAGTGAATTTCGCGGCGTTGAAAACATCAGGGTCGAAAAGCTCGACCTCATCACAGCGAAGTTTCTGGATGTGCTGACCCCGGACGCTCGCCTGCGATTGCGTGAGAACATCTACCGCCGAGCCATTGGCAAATCGGCAGCCGGTTTTCCGCACCGGTTCAGCAAGAAACTTATCGAAGCCAAGCCGCAGAAAATCGGTGAGATACCGATACATCCTTCCCGCCTGCTCTTCGGAACCCGCCAATATCCGCACCTGGCAATTGGGTTTGAAGACGCAGTCCAAAAGCGTCGCCACAGCCGCGAGGTCCGTCTTGCCTCCGCCCCGGTTTGCCCAGACAACGCAATCGGCATTGGCAGGTTTGGGATTTGAAAAGTCGCAATTGAAACCATACCAGAGATAATCTAAAGGACTGCTGTGTTCCGGGCAAATCTGCCTGTCCGGCACATCAATCCCCAAAAAGACCTTGATATAATTTTTCAAATCCGCTTTGGTTACCGGCCTTGTTCGCCTTAGCGATTCATACAAGCAGGAAACACTTTGGGTCTGCGCATTTGCCGGCAGAATGATACCGTTAGCCATAGTACGCCTCCGAATTCCAGATGGGGAAATTGAAAATTTGTGATTTGAATCTTAATTAAACTTCAGCTTTATTCCGCATCGATTTTTTGGATGCGGGTTAGGTGCCTGCCGCCGTCGAAGGGGGTGTTGAGCCAAAGTTCAACGATTTCCAGCGCCTCTTCAATCGCAATCATCCGCTCGCCCATCGACAGAATATTGGCGTCGTTATGCGCCCTGCTCAGCCGGGCGGAACGCAAATCCCAGCATAAGGCGCATCGCACGCCCTTGACCCTGTTGGCGACCATCGCTTCGCCGTTGCCTGAGCCGCCAAGTATGATTCCGCGGTCGTATTTGCCCGCAGCTACGGCCTTTGCCACTGGTCTCATAATATCGGGATAATCGCAGGGCTTTTCCGAATCCGTGCCGAAATCGTCAACGGTATGCCCCTTTTCGACAAGAAACTTCTTTATGATTTCCTTGTATTTGTAACCCGCCTGGTCTGCGCCAATAGCTATTTTCATCAATCGTATCCTTTCCGGTTAATTTATTAGACGGACGATTATAAGGCAAATCGCCCGCCGGCTCAAAAAAAATTACCTCATCCATTTTGGTCTGCTGAAAACAAAACGTATATTTTAACTGGAAGAATGCCCCGCTCTGTTTTGGGAGGGTTCGGCTTGCCTCGCCGAAGGGTGCGGAAACCGACGAAAGCTGCAGCCAAAAATAACTGCTGCGGCTTTCCCAAAACAGGGCGGGGTTAATGTTAAAAAGCTTTTAGTAAAGAGAGACGATGCCCTTTTGGAAGAAAGTGAGGGCAAGATATTTCGGGCCTGCGTCTCTCTTTTTTTCGTTTCTCATTGCCCCCCGCCCGATAATCATTCCATTAAAATTTTCCATAAATCGCTCGCAATATTTTTTGTTTTTGCCTGAAGTTGTCATATACTTTCTACGGAGGAAGTTGATGACGGGACCCGCGGGTCGTGGCACGAGGCCTCAAAAAAAACTAAAATTAAGAAGGCGATAATTGGATAAGGGAGACCGCCCGGCACATTAAATGAGCCAAAAGGAGCGCATGTCTCCCTTCGTTTATTTCACCGGCTGCACGTCACCAATCAGGCCAAAAACCTGCGGTGCGCCTCACTTATAGCGGTACACTTTGACTTTCTGAATGCTGTAACCGCCCGGCGGAAATCGCAAACCTCTGCCGGAAATAATCTCGTCGCCGTTAAGTCGTCTCCCGGGTATCCATTTGCCGTCAACGAATGTGCCCTCTTCAACGGTTGCAAAACCAACCATCTCAGCAGGTGTGCTCGTGGAAAACAAAACCATCAGACCTTTGCCAACCGCCAGAAATTCATCCGGCCCAGTCGCAATTACAATCCCGGCGGCAACAGGTCCCTCCGTCGGCCCGCTCACCCATCGTCTCAGTATCCTGAGTTCGAGGGTATAGCCGCCCAACTGCACTTTCTCAACCTGGTTAGGATCATCCATCGCAATTCCCGCGATTGTCCCTTTGGCTTGGCCTTCTAAAATAAACGGCGCAATCCTGGACAGGACGCTGTAGCATTTGGCAAGTTCGCTGTTTGGTTCCGCTATTCTTTCGATACCGAAGGGCGAGAAGCCCATCAAGTTGTGCTGCCCTAAAGCATAAAATATGTTAATTACGCCGTCTTTGTCGCCGCGGGTCTCAGGTATGAAAAGGGGATTGCCCAATCTGCTGTACCATTCACAGCGTGCCTTGAAGTCCGGCACATAAAGATCCGGACAAAGCATATCAATATGCGCCGCGCCCGCCTTCCAGATATCCATAACTTCCGCCAGCGGGCCGCCGCTGGGAAATTCGCCGGGCTGGGGACACCCTTCCTGGTCAAGCCATGCGTTCACGTACATCGGAATCGGATATTCGGCCTTGCCCGCCTCGGCTACCTTCTCGATGTAACGCGAGTATTGCCACGCCATAAAAATTTCATCTGTAAATGACGAGCGATTCCGCCAGTCCTTCTCGTGCGGCTTATTGACGCCGAAAACCTCTTCCCATGTTCCTGAAGTTTTGAATCCGCCGGTCTGCCAGGCATTGTGAATCTCCGGCAGCAGCGTATCTTTGTGTTTTTGAAGATAATCCATAAGCTCTTTCGGCACAGGTTTGTTATACGCCTCGTTCGCGGCTTTGCATCTGTCGCGTGAATCGCCGAGAACGCCGGACTCATTTTCCACCTGCATCATTATCACGGTATGCTGCTGGCCATCGACTTCTTTGATATGCCGCATCAGCGCCGCAAACGCCTTGGCATCGGCGTCTCTGGAAGCATCGCTGAAAGTAGAGAGTATTTCGAGGGCATTGCCATCCGCGTTCCGGGCGAACGGGAAACGGGGCAAATCGGTTTTTACCCAGACGGGGACATAAGTTGACACGCCGTTTTTCCAGCTTCCGAACCAGAGTAACACAAGACGCATATTGTAGCGTCTCGCGTCTTTGATAAGGTCGTCCACCAACGAAAAATCGAATTTGCCTTCTTCCGGCTCTATCAAATCCCATGAAACCACAGCCAGAACCGTATTGAGGTTCGCCTCAGCGAGTTTCGGCCATATCGGCTTCATATATTCAGTGCTGGATGAGCTTGAGTTGTGCAGTTCGCCGGCGAGCATAAGAAACGGCTTGCCGTCCACAATGAGCTGGGTAGCCGCGCCCTGCTTGCTGAGGTGAGGTATGGTATTGTCCTTGTCGGCTCCGAGGGCCTGCGCAGATAACATGCCCGCAAGAACTAAAACCGCGATTATAACGATGTTAAAATAATTTGCTTTCAACATAAATTTTCTCCTGACGTTTTTGTGCTTATTACCGAATCGGTTCAACGCATCAGCCGAATTGTATTTTGCCGCACCTGCCTTTGTCAACTTCATTATATCACTCGCCTGTATTTGCGGATGCCTTGCTTTCCGCCATCGCCGCCAATAATCTGCTCGCCAGTTCGGGCGGTAAATCGGGCAGCTTTTCGGCTTCGGGTTGCTCTTCTGGGTTGGGCTCTGCTTTTTGTCGAAGGTAATTAATCACGTCTAAGCAGGCCTTGCGAGACGTTTCCTGGTTCTCCGATTCAGTCAACTGAACCAGTTTAGCCGCGGCCACATTAGCGAATCTCGCGATTATCAGTTCGCCTCGCCTGTGCGCGGATTTGACCCGCCTGTCAAATTCATCCGCGAAATTATCCTCCGCCAGCCATTTATCGTAAACGCGTTTGTTAATCCTGTGCTTTTCAAAAATCTGCTGCTCTTCAAGCTCCGCCGTGAACAAATCATCAATTACTTCGCGTTGTTTTTTTGTGAGCGGTTTTACATCCGGCATTTTTCAACCTCCCTTAAATATTGTTCCGCGATTGCAGTAATCGCCCCGGCGCGACGCTGCGCTTTTGTCGTCTCGATACTTGATACTCGATTTTCGATACTCGATATCGCGTTCTCTATAATCTCCTGCTGTTGCTTTGTTACAAAAAACACAAGCGGAACAGCAAATGGCTTATACTGAACGCTGCTCGCTGTCCGCTGAACGCTGTCTTTCAGCGCGGCCAGTCGTTCAATCTGTTTGGCCGTCTGAGGGAGTAATTTGGCTAATTGGGCTGTCCCCATCCGCTCCGTAAGCTTTTTCAGCAATTCTACTTTCTTCGCGAGCATATCCGAGCCGGCCAATCTATTCAGCGTCGTCAGCAAAATAGCCGTCTGCTCATCATCCACGTCCCAGACAACACAATCCGCTTCCTTACGCCCCAGTTGCTCCAGGGCTTTTACGCGGTGATGGCCATTAATGATTTCAAAGTGGTCTTTCTCTTTGGGATGAGGCCTGACGACAATCGGCTCATAAAGCCCCGTCCGCTCGATATTGCGAATCAGCTTGCGAAACGTGGAATCACTCATCACGTTCGGATTATCGGGATGCGCAGTAAGCTTTGACAACGCTATCGACTCAATCTTGCCTTCATATTTCATTTCTGCGTTCTTCATTCTACACTCTCAATTCCGCTTGTTGGTTTCGCCAAATGTAATACACGGGCCTGTCGGTTAGTTTATTGAGAACAAATCTTGTGCGTTCGATGCCGGGCTGCATAAGCCGTCTCTGGCCGTAACTCTGAAGGAATCGCGCCATCTCGCCATCGATAAAATCTGCCCTCTGTCCTCTGTCTTCCGTCCTCAGCTTTTCCAGCTTCTGCTGGACAACCCCCGGGTCGATTAAATCCTGCTCATCAACGCCGACCGCACTGAACGCCTCAATCAGCCGAACACAGGACGCGGAAATTGGGGCATCGTACCGCGTCAATCCCGCCTTTTCCAAAAACGGGTTCGCTCTGCCCATCACCGCCATCGCCTCGACGAAGGGAACATCCATAATGGGCATTGTTTCTCTGACTAATCGCACCGCAAGCCCCAGCGAGCGAAACCTCGGCTCGATAATCACCCTGCTTATTGTGCGTATGTTCCTGTTGATGAGCTTTAGACGCGTGCCCTTATCCAGCCCCGCGAAAATCCCGCCCATCGCGATATTTCGCATCTGCGCCCCAGCCGTCGGCATCGAATAAATAATCACACCTACCGTTTCGAGTTTCATCGCCGTGCGGAATTTGCCCTTCAGCGCAAAAATCGCCACGCAAGGCCCAGGATGGCTCTCGCGGTAATGATAATGCGAAAGCGATTCGTAATCCGCCCTTGTCCCGGGAACAATTTCGAGATTTCTTATTACAGTGCAAGCTTCCATATAAATTTAGAATTTAGAATGAAGAATTTAGAAAAGGAAAGTTCCAAATTCCCAATTCTCACTTCTTACTTCTCAATTTTTTGTAACTCACTTCCGCTTCTCCTGAGAAGTTTTTCACCACCAGCACATCCGGCTGCAAATCCGCCAGTATGTCCTCGTGGGCCGACGCGAGGAAAAACGTAACGCCGTTATGTTTCGCGAACCTGCGAACGTTATAAGCAATGACGCCCGCGGTGATGCGGTCCAAGTTGCTGCAAAACTCGTCTGCGAATATGAACTTCCTGCCCGACGCCAGCGCGCAGGCCAGGCGAAAGCGATATTTCTGCCCTTCGCTCAGGTTCGCCGGCACATTCAGCATACAAAACACGTCGCTCAACCCCGCGTAGCTCAAAAGCGATAATCCGTCAATCGTCCCAGTACCGCCCACGCAGTCAATCGCCGCCCTGTCTGCCGGCAAAGCTATCTGCTCGATGACGATTTTATCATCGTCCGCTACCGCCGTTTGCATTTCTCGCAGCAGCACGCTTTTGCCCGCCCCCGATGGCCCGGTTATGTAAACTATGTCCCCATCGTTGACCTCGACTGTGCATGCGTGTGTCGTGCGCTGGCCTCTTAGCCGGTCGATTCCCACGCCGAACATCCGCATCACCGTCGTAACTCGCTCGCTTTTTTGCGGATTAATCTCGAATTGTTTCGCCACAGAAAATTTACGCATCGCTCAATCCCCCTTTTTCGGCACATTTGTCAGCCGCTGAATTTGTCGCATCGTCTTCCGCACCTCGTAATACGTCGTTTCGTGCCTATCCGCTATTTCCTTCATTGGCAGCCCGTCCACAAAATAATCTCTCGCCATTCCAATTTGTTCCTGCGTGAATTTGCCGCGGTTGTGCAGACAAATGATGTATTGCCCGTCAAGAAGCCGGCGAACCAGTTTGTGAATACGCCTCGCGACGTTCGCCTCATTGACGCCCGCCAGCCGCGCCATCTGATTTAATGTCCCCGTGCCGTTCAGATACATCTGCACCAGCGCGCCATCTTTGCCCGTCAGCAGCCCCGCCCTGCATCGCAGAAGGTCGATTCTGTCCGTAGCTTCTGTCTCTTCTCTGCCGATGGGATTAACTTTTTGAAACGCCCTGCTCCTGGCCATTGTCTCGCACCTCCATTTTCTTTTGCCTTTTTATTATTTCTCTGTGTCCTCTGTGACCTCTGTGGCTAAAAATCTGTGGCTAAACTCAAAACTAAAAACTAAACACTCTCGCCCACCCGCACTCCGTCCCTGTCGGGCGACCTAACCCTTATTTACTTGCTATGTCAGTTTATTAACACCAATACATATTGTTAACTATTAACCTAACAACAACCGCAATTTTATATCTATCATCCTAAATGTCAAATTGTTTTTAGTATAAAAACAAATATTTTTTACTGTTCACTATTTACAAAACAAGAGAATTGCCAAAAACCCCTTTTTTAGCCCAATAACGAAGATTTTCAGGGGTTTATTTTGAGAATGGAGTTAGATAATTTTTTTGTCTTTTGGCTAATTTTATTGCGAGTTTTTCAAATTGACATGGACAATACAGCTTTCTTAAACCAATTCCCGCCCGTCCTGCCTGCACTGAGCCTGTCGAAGTGAGCTTGTCGAAGGAATCCGCAATCGCACACGTAGCGAAGCGCAGGGTCCGCTTCGGCAATACGAACGACGAACTAAGGTCTTGAAATCCGGGCTGAATCGGAATCATTGCTATTCTCCTGCCAGCAGGATAAAATCCTTGGAAACCTGTGCCATAAGTAGAATATATGTGGAACAAACGCAGGATTATTTAGGATGCGGGAAAATGCGGGTAAACTATAAGATAATTCAAGCCAGGGATTTCATAAAGGCCAAGCCCACCGGCGAGATAGATCTTGATGAGAGCAAAAAATTACTCGGTCAACTTGCAAAGATGGAGCAGATAATCGGAGATCATGAGATACTGATGGACTTGCGGGAGACCTACGGCCACATGGATCATGCCGACTTGTTTGAGCTGGTTCTCGAACTTGGGCGACACAAGGAGGCATTCCGAAGTAAGATCGCTGTCATTGCAAGAGATGATGAACAATTCAACAAAGCTGTTTTTTTGGAGATGTGCGCGAATATCGACAGATTTACCGTTATGGCGTTCACCGATTTTGAAAAGGCGACAAACTGGCTCCAGTCCAGTGAGGGTATACAAGACCTGTGGGCATAAGCTTGCTGCCGCAATGAAGATGTAATGTAAGCGAAAGGAGAAGAGCCATGACCCGAAACACGCATATTGCCATTACGCTGGCCGCTCTTCTTACTTTATGCAATTTGCTTTTTGCACAAAAAGAAGAACTCCGCCAAACTGCTTCGCGTTCCCCAGCGGACAAAGCTAAGGAAGTAAATCCAGACACACATCTGGTGCTCACTTTCCCCGGCAAGCCAACATTAGGCAATTCGGGACAGATTCGTATTTATGACGCAGCAGACAACCGTATGGTTGACGTCCTGGACCTGAGCATCCCGCCAGGCCCGACAACCAGCAACAAGACCACGGCACCTTACGCTGCGATTCCTTACGAATACGTCTCAGGCCGCTTCACCAATGCCAACACTAACCCGGGAACTCCATCCGGCACTGCGCTTGCCACGCCGGATAACTTCCAGCTTACGATCATCGGCGGCTTCACCGATGCGTTTCACTTTTACCCCGTCATCATCCATGACACCGTGGCGACGATATACCCTCACAATAATATTCTGGAGTATAACAAGACATATTACGTGCAGATTGATCCCCCAGTGCTGACCCTCAGCGACGGTAGCTTCTCTGGAATCACAGGAAAAACCGGATGGACTTTCACAACCAAAAAAAATCCGCCTCCAAAGAATTCCCAGCGGCTCGTGGTCTGCGCCGACGGCACAGGCGATTTCAGCACCGTGCAGGGAGCGGTCGATTTTCTCCCGAATAACAATCCCAATCGCGTAACCATATTCATCAAAAACGGCACGTATGAGGAAATCGTTTATTTCCGCAACAAGACAAACATCACATTCCTCGGCGAGGACCGGGACAAGACAATTGTGTGTTACGCCAATAATGAGGTCTTCAATCCGCATCCGTCGAACGTAGCCACCAACGAGATGCCGGGGACATTTCCTTCCCGCCGCGCTGCGTTCATGGGAGATAATTCAAAAGGGATTCACCTCGTCAACTTCACGGTCAAAACCACAGCGAAAGGCCAGGCCGAAGGACTGCTTCTGGCGGGCGGGCAAAATATCGTCAGCAATGTTAATATTGAGGGCTCAGGAGATGCCTTACAAGTCAACGGCTCGGTTTACCTGACCGATTGCAAAATTACAGGTGACGGAGATATAATCCTCGGCCGCGGACCGGCGTTCTTCAACCGTTGCGAGCTCATTTCACATGGCGGCGCCTATATGTGGATACGCAACACATCCGCTAACCACGGTAATGTCTTTCTGAATTGCAGGTTCCAAACTGAAGGGGCACGCGAAACCGAAATCGCACGTGCGCCTACGAACAAAGGAAAGGATTACCCATACTGCGAAGCAGTTTTGCTCAATTGCGCCCTTGCGGGCATTAGTCCCGCGGGGTGGGGTCCGGTAGGCCCCGACACATCGAATATTCATTATTGGGAATACAATAGCACCAACATCAGCGACGGCAAACCGGTTGATATCAGCCGGCGGCATCCCGCCTCCAGACAACTGAACAAAGACAAAGACGCCGAGATAATCGCCAACTACAGCAATCCTGCTTATGTGCTTGGCGGCTGGACACCTTCGATGCCCCCGTAACTATCGCGGTTGGAGAATCCAGGTCGAACCCTTTCCATTCCGATATACGCTGTCCGCTGAACGCTGCTTCTGCCCGCTCCCGGCGAATTCAAAACTCTTACCGCCTTCTGCTCTTGCAATATAGGCATTTGCGAGGTCTATATTAGGCAATATGCCCATAGACCCGTTCACTGCGATTCGTATGATATATATAGAGCATTCCAGATGGTCCTTCGACAGAGCCCCCCTGAAATGAAAAACCGTTTCGAGTTGGTATAGAAAATGAATATGTGGGTTTGGTTCTCAGGCGGCTTGTGGCTGTGTGCAATGAACACTAAACCCAGAAAAAGAAAGGTCGGATTGTTATGCTTTACACTTTAGCTGTAGTTTTGCTCATATTGTGGCTCCTCGGGTTAGTGAGTTCCTACACTATGGGTGGGTTCATTCACATTCTTCTGGTGATTGCCATTGTGGTTATTCTGCTTAGAGTCATCAGCGGACGAAGAATCACGTCGTGACCATTCAGATGTTAACTGTTATGGGTGTTAACACCCATAACGGTTGGGCTTCGGTCTTCCGCTTGTCCGCCTGTGGCGGATAGCGTTATCTATGGGTTACTACCCGTAGTACTGTGGCGGAGCAGTAAAAATTTAAAGGAAAATCCAATGAATACGAATAAACTAATCTCGCTGGCAATTGTTGCCGGCGGTATCGCTCTTGTGGCTTTTGGTGTTGCTGCGACAAACTCGTTCCCTTCTGATGTTTCTCGCTTTTTCACAGGCTCACCTACCGACAAGGCGATATGGATGGTAATCGGCGGAATTGTTGCGATGATTATTGGCCTGGGTGGCTTGTCGTACGGTAAACCTAAGGGTGCCTGATTGCTTCAAAAAAGTTCTCCGTGCTCTCTGTCCTGCCTCGGCTCCCCGCCGCGGCGAGACGGGTGTCTTTTGCTTGCCTTGAGCGAAGTCGAAGGGCCTTAATTCCGCGATTCCAACTGTCAGCTATACGCTGTCCGCTGAACGCTGCTTCTGCTTCCCTTGCACTTCCCGCGCAAAATGAACATCACTTCCATCTTGCAAATATCCCCACATTGCTTAAACTAATTATCTATGGCTAAGAAACCTGTATCCAACTTGAAGAAAACCAAAACCGGCAAAATCATTCGTGCCATTACCGTCAAAGACATCCTCGACGAGCAAATCGCCTACAAACTGGCTTAGAGTATATTGAAAAATAGTAGCAATAAATGGAAATAGTTAATCAGCAAAACATAACTCTTGTTACTGCAATGATTGGTGCTGTGTGTGGCATATTGGGTTTGATTTTAGGTATAATTAATACTTGGCATCAAATTAGCAAAAACCGTGTTAGGCTAAAAATAATTCCTAAAATTGCATTTATGATTGATGCAAATAATGTTTTGACGTTTGATAGGTATAACGAAAGCGTTTCCGACCGTTTTCGCAAAGGTATTCCATTTAGACTTTGTATAGAAGTAATCAACTTAAGTGCCTTTCCTTTAACCATTTCTGATATTGGATTTGGCAAAACAAATAATTTAAGGCAAATTCTTTTTTGTCCAGAACTTACGCCAGGAAAAACATGGCCGCCTCGTCTTGAATCAAGAGAATCTGTTGTAGCTTATGCGAATACTGATTGTGGTGTTACTTGTTATGGGACAAGCCCAATATTCAAAGAGTATATTCGAGATTTACATCTAAAATCATAAACATAATATGGCCGCTGAATCAATATTATTTGAACAGAGCTTTCTCTCGAAGAAATCCGAAGATGTTATTTTACCAAATTTTATACCCACATATATCCAGCTTCACCAAGATATTTGGTATCGCCTAATTTGTGTTGATGCTAACCTACAGATACTCGAAACGATTGGTCGTTTTCCTCTCCATCATTTATACGCCCCCCAGAACAATGTCTTTTGGGGAATGGTTTTTTGGAACTTTGTCCAAATGTCAGTCATGCTCCTGCACGGCCTTGTTTCCGACAATACGAAGAACGCGCATACCCTTCCGAAATTTAGAAACACTGTGCTTAATCATCTGCGCACAGATTCACTTAAGATTGCATATCGCAAAAGTTTAAATCAGACTAAGTTAAATAAACAACTTGTACCTATACGCAATAAAATAAGCCACATGCGCAATGAAGTAGTAGCCCATCGCTTTCTCGATACCAAAGGTCGCTTGAAAGCTCCACATATTGGTGGTGTTAGCATTTCCGAACTGCGTAAGGTATTTGAAGATATAAAACGACTCTTTGAGGCATGCTGCTTTGGCAGCGAATACGTCACCTCGTTCTATCCGCCCCTTGTGCCAGGCTATAAGACCACCGAAAAAGATATCGAGGAAATTCTCTGCTTGATAGTAAAAAATAGTTATTGGCTCAATCAACCAGAACGTCACGCGCCATCTTGGCAACACATCAAACCGCACAAACCCATTAAGGATATTGAAGAACTTAACAAATGGAGGACCAAGCTCAACCTCTCGCCAGCATAAACCCTCTTTTTAGCGATTCAAAGATAAAACCGGCAGGTCAAAAAAATAATTCTCTGCCTGCCCCGGCGTAGCGCAGCGAAGATGGGTGTGCTCTGTGAACTCTTGCCGGAAGGCATCCTTAGGGAGTGGCTAAAAAAACAGTGTAATCTGTGAACTCTGTGGCTAAAAAACTCGGTAGCTAAAAAAGCAATCTTTTAAGTAGTTCCATCGGCATACCCATAACGTTTGTCATACTGCCCTCGATGTGGTCAACGAATGGGTCGTTGTCGCTGATAGAATACGCGCCCGCCTTGTTCTGCCAGACGCCGCTCTCGATATGCTCGGCAATCTGGGCATCCGTCAGTTTCTTCGGGTAAACAACCGTCGTATCCGCTTCGACAATTTTCAGATTGCGCAATTTACAGATAATGGCAACGCCCGTGATGACCTTGTGGGGCTTGCTGAATAGCATTCGCGTAATCTCTTCTGCGTGTTTCGCGTCGCGGGGCTTGCCGATAATTTGGCCCTCGAAATCGACGACGGTATCCGCCCCGATTACGATTGAATCAGGATACTTGTCGGCAACGTCATTCCCCTTGGCTAAAGCCAATTGTTTGGCGTATTCGGCAGGAGCGATATTTTCAGCTGAGAAAATTGATTCATCGATTTGCGAGACGACAACGGTGAATTTGTAGCCGGCTTCGGCGAATAGCTGTTTACGCCGAGGCGACGCTGATGCCAGTATGATTGTTTTAGAATGAATATCCAATTTTAATTTTCAGTGAAATCTGTGTAATCTGTGGTTACCTTAACCGTACCGAGTATGTTATTTTCCGGCAGAAGATAAGGTATTGTTTTTCGATTTTCTCATAATCGCTGTCGATGTAATGCTCGAACAGCACCTTTCCGATTTCGTGGTTCCAGTTGACGGTAATCGGTATATTTCTGTCGGCGGCGATTATCATGTCCTCCTGGGCCAGGGGCCACTGGCCATTTAGCCCGTCGAAGAGCAGCTTTTGATATTTGGCTAAGCGTTTGCCGTAATCATCTTCACGAAGGAAGCGGACAAGGGCATACGCCTGGCTGTAAAAAGCAGCGACGGCGTCATCGTTTTCGGTTACAACTTCGCCGGGGTTGAGCGTTATCAGGGTCTTGAGAGGTATAATCTTATCTTTGAGTAAGGTCTGTTTGAGCGAGCCAAGGCGATACCCGTTGCGGTCGGGCGTAAAGGTGAAAAAGCCCTTGTCGTATTCGGTTATTTCGAACTGCATCGCTATGCCTTCATCGAGCCAGCTTGGCAGCCGGTATTTGAACAGTCGCGAATTGAACTGGTGCCACCCCTCATGTCCCAGGCTCGAGAATGTCCGCTCCCGCCCAATGTTATACGCCACGCACGCCCCATTTACATAATAAGCGCCGGCTCTGATTTTGAGATACATCTGCGCCTGCGGGCCGGTGAAATCTGTTGTGAAGACCTCCCACTGCTGACGATTGGCGAAGAGGTAAATGGTTAATGGGGCTGAGGTCTCGATTGGCTTGGGGAGCTGGCTTTGATAGCCGCGATAGGCGGACTCGACAAAACCGGGGACCTGCGAGAGCATCAGCGGGTCGAGAAGATTTGTGTAAATTTCGTAATGGGCGGTAGTGAGCTTGAGCCCCGTGCCGAACTGGCTTTCCCATAAGTCGATTGTCTTAAGAGTGGGGAGCTGTTTATTTTTCAGGTAGGCAGCCATACCCGTGGGGGTGTTTATGTCGCCGGCCAACGATACGCCGGAAAAACAACCACAGATTACGCAGATTGCCCATATTACGCTGATTTTTTTCATATCATATATACGTCTGACTGGCGTGCAAAGCATGACAAATTCTATCATATCTCATATATCTTTGAAGGGTGCGCCGAAAACCTCGGCGGAGAAAAGGAATACATCGGTTTTACTGTCCCTCCATGCATCTTCAGGCAGGCCCGCCTTATGAGAACAGCAATAAGACAGGAATTCTTCTTTTGTCCACCCCGTTTCCGTCGCCACCTGTGGGAGGAAACAGCCGGAGAATACGCCGCGTTTGATGTAAATTCCATCGATGCCGAGACGAAGAGAAAGCGGGTTGGCGGTTTTTTTCAGCTCTGAAAGGACCGAGATTTCGATGTCGAGGTGGGCTAAGTCGTCGGGGGTAATCTGATTGTCGAAAAAGCGCGCATCGCCTGTTGCGGATGCCTTAGCCATTTCGACAACCATATTGACAAGCGGCTTGTCGGCGACGAACTGGCCTATGCAGCCGCGAAGCTCGTCCCCGGTTTTAAGGGTAACGAAACAGCCGAGATGCGATGCGAGGTCAGGGTCATCCGCTTCGACTTTCGGAAGGCGTTTACCCGTGATAACGGCTTCTACGGTATCGTGTGCGACTTTCAACAACGCGTGTTTTTGGTCCTTATTCATGTTTACTTCTTCGCGTCGGACGATGAGACAATCCGACTACGGATGTACGCAATCGCACCCGGCATCAACGAGATGACAATGATGACCATAATTACAATTGTGAAATGGCTCTTCACAACGGGAATGTTGCCGAAGAAGTAGCCGCCGAGAACGAACGTGCCCGTCCAAGCAATCGTCCCGCCGATGCTGTAAGCGAGGAATCGCAGGTAATTCATTCTGCCTATGCCAGCAACAAAAGGAACGAATGTGCGGAAGATGGGCATAAAGCGGGCGATTACGACGGCCTTCCCGCCGTGCTTTTCGTAGAACCGATGGGTTTCATCGAGATGCTTTTTGCTTAGGATTCGCACGTTTTCCTTGTGGAAAATCTTCGGGCCTACCAGATACCCAATCCAGTAATTGGTATTATCGCCGCAAACCGCCGCCGCGAACAAAAGAGGCCACATAAAGCGTATCTCGAGAACGCTGCCGGATATCGCCGCAAGAGAGCCGGCCGCGAAAAGCAGCGAATCGCCCGGCAAAAACGGCGTTACGACAAGTCCCGTTTCGCAGAAGATGACAATAAAAAGAATCAGATAAACCCATGCGTGATACTGCGAGACAACCGTCTCGAGGGTTTTATCAAGGTGAAGAAACAATTCGATTAAATTAATAGTCGCTAACATTTCCATCCCATAACAATATGAAAAACCGGGGGTAATGTCAACGAGTTCAATTGTGGATTTCGGATTGCGGATTTAGGGATGCGGATTTCGTATTTAGTATTTCGATATTTTGATTTTCATCCGAGAAGTTTAAACTGGCGAATTCGCCGTGGTATTTGCGAGCAGCGGTATCGTATGCCTTCGCGGCGTCGATTTCGGAGTGGAAGCGGCCGAGGCAAATTTTTTTGCCGTCAACGGTGATGTTCGCTCTCCAAGATTTTGTATCATTACGCCAATACACGCCCTTGAAACGCGAAGTGAGATTGGTCCTTAATTTTCGCCTGTTGTACATATTTTGTCTTCGAGTAGCGAGCCGGAGATTGGAGCGGCGGTTGTCGAGGCCGTAATGGTTGATATGGTCAACAAACAGTCCTGTTTGGGGAGGCAAAACTTCCCTGTGCATCCAAACGAGGGAATATTTTTTCGAGCCGGCACGCCGGGCATAACGGATGGCATAAAAAGTGGTCGCATTACGCCGGGCATACCATTTGAATTTATTCAAGCGTTCGTAATCTTCGACGCTAACGGCGGCGAATTTATGTTTTGGCAGGGGGATACGCCGAAAGGCATCTTTGTAAATAATCAATCGAAGCCAATACAATAGCGGCCAGCAGTTTTGTTCAATTGAGGCCAGGGTCTTAAACCAGTATTCAAACATTTTCTCATCCTCCCTCTCTTTTCAAACGATACTCGATATTCGATACTTGATATTCGGTACAATTTTTATGACCCGCAGGCGGGCCTGCGGGCTAACCGAGGAACATAGTTCCTCTATCCTATGGCGCGAACTTGCGCGCTTTTGACGAAAACTAAGGGATTTCCTGATGGGGTCAAAAACGATAAGTCCTTATGAAATAAGGAGTAAAAATTTTTTATTTTTTTCGCATCTAAGGGTTTTCGACTTGCG
>CAIODZ010000016.1 GCA_903857265.1 uncultured Phycisphaerales bacterium
ACTCTTACCGTTGTTGGCGCAACGACACTTGACAGCACTCTGAACGTTACCGGGGCGACAACGTTAGGCAGCACTCTTACCGTTGTTGGCGAAACGACACTCGACAGCACTCTGAACGTTACGGGGGCGACAACGCTGGGCAGCACTCTTGGCGTTGCCGGCGCAACGACATTAAACAGCACTCTGGTTGTTGCAGGAGCAACGACATTAAACAGCACTCTTGGCGTTGCCGGCGCAACGACATTAAACAGCACTCTTGGCGTTGCTGGCGCAACGACATTAAGCAGCACTCTTGATGTTGCCGGCGCAACGACATTAAACAGCACTCTGGTTGTTGCTGGCGCAACGACATTAAACAGCACTCTGGACGTTGCCGGCGCAACGACACTAAACAGCAACCTTACGGCTCTGGGAACGACCAACATTATCGGCGTCGCTGGTGTATCGGACAACACCCTTACCGGCGCGACCAATACGATTACCGGAACAACATTCACTTCAATAACCGGCGGCAATGCCAATTTAACTCTGTCTAATGACTCGGCTGTTATGAGCGTTGCCGGCAGCTCTACCCTTGCAATGACTCCTACAACCGCCAGCTTGCTTGTAAAGAATGCCGACACCGGAGTAGCACACGGTATCGAAATTGGCCAGACAAGCACAGTTGTCTCAGGCGGCACAGATTCGACGTCGCTTAAACTCGATGATAACGGCGCAACATTCAAAAATGATACCACGGGCGGTCCGGCAAGAGTAATGGGCGTCGCAAACGGTGTACATAAATATGACGCGGTTAATATGGGACAATTCAGGGGGCTTGATGACAGGGTTGACAAAGCTTATTCGGGCATCGCGGCCGTCTCTGCTATATCAGCCGTTCCTCCTCCGGTTCCGGGCAAGAACTTCTCGGTCGGCCTGGGTTATGGCAATTTTGAAAACCAAAGCGCCGTGGCTGTCGGAGCCAAAGCTATTGTGGGCGAAGACAGAAATATTACTATTACTGCCGGCGTAGGAATGGGCGAGGACTCATCCGCGTTCAGCGGAGGCATCGGCTGGAGTTTCTAACTGAACCGATTCACAGAAAAATGCGATTGCCGGCCAAACTGAAGGCCGGCAATCGCTTCTTTTTTTAGCAACGAAAAGTTGAATAATTGAACACGGTGGTACAGGACTTGAGCCTGTGACATCCTGCGTGCGGGGCAAATGGTTACGCGCTTGTTGTGAAGATATCGCGGGCGATATCTTCGCCTGCGTTGCTGGCGTAGTAGTGCTCAACTGCTTTCTGGCCTTTGCTTTCGAACATTTTTGCTGAAGAAAATGCGCCGTTTTTCATCAAAATGGCGATGACTATGCACGCGGCAATGTTGGCGAATGAATTTTTATACCTGGCACACCTTTCGATAATGCTCATATCCGGGCGGATATTTCGGAGACGTTCGGCCTTGGCGGTTGTTCGCAGACAGTGTTTGAGCACACCGATTGCCTGTGTATTGGCTCGCATCAGCAGATTGAGGTTGTGCGGCTGGGATTTTAACATGGATATTGCAAGTTCGACCTTGCCGAGACGCGCTAATCGTCGCTGGCAACGCGGACAGTCGGCAATATGATTTTGTATCCAGTGTCGGTCAGGGCTGAAACTGTTGGCCATCAGCTGAAGCGCCCGGTCTCTAAGTTGTCTGCAGTAATTTTTCCCCTTCGCGGCCCACATATAATTACCTTGTTTCCTTTCTCATTCGCGCAGCCAGAAGCTGCACAGCTTTGCATCTGTAAACCCTCGCGGTCGCGGCCGTGATTCCCATAATCTTTGCGACCTGCTCATAGGGCAAGTCTCCGAGGTCGTGCAGAGTTACGACATCACGAAGATGATCCGGCAAATCCGCGATACCCGCTCTTAACGTCTCAGTTAAATACCGTGTATCAAGCTCGCTGGCGGGGGAGTTAGTATTGTTCTGTGTGGGTATTACCGGCGGAAGATGCTTCTTTTCGACAAGTTTATGTCTCAAGATTGATATGGCTATGTTACTTGCCGAACGAAAGACATACGCCTTTACATTTTCGGGTTTGCATCCGTACTCGTGATGCGCGAGTTTCAGAAACGTATCCTGATACGCGTCGCAGACGTCCTGTTCGTTGCCGAGTATTCGCCACAACATATTAACCAGCTCCCGGCCGTGTCGCTGCATAGCACAGAGAACCCAACCCTGCGTCTGCTCCAACGCCTTTGGGATTGGAATATCCCACAACAGTTCGATGCTGACAGCCCTGCCAGTCATAATTTCTCCTGCTATTAAGACGTGCTGCCTGATATTATGTTAACAACAATTCAACGCTAAGTGGTTAAAAATCTTATTTTTTTGCATAACATTTGGCCCTGTCGGCGCGTCTCAATCTACAGGAGGGAGGAGAGAAAAGCGGTAATACGTTTGTTAGGAGTACAGGGAAATGGCTTTAACTCTTTATAAGGACAAATCTTACGAGCGAAAAGCACAGGCGGGTGATATTGTCGCACTTGTGGAAGAACTGCTCACAAAGGCCGTGGATATAGGCGCCAGCGACGTTCATTTTGAACCGACCGGTTCGGAACTGGTGATAAAATTTCGCCTTGATGGGGTACTGGACGCCGTTGAATCATTGCCGAAAGCCGTTTCAGACAATGTAATTTCACGACTGAAGGTTCTGGGGGGGCTTCTGACGTATCGCAATGATGTGCCCCAGGAAGGACGGATGGAAATCAACAATGGTCACGAGAATGTTGTTGACCGTCGGCTCTCGGTATTTCCGACAATATACGGCCAAAGGGCTGTGGTGAGAATTTTCTACCAGAACGTGCAGTTGACAGACCTTGGACAGCTTGGATTCGCACCGGAGATATATGCTGCGTTGAAGCAAATCACCTATGCTAATCAGGGTGTTATGCTGGTGACCGGACCTGCGGGCAGCGGCAAAAGCACTACCTTAGGTGCGGTTCTGCGGCATATCCAGAAACAATTTCCGGGTAAAAGCATCGTCACTTTGGAAGACCCTGTGGAGATTCGACTTGATGGCGTTACCCAGGTTCAAATCACACCTTTTGGTCCGATGACTTTCCCGACGGCTCTGCGTTCACTTCTTCGCCAAGACCCCCAGGTCCTGATGATAGGCGAAATTCGGGATGCTGAAACAGCGAAGATAGCAATTGAAGCGGGCCTTACGGGGCATCTGCTGATGAGCACAATGCACAGCGGTTCAGCCGCGGCGGCGATTTTACGTCTTCTGGAGATGGGTATCGAACCATACCAGGTCACATCGAGTGTATCGGCTGTTCTGAATCAACGGCTTGTCCGTCGATTATGCGGCAAATGTAAAAAACGAACAGCTTCCGGCAATTGCGAACCAGTCGGATGCGATGAATGTTTTGGAACGGGATTTAAAGGCAGGATGTTGATTGCCGAGCTTGTCCGGCTTGACAGCCAGTTGCGAAAAGCGATTCTCGCCAGGACCGATACTGATGAACTTGAGAAAGTCCTGACTAATAAAGGGCACACTGGTATGGTTGAAGACGGCAGGCGATTGGTTGCTGAGGGCCTGACGACGCAGGATGAGCTTGATAAAGTATGCGGTTCGGCAGGGGATATTTGACAGGTAGATAATAAGACGGGAGATTCAGGATGGCGACTTTTGAATATAGTGCGATGACGGCTTCTGACCGGCTGATGAAAGGTATTATCGAAGCCGGGTCGGTGCAGGAAGCATCTGAATTGCTTGAGCAGATGCGGCTCAAAGTCAATTCGCTCGAAAAAGCCAAATCCGAAAGGCCTAAAACGCCTATTGCTAGGACCGAGTTTTTGCTTTTCAATCAGCAGCTTGCCTCGCTTACCAAAGCCGGGATTCCTTTGGAGCAAGGATTGAGAGAACTGTCGAAGGACGTGGCTTCGAAGCCGATGCGCAAGCTGATAGATTCGATTGCCTTGGACCTCGAGGCGGGGATGAGTATTGAGCGGGCCTTTGAGAAAAGAAAAGAACATTTCCCGCCTCTCTATGGCCGGATACTAAAGGCCGGCGTCGAGACGGGCCGGCTCAGCGAAATGCTGACGAGCTTGAACAGACACATCGAGGTCACCAATCAGACGAGACGCATAGTATTCGAAGCGATGGCCTATCCGGCGGTCATCTTTGTTATGGGTTCCATTATTATGACTTTTGTGCTCGTGTTTTTGATTCCAAAGTTCAGGGGTATTTTACAGGAAATGTTGGGAGAGAATGGACTGCCTTTGGTGACTCAGTTAGCTTTATCTATGTCGGATCACATTTTATATTTCTGGCTGGTGGTCGGCTGTCTGGTTGTTGCGATTGGTGGAATCAATACTATTCTCCGGTCATTTCCGGAAGGACGGCGAATCAGGGAAGCAATATTTTTACGCATACCCGCATTCGGGCCTTTGTATCACAGCACCATATTGAGCAAGATGGCCGAGGCAATGGCAATGATGGTTGCGACCGGCTGTGATATGCCGACGTGCCTTCGGCTTGCGCCTGACGCGACGGGCAGTGAAACGCTGACAAGGGAAGGGGACATGATTGCAGGGCAGATTGAAAAGGGAGTCGGCATTCTCGACGTCGGGCAATTCTGCCGGGTTATGCCCCGGTTCTTTCTTTATTCAATTCAATTAGGTTCGCAGCGAAATGAGCTGGAAGACAACCTGAGAAGTTTAGGCGATATGTATGCCCAGCAGGTTCGCAGTGCCCAGACCCGCCTGCAGGGGCTATTGTTGCCCGTTATGATTATTTTTGTGGGGTTTTTCATAATGTTGTGCATCCTTGCGATGTTTCTGCCAATGGTAAAGATAATTTCAACTCTTAATGTTGGTGGTTAAGGATTTTATGCTGATTGCTTTGGCAATTACGCTGTTTGTTGTCTCGGGAGTGCTTGCTTTTTTCAAGCCGGGGCTGGGATTTATTGCAGGTATTGTGCTTAGTATGGTTATGTGGGTTCAAGGCGTTATATTCGAAGAAGTGGAGATATATGTATCTGCACCTATCATTTTTTTTGTTACGCTGTTGATAATTGCTTTCCGTCCTCGCAGAGATGGTTCACAATGGGCCAGAATCTGGGCGAGGCGGGTCCTGATAGCTTGTGCCCTGCTTCTGTTTACGGTCGCTGCCTTTGCGTTTTTTGGTACCTGGGGCGGAATTGGTCTGGTTTTTGTGCAGTTGTTTATAGGGGCGATAATCGGTGCGTTCACAACATCAGAATTCGCCAGGTCTTCTTACGTGATAACCACGATTGGTGCGAGTATGAGGCAGAATCTTCCGTTGCCTATGGCGCTGGAAATGGCTGCGGTTGGTCAGGATGAAAAAAGAGCAGATATACTTCGAAATATAAAGAAGTGGCTTGTTGAGGGATACTCTTTGAGCGAATCGCTCAGGCGCGGATATCCTAAATGTCCCGGTTATATCGTGTCGATGGTAGCTGCCGGCGAACGAATCGGGCAGATTCCGCAGGCGATTGACGCCCTCGAGCAGGATTTGCTCTTAAAGGCAAACACCAGCAAAAAGGTCAGGCACATTCCTTTATTATATCCGCCGTTAGTGCTGCTTGTTATTTTTATACAGGTACTACTGGTGATGGTCTTTGTTTTACCTAAAGTTAGAGTGGTGCTGGCGGAAATGGGTGATGGCACGCAATTACCTGTGGCAACAAGGTTGTTAATGGCAATTTCAGATTTTTTTACGAAGAAGCCTGGATCGTTGATTATCCTGCTGTCGTTCCTGCTACTATTGGTTTGCGGCATTATTTATATTCGTGTCAGGTCGAGACCGCGTCGGGTTGAAAAACCGTATCTGATTTCTCGCTTCGGTGATTTTATCAAATGGCATCTGCCTTTTATCCGGTGGTATGAGTGGTGCTGCGCGATGCAGCGGATAGCCGGTATGCTTCGGCTTTCGCTTAATGCTGGCTGCACGGTCAACGAGGCGATAGCCAATGCACTCCGGCTGGATATAAACGAATGCTTCAGGAAAGCAGTTAAAAACTGGCTGGTAATGGTTGAACGCGGAGACGATATAGGCCTGTCAGCCCGGCACTGCGGTATGGGAAGCGCAATGGCATGGGCCTTTGCCGACGTGCATAATCATCGAAACACCCTCGATATTCTCGAAACGCTTGAAATATCGTATCGCTGGGGCTATAGCCGGCTGGCCACGTTAGCAAGGTTCATAATTGGTCCGTGTGAAACAATTTGCCTTGGGTTTATGGTTGGGTTCATTGTTTACGCCGTATTCTCTCCGATAGTAACCATAGTATATGCAACGGCGCGTTCGATTACGCCCTGATTGTATGAAAGACAGAAACAAATGATTACTAAACGTGTCAAATATCGCGGATTGATAATGACCGAACTGATTGTATCGATGGCGGTTTTCGGGATGCTTATGATTGCTTTCACGATATCGCTCGATGGTTTCAGACGGCTGAACTATTATCATTTTACCAAACAACGCTGTGTCTCGGCGGCACAGGCGACGCTTGACAACATCTCTGTCGCAGGCAAGGCGATCGACGAAGCCGACGTCAAACGATTATGGCCGGGAATCGTTATTAAAATCGAAGAATCGGAAGGAACTGGTCAGTGGAAAGGATTAAAGCTGATTAGCGTATCAGCCGGAAAAACTATCGGAAATAAAAATGTGGCGGTGCAATTATCCAGATATGTTTCGACAACTGATATCGTGATAAGTAAAGCAGGCGATATGCCTGTTTTGCAGGAGCATTAAGATGCGTAAGGGTTATTTACTTGTCGAAATATTGGTAGTTCTGGCTGTTATAGCAATGGTCGGTGGTATTTTTGATCGCTTTTGGGGGACATTTGCATTTGATTTGCCGAGGGATTCCCGGCTTATTCAGGAAAACATCACTCTTTGTAATGCGGTGAGCCATATACAGACCGATGTTGCTTCGGCCAAAACCCTGTCGCAGGTCGGTGTCGATTCTAATGAGCCGAATACGCTATTGGTGGAACTCCCGAATGGTATGGTTTCTTACAAATTCAGTAATGGCCGGATTCTTCGCAGCTTCACCAGAGGCACAACAGGCATAACGGCAGGCGATATGGTTTGGCTGGTCCCTCACGGCTGGATTGAATGGCAGGTATGGAGCAAAGGCACGGCGGGTTATGCGGTCGAGGTAAAAACCTGCATCGAGGACAAAAACTTCGGTCAGATAAGAAAAAAGATGGCCAATAGTAATTTATTTTTTGCAGGTGCATTATGGGGAGCGGCCGAATGAATCTCAAAGCGAGAAATGACGGTTTTGTCATGCCGATTGTCATTTCTATCCTCGCTCTTATCGGGATATATATGATTGTTCTGGCTTCTGAGGCGAATACCTTTATTTTTCAGGCCGACCGGGCGTACCTTAAAGCATGCCAACAAAATCTTACCGCGAGCGGGTTGGCCTGGGCGAAGAAAAATGCTAATGCCTCAATGACCACAGCTGCTGCTGTTGAATTGGATACTGCTAATATGGGGATTAAAAAAGCGGCCTTGAGTGTCAAGCTGTCTGTCGGAGAGAAGGGCAAATCGCAAGTCGAAATAAAAACATCCTGCAGTAAAGCCAGACAACGGCTCAGTTCTGTTAAGAAACTTGCCATTGAAACCCGGCCATAATGCGGGAAACTGGGCGGTACAGGACTTGAACCTGTCGCTCTGTGCATCTTATAAGAAATGTTGTTTTGTGAATGCGTGGCCGGAAAATAGACTTAAACAAACGTGCTTTTTAAAAATGTTTTCTGGCAAAAGCGCGACCTGAATGGTTCTTTAAGTACTTCTCAAAAGCAATAGCCTTCTCTTTCGACCTGAATGCTATGGCTGTTTCAATCACCCATGGTGTAAACTTTGACGTATGTTTGCACTGGCCTGTATTATGTTTCTTGAGACGTTCCTCAAGATTCTCGGCTATGCCTACATAATGACGATTACCGTCCGCTATACTTTGAAGTATATAAACGTAGTGAAATCCCATATCGATGGCTTGCCAAGGCGTAGTTCGCCGCAATTATACATCATCGAGAAGTCCGGCTTCGCCCCTTAGGGGCTTCGCCGTGACACGTTTCGTTCGCCCCAAAGCGGCGAACGAAGACTGGAGGCGGGGGGATTCGAACCCCCGTCCCGGTATGCTTCAAGACGAGCGTACTACACACTTAGTCGTATTTATTTTTTATCGCCTCCGCGACAGGCAAACGACGGCCAATCGCTTTGGCTATTTCGGAATTTGTCTTAACCCGTCGGCCCGAAAGCTCCGACGAGAGCAGCCCACTTCTTTACGCCCTTTTCAGGCCCGCAGGCGCAACCTGAAAGGACGGGTCGCCTATTTAGGCGGCCATTTGCAACTGGTAGTTGCCAATTAAATTTAGTGCCGGAATGATTTACCAGGCCAACCGGCGTCCTGGGTATGCAGCTCGACTCTCCGACATCCGGTCGAAACCGTTCGCCCCCTTATCAACTTTTCAATTTCGCTTGCGCGATTCCCGCTTTCGATATATTATACCATCAACCTCTCACTAAAACAATAAAAGCTTGTTGGGAGATAGCGTCAAGTATTATGTGTAAGATTATTTTATGCCGGTGGAGGAGTTGGCCAAGGGATAGCCCCTTCGCTAAAGCTTCCGACTTCGTTCCTGAGGGACTACGCCGGGCAAGCCGCAAGGCAAAGTTAGGCGGAGAATTCGCGTTTTCGGGTATTGAGCTGGGCTTTGAGGCGGGCGAGAATCGATGAGTGCATCTGTGAGACCCGCGATTCGGACAAATCGAGCGTGGCGCCTATTTCTTTCATCGTCATCTCTTCGTAATAATACAAAACGACAATAAGCCGTTCGGCTCGCGTCAGGCCCTTGGTGAGCAGGTCCTTGAGGTCGCGTTTCTGTGCCTCGATAGGGGGGTCTTCACTTTTGCGGTCCTTGATAATATCGATTTCGCGGATGTCTTTTTCGCCTTCATCGTCGCCATACTGGCTGTCGAGCGATACTATTCCGATGGCGTCGGCATCCTGCTGCAAACGCTCGAAATCTTCCATATTCATATCCATCTCTTCTGCCAGCTCTTCCTTGCGTGGTTTGCGGCCGAGATGTGCTTCGAGCGATTGTTTTGCCCGTGATAATTGATGTGCCCTTGCCCTGACTAATCTGGGCACCCAGTCCATACTGCGAAGCTCATCGAGGATTGAGCCGCGTATTCGGGGCGAGCAGTATGTCTCGAATTTTACGCCTCTGCCGGGGTCGAAGGCATCTATGGCGTCCATCAATCCGAATGTGCCGGCGCTGATGAGGTCGTCAAGCTCGACTTTGCCTGGCAGTTTGGTGTGCAGACGTTCCGCGGTATAGCGAACCAGGTAGCGATAATGCTCCATCAGGGTATTGCGGTATTTTTCTTCGTGGGATTTGTGGAAATGCTCCCAGACATGGTCGATTTGAACTGCTGCGTTGGGTTTCACAATATTCCTCCCTGAATTTTGTCCAAGATTAGCCATCTCGGTAAGTCGCCCTTAATAAATCTTTATAATTTCACTGCCGAGCCCTATAACAACCCGGCTTTTCACCAAATTCACATTGATGTCGTCACAAGAGGCGTATGTCTTTATAAGTATTTTGCCCGCGACCTTAATTAAAGCATCGACCGGGGGAGTTTTCGTTGGCCTGTTTTTGCCTGAGCAGGTCCACGGCTATCCGCTGGTTGAGCGAATTTTCGAGCATTTTGTCTATCTGCCTATGGATGTATTCGTCGCGGTTCTGCTCGAAGAGGGATTTGGCGTCTTCGTCGATAGCGGCGATTGCTTCAAAACTGCCGTTAGCGCCGAATTTAACGTTTTCGCCATCCCGGAGGATGAGCCGGCCTGAGCGTGCGTGTTCGGCAATCGCCTGGGCCATCAACCTCGAAAACTCATCAACAGGCAAATCCCTGGGCGAGAAACCATCGCTATGCATTGTGTTTATATTCCGAATCAGGATTTTTTGTCTGCTTTGCGTGAATTCGATGATTTTGAGCAGAACATCCGTGATGTTGTCTGTCGAGTTCAGCGTTGGGAGGTTCATACTTGGCCTCCTCGGCACGCTGCCCACAGTCCACATCGCCTGTTGGCTGCTTCCCTGCTGCCTTTTAACAATGACCTTTTTCTCATCCCTGCACCTTTTATATTTCATCCTTGGGTTACCGCCGGCATCATGCCGAGGGTTTGTTAATTATCGACCGGCCTGCCGTTGATTTTCGGACGGGCCGAACTTTCTTCCTTGCTCAGTATCTTGCGTATCTCGAAAAGCGACTTGGTCTTTTTCATTTCCATAATTTTCGACAGCCGCTCAAAAACCGATTCGTCGTAAAGTCGATGTCCGCCCTCTGTCCACTCCGTTTCGCGAATCAAGCCCATCGTCGTATAATTATGAAGCGTTTGGCGAGAGAAGGGGGTGTACCGAACGATGTCGCCGATTCGATACAGCTTGGCGGGCACTTTAATCATCTCACTTGTTGTTTGTCTTGTTCGCATCATCAACGTTTAGTTCCTTCCGGTTTTGCGCCGGGGACATTAAAATAACTTTTACGTTTTGTAAAATGTAAAATACATTACAGTCGGCGTCAAGGTTTTTTTTGGTTTTTTTTGAAGTTTTTTTGGAATTTTTTTGACTTCGCTTTCTGCCCGGTATGGTGTCCGATAATACTTAGTTTTCAGTCACCTATTTGCTCGTGACGATACCTGTTTTCCACCTTATGTGCCCCCGCCAAGCTGCCGATATAGCAAACACTATTGCCCAGTAAGCATATAAACATTATGGGACGACACAGTATAAATCCGAATGAGCGAGCCGAAAGCGGCAGCCAGGGCGTTTCGCTGCTCGAGCAGATAACGCCGCTGGCGAGGCAGATTAACTGCCTTGATATTGAGCGTATTGCCACGATATGCGTCCGGAAGATTCCCAAGCTTCTCGATGCCCGTCTTGCCTCGCTCTACCTGCTCGACGACGCCGGCACTATGCTGCACCTGCAGAGCAGCAATCACCCGTATTTGATAAATAAAATCGTTTCGATAAACCAGAACCCGCCTTCGCTTATGGTTATGTCCACCAAAAGCAAAAAGCTGATCCACATCGAAGATATTGATTCCACCAAGGATTTGACCGTCAAAAAGTCGCAAAGGCCGTACTCCGGCAATTATAAGACGAAAAACTGCCTTATCGTCCCGCTTTTGTGCCAGGATAAAGTCGTCGGCGTGCTGAACCTGGCGGACAAAGGGGGCACACAGGGGTTCACTCCGGACGATATCGCCTTAGTTGAGCTTGTGGGCCAGTTAGTCGGGGCATCGGTCGGCAATATAGCGATGTTCGAGCGAATCCAGCACCAGGCACGGACCGATGGGCTTACCGGATTAATCAACCATAAGACGTTCTTCGAGATATTGGAGCGCGAACTGTGGCGTTCAAGGCGTTATGGCGAGCAGATTTCGCTGATTATGGTCGATGTCGATAACTTCAAAAAAATAAACGATAGCCTCGGCCACCGGGCGGGAGATTTTGTCATAAAGGAAATCAGCGACCGCATATTGCAGTCGATTCGCCAAATCGATACCGCGGCAAGATATGGCGGCGATGAGTTTGCGATTATACTCCCCAATACCTCGCTTGCCGATGCGGCAGTCGTAGCGGAGCGTATGGTTAACGTCGTCTCCGGCACGCCTGTTATATGGCGAAAAGAGGAGATTCCCATTTCAATCAGCGTAGGTCTTGGCCAGTACGATTCCGAGGATTCCCCGGACGATATCGCCAGCAGGAGCGACCAGGCGCTTTACGCCGCCAAACAGGCCGGCAAAAACACGTTTAAGATTTACCAGCCGCATAAGAAATAGCCCTCAGACGCCAGACCTCAGCCCAAAGACACAAGGCCGCAGACAAAGATTGTCTATTTGCGTTTAATTGCAGTGGTCGGAAGATACTCCTCGGTAAACTGGGCAATTTATTTTCGTCTTCATTTTTCTTTGTTAGTCGTCGAGGGCATAGTTTTTAAGGAAGTCGGGTTGTGGAACCGGGAGGGAAAGGGTATAATCAGGGCGAAGTTTGTGGTTTGTATTTCTTTGCGTTTAATTTGTTGTTGGCGGGAATGACGGGAGCACGATATGTCAGGACATTCGCATTGGTCAACTATAAAGCACAAGAAGGCGTCGGCGGACGCGAAACGCGGCAAGTCGTGGAGCAAGGTCGCTCGAATGATAATCATGGCGGCCAAGAAGGGCGGAGGGGACCCGAACGGCAACTTGTCGCTGCGATACGCAATCGACAAGGCCAAGGCGGTGAACATGCCGAAGGACACGATAGATAAGGCGATAAAGAAAGCGACCGGCGAGGGCAGTGCGATTAATTTCGAAGAGATGGTTTACGAGGGCTATGGCCCAAAGGGCGTCGCATTAATGATTGATGTTCTGACGGATAACCGCACACGCACAGTGGCGGAGATAAAGAAGATATTCGAACGTCACGGCGGCGCTCTCGGCGCGACGGGATGCGTCGGGTGGATGTTTCATAAGAAGGGCTTGATAACGGTAAAGACGGAGGCGGTGAAAGAGGACGATTTGATGGAAATAGCGCTGGGCGCAGGCGCTGAGGATATGCGGAACGTCGGAGGGATTTACGAGATAACATGTTTGCCCGCGGCTTTTGAGGGATTGAAGAAGGCGCTGGAGGCGAAATCGATACCGATGGAGGTGGCGGAAGTTTCGATGGTGCCGGCCAATGAGATACCGATAAACGACGTGGAGACGGCGGGGAAGATTGTGAGGTTAATGGATGAGTTCGAAGACCACGAGGACGTTCAGAACGCGTACGCCAACTTCAATATCCCGGATGATATAATGGCGAAGGTTTCGGGGTAATTTAGCCGGGGTTAGCGCAGGGGTTTTTGTTCAAGGTCTTTAATCCGCTGGGTGGCGGAAAAATACTTATCCTCATTAAGCCGGCTGAGGACTTTTCTGCCTGGATACATAAGCTTGAACTGTTTGCGGAAACCATCCTCAATCTGCACGGCGATTTTGTAATTTTTCAGGGCCAAATCCGTTCGGCCGAGGTCATCGGCGATTTGGGCAAGATTGAGGTGTAATTCGGCATCACCCGGGTACAGCTCGACAGCCATAGATGCGCTATAGAGAGCTTTATTTAGCATTGCCTCGTTTTGTTCGGGCAGAAGGCGTGCGTAAGTAGAATAAAGTTCGGAGAGTGAATCAAAAATTTTGTGATCCCTGGGGTTTCTTTCTGCAGCGATGAAGAGCATCTGCTCGGCGTTATTGAATAATAGCTCTTTTTGCACATCGAGGCGGTAGAATTCCTGGATATAAAGGTTGCCATTCTGGGCGGGCGCATCGGAACTGAGAGGGTCGTCAATTGTGGCGGCGTCGAGGAAATTGTGGGCAAGCTGGACCTGGCCTAACATCATAGGAAGGCGGGCTTTTGCGATATTGGAAGTGCCTTTCGCGACAGGAATAAGGGCGTAGTTGAAATATGCGAAGCCGATAAGCAGGGCGCCGATGACAGAGGCGGTTTTCAGCCAGAGGGGACAGGGCGTTACGGATATTTGTTGGTTTTGTGGTTTGGCATTCAGCGCGACGAGACAGGCCAGCGAGGCGAAGAAGGCGGTGAGGATACCCGGCTCGAAAATGGCGAAGTCGATGAGGTTGTGAATTATAAAGCCGAGAATGCCGCAGGACAGGGCGATTGATGCGATATGCGTATTTTGCAGATTGTATTCTTTTGGGGAGGTTTGCATGGTTTTTGCATACAGCGCGACGCTTACAGCAAAAGCGGCAGCGGGGGCAGCGTAAAGGGAAAACAGGACGTATATTTTATCCCCAAATGTCGGTGCAGCGGTTTGAGGCAATATGAACGGGCGAAGAACGATTAAGACAAACGCTGTAATGATGGCGCAGAGCGTGGCGAGGTTTATAAAATTACGTGCTTGTGTGGTTTCGAGATTGATGTTGTCATCCAATGAGCTTCGCCAAAGCGGGGCAAGAATCATAATTAAAAAACCGAGGAGCGCAAACGGGCCATATTGCGTGAGGATGCTCAGGACAAAGCAGTGTGGGTCGGAGACGGTTTCGGGGGCGGAAGGAGTTTTATATTGAGGATAATAGGATGAGAAATTTCCGCCGCCGATGCCCATAATGTGGTTGTCGATGAACATTTTGACGGAGGCATCCCAGTATTGCCATCGGACAAGGAGGGAATTTCCGCCTGGGAGTCGGCCTGTTCTGAGGCCATACCATGCAGCAGCGTATGCCAGGGCGAGAACGCCGACGAGACAGGCGGCGAGGATTATATTTTTGGATAGTTTAGGACGTTTGCTGCGCATAAGGAAACAGAAGATTACTACTGCGAAGAGGAATGCGGCAATTGCGCCTTTGCTGTGACTTAATAACAGGCCCAAAAGTATAAATGCGAGAAGAAGAACAGCCAGGGCGCGGTTGCCGGAAAATTTTGGGAATAATTTACGGTTTTTGAGCAGCTCAGCCAATAGGGCGATGGCAGCGAAGGATGTAAGAATGGCGAAGGAGCCCGCGGAGTTGCCCGTAGTGAAGAAGGAGCGGACGTCCTTGGAGTAGAGGCGGTGTTCGAGGAGGATATGATTGAAGGAGTTTTTCTGGATGCCGAGCTGCTGGAGCATTGCGTCGGGGTCGTCTTGGTACTGCTGAATTAGGAGGTTGTTTTCGATGAAGAACTGGTCGGCGGACTGAAATGAAGCGACGATGCCGAGCGAGGCGAGGGTGATGAGGAGGATTTTGATTTTGGCGTGCGAGTCAAGCAGGCGTATGAGCATAATCGCCATAAGAATCGGCGCAATGAGAGTTACGGTGGAAGTGATTGCGGAACGTTTATTGGCGGCGTAAAGTGTGGAGATAATTATGCCGGTAATGAGGAATACCAGGCCGAGGATGGGAGCGGATATTTTGAAGGATGGGCGATTGCTGAAAAGTTTTGCAAGGCACCAGATGAGAAAGGTGAATATGAGTATTCCGGAAACGCACAGGGAAAAGACAGTATCGTTAAGAATTGCCTGTATTGGGGATGACTGCGGGGTCGGAGCCTCAGAACTGGTAGCGCGTAAAACGATTACAGCTATGCAGAAGGGAAAGAGCAGCGTTTCGAACAGAGTAAGGAATTTATTTTTTGAATTATCAATTTTTGTTTTAGTGTCGGTCATTTTTAGCGGTCGATTCCAGAACAGCGATAATTAACAGGACCAGAATTGTCTGGGCGAATATAAGTATAGCACCGGCTAAATTGACCTGGTAGAGAAAAGTTGCCCCGATGCCGGTGGTTAGGGTGGCAAGATAGAGAGTCAGGGCGGTCTGGGTATCGGTGAAGCCGAGTTTTCGCAGGCGGTGAGAGAAATGCTGAGTGTCGCCGACAAATGGGGATTTGCCCTGGCTGATGCGTAAGGCCGTAACTGTGATGAAGTCATAAAGCGGGACCGCCATTGAGATGAGAGGGATAAGGACGGGATACCAGGCGCCTGAGGCGGCCTGATGGTAATAAGTTGTTCTAAGAGAGATAACGGCGAGGATAAAACCGAGAGGCAGTGAGCCGGCATCGCCCATAAAAATTTTGGCGGGCGGAAAGTTGAAGACGAGGAAGCCGAGCAGTGTTCCGATGAAAAGCAATGCCAGAGCGCCGATGAAGATCTGGCTGCTGATTGCGGCGGCGGTGAAAAGAATCGCGGCGACGATTGTCGCTATGCCTGCGGAGGCGCCATCCATATTATCGAGGAAATTGAATACGTTGATAATCAGGACAATCCAGACGGTGGAAAGCATTGAGGTTACGAGTTTGCTGTGGATGAAAAATTCGAGGCGTATATTGGCGGCAAAAGCGGCAACGAAGGCGATGGCGAACTGAACTATGAGTTTGAAATATGGGCCGAGGTGTTTTTTGTCGTCCCATAGGCCGAGGACAAACAGGGCTAAGATGCAGAAAATGACGATGATGAGTTGGTTTATCTTGCCGATGAAGCCGGGGGCGTAAATAGTGGCGGATTTGTCGAGGGCAAGTCGGCCCGGCTCGACTAAGAATTTTACGATTAAAATGCCCGCGACGAGGAAGAGGAGAATTGTTGCTACGATTGATATGCCGCCTCCCAGGGCAATTGTGGAGCGGTGGTATCTATCTTCGGTGGGGCGTGCGACGAAGCCGACGCGCGTGGCGAGATTTTTGACAAGCCGGGTAAGGCCTGCGGATACTGTGAATGACGCGACGAGCAGAATTATTGCAAGATAGGCAAGTGTCACGTTTTCAATTGCTCCATTAAACGGGTTCGGACTTTTGATAAGAAATCATGGTAGCAGGACTGCCTGTAGTCAGGGAACGTATATTCAAAATGTCGCCAGTGGCCTTTTTCATACATAAGCGTTACTTCCGCGAACATTTTATTGCCGATGTAGATGCGATGCGAGAAGTTTTTCGTTGAGGCGAGGATTAGTTTCGATGGCTCGATAAATCCCGGGTCGAGATTTACCGGCCGGGGAAGGGGTAGTTTCAGTGAATCGGCAAGTTGTTGTTCGAGAGAATTGGTATCGTGCTTTATTTGTGCAAGTTTGCCGGGGTCGATGAGTTTTTCGATGGAGACGAACTGTCGCAGGGCGTTTGGGCCGAGTTCGTCTTTATAATAGTCGGTCTGAGTGAAGGGCCAGACGTCGCTTGCCAGGTCAATTACGCCAAAGGGTTTGTTTATCGCCTTGATTGCCGCGGCAAGGGAGGTTTCATCCGCGGCCAAGATGCCGATTATCAATTTGACGGGTTGAGGTTGATGCAAATCCCACATCAGTAGTTTCGAGTTCTTATACTAATTTTTGTTTAAGGGACTCAACAAGTTCGATGGTTTTGGCGATGGCGGTATCGACCGGGATGAGGGTTGGTTTCGGCTCGGTGCGGAGCTTGATTTCGACGTTGCCGGTTTGAAGGGCCTTTTTGCCGACGGTGATGCGGACTGGGATGCCAATCAAATCCGCGTCTTTGAATTTCACACCCGCGCGTTCATCGCGGTCGTCGAGTAAAACTTCAATACCCTTACTTTTCAGTTCGTTGTAAATTTTCTCGCCTGCCCCAACGACTTCAGCATCGTCCTGATTAACCGACACGATTATGACCTCGAATGGCGCGATACTGATGGGGAAGATGATGCCGTTTTCGTCGTTGGCTGCTTCGATTGCGGAGGCGACGATGCGGTTGATGCCTATGCCGTAGCAGCCCATCAGGCAGGGGTTTTCCTTACCTGAATCGTCCAGGAAGTTGCAGCCGATTTTGGAGGAGTATTTGGTGCCGAGTTTGAAGACCTGGCCGACCTCGATGCCGTGCTTGAAGAGCAGTTTCTTTCCATCATGTGTGTCGCCTTCGACGGCGATGTGAATATCGGCAACGACGATGTTATCTCCTTCGAGCGGGAAGTCCCTGCCGGGGACGATATTTTTGATGTGGTAATCGGTTTTGTTTGCGCCGGTAACGCCTATTAGCATAGCTGCGACGGCGTGGTCGATAATCAGTTTTGATACCTTGCCCGCAAGACCCACTGGGCCAGCGAAACCGACCTTTGCGCCGGTAATTTTTTCGATTGTTTCGGGGGTTGCCAGCTCGTTGTGTTTTCCGCCGAGGGTTTGGGTGAGTTTTTCGGGATTGATTTCGTGGTCGCCGCGGACCAGCGCTACGATGACGTCTTTATCCGCTGAGAATATTAGGGTTTTAATCATATCCGCCGGCTGGGTTTTGAGGAATGCGCAGACGGCGTCGATTGAGCCGACGTTTGGTGTGTGGACGAGTTCGGGTAGCACGGCCATCCTGGCTGTGTTTTCACGGGCTCCAAGCCCGTGCCACGAAGGGGCGTCAACTTCTGCTTTTTCGATATTGGCGGCGTAACTTCCGTCTTCGGTATATACGATGACGTCTTCGCCCGAGGGACAGGGGATGGTGAACTGGTGTGAACCGGAGCCGCCCATTTCGCCTGATTCGGCTTCGACGATGACGTAATCGAGGCCGCAGCGTTTGAAGATGCGCTTATAGGTCTCGTACATATTCCAGTATTCTTTATCGAGGCATTCGGCTGTTGCGTGGAAGCTGTAGGCATCCTTCATAATAAATTCCCGGCTGCGCAGAACGCCGAACCGGGGGCGGAACTCGTCGCGGAATTTGAAGCTGATTTGGTACAGGTTGATGGGCAGTTGCTTATAGGATTTGATTTCGCCCGCGGCCACGCTTGTAACAACCTCTTCGGCGGTGGGTGCGAGCACGTTCAAATGGTCGTGTCTATCCTTAAATGTTGCCATCGTTTTGCCGTAATCGACGTCCCGGCCCGTCTGCTGCCAAAGCTCAATCGGCTGTACCGAGGGCATAAGGATTTCCTGTGCGCCTGCCCGGTTCATTTCGTCGCGGACGATGCCGATTACCTTCAAAAGGCATCGCCAGCCCAAGGGCAGGTAGGTATATGTGCCGCTGGCGAGCTTTCGCATCAGGCCGGCACGGAGCATAAGTTTATGGCTCGGAATCTCCGCGTCGGCGGGGGCTTCCTTGACCGTCGGTATTAACATTTTGCTGTATCGCATAATTTTTAGACCTAAGACAAAAGACCAAAGACATAAGACCTGATCCGCCACAAGCGGACGAATATCGGGTTTATAATGCAAAAACAGGGTAGTTGCAAGGTTAAAAAACGGCGCTCGATTCCGCCCTTGGCGGACAGGGTTCAATTTCGTCCGGTAAATAACGGGCGGGGAGTAAATTTTCAGTATCAATACTGGAATTTGCTGTTGTTTTTGGGCCGGGGATGTGGTATATTTGCGCAATATAAAGGTTATCTTTGCGCAAAATAAAGGTTATCGTGCCGCCAGGGGTTGATGTAGACAGGCGGCGAGAATGCTCGAAGGGATGCAGCCCTTCGATAAAATAGGGCAATATAGGAGAGTGGTATTATCATGAGGAATCGCACTAATTCCAGGAAAGGGTTGTTCAGAGGATTTACACTGGTCGAGCTGTTGGTGGTTATCTCGATTATAGCGCTGCTGATGGCTCTTTTGCTGCCTGCCCTGGCAAAGGCGAGAACGCAGGCAAAGCGTATTACGTGTTTGAGTGGTCTGAGGCAGCTTGTGTTGGGGTGGACGTCATACGCTGAGAACAATGACGGCAAACTCATTAACGGCGGACAAGCTTGGAATAATGCAAATGCGCCATATAATGATCCCGTAAAAGAACCATATTGGTGTACGTCTTTTAACACAACTGCAGACCCAGGTTGGGACTGGTCATGGGTGACAAACGCTTGGGATGGTTATACTGGTCCACCATTGACGTATGAACAGAGGGTAGAAAAGTTGAAAAAAGGCGCTCTTTATAGGTATTGTTCGAATATGAAAAGTTACCGCTGCGCGGAGGGCGATAAAGATATGCACCGGACGTATGTTATGCCTTGTTCTATGAATGCATTATGTTACGGTTGCGGTGACGCCGCCAAGGGTCCTATAGCAAAGAGGTTAGGGCAGATTACAAAATCGAAAGATAGGGTTGTATTTTTCGAGGAGAAAACGATATCTCCCGATGCTTTTCAATTTAATTATAATCCTGGTGCTCCGACTTGGCGTACCGATGATCACCCCAATATTATGCATGGCAGCGGGGCCAATTTCGGGTTTGCTGACGGGCACGCCGACTTTCGCCAATGGGTGTCTACGAAGGTGTTAGATTGGATTAAGAGGGGGGGAGTGGCACCGGTACCGACATTTGCTGAGGGCAAAGATGACATGAGGTGGATGCATAATGCAATATGGGGCGAGGCCGTAACTGCGAAGTAACTCGATGAGAAGCAAAGGGACTTTGCAGATGTAATAGGTTATTCAAATTTGCAGTTAAAGGGCATATATCGTGAAGATATATGCCCTGTGTTTTGGGTTACAAAGAGGGAAAATTTTGAATAAAAACAAAGGATTCACATTAGTCGAGCTTCTGGTGGTTATCTCGATTATCGCGTTATTGATGGCGATTTTGCTGCCTGCCCTGAGCAAGGCGAGAACGCAGGCAAAGCGTATTGTGTGCTTAAGCGGCCTGAAGCAGCTTGTGTTGGGGTGGGTGGCTTACGCTGAGAACAATGACGGCAAACTCGTTAACGGCGGACAACTCCCGCTGCCTACGACTCCGGCAGAAATTGCAAAGGCAGAACCTCTGTGGTGCACGTCTTTTAACACAACCGCCGACCCTGGGTACGATTGGTGCTGGACAAACTTGTCGGGTTGTGGCGGAACGGTTTTGAGTTATGAACATAGGGTAGAGAAGCTGAAGAAAGGTGCGCTTTATAGATATGCTGCGAACGTAAAAAGTTACCGCTGCCCGGAGGCCGATAAAGATATGCACCGGACGTATGATATAATCGAATCTATGAATGCACAATGGGGGGCGCCTCCTTATCATGCCGAAGGTGATGTTGCGAAGAGGATAGGACAGATTAAAAAATCAAAAGAGAGGATTGTGTTTTTAGAGGAGAGGAGAATATCGGGCGATACTTTCATATTTCCGTATAAAACGACAGACGATGCAACGACGCCCCATGTTTATTGGGACGGTGATATACCCAACGTTATGCATGGAAATGGGGCCAATTTCGGTTTTGCCGACGGCCACGCAGATTACCACGAATGGGTGTGTGCGTCAACATTGGAAATGGGCAAACGTACTACTATGCCGTCAACGTCAGAATATAACGCCTACTGGACCAGGGCTGTAGCTGAATGCAAAAATGTTGATGGCAAGTGGATGGAAAATGCGGTTTGGGGTGTGTCGGTGCGGTAACATAATCAGCAGGAAAGTTGGCTTTTGAATCAAAAGTTAAAGGGCGTATATCGTTAATAATATATGCCCTGTGTTTTGGGTTACAGAGGAGAAAAACCTTGAAGAAAAACAAAGGATTTACATTGGTCGAGCTTCTGGTGGTTATCTCTATTATCGCGCTATTGATGGCTGTTTTACTTCCTGCCCTGACCAAGGCCAGGAGAATGGCCAAACGCGTCGTTTGCATGAGTAATATGAGGCAGCTTATCGCGGCGTGGATGACTTATGCCGAGAACAATGACGGCAAACTCGTCAACGGCGGGCAAACCCCGCCCCCGGGCGTGTCAGGGAGTATTGTGACGGAGCCTTATTGGTGTTCGTCTTTTCACAACCCGCCCGATGACGGCGGTTACGACTGGAACATCGGCGTTATAGATGGAGTGAATTATTTTTCATGGGGTATGTCAACGTATACGTCATTGACATATGAAGAGAGGGTAGAAAAACTCAAGAAAGGCGCTCTCTACAGGTATGTTAAAAATACAAAGGTTTATCGTTGCTCTGAGGCCCCGAAATTTGTTCACCGGACGTATGTTATGCCAAACTCGATGAACGCACACGATTCGTCGGCAACGTTGGCAGATCCGAAGGCGGAGGGAGAGGTCTTTAAGAGGACGGGGCAGATTAAAGGGTCTGCCCAGCGGCTGGTGTTTATAGAAGAAAAAATCGTGACGCCGGATGCTATGCAGATTCTTGCCAATGTAGCTCAATGGGAGCCGTATCCCGACTGGCCCGGTTTAATGCATGAGAAAGGAACGACTGTTGGATTTGCCGATGGGCACGGCGAATACTGGAGATGGCAATGTCAGGAGACAGTTGCTTTAGCCGCACTGGTCGGGTTGCCGCCAAATTACAAGACTTATACTCAGCCAACCTGTAAGAAAGATATCGTCAAGGTGCAGGTTGCTGTGTGGGGCAACTCGCTTCAATATCATCCGGCCGCAAGTGATATGCCGTAATTTCAGAGGCGGTTATTGAACGTAATCATTTGAGATTACAAACAAAGGGCATATATCGTGAAGATATGTGCCCTGTTTTTTTGGTTGATTATCGATAGGGCAGGGTTGATAATCTAAATCAGCGTTCAGCGTATAGGAAGACAGTAGAATCAAAAGGAGCATCCGCAAAAAGCGGATAAGAGAGATGGCACACAGATATATCAGCGAAATAGCGCCGGGCGAGGTGATTGACGATATCTACCTTGTGAAAGAGCCGATTCTGCGCAGCACGTCGCGGGGTGATTTGTATATAGCGATGTTCCTTTGCGACAAGACGGGTCAATTGAATGGGCGGGTCTGGCAGGCAAGTGAGGCGATGTACGGGGAATTGCCCAAGCCGGGGTTCGTGCGGATAAAGGGAAGAAGCGAGGTATATCAGAACAGTTTGCAGGTTGTGGTGAATAATATCAGCGTCGTCGATTCGAGCAAGGTCAATATCGATGAGTTCCTGGCCCGCACGGACAAAGATATTGACGAGATGTGGGCGGACGTAAAGCGGATTGCCGGCGGGGTGAAAAATAAGCAGTTGAAGGCGATTGTGGATGAATTCATAGCGGATGAGGAGCTGATGAAGCGGTTCTGCAGTTGTCCGGGCGGGATGTCGATGCATCACGATTGTATCGGCGGTTTGCTTGAGCATACGTGGAATATGCTGCGGGTTGCTTCGGCGATACTGCCTTTGTATCCCCAGGTGCAGGCGGATTTGGTGCTGGCGGGGATTTTTATCCACGATATGGGCAAGACCGAGGAGCTTACATACGATACGGCTTTTTCATATACGGATTCGGGCCAGCTAATCGGGCACATAACCAAAACAATCCTGATGCTGCACAAAAAGGCGGACGCATTGGCTGCCAAAGGCGTGCAGATTGATGCAGCAGTTTTGGATGCGCTGGGACATATCATTTTGTCACATCACGGGGAATATGAATTCGGCTCGCCCAAATTGCCCGCGACAGCGGAGGCGTTTATGGTTTGTTATATCGATGATTTAGACGCGAAAATGAACCAGGTTACGCGATTGATTGAGGATGAGCCGGGCGATTCCAACTGGACGGGCTGGCAAAAACCGCTGGAAACCAGGTTGTATCGCAAGCGGATTGAGTAAAAGTTGCGTAAGTTGTTTATTGACAAGGGAATACAAGATTGTTTTTTCATTTTTTTACTTGACATATAAGTAAGAATCAGTGTAGAATTTCTCATAGTGGCGTGCGAGGGGGCATGCCGAGAAGGTTATAGAGAATATTTTAGTTAGGAGGCAGAGAGATGAGACACATAACAATTCTTATAGCTGTTCTGTCAATCACTGTTTCAGCAAATGCGGCTGTTAGCATTGTTTATAATGGAATCACGAATCCCCTGGAAACTCCGGTTCTTGATCCATTACAGACGGCAAACATCGGGATTGTGTCGAATTCGGTATTGGATGGTCCATTCTGGTTTGTTCTCGGTATCCCCCAGGGCCAGCCCGGTTTACTTACCAGAGAGAATATAGAGCCACAGGACCCGCATATTCTTATCGCTCCGCCGGAGGAGCCGCCGCTTTACTCGGGGTTTAGTTCCTGGATAGAGTTTAGCTACGAAGGCTTAGATCCGGTACCTGCCGGCTTACTGATTAATGACATCACATTTCATTGTACCGGGAAGGGAAATGTTGATATGCTTTTAGTTGGTACACTGGATTTCGATCAATGGCTTATATTTGATAACCAGATGATTGAACAAACGCCGGAACCGGCTACGATAGCGATGCTGGGACTCGGGGCAATGTTGCTGAAGCGTCGTCGGTAGTAATTGATATTTTGGTAAATTTAAAAAGCTGCGGTTTGTTTAAGGCCGCAGCTTTTGTTTTGCGCGTCAATGGGGTATAATTCGCGGGATATGGCAAATGAACAGGTGAAAATCTATACCGTCAGCCAGGTAACGACGCTGATAAAGACGACGATTGAAAATAATCTCCCCGGGCGATTAACGGTGAGGGGCGAGATAAGCGACTGGAAATTACATTCGAGCGGGCACTGCTATTTTTCGCTCAAGGATGAGGGGTCGGTATTGCCTTGCGTGATGTGGGGGAGCAGTTTCAAGAAGGTGCAGTTCAAGCCGGAGAGCGGGCTTGCGATTTTCGCGACGGGTAACGTCGATGTTTACGAGCCGCAGGGGAAATACCAGTTTTACGTCGAGAGGATGGAGCCGGCGGGGGTGGGTGCGCTGCAGTTGGCTTTCGAGCAAATGGTCAAACGCCTTGCGGCGCAGGGATTGTTCGATGAGGCGCATAAAAAGCCATTGCCTAAGTATCCGAGGAGGGTAGGGGTATTGACGAGCGAATCGGGGGCGGCGTTTGATGATATCAGGAAAAGTATTTTTGACCGCTGGCCCTGTGTGTTGTGTTTCTACCCGGTGCCTGTACAGGGTGAGGGGGCGGCTGAAAAAATCGCCTTAGGCGTAAAGGACGTCAATCGCAGAAACGATAAACTCAAGCTCGATATCTTGATTGTGGGCAGGGGGGGCGGGTCGCCGGAGGATTTGTGGGCGTTTAATGAGGAGGTATTGGCGCGGGCGATTTACGATTCGAGAATACCGATAATCAGCGCGGTAGGCCACGAGATTGATACAACGATAGTGGATTTGGTGGCGGACGCACGGGCATCGACGCCTACGAAGGCAGGGGTGGTGGCTGTACCAGATGCACGAGAGGTGCTGGAAAAGCTGTCGGCGGCCCAAAGTCGGCTGACGGGTGATATAGAATCGGTTATCGAGCTTGCGGAACAAAGGTTGCAGACGATATGTGCCAGCGCTGCGTTTCGCAACCCGATTTTGCAGGTGCGGAATCGTCAGCAGCAACTGGATGAAATGGGGGGCAACCTTGAGGGGTTGATGGGGGATATGATAACGGAGGCGAGGGAGCGGCTAAATGGATATTACGAGCAGGTGGTGCGCCTTGAGCCGAGACGATTATTGGGCAGGAAAACGGTCGAGGTTAATGAGCTGCGAAGCAGAGCAAACGCGGCTGTATCGGCATTGTTGGGCAGGGCACAGATGCAGCTTACGGCTCAGGAAAATCGGCTCGCGGGCCTGAACCCGAGGGCGGTATTGAAGCGAGGATACTCGATAACGATGCTCAAACAGACGGGTGCGGTATTGAAAAACGCAGCAAAAGTGCAGATTGGGGATACGCTGGTAACGGAACTGGCGGAGAATTTGATTGAAAGCAAGGTAACGAAGAAGTAAAAAGTTAAAAGGTAAAAGGCAAAAATACGATGGCAAAGGATGAAATAAAGAACGATACGAGCAAGCTGACGTTCGAGCAGGCGGTAAAGGAGCTGACGGGGATAGTCGGCAAAATCGAGCAGGGCGAAATTACGCTTGGCGACAGTTTGCAGCAGTATGAAAAGGGGATGGCCCTGATTAAGCAATGCCGAAAGATTCTGCAGGATGCGGAAAAACGCATCGAGAAGATTGCATCAGAACAGGACGGCGGTAAACAGCAATGATTTGGCGAGCGTGGCGGAACTGGCATACGCGCAAGGCTTAGGACCTTGTGGGTGAAAGCCCGTGGAGGTTCGACTCCTCTCGCTCGCATTTAGTTAACCGCAGAGACCGCAAAGGTCGCAGAGAAAAAAAACTCTGCGGTTTCAGCGTGTTCAGCGGTAAAACAATCAATTGTATCGCTATTGACACGGGAGGTCGAATATGGCGGGCGATTATTTTGAACTCAAGGCGAAGGGGACAAGTGTCAGGACGGAGACAATAGCGGGTGTTACGACGTTTCTGACGATGGCGTACATAATCTTTGTAAATCCCACGATGCTGAGCAAGACCGGTATGGACAAAAACGCACTTGTGGCGGTGGTGTGTCTGGTGTCGGCGATTTCGACAATTATCACGGGGGTTTTCGGCAAGGCGCCGATTGCGATGGCGCCGGGGATGGGGCTAAACGCATTTTTCACATATACGCTTGTGCTCGGCAAAGGGATAAGCTGGGAGACGGCGCTTGGTGCGGTGTTTGTTTCGGGCGTATTGTTTTTGGTGTTGACCTTGATTGGGCTTCGCAAAAAGCTTGTTGAGGCAATACCGCCTGGGGTTATCGCAGCCATATCCGTCGGCATCGGGCTTTTCATCACTTTCATCGGGCTGGTCAATCTTCACATAATAGTCAAAAATGACTCGACGCTCGTCTCGGCGGGGCCTCTGGGGGCGACGACGCTGATAGGACTGGCGGGATTGTTGTTTATGCTGTTTTTTGAAATGAAAGGGATAAAAGGTTCGCTGCTTATAGGCATAGCGTTTTCGACGCTTTTGGCGATTGCGTTTGGATATGTTGACAGGCCGATGCGGTGGGTGTCGTTTGACGTGAATATCATGCCGATTGCGTTTCATCTGGATATTTTCGGCGCTTTGAAATGGGGCGTTCTGGGCAGCGTGTTCAGCTTGATGTTTATGGATATGTTCGACAGTATCGGAACACTGGTCGCGTGCTGTCACCAGGCTAAAATGGTCGATAGTCGCGGCAAAATAAAAGGGATGGATAGATTGCTGGCGATAGACGCAATAGCGACAATGACAGGGGCGTTGTTCGGCACATCGACAACAACCGCTTATATCGAATCGGCGGCGGGTATCGAGCAGGGGGGCCGCACAGGGTTAACCTCGGTAGTTACAGGGGCGTTATTTTTGCTGGCGATTATTTTTGCGCCATTGGTGGGCATTGTGCCTGAATACGCGACGGCCCCGGCTTTGATTATGGTGGGCCTGTTTATGATGAAGGAAGTGCGGGCGATAAACTTTGCGGATATCGAGGAGGCATTTCCGGCCTTTATTATTATCGTGATGATTGCGCTTAGTTACAGTATCAGCACGGGATTGGCGTTCGGCTTTATTTCCTTTGTGCTTATCAAGTCCGCCGCAGGAAAGGTCAGAGAGGTCAAGCCGACGATGTGGATTATCGCGATTCTATCGCTCGCATTTCTGGCCGGCGATAAATTGGGCGACTTGATGAAGTGTATTAAATGACGAAAAGGGGCCTGACCCATTTTTCGGATTGAAAGGAGAATGTTATGAATAAGTTGTATGAGAACGCGGAAACGGGGTGTTGTCCTCGGTTTAATCCTGAGCCGTGGGACAAAAAAAAGGTAACGTTCAAGGACAAGCTTTTTATTAAAGACCACGTTACCAGTTTCCTGCATATCCCGCTGAATTTCGGCAAGGTTATGGTGCGGAATATGGAAAAGATTTCGCAGACGCAGGCGTTGACGCCTGAGCCGATATTGCTGAGCGATGAAAATTCACTATGGGGTGCGGATATTTATATCGCTGTGTCCAAGGATGTGCCGGGGGCGGAAATGGTTAAGGTTTCAGGAACATTTTTGACACAGGTTTTTGAAGGGCCATATAAGAATGTCCGCCAGTGGGTAAAACAAATGACCGATTATGTCCGCCAGCAGGGCAAAGAGCTGAAGAAGCTTTACTTTTTCTATACCACCTGCCCCAAATGCGCAAAATATTACGGTAAGAATTACGTTGTTCTTTTGGCGCAGATATAAGATCGGTTTTTTATCTTAGGCCGGGAGTTTAGCGAGGACGGAGGCGGAGTGGAGGCCTAAGAGCATAAGGTAGTCGAGGTCGCCGAGGTTGTAATGGTCGTCGCGGAAGGTGTTGTTGGCGTAGAGTACACCAAAGCAGCCGGCGGTTGAAAGCAGGGGGACGATAAGGACTGAGCGAATCTGGATTTCCTTCTGGATGTTTAGGTCACGAGTGAAGATAAAGAGCATACACTGTTTTTTGTTGAGGGCCTCGGCGATTTTGTCGCCGTATTCGAGGTCCGACTGCTCGATGGCCATACCGCTTCTGTTTCTGCCCGCGTGGGCAGTCATCGGGCCGTCGGCTTTGGAACGCATAGCGCCCCAAACGTGATAGGTTTTGAACTGTTTTGATACCGTTTCAAGCATGACCAGCAGGGCCTTGTCCAGGTGGTCTGTTTTTTTCAAATCCTCGATTGCCTGCAGAAAATCAGTGGCGCGTTCGGCCTGGAACCTTACGGCGGGGGCTTTTTCGGCACCGAGTTTTCGGATAATTATTTGCGGGCCGGAAGACAAGCTGACAGGCGGCTCTTCAAGCTCGACTGTTTCGCCGGGGTCGGCGGTAACGGAGGCCGTTTCAAAGTTGACCTCGATACTGAAATCGGATATGCGGATTACGTCGCCCGCTTTAATGTCGGATTTGCGAATTTCGGCGTTATTTAAGTAGGTCTTGTTTGCGCTGTCGAGGTCTTCGACGACCCATTGGCCGTCCTTGGTGTTGTAAATTACTGCGTGCTGGCGCGAAACGACCTTGTCGGGCAGGAGTAGCTGGCTGTTGGTGTGCCTGCCGATGTAGATTGGCCCCTTGTCGAAGTGGAATTCGTTAATGGTGCGATCACCTTGTTTTACTACGAGGCGCATTAAATATCCTCTCCAAAATGGCCGTTCATATCAATATCCTTATATATTAGAGTACTTGCCCGGATTTGTCAAGCAAAAGGGGGCGGCAATTTGGGCAATTTACGCCTGGAGGGTTTTTTTAGAACTTAAAGCCGTCTTTGAGGGCAGTTTTAAGTTCAAAAACGTCGTTGAAGTCGTCGATTGTGTCGGTTGGCTGTGCTTTCATCCAGTTGTGCCTGATGAGGAGATAGACGATTTCGCCGAGGTCACGGGTGGTTTTGACCCGCCAGGAATCGAGGACGAGCGGGGCGAGCATACCCCATTTTTCGAGTGCGAGGAGTCGCAGGCCTTCGCAGAGGGTTTGGCCCGTGATATGGCCTGGCTGGCCTGCGGCGAGGTTTCGGATGGTGTAGCCAAGACCCTCGTAAACGAACCGCACGGCCTTTGGGTCATATCGGCTGTCTGACTCTGAGATTTCCTCAAGCGATTTTTTTTCGGTCATAATTTATCAGCTTACTTTTGCGCCTGGTTTTGCGCCTGCATCGGCGGTGAGCATAAAGATTTCTTTTCCGCCCGGTCCTGAGGCGAGAATCATACCCTCGGACAGGCCGAATCGCATCTGGCGCGGTTTTAGGTTCGCGAAAACTATGACGATTTTGCCGATTATCGCTTCGGGCTGATATGCCTGTGCGATGCCGGCGAGGACGTTTTTCTGAATGCCTCCGATGTCTAATTGAAGTCGCAGGAGTTTGTCGGCTCCTTCGACGCGTTCGGCCTTTACAACCTGTGCGATACGCAGGTCGATTTTGGCGAAATCCTCGATTGTGCATTCCGGCTTAATCGGCTCAGCGGTTATTGCCGGGGTTGGTTCGGCAGCCATAGGTTTATCTCCCGTGTCTTTACTTTCTTCAATCATAGCGTCAACCTTTTCTTTATCCACACGTTCAAAGAGACGTTCAAAGTCATTGATATTATGTTCCTGGAGTGTGGTGTGGATGTCTGCAAATGTGAGTTTGCCGATGTTCAGCAGTCGTTCGACTTTTTCGGCGAAGGCGGGCAGAACCGGTTTGAGGTAAATTGTCAGGATGCGGACGGCGTTGAGGGTTGCGGTCAGCGTTGTGCGTGCCTTTTCCGGGTCGGTTTTGATTGTGGTCCAGGGCTGGTTTTGCTCGACGTAGCGGTTGGCGAGGTCGGCAAGAGCGGTGGCTGTTCGTATTACGGCTGCGTAATTGAGATTTTCGTAATTTTGTGTAATCTCATTGCCCGCGGCGGCGATTGTGTCGATGAGCTTTTTGCCCTCGCCGTCGAGTTTGCCCAGCCGGCTGTTGAGTTTGCTTTTGAGCATCGGTGCGGCTCGCGAAGCGAGGTTGGTGAACTTGCCCACGAGGTCGGAATTGATTTTATTTATGAAGTCCTCAAAGCTGAGGTCGAGGTCGTCTATCCCGGCGGAAAGTTTGCTCGCGTAGTAATAGCGGAGGTATTCGGGGTCAAGATGATTGAGGTATGTCGCGGCTTTGATGAAGGTTCCGCGCGACTTGCTCATTTTTTGGCCGTCGACTGTGAGGAAACCGTGGACGAAGAGTTTGTTTGCGGTTTTGAAGCCCGCCCCGACGAGCATCGCGGGCCAGAACAGGGCGTGGAAATACATAATATCTTTGCCGATGAAGTGGTAAAGCTCGTAATCGGGGCCGTTCCAGACGGCGTTGAAATCGAGGCCGTTTTTGTCGCAGTAGTTTTTGGCCGACGCCATATAGCCGATGGGCGCGTCGAGCCAGACATAAAAGTATTTATCTTCTTCACCGGGGATTTTGAAGCCGAAGTATGGGCCGTCGCGCGAGATGTCCCAGTCCTTTAAGCCGGCGTTGAACCATTCGTCGAGCTTGTTGGAGACGGATTCCTGGATATAGCCCTTTGCGAATATGTCCCGCAGCTGCTTTTCGTAATCGGTCAGCTTGAAGAAATAATGCTCGGATTGTTTCAAAACAGGCGTCGAGCCGCAGTTGGAGCAGCGGGGATTTATCAGGTCGGTGGGCTGATACGTCGCGCTGCAAACCTCGCAGGAGTCGCCATACTGGTCTTCGGCTTTGCATTTCGGGCATGTGCCTCGTATGAACCGGTCAGGCAGAGCCATTTTGCAATTCGGGCACCAGGCCTGGTCGATACTTCGCTTTGTAATTGAGCCGGCGGCGTTCAGGCGGTTGAAAATCGTTTCGCTGAAAGTTCGGTTTTCGGACGAATGAGTGGAATAATAATTATCGAACTCAATCAGGAAGCGTTTGAAATCGTTGTAGTGTTCCTCGTGGACGCCGTCTATGAGCTGTTCGGGGGTGATTCCTTTGTTTTTTGCGCTAATCATTATCGCTGTGCCGTGAGTGTCGTCGGCGCAGAAGTAAAAGCATTGATTGCCGGATATTTTCTGGAACCGCACCCAGATATCGGTCTGGAGATATTCCACGAGGTGGCCTATGTGGATAGGGCCATTGGCGTAGGGCAGGGCGGAAGTAACGACGATTTTACGCGGCATAATTTTCCTTTTTTTTACGCCTTGTCGGGCGTCAGTTAACCGTTTGGCTTTTCATCGGTATTATTGTCTTCTGTAGTATTATCTTCTGTAGTATTATTTTCCTCAGGAAAATCTTCATCAGGGGTACGTTCCTCAGGGATGCTCTCCTCAGGGGTACTTTCCTTCGGGGCGTTTTCCCTCGGAGGTTTTATGTTTGTGTTATTGGGCTGGTATTGGCCGAGTATTTCGATTTTGTCTCTTGGAACCGCCGTCCTTGTGCCGGTTTCAAGCTCGACCATAACCATTTGGGCGAGCACCTGGTAGTCGATGATTCTGCCTTTGCCCTCGGGGGTGTTGACTAATGTGTTTCGGGGCGGCAGGCGTTTTTTAAGCTCGGTATAGGTATCGTCCTCGTAGCGCAGGCAGCATTTGAGCCGGCCGCAGTAACCGGAGATTTTCGACGGATCCAGCGTTGCTTTTTGCAGTTTGGCCATGCGCATATTGACGGGCTTGAGGGATTTGAGATACCTGATGCAGCAGCATTTTTGCCCGCAGCTTTCGACGTCGCCGAGGATTTTTGCCTCGTCGCGTGCGCCTATTTGCCGCATTTCGATTCTGGTCTGGTATTCCTGCGCCAGTTTCCTGACGAGGTCGCGGAAATCGACCCTGCCGTCGGACATAAAGTAAAATACGATACGCTCCCCGCCGAGGATGTGCTCGGCATCGACGATTTTCATCGGCAGGTTCATTTCTTTGGTGAGTTTTTTGCAGAACTTCGTTTCCTCGACGGCTATTTTCTGGAAATGCTTTTCCTCGTTGATATCTTCGGGCGTGGCGTACCTGATGAATCTGCCCGCCGGCTCGGAGGTGAATGGTATTTCGGAATCGTCGAAATATTTCTTCAGTTGCTCATCGGACAATTTGAGCTGGCCTGTGCGGTAAGTGCTGATGCCTCCCACGATAGTGCCAAGTTCCACGCCTTTTTCGGTTTTGATGACAACGCGCGTCGGCGTGGAGGGGATCGTGGCTTCGTTGTGCTCGAACAGGCCCAGCGCCCTCATCCGGCCGTAACGGACCAGCATAAACCTTCTGGTCCTTGGCGGCTTAGGTTTTGTTGCTGACGTATCTTCCATTGGTTACCCTATTTTTAACGCTGCCGCATTGGAGAGGCATTTGGTAAAAACGCCTTTTGGCAAAACGAGCCAGCCATGCGGTGGCGATTATGTATTAAAGTTCAGACGTGATTCTATCAGTTTCTGCCAGATTTAACAACAGTTGCTCTAAAATAAGCCGTTCATTGACGGAGGATTCGAGATAGTGGAGGGTTTTGAAGCATTCGGCTATTTTTTGGGCTGCCTGCTCAGGGCTGAATCGCAGGGCGATTCTTTTGACTTGTTCGGACTGGTCGAAATTGACTATTTGGCTGCCGGCAGCGACATTTGCGAGCATCGCGTCGTGAAGGGCGCTGATTATAATCTGAAGTATGATTACAGTGGATTTGCGTTTTATATCGTTTGCGCTTGTGGCAGGGGCGAGTTTGGCCCAGATGGCCGCGATTTCCTTCGATTGTTTTTGGATTGTTTCCGCCAGTTCCAGCGCGTTTTTGTATTCGAAATTAGCCAAGGTATCTAAAATATACGTCTTGGTTTCATAAATGTTTGCTTCGGCCGTTTCGAGCTGTGAATATGTGCCGGCAAGACCTAATGAGCCATCGGTCAGGCGAGCGAAGAATTTTATCTGTTTTTCGCTGAGGCCGGGATGGCGCAGTTTTTCGATTATTTTTTCCTCGTTGATGGGGCCGAATCGCAATATCTGGCATCGGGAGCGGATTGTGGGCAGGAGTTTGTCGGGGCGGGTGCATATAAGAATGATGCAGCAATAAGCGGGCGGCTCTTCGAGGACCTTCAGCAGGCAATTTTGCGATTCGTTATTGAGCTTTTCGGCTTCAGTGAGGACAAAGACCCTTCGCGTCGATAGGGCGGGCCTTTGACTGACTTTATCGAGGACGAATTCGCGAACAACGTCAATCGGGAATTCGAAAGGCGGTTCTTTGTTTTTGCCCTCTTTTGTAAATTCGAGCAGTTCCTTATAAACGTGCTCAAAATCGGGATGTGAGCCGGCGTCGAATGCTTGGCAGGATGCGCAATTGCTGCAACTGTCTGTGAAGTCGCCCTTTCGTACGGGGTTCTTACAAAGCAATAGCTTCGCGAATTCCTTAGCGGTAGTGAATTTGCCAATGCCATCAGGCCCCGCGAAAATATAGGCGTGCGCGACTTTATCGCCGGCGAAGGAGCATTGAATCGCTGAGATTGCTTTTTCCTGGCAGAAAATGTCTTTCAGTGGCATTATTCGGCCCCGAAGTTATCAATGATGTCTGTTATTTTTTTGTGGACGGCGTCGATATTGTCCGCGGCGTTGACTACGACGAAGTTTTTCTGCTGCCTGGCGATTTTCAGGAAGCCATCACGGACTTTTTTGTGATAGTTGTCGCCTTTTTGCTCCATACGGTCGAGGTTGCTTTTTAGCCGGGTCGCCGCGGTTGCGGAATCGACGTCGAGGATTATTGTCAAATCGGGCCAGGGTTTTTCGAGGCAGTCGGCTGCGAGCTTAATGACCTTATCCATTCCGAATCCGCCCGCGTGACCCTGATAGGCACAGGTGCTCGACAGCCAGCGGTCAACAACGACGCATTTATTTGCCTTCAGAGCGGGAGCGATTTTCTCATTCCACAGTTGGACTCTCGCTGCCATATAAAGCATCACCTCGGTTGCGGTATCCATCGCTTTATGTTCGGGATTGAGAAGTATATCCCTGATTTTTTCGCCTATGGCGGTTGCACCCGGCTCACGGAAGCTGACTACATCAATATCTTGTTTCGCCAGCCAATCTACTAACAATTTGACCTGCGTGCTTTTCCCGCATCCATCCGGCCCGTCAATGACTATAAATTTTCCGGTTAATTGCTTCGGATTCATTTAACACCCAGAACTTTTGGTAAATAAGGACGATAACCAGTTTACTAATAATGCTCCTACGATACCACCCAGAAAACTGAGTATGAGCCAAAACCAGTGGTCTTTATATTCCGCAAACCATAGGCCGCTTCTTGTCCACCACGAGCTATATTTTCTGCCTAAATCGTATCCTCCAATAGTTAGAGTTATAGAAAGATTGACTTTGGTATTTTCATAAAGTTCTTGTGAATTGGAATGGTCATACCTATGTGCTGCTTTAATATTATTCTGGTTGAGATTTTTCCATATGATTAATCCTCGTTGGCTGAGCCGGTTATTAGTATTTTCAAGCGTATTATAATTTTCGAATATATTTTCCCGCGTTGATTTTGGTGTTTCATTTCGTTTTTCCCTGAGTGCTTTAATCGATTCGCTAATTTCTAAATTTTGGGCTGTTCCGACCTTGTTTATTCGTCGGTAGTAGTAACTTAGTAATCTCCTTTCGTCTTTTGGGAGCCACATATCAATCTCTCTATCTTGTTAATTGCAAATTTTCAGGGCCAATGAGGTGACGCATCTTGCGGCAGAATTCGGGGTCGGGGTTTACCGAAAGTTGCCTGTCGGCGGAGGCGTAAACCTTGCCCTTATCAGTCCTGATTGCGACATAAACACTGCTCTTGCCCCTGTGGTGCAGGCAGATACTTTTTATCTCAGCGACTTTTTCTTTGGTAACATTTTGAGCATCGAGATTGATTCGCACCTTGCCCGCGAGTTTGTCGGTTGCTTCGTCGAGGGCGATTAATTCCGAGGCGATTATGTTCGGCTTTTCTCTTCTGAAATCCAGCCGGCCTTTGACGAATACGACAGCGTCGGCAGCGAGTTGTTTGGCGAACTGGTTTAAGGTATTTGGGAACACAACGACCTCAACCTGGCCCTGGAGGTCGAGGAGGGTGAAGACAGCCATTTTAGAGCCGGCGTTCTTGCCGGTCTTGGTCAGGTTGTAGCGGATTTTCGTTATCATACCGCCTATGGTTACTTCCTTTTCCTGTGTGGTCTCGGCAATCTGTGCGGCATTGATATTCGAGAAGATATTTATTGTCTCGGCACAGTGACTCAGCGGGTTGCTTGTAACATAAAAGCCGAGGACTTCCTTTTCATACATCAGCATCATTTGTTCGGGCCAGGGGTCTGCGTAGGGCAGGCGGTTGTGGTCCTGTGAGTAATCCGGCGAGGCGGCCTGCGCGAAGAACCGCATCTGGCCGTTGAGTTTGTCCGTCTGTGTATCCGCCCCGTGTTCCATAGCCGATAGAAGCCCCGCTATCATTTGAGCGCGGTTGCCTCCCAATCGGTCGAATGCTCCCGCTTTTATGAGCGATTCCATTAACTGTTTGTTCGTGGCTCGCGTATCGACGTTTTCGCAGAAGTGGAACAAGCTCTGGAATTTGCCCGTTTTTTCGCGTGCGACGATGATTTGCTCGACTGCCTTTTCGCCGACTCCTTTGACAGCGGCTAACCCAAAACGAATCATACCTTTTTTGCCATTGTCCTCTTTGTATAGAGGCGTGAAGTCAACGCCGCTTTCGTTGATATCCGGCGCGGTAACTTCAATACCCATATCAGTGCATTCGGAGATGTATTCAACGACCTTGTCTGTGTTGCCCATTTCGAAGGTCAGAAGCGCTGCCATATATTCCACGGGCCAATATACCTTCATATAAGCGGTTTGATAGGCGATGAAGGCATAGCGGGTCGAGTGGCTTTTGTTGAAGCCATAGCCGGCGAAACGCTCGATTAGCTCGAATATGTCTTCCGCCTGCTGTTTTTTTAGTCCCTTGGCGACCGAGCCGGTGATGAATCGTTCCTTTTCCTTAAGGATGGTCGAGGCCTTCTTTTTGCTGATTGCCTTAATCAGCGTATATGCCTCGCGCAGCGGTATATCGCCGAGTCGGTTGCAGATTTGCATTACCTGTTCCTGATAGACCATAATGCCGTAGGTCTCGTCGAGGACTTCTTTCATAATCGGGTGAGGCAGCGACCATTTACCCCCGTGTTTGCGGTCGTTGTAGTCGGGGATGAGGGTCATCGGGCCGGGGCGGTAAAGGGCGTTTGCTGCGATGAGGTCCTGAATCCTGTCGGGCTTCATCTTCATCAGCAACTCCTGCATACCGCCCGATTCGAACTGGAATATGCCTTTTGTTTTTCCCGCGGCGAAAAGAGCGAAGACCTTCGGGTCTTCGAGGTCTATTTTTTCAAGGTTTATTTTTTTACCGTGAATCTGCTCGACTAATTGCCTGGCGCGTTCGAGAACGCTAAGGGTCTTGAGGCCGAGGAAGTCCATTTTTAAGAGGCCCACCTTTTCGACCATAGGCCCTTCGAACTGTGTAACGATATCATCGGTGCCGGACGGCCTGTAAAGGGGCACGAAATTAGTCAACGGCTCATCGGCTATTACGACTCCAGCGGCGTGAACCGACGCGTGGCGGGCGAGACCTTCGAGTTTCTTGCTGATGTCGATGACCTTTTTTGTCTGCGGGTCTTTATCGTATGCCTGTTTTAACTGCGGCTCCGTCTCCATCGCCATATCGAGGGTCATATTAAGCGTTTCGGGGACGAGTTTTGCGAGCCGGTCGGCTTCGGTTAGCGGGACGTTCAGCACCCGGCAGATGTCGCGGATTACCGCCTTTGCGCCCATCGTTCCGAAAGTGATGATTTGCGCGACGTGACCGTATTTCTGGCGGACGTAATCGATGATTTGTCCCCGGCCCGTCTGGCAGATATCGATATCGATATCGGGCATCTCATTGCGGTGCGGGTCCATAAAACGCTCGAAGAGCAAATCGTATTTGAGCGGGTCAACGTCGCACAGGCCCAGGCAATAGCCGACTAATGTTCCCACCGCGCTTCCTCTTGCGCCGACGGGGATGTTATTTTTATGGGCGTAGTTGCAGAAATCCCAGACGATTAGAAAGTAGCTGGCGAACCCTTTTGACTCGATGACGTGCAGCTCTCTTTCGAGTCGTTCTTTTACCCTGTCGTCGAGTTTACCGTAGATTTGCTGTGCTTTTTCATAGCAGAGGTTTGTCAGGAATTTTTCAGGCGTTGAGCCATCTTCAGGGCTGAAATGCGGTGCGTGTCTGCTTTTGAGGTCGATTTCGACGTTGCATCGCTTAGCGATTTCCAGCGTGTTATCGAATGCCTGCGGGCAATCCGGGAAAAGCTCTCGCATCTGGGCGGGGCTTTTGAGAAATACGTCTTTCGGGTAAATCATCCGGTCGGGGTCGTCTGCTTTTTTGCCAGTGCTTATCGCGCAGAGGCAGTTATGTGCCTCGTGGTCTTCTTCCGTGAGGAAATGCACGTCGTTTGTAGCGACGATGCCAGCGCCGATTTTATTCGCCAGGTCAATCAGCGATTTCGCGATATTGGGGTCGTCGCCTTCGTGGCTCTGGATTTCGATGAAGTATCTTTCGGGGCCGAAGATTTTGAGGTATCCTTCGGCGATTGTCTGCGCCGCCTTTATATCCCCGCCCGCTATTTGCATCGCCAGTTCACCTTTCGGGCAGGCGGAAGTTACAATCAGCCCCTCATTAAGCTCCGCGAGGATTTGTTTGTCGATTCGGGGGCGGTAGTAAAATCCTTCTGTGTAACCCGTCGATGCGAGTTTGAGCAGGTTTTGATAGCCGACGTTATTTTGAGTGAGCAGGACGAGGTGATACGCCGCGTCGCTGATAGATGTTTTTGTTCGGTCGAGTCGGCTGTTGGGGGCGATGTAGGCCTCAATACCGATTATGGGTTTGATGCCCGCGGCGATTGCCTTGGTGTAGAATTCGATTACGCCGAACATATTGCCGTGGTCGGTTACGGCGACCGAGTCCATACCGAGGTCTTTGCACCGCGCAAAAAGGTTTTCGAACCTTATAGCGCCGTCGAGCAGCGAATACTGGCTGTGCAGATGAAGATGCGTAAATCCGTTTTTCTCCGCCACCGTATAATCCTTTTTCAGTTTGTCATTGCTTATTGCCAATTGATTACTGATAATTGTAACGGTTAAGCGGATGCTAATCAACAAGGGATAGAATTGATAATCTCATAAGGGGAAAATTTATGGATTTTGGAAATATGGATGATTCTTCACAGACGCAACTGAACAGTGTTCCTTTGCCGCAGCCGGCACAGGTGCCCAAAAAGGGCAGCGGATGGAGCATCTTCTGGGGCATAATCACCGGCTTATCGATGCTCGGAAACGTTATGCTTTTCCTGATGCTTATTGGGGTTGGAGTTTTGGCGTTTGCCGGAAGGGGCGAAAAGAAATATACAGAGGAAGTCATTGAAGACGGCCCGCGGAGTGCGAAAATCGCGATAGTGTCGATAGACGGCATTATAGACGAAAAGCAGGCACAGGAAGTTTACTGGCAGTTAAAAACGGCGAGGGAAGATAAAACCGTAAAGGGAGTGATTATCCGCGTCGATTCGCCCGGCGGGACGATTTCGGGCAGCGACCAGATTCATAACGAGATAATGAAATACCGCGCCGACACCAACCAGCCGGCGGTCGCGTTTATGCAGGGAGTCGCGGCTTCGGGCGGCTATTATTCTTCGGTTGCCTGCGACAAGATTATCGCTGAACCCACCGCAATCACCGGCTCAATCGGCGTGATTATGGAATATCTCGTATTGCAGCAGCTCCTGGAGGAGAAACTGGGCATACAGCCGGTTGTGGTCAAGGCGGGCTCAAAAAAGGACTGGCCAAGCCCCTTCCAGACGCCTACCGAAGAACAATTGCAGTATATGCAGCAAAGGATAATCGACCCGGCTTACAACCGGTTCGTCAAAGTTGTCGTTGACGGCAGAAGTAAACTGACTGAAGAGGACGTCAGACGCCTCGCCGACGGAAGCATATACTGGGCGGACAAGGCCCTCGAAGAAAAGCTAATCGACAGCGTGGGCTATCTCAAGGACGCAATCGAAGAGGCAAAATCGCTCGCGGGCGTCAAAAAGGCGCAGGTGATTGAATACCAAAAGCCGTTTTCAATAGCGGAGATGCTTGGCGCAAAGACGAATGTGTCGCTGAAGATTGACCGCAGGACGCTTTATGAGGTGGCTGTCCCGCAGGCACTGTACCTGTGGACCGGCCCGCGATAGCGTTATCCCACAGCAAAGACGCGGCTCCAAATAACTGTTGGAGAAAAATTTATGCGTGGATTTCTGATTCTGATACCTGCCATTATTGGCTTGTGCGCCATTTGCCGGACTGGGAAATGGAGATGGAAGGTAATAGAATCGGGTTTATTAAACACACTTTTTGGGATTGGCTGGTTTACATCTCTTATAGTGGGAATGATAGAGATAATTTCTTCGATTAGAAGGTCATTAGGATAAAAAAGAAGGCCCCGCGACCGGGTCTTGTGTCTTTGGTCTGGCGTCCCTCACGGGATTGAGTCCAAATTGAGCCGAAACAGAATACCACTCCCCTTCGACTTCGCTCAGGGCGAGCTGTCTCCTTCTATCCTCATTTTTGGGCCTGAAAACGGTCTATTTGCCTAAGAGGGGGAGATACTAAAAAAAGTTTAACAATTCAGCTTTAAGACCTTGTAGGTAATTGTCTTACTGCGATCAGGAAATTACTGAGCAACGTAACGATTGGCAACGCCGTAGAAAACAATAGAAGATGTGAATGAACTTTGAGCAAAAAGTAAATGTATCGACTGTAAGAGTGCCGATAAAACGAGATACTGATAAAAAGAGCGATCGCTTTTTAATATAAGGATGAAAAATGACCAAGTTGCCTGCGTATATAAATGATGTTCCGAATATATCCGGCTCAGAGGACCTTATTGCCTCGGCCAGAAATAGTGACCCGGTTTTTTTGCCGACGAGCAAGATTAACTGGGACAACGTCAAAAGCGCATTCGCGATAGCGCTTCACATGCACCAGCCGATCATACCGAATCCCGACCAGCCGCTAAAAACGGCGGACGTAATCAGTAACCTGGAACATATGATGAATCATCTGGGCAGCGGCGACAATCATAACGCCCAGGTTTTCCACCAGTGCTATAAGCGGATGGGCGATTTCATACCTGAGCTGCTTGAACAGGGCAGCCAGCCGAGGTGTATGTTCGATTATTCGGGCACGCTGCTTGACGGTATGTACAAAATGGGTCTTACGGATGTTTTTGAATCGCTCAGGAAAATAACCTGTGATTCCAAATACCGTGGCTGTATCGAATGGCTGGGTTCTTCCTGGGGACATGCCGTAGCGCCATCGACGCCAATTCAGGATTACCGGCTTGGCGTTGGGGCGTGGCAGCATTTCTTCGCGGCGCTGTTCGACCTTGAGGCGGTAGGGCGGGTCAGGGGGTTTTCACCCGCGGAGATGGCCTTGCCCAACCATCCGGACGTTTTTTATCAGTTTGTCAAGACGTTAAAGGATTGCGGCTACCGATGGGTCCTTGTGCAGGAGCATACGGTCGAGCGGGTCGAAAACGGCTATGGACTGGAATATTCACATCGGCCTCATCGGCTGATAGCGAAGAACTCCAGCGGCGATACGCTTGCCATAACCGCGATTATCAAGACGCAGGGCAGCGATACAAAGCTTGTCGCGCAGATGCAGCCGTATTACGAGGCGTGCGGATTGAATCGGATAAAGCTGGGGACAAAATCAGTCCCCTCGCTTGTAACTCAGATTGCCGATGGTGAAAACGGCGGCGTTATGATGAATGAATTTCCGAGTAAATACAAACAGGTGATGGCGGAATGCAGCAATAGTACGACGCCTGCTGTTAATGTAACGGAGTATCTCGAATACTTAGACGGTTTGGGTGTTAAGGAAGAGGATTTTCCCGCGATTCAACCCATATTCCAGCATCGGATATGGCAAAAGTTTGAGAATGGCTCCGGCCCCGAGGCAATGGAGAGGGTCATAAGCCAGTTAGGCAAAGAAGACCATCGATTTCATATGGAAGGTGGCAGCTGGACGAACAATATCTCCTGGGTACATGGTTACGAAAAACTGCTTGGGCCTATGGAGCAGGCGAGCGTTTTGTTTAACGAGAAGGTTCTCTCCAGGAACGTTTCCCCGTCGGAACCGCGTTTTCGCAATGCCCTTTACCATTTGCTTTTGACGCAGACGAGCTGCTATCGTTACTGGGGCGAGGGCGTGTGGGCCGACTACGGTCGTGAGCTTTGCCGGCGCACTATCGAAATACTCAAACGCGATTTCTAAATAGCTTTTATCTTGAACCCTGACGGTGTTATTGTGGCAAGTGCTTTCCTTATAAGCACTTATGACAGGTAGTTTCCCCTTGTATTCACACATACAATATTTTATTTTTTTCGGCATAATAAGTTGCTGGAAATAAGCAATATGTTATCATATATTCTCTGTTTTCAGAATATTTTGTTCGGGAGAATGTCGCGCACGCAGGACAAACACCAATTCTTGAGCTAATAAATCAAGGTAAGGTTTGCGGATTTGAAGCAGATTAAGGCCTAAAATTGCGGCTTAGACAGAATATCGGGGGGATTTCTGTCTTGCCTAAGTATTATTGGTCTCAATATATGATACGGGAAAGGAAGACCGTTATGAGAAATCGGTTTGCGAAAGTTATTGGACTTCTGGTTGTGACGGTTGCTCTTTGTATTTCGGGGCTTGTTATGGCAGCCGACGCGCCTCCCAAAGGGGACGCCGCCTTACCGTTGACAATCAAGGTCGGCGCCATCTTTGCGGTAACGGGAGATGCAACGAATCTCGGAGGGCCGGAATATAAAACCGCTGAGATGTTAGTTGAAAAGATAAACAAAGGAGGCGGCGTCAACGGCAGGAAGATTGAACTGATTCTGAAGGACTCGGGCAGCAAGCCGGAGAACGCGATTTCGCTCGCAAAGCAGTTCATTGAAGAAGATAAGGTTCTCGCGATAATCGGGCCGTCAACGACCGGTGAGACAATGGCCATCAAGAATATCTGCCAGGATAGCAATACCATTCTTATTTCCTGTGCAGCAGCCGAGGATATTGTCAACCCGGTTGCCAGTTATGTTTTCAAAACCCCGCAGAACGACAGCGATGCCGTGAGGCGCATTTTTCAGGTTATGAGAACAAAAGGTATCAAGAAGATAGGCGTAATAACAAGCAACGACGATTTTGGGATGGCCGGCGGCAGACAGTTTGCCAATCTCGCAACTCTTGCCGGCATCACAATTGCCATATCCGAGGCGTATGACGAGCATGAAACAGACCTGACAGGAATTCTGACCAGGGTGAAAAGCCATGATGTTAATGCGGTGGTCAACTGGTCAACAGTTCCAGCACAGAGTTTGGTCGCCAGGAATATGAAACAGATTGGTTTGGATGTGCCCCTGTTCCAGAGTCACGGCTTTGGCAATATCAAGTACGTCCGGGCGGGCGGCGAGGCGGCAAACGGCACTATATTCCCCTGCGGACACCTGCTGATTGCTGAACAACTACCTGATAGTGATCTCCAGAAAAAGCTCCTCGTGGAATACAAGAAGGATTACGAGAGCCGATACAAAGAGGACGTGAGCACCTTCGGCGGCCACGCTTACGACGCATTGCTGATTCTTGTCGAGGGACTCAAAAAGGCAAATAGCTTCGACAGAGAAAGGGTTCGTGAGGCCATTGAGAACATCAGAGGTCTCTTCGGAACAGCCGGCGTCTTTAACTTCTCGTCCCTGGACCACAACGGGCTGGGTTTGGATGCCTTTGAGATACTCACCGTTAAAGACGGTAATTTCGCAATATACAAGAAATAATATTGCCCGAGACAATGGTCATAAAGAATATCTGCCGGGAGGGCAGGATCATTCTTCTTTCCTGTTGCGTAAAGTAATCTGAAAAACCGGGCAGTATGGCCGAACCCCGAAAATTTCCCCACAATCTTTGGGGCGGTTATTGCCGGAGTCACCGGTTGATTTTTGCTTATAGTTAAATTAGAATGCCCCCCTGCTGTTGACGGTAACAATATTGTTGTAAACGAAAAAGTATAATACGTGGAAGGTGCAGGTATAAAAATGGCAAAACACAAAGAAAATTGTCCGAATAAGGCAAAATATTTATCAGGCAAAAGGGTTCTTCCTGAGCCGATTTCCAAATCGACGGATATAGCAAAGCTGATAGATAATCTTGACGCGTACAATGGCGGAAGATTAAGGGCCGCCTGCCAGTTGTTGAAGAACAGATACTCGCAGAATGATGTTACGATTGGGATGAGTTTGGCGGGAGCATTAACGCCCGCGGGACTCGGACCATCGGCGATAATTCCCCTGATGAACTACGGCTTTGTTGACTGGCTTGTTGCTACCGGCGCGAATATGTATCACGACATACATTACGCGTTCAATCTGCCTATGTTCCGTGGCAGCCACGCAGTCGATGATGTCGATTTGAAGGACAAGGGCGTAACGAGAATTTATGACATCCTGTTCGATTACGAAGACGTCCTGATGGAAACCGACAGACGGCTCAGAGAGATTATGATAAGGCCTGAGTTTCAGAAGGAAATGGGAACGCGGGAATTTTATCATTATCTGGGCAAAATACTCAGCGACCTCGAAGAAAAGCACAAGCTCGGCCAGGTGAGCATATTGGCGGCCGCCTATCGAAATGGCATACCCGTCTTTACTTCGTCGCCGGGCGATTCGACAATCGGTATGAATATCGCGGGCCTTGAGCTTCTGGCGGAGGCATCGGGTTTGCAGGACGCCTTCAAGCTGAAAATAAATCCGAGCATCGACGTTAATGATTCGACGGCGATAATACTGAACGCCAAAAAATATGAAAACGGCAAAACGGGCGTTATCCTGATTGGCGGCGGAAGCCCCAAGAATTTTATGCTCCAGACCGAACCGCAGATTCAGGAAGTCCTGATGATACCGGAGGCGGGTCAGGATTATGATATAAACGTCACGGATGCCAGGCCCGATACGGGCGGCTTATCGGGCGCGCCGCCAAGCGAAGCGGCAAGCTGGGGCAAAATCGACCCGACGAAACTTGATGAAGCTGTAACCGCTTATCTCGACGTGACGGTTGCGCTGCCGATTATGGTCGCTTATGTTATCCAGACCACCCCGCCCAAGAAGCTCAAAAAGTTGTATTACCGAGGGCCGGAGCTGCATAAGAAGCTGATAAAGTCCTATCTTGAAAACAACAAAGAGGTTGAAAAACTCAGGAAGCTAATCAGGAAGTTAATGGCCTGATAAAACAGGATTGATATGAAAAAAGAATTTTTAAAGTTGGCCCAAAAGCACGGGACTCCTTTGTTTATTATCGACCACGACGTGATAAGGAAGAATTATCGCACTTTCAAAAAACATCTGCCGAGGGTGCAGGCCTATTACGCTGTCAAAGCCAATTCGGAACAGGAGATAATCAAGACGCTGTTCAATGAAGGCGCCAGCTTCGATGTCGCTTCATACAATGAGTTTATGCAGATTTACAAATACATCAGGCATTTCGAGGAGAAGGACAAAGATTTTTACATCTGGGACAAGATAATTTTCTCCAACACTATAAAAGACAAGCCGACTTTGAGGGACATAAAACGATACCGGCCTCTTGTTACCTATGACAGCATAGATGAGCTGAAGAAGATACGAGAAAATTGCGAAACAGCCGGTCTGGTTTTGCGATTGAAGGTCCCCGATACCGGCTCGCAGGTGGAGATGAGTTCTAAATTTGGCGCCGAGCCGTCAGATGCGTATAACCTCATAAAACAGGCGTTTGATTTGGGTCTGGTGGTCGAGGGATTGAGTTTTCACGTCGGCAGCCAGTGCACTAATTTCGATAATTATACAGCCGCGCTGACAATAACATCTCAGATTTTCAATCATTCACGCCAAAATGGTTACAATCTTAAAATCGTCGATATTGGCGGCGGTTTTCCCGTGCCCTATGATTCACAGGTCCCAAAATTCGGGAAACTGGCGGCGGTGATAAATTCCGAATGCGAGCGGCTGTTTCCTCATGACATTGAGATTATAGCTGAACCCGGAAGATTTATGGTAGCGACTTCAGCGGTGCTGATTTCTGAAATAATAGGAAAGGCCAGAAGAGACGGCAAAATCTTCTACCACATAAACGACGGGGTTTATCACACGTTCTCCGGCGTGGTGTATGACCACTGGATTCCCAATTTCCGCGCATTTCGGAAGGGTAAAAAAGAGGTTTGTGCCGTTGTTGGCCCCACCTGCGATAGTTTCGACAAGATTTCTGTTTCGGAACAACTGCCTGCCAATCTTGAAATTGGCGACTGCCTTTTCACGGAAAATATAGGAGCATACAGTACCGCTTCTTCGACGAAATTCAATGGCTTCGATGGCGCCAAAATCCTGCATCTCAATAATTAGATTTCCTCGCTCGTTCGCCCATCATTTATATTGCATGTTTGGTTTTGAGCGGATTCAGACCATCGGCCAGGCAGGAGGCGGATTCGACGGCTAATTTGTGGTTTGCAATACAAGGGCGGTTATTTGGATTTTACCTTTTTGCGTTGCGACATCAGTTTTGTGAATGCATCAAACAGGTACTGTGAATCGTGTGGGCCTGGTGAGGCCTCAGGGTGGTACTGCACGCAGAAGGCCGACAGGCGTTTGCATCGGAATCCTTCGAGGGTGTTGTCATTCAGGTTGATGTGTGTCAGCTTAACGCCTTTATCTTTTAACGAGTTGATATCGACGCAAAAGCCGTGGTTCTGTGAGGTGATTTCAACCTGTTTGGTTTCGAGATTTTTAACGGGATGATTTGCGCCTCTGTGCCCGAATTTTAGTTTGTATGTCTTCCCGCCCAGCGCAAGGCCCAGTATCTGGTGACCTAGGCATATTCCAAAGATTGGGACTTTGCCTAAAAGTTGTCGTGTGCTTTCGACCGCATAAGTTACCGCTGCCGGGTCGCCAGGGCCGTTGCTCAGGAACACTCCGTCCGGTTTTTTCGCCAAAACGTCTTTTGCGGATGTAAACGCGGGCACTACCTGGACATCACAGCCGTGGCTTATGAGCAGTCGAAGAATGTTTTGCTTCATACCGAAATCATACGCGACCACTTTGTATTTAGGTTTTGGTTTTGTGGCTGATGGATTAAGAACGTCAACCGCCGGCTTATCCCATTTGTATGGTTTCTTCGATGTTACATCCTTTACGATGTCTCTGCCTACAAGACCCGGGTATTCGTCGAGGGTTTTCGCAAGCGACGATATTTTAAGTTCCGTTGAAGAGATAATGCCCCGCATCGCGCCTTGCGTGCGTATGTGCTTGACGAGTTTTCTCGTGTCGATACCCGCCAGTCCCACGACGTTATTGGCCTTGAGATACTCGCTTAACGACTGTTCGTTTCTCCAGTTGCTTGGGTATTCGCAATTCTCTTTTACAATGAAGCCGGCCGCGTAAACCTTTTTGGATTCCACGTCGAGTGCGTTGGTTCCGTAGTTGCCGATAAGAGGATACGTCATCGTGATTATCTGCTCATAATATGACGGGTCGGTGGTAATTTCCTGGTAGCCGGTCATACTGGTATTGAAGACAACCTCGCCGCATTTCTGTCCTTTTGCGCCGAAGGATGTCCCTTCGAATACCGTTCCGTCTTCAAGTAATAATACCGCCTTCATCTTTATGCTTTTTCCTTTTTACTTCCTGTCCGCCGTAGCTTTAGCGAAGGCGGATTTCCTTTTGCCTTATGGTACAGCTGAATACATTTTACGTCGATTCGCTCTTTTTTCAGCGCCTCGATTGCTTTAGCGACCGCTATTGCGCCCCTGATTGTTGTTACGTAGGGCACCTGTTTATCAAGAGCGGTTCTTCTTATCAGGAACGAATCGCTTACCGTCTGTTTGCCTATTGTTGTGTTGACGATGAGGTCAATTTTACGGTTGATGATTGAATCGAGCATGTTTGGTCTGCCCTCGTTTACTTTCAGCACAAATTCCGCCGGGACGTTGCTGTTGATAAACGCGATGCATGTCCCTTTGGTTGCGGTGATTTTGAAGCCCATCTGCTGCAGTTTGCGTGCGGCTTCGACGGCTCTTGGTTTGTCGGCGTCTTTGACGCTGAACAGCACGGTTCCGCTGGTGGGTAGGGCGTTACCCGCTGCTATCTGGCTCTTTGCGTATGCGATGCCCGCCTCGTCTGCTATTCCCATCACCTCGCCCGTCGAAAGCATCTCAGGGCCGAGAATGGTGTCAACGCCGGGGAATTTAAGGAATGGGAATACTGCTTCTTTGACCGAATAATGTTTTGGCCAGACCTCTTTGGTAAACCCAAGCTCATCGAGCGTCATCCCCGCCATTATTTTCGCCGCTAATTTTGCCAAAGGTACGCCGATGGCTTTGCTGACGAAAGGCACGGTTCGTGATGCCCGCGGGTTGACCTCAAGTACGTAAATCTCGTTGTCTTTTATTGCGTATTGTATATTTATCAGGCCCAGGACCTTCAATTCCATCGCCAGCATTTTGGTCTGACGCATTACTTCGTTTATGGTTTCCTGGCTAAGAGATACCGGGGGCAGTGTGCAGGCACTGTCGCCCGAATGTACGCCCGCTTCTTCTATATGCTCCATTATTCCGCCTATGACCACACGTTTGCCGTCGCATATCGCATCGACGTCTAATTCGGTTGCATCGTCTAAGAATTTATCTATTAAGACAGGATGTTCGCCTGAAACCTCGATGGCTCTTTCGACACAGCTTTTCAACGCCTGCTCGTCGTAAACAACTTCCATTGCCCGGCCGCCCAATACAAACGAAGGACGAATCAAAAGTGGGTACCCGAGTTTATCGGCGATTTTCACTGTTTCGTCATAAGACATCGCTGTACCCGACATCGGCTGAAGAAGTTTTAGCTTCTCCACGACCTTGTTGAACCGCTTGCGGTCTTCTGCTTTATCAATGCTGTCCGGGCTTGTCCCGATGATTTTAACGCCCGCCTGCTCAAGAGGCACAGCCAGTTTCAAAGGCGTCTGCCCGCCGAACTGAACGATAACGCCGTCCGGGTTTTCCTTTTCGACTATCGACATAATATCTTCGAACGTCAACGGCTCAAAATACAGCCGGTCCGATGTGTCGTAATCGGTAGAGACCGTTTCGGGATTGCAGTTGACCATTATCGACTCAACGCCGATTTCTTTCAGCGCAAACGCCGCGTGAACGCAGCAGTAATCGAACTCGATACCCTGGCCTATTCGGTTTGGCCCGCCGCCCAGGATGATAATTTTACGCTTCTTGGTCGGGTTGGCTTCGCATTCGCTTTCATAAGTCGAATACAAGTAGGGCGTCGTTGCCTCGAATTCCGCGCCGCAGGTATCGACCCGCTTATATACCGGGTTTACGCCTGCGTCCTGTCTGAGTTTGCGGAATTTCTGCTCAGGCATTTCTGTCAGATACGCCATATACTTGTCGGCGAAACC
>CAIODZ010000017.1 GCA_903857265.1 uncultured Phycisphaerales bacterium
TGCAGAAATGCTGCTTCTCCAGGGCAAGGTTGAGCAGGCGACCGCCGAATATGGGCAGGTTTTGAAAATCGACCCCGCTGACGAAGACGCCAAGGCCGGTTTAGAGAAGATTAAAACGGGAAATACGACATCAGGAACGACACCTGTTAAATGAAGGAATCGGCAAACATCTTCCGTAGCGTGTTCGTGTTGGGTGGTTGTTGATTACAGATTCAAGTATCGCAATGGGTTCCGGGATAATGAATTTGAGTAGCCGCGAGCGAGTAATAATTATTGGGCTTTGCCTGCTGTTGATTGCGGGTGTTGTTGCGGTATATGCGCAAACCGCCGGCTTTAATTTTGTCGATTACGATGACCCGGATTATGTGAAGAACAACTCGAAAGTGCCGGAAGGGCTGACTTTCGGTGGAATCCAGTGGGCATTTACCACCACGTACGGAAGCAACTGGTTTCCGCTTGTGTGGTTGTCTTTGATGCTCGATAGAACCATATTCGGATTCTGGGCCGGGGGCTTTCATTTAGTCAACGTCGCATTTCATATCGCTAACACAATTTTGCTGTTTTGGGTTTTGAAGCGATATACGAAGGCGGTCTGGGCGAGCTTCTTTGTGGCCGCGCTATTTGGCCTGCATCCGCTGCACGTTGAGTCCGTCGCCTGGGTGACGGAGCGAAAAGACGTTCTCTGTACGCTGTTTTGGCTGTTGACGATGCTGGCATATTTGCGATACGTGGAAACCCCGACGACTAAGCGCTATGTAATCATTTGCGTGATTTTCGCACTCGGTCTGATGTCAAAGTCGATGCTTGTAACGCTGCCATTTGTGCTTTTGCTTATGGATTATTGGCCTTTGCGGCGTTTGCTGCCTGAAGATGCCGGAAAAGGCGTTTCAATTGGTCGGCTGATATGGGAGAAGGCGCCTTTGTTTATGCTTTCCGCAGTTTCCTCTGCGGTAACGTTTATCGTGCAGAAAACCGGCGGTGCGATGGTGAGATTAGGCAATGTTACCATCGGCTACCGTATCGAAAATGCGATTGTTTCTTACTGCGATTATATATTAAAGACGTTTTGGCCCGTTGACCTGGCGGTTTTTTATCCTTATCCGACAAAACCGCTCGCCGACTGGAAGGTCGCTGCATCATTGGCTGTTTTAGCGGCGATTACAATTGTGGTGATATTACTTCGGCGGCGTCGCTACCTGATTGTCGGTTGGTTTTGGTATCTGGGGACATTAGTCCCTGTCGTCGGAGTTGTGCAGGTGGGCCTGCAGGCGATGGCTGACAGATACACATACATACCGTTGACTGGGATATTTATTATGCTTGCCTGGCTTGCTGGCGACATTGTTGCGCAACGGCGATTTGGGCAAGTTCTTGCGGGTATTGCCGGCTCGGTGATTCTCATCGTGCTTGGTGCGATGTCGTTTGTGCAGGTGGGCTACTGGCGGGATACTTTTTCGTTGTTTGCGCATTGCGTCGCGGTAACCCCCGACAATTTTGTCGCGAGGTCTTATCGTGGGCTTGGTTTTGCGGAAAAGGGCGACAATGAATCGGCCGTGCGCGATGTTGAGGCGGCCCTGAGGCTTGAACCGAACGAGATTCGAACGCTTTACAATCTCGCAGGCATGCGGGTCAAGCAGGGCAGGATCGACGAAGCTGTTGAATACTACAACCGTATCCTGGAACTCAATCCGGGCGATGCGAGTACTTATATTACCCTTGCCGCGATGGAATCCAACAAGGAAAATTTAGAACGCGCAATGGAGTTTTATCGCGAAGGGCTTAAATATCATCCTGAAAACGGTGATTTGCATGGCAAGCTTGGTGCGATGTTATTGCAGACGGGGCAGGTCGATGAAGCAATCAAAGAACTGGAGGCCGCGGTAAAAGTCAAAGCGGATTCGGCGACATACGAAATTCTGGGAATGGCGATGTTGACTAAGGGCGACGTCGATAAGGCAACGAGATATTTTAACAGGGCGATTAAGATCGACCCGGCCAATGCGGAAGCACACTACAATCTCGGCAATACTTTTCTCGCGCAGGGCCTGCTGGCAAA
>CAIODZ010000018.1 GCA_903857265.1 uncultured Phycisphaerales bacterium
AGTTTTCTAATTTGATTTGAAAGGACGCAGAATACCCAGGTGCTCCAATGTGTTTTGATAAATCAAAACCTGCAAAAACTTGGAGTGCTTCATAGTAACCAAGAATTAAAGTTTTGTATCCCGACTCCTGTTCAAGTATCGGTTCTTTGATTTGAATACGATATTCATTTGCTGCTCTCGCCCTTCCACCCCCGTGACTTATGTTGTAAATTATAATTTTTACAAAATAATTTTCTGCGTTGTTGAATATTTTAACTCTGAAAGGATGTTGGTCATTAAGATAAATAATGTTCCAACCACTTTCATTTATTGCCTGCGAAATGAAATATAAAAGGTCTTTCTTTTTAAAGATTGTTGGCATAGACTTTGACTTCTGGTTTTGTAAAAAGATCTGGTTCCTCTTCAAAACGGAGGATGCTGTTTTTCATATATACTTCTTCTAATTCACAAGCGATCCATTTACGCTGCAAGTGTTCTGCCACATATCCCGTTGTGTTAGAACCCGCAAATGGGTCAAATACTGTATCTCCCTCATTAGAAGTTATCCCAAAACCTAATGTTAAGTTGTTTTATGAGCCGATTCAAGGTCTATGGACCTTACAAACGAACAATGGCAACGGATTGCAAAGTACATTCCGAAGCCCAAAGCCCAGCCCGGAAAGTCAGGACGGCCGACGCAAAATCTCAGAGCAGTACTCAATGGGATACTCTGGATATTGCGGACAGGAGCCCCTTGGGCGGATTTGCCCCGGCGATATCCGCCGAAAAGCACCTGCCATCGACGTTTCCAGGAATGGACAAAATCGGGGGTCTTTGCCAAAATACTTACGGCATTGGCCCGGGACTTGCGAGAGCGTGGCAACATCGACCTGAGCGAAGGTTTTATCGATGGCAGTTTTGCTCCGGCAAAAAAAGGGGCGATGGTGTGGGCAAGACCAAAAGGGGCAAAGGAACCAAAATTATGGGCCTTACAGATGCTGGCGGTCTTCCTCTCGCCATTGACGCAACCAGTGCCAGCCCGCATGAAATAACCCTCGTTGACGCGACCTTGGACGCCTGTTTTCTGGAGGAATTGCCTGCGCAACTCATCGGTGACAAGGCGTATGACAGCGACAAGCTGGATAACCGCCTGGCTGAAGAACGAGGCATTGCAATGATCGCACCCCATAGAGAGAATCGGCTTAAGGCTCCTACCCAGGATGGCCGGGCATTGCGTCGATACAAAAGGCGATGGAAGATTGAACGGCTGTGGGCCTGGCTGCAAAACTTTCGCCGACTTGTTGTTCGTTATGAATATCATCTTGAAAACTTTCTTGCCATGATTCAGCTTGGCTGTATCGTTATCCTCCTTCGGAGAGTTTTGGGATGACTTCTAATGCTTCTTGCGACCGAACAGGTCGGCTAACTGCTTTGTGATTTGAGACCGGCGGACCTTGCTGCGGATGTCCTTGAGCTCCGAGTGGTCGCCGACGACGAGCGTGCCTCTTTCGAGTATTTCCGTCGCTTCCTCCAGCCGATGCATCGTAAGACAAA
>CAIODZ010000019.1 GCA_903857265.1 uncultured Phycisphaerales bacterium
CACGAAGTTGTTTAAGCCGTCTTCGCGCCTTTGAAGTCAAGTTCAAAGAGCGTGCCCTGGCCTTGGTCGAAGGACACTGTTGACCCGACACAAGCCCTTTTCTTCGCAGTTGTTCGATGTGCCCGAATGCGGTTGTTCGGCTTATGCTTAGCTGCTGCGCCAATTCTCCAATCGTCGGCAAGTAACCCCGGCTGCTCCGAAACCCCGCGATTGTGCTCAGCAACTGGACCTGCCGCGGCGTAAGCCCCTCGCCGGGTGCCTGCTCTTCTTTCGTCTGACTCATACGACTTGTTCTCCTGCGTAGTAACGCCATCAACAATATCAATCGGGCCGACCACCTCTACGCAGCGGTTGCCGCCCCGAATCACATCCGTCATACCCGCAATAACATCTAACAACCTGCCAATCGCGTTTTTCGGCTGCGTCGCCTGTTCCATCCATTCGCCCGGCCAAACCGATTCATAATCGCCGCCAGGCCCGAATCTGCATACCGGCCCTATTCTTTCTATCATAATCACGCTCCATTCTGCGTCCGCAATCAACTTCGTCTTTCGATTGCTTTCTGTAAGGATTTCTATCGGTAAGACCACCCGAAAAACCCTAACAAAAACCGAACAAAATCGCCTGTATGAAACACTTTTTTCAAAATCGCAGATGCCCAATTTGGCATCACGGATAATATGGGACAGAGGCCTAAAAATTTTTCAAAAATATTTAAAAATACTATTGCGTTGCTTTTGGCAATAGTACATAATGTACTAATGATAATAATACACTATTGCCGACGAAGATATTAAGAGTCACTTTAGCAGTAAGTAGAAAGAAGGTTTTAATGGCACTTTGGATACAAATAACGCCGGGTTCTGATGAGCCGATTTACCTGCAAATTGTCGAGCAGGTCGGCGAGGCAATCGCCAAAGGCCAGTTAGCCGTAGGCGACAAGCTCCCCGCCGTCAGAAAACTCGCCTCGGAGCTTGTGATAAACCCCAATACCGTCGCACGCGCATACACAATCCTCGAACAATCCGGCTTAGTAACCACAAAGACCGGCTCGGGAACTTTTATCGCCGACCCGGCATTGCGAGGCAAAGACGCCGCGGATATAAATATGCTGGCAGATAGGATGGATGGCATTATCTCAAGAGGTCTTAATCTCGGTCTCGAATCACAGGACATAATCGCGATGTTCAAAGACAGGTTGGAAAAATTCATCAAAACACGTCAGGGCGGGAGGCAAAAAAAATGACTGAGTTCGTATTGGAAACACAGGGCCTGACCAAATATTACGGCGACAAGCTTGCGTTGGACCACATCGATTTGAAGATTCCGCGCGGATGTATCTGCGGCTTCGTCGGCAGAAACGGCTCAGGCAAAACCACGGCGATAAAACTGATGCTGGGATTTCTGAAGCCGACAACCGGCTCATCACGATTGCTCGACTGCGATTCTCAGAATCTCACTCCAGCGATTCGCCAGCGTATCGGCTATGTCGCGGAGGGCCATCGCCTGATTCGCTGGATGACAATCGCCGAGATTGCGAAATTCCAAAATGCGTTTTTCCACGAACAGCCCGCCTCGGCAAAACAAGGCGAAGCCGGGTGGGACAGCAAATTCTTTTGGGATATGATTGATTACTTCGGCCTGCCGAAAAAACAAAAGATAAAACATCTTTCAAACGGTCAGCGTGCACAGGTATCGCTTGCCCTTACCCTTGCACCGAACCCGGAACTATTGATAATGGATGACCCGACGCTGGGACTTGACGCCGCGATAAGAAGGCAATTCCTCGAAGGAATAATTGAGCTGATTATGCGCCAGGGCAGGACGATTCTTTTCTCAAGCCATATCCTCGGCGATATAGAGCGGGTCGCCGACAAAATCGTCGTAATAGACAAAGGAGTAATCAGGGCGGATTGTTCCCTTGAGCAATTCAGGACGGCAGTAAAAAAAGTCAGATTCGTTTTTAGCCAGGCCCCGCCAGAAACCGTCGATATCGAGGGTTTGCTTGGCTCCAGGCGTTCTGATAAAGAGCTTGAAATGATTCTGGTCGGCACAGCCGATGAAAAAATCGCCGAATGGGCAAAATCCAGCGGCGCTGCGGATTATCAGGCCATAAACATGAATCTCGAAGACCAGTTCATCGAATACACCGCCCCTGCCGGTCGAATTAAACCATTTACATGGGAGGCAAAATAAAATGAGATTCTTCACATTACTTAAAAAAGAGCTTCGCGAGTGCCTGCCCTGGATGGCTACCGCGGCGGCAATCCTACTGTTTTTCGGCAGTATCAAACTTATAGACAGCAAACAACAAGAAATGGGATACCAGTATCGCGTTTTCGAACGTTATTCGGAAATTGGGGGTTACCAATTACTAACACACCCGATTAGTGATTTTGGCATATTTGTGTTTATGTCGGCTTTAGGACTCGGCCTTGCGCTCGGTGTACGCCAGTTCTGGGTCGATGACTTTATGGGGACATGGGGTTTTATAGTTCATCGTTCAACGCACAGAACAACAATACTTGCGGCAAAAATATGCGCAGGTCTTATCTCGATTTCGGCCATTGGGCTGGTCTGGTGTTATATGTTCTGGCGAGCGAATTCATCCGGTTATTTTATATTCCCGCTGCCCGAAAGGTGTTTTATCGGAGGATGGCTGATTTGCGGTATGGGTCTGCTGACTTACCTCGGGGCAGGCCTTGCGGGTTTGAGCAAAGCCCGATGGTACACAACCAAACTGATGGGACTCGGTTTTGCATTCTGGATGCTTATTACCCTCACACAGCAATGGACGCTTTGGTGGGGCTTGGGCACGCTTGTTATCGGCACGGCTGTTTTGCTCTATTTGATGTGGGATACATTCTTAAACAGGGAGTTTTAGTAAAGGGGACCCGACAATGGCAAAAAAGAAGGGCTTGGAATGCATTGCTCGACTCAGCAGGGCTGTTATTACGCTGGTTCTGCTAATGTTCGTTGTGCTGATTGTCCAGATTATTGTCGTACAGTTATCGTGGATTTACAAAAAACCGTCGTTACCCGTACCGCCGGCCGGCCCGGAGTGGAGGATATCAAAAGCGAGCAAGCTGTTCCTTCCCGATGGAACGATACATCTTGTGAACAAGGTGGATACGCAACGTAATGACGACTACGCAAAAGAGGAAATAACTGATGTAAACGGGCTTGTTTTGTGGCAGGGTATTCAAAAAGACCGTCCTTCCAAATATCTCGACTGGGCCTCCTTTATGCAAAACTTCAGCGAGCGGGAAATGCGATATATATCCCAGTCGAACCCCAAATTACCCGGCTTCTTAGAGGTGCCGGTCAAGGTCTCAGGAGAATTTAAGGAGGTCTGGCGATATGACTTTGAAGCACAGGAATTTGCCTGTTACGAGGCCGGAGGCGGGCTTATAGGTTATCTTGGAGCGAACGGATTTGCAGATTCAAAGGCTCAGACAAAACCATTTGGGGAATTTAAGGGCTTCAAGTCATGGACTGATGAAGACCCGTCATCTATCGTGATGCTATGGCAAACCAGACACCAGATTTACCAGATTGATTTCCGCGCCCGCAGCGTCGAAACGCTTTTCGATAGTGTTAAATCCGATATTAAATCCTTAAGGTGGCATCACTGGAGACCGACTTATCCCGGGGACAAGGACAGCTCCGATATTCGATATCGACCCCTTATTGATTGCCAAACCACCGACCAGAAACACCACCTGATAATGCGCGAGCCGAACCAGGTGATTACAATGGAACTACCTAAGCAACTGCAGGAACCAAACCAGATATTTAGGTGGCAGTGGCAGTATAATACTAATTTGGACTTCACGGCAACCGACAAGGCAATTTTCGTTCAATATCGTGAAAAAAAATTCAATCCGCCTGCATCGCCAAAGCTTATGAAACAGTATCAGCAGGGATACGACAGCAAGCCGCAGCCGCAGTCAATCCAGCTTTATAAAGTCATTGATGACGGCAAGCTGGAGCTTGTAAATCGATTCGACTGGACAAGGCCCGTAGCGCAGACATCACGAGCACTGAATCCTGAATATATATTCCAGAAGTGGATAGGTAAGGTGTCGCCCCCGGCGTTTGATTTGTTGTGGGCTCTGGGCGGCGACATGTTGTATAAATTCGGAATCGAAGGGCCAGGGATGATGCAGAACTATGCCACTATTATCACAGGATTTCGACCGTTTCATAGTTCCATAAATTATGTATTGAGCGTCATGATGATGGCATTTGCCCTCTGGCACGGATGGGCAAGGAGAACTTCGTGGGTCAAACTGATTTTGTGGCTTATTATCGTTGGTGCGTTCAATTTAGCAGGGCTGCTGACTTATCTGGCTCTAAACCATACGCCGGTAATCAAATGCCCCGCCTGCGGCAAAAAACGCGGGCTTGAAATGGACAACTGCTCGCAATGCGGTAGTCCATTGCCCATACCACAGCGAAAGCCGACAGACCTGGTAATGGCAAATTAGCCCGAAACAATAAACAAATAGTCGTCTAACGCCTCACTGAACCCTTTTTGGGCCATTCCCCCCCTGCTCAAAAAGATAACAGATTGCCCAAATACCCTTGACAAGCGTATAACATATAAATACATTATTCCCTCTGTGTTCCGGCTTGTCGGGACGCTTAAAACAAAAATGAACCTTATTTAATATCACAGTCGAAAAGGAGATTCAGAAATGGCAACAAAGGTAGCAATAAACGGTTTTGGCCGAATCGGCAGAGCCGTAACAAGAATCCTCATGAGTCGCAAAAACAACCTCGAGCTGGTCGCCATCAACGACCTGTCAGACGCCAAGTCGCTGGCACACCTGTTCAAATATGATACCGTCGAAGGCAAATGGCAGGGAACAGTCGAGGCAAAGGGCTCAGATATCGTAATAAATGGCAAGACCATAAAGGTTCTGGCAGTGAAGAACCCCGCGGAACTGCCCTGGAAGGATATGGGCGTCGATATCGTCGTCGAATCCACAGGCCTGTTCACCAAGGCATCATCGGAAAAAGGCGGCTACGGCGACCACATCAAAGCCGGCGCAAAAAAGGTTGTCCTCACCGTCCCGGCAAAGGACGACATCGAGGCGACAATCGTTATGGGCGTAAACGACGGCAAGCTCACCAAGGACATCAAATGCGTCTCGAACGCAAGCTGCACGACAAACTGCCTGGCCCCAATCGCAAAGGTCCTCAACGATACTTTCGGCATCGAGAGCGGCGTAATGACAACCATTCATGCATATACCAACGACCAGAAGGTAGCAGACCAGATTCACAAAGACCTGCGCAGGGCAAGAGCCGCTGCCGCAAATATGATTCCAACAAGCACAGGCGCAGCAAAGGCAATCGGCAAGGTTGTCCCGGAACTCGACGGCAAACTCGACGGCTTCGCGGTCCGCGTCCCAATCCCGGTAGGCAGCTTGGTTGACCTCGTCGTCAACGTAAAGAAAGACGTTACAGTCGCCGACGTTAACGCAGCAATGAAAAAAGCAGCGGAAGGCCCGATGAAGGGCGTCCTCGTTTATTGCGATGAGCCAATCGTAAGCAGCGACATTGTCAACGACCCCGCTTCGAGCACCTTCGATTCACTGCTCACTATGGTAAAAGGTAAGACCGTCAAAGTGGTTAGCTGGTATGACAACGAGTGGGGTTATTCTAACCGCACCGTTGATATTATGGAAAAAATGGCAAAACTTGGCTAAACAAACCTTTGGGTCCCGGTTCGCCGGGACCCGATTTTTTTATTATAGATTCGATTTTATAAAGCAGGTGAGAATATGGCAAAAAAAACGATAGCCGACATAAACGTCAAAGGTAAAAAGGTATTTATGCGGGTGGATTTTAACGTTCCGCTCGATGAAAACTGCAATATCACCAGCGACAAAAGAATCGTCGCCGCGCTACCATCAATAAAGAAAGTGCTCGCAGACGGCGGCTCACTTATTCTCGCCAGCCACCTTGGCAGACCCGATGGCAAACCGGACCCAAAGGCCTCGATGAAACCCGTCGCCAAAAAGCTGTCGGAACTTCTCGGCAAAGAAGTCATCTTCGCCAATGATTGCGTCGGTACAGACCCCCAGGCCAAAGCCAAGGTGCTAAAGCCGGGCGATGTCCTGCTCCTCGAAAACGTCCGCTTCCACAAAGAAGAGGAAATCAAAGACAAAAAAGCAAAAGATGACCCCGCCCTGCGCAAGGCAAAAGACGACTTCGCAAAGCAGATGGCCGACCTCGCGGATGTTTACGTCAACGACGCATTCGGCACCGCCCACCGCGACAACGCCTCGATGTACACCGTGCCCGCAATGATGAAGGGCAAACCCCGCGTCATCGGCTTCCTGGTCGAAAAAGAGCTAAAATTCTTAGGCGATACCGTTACCAACCCGGTCAGGCCATTCGTCGCAATCTTAGGCGGCAAGAAAATCTCCGATAAATTAGGCGTCATCGAAAACCTGATGACCAAAGTAAACAAAATCATCATAGGCGGAGCTATGGCGTACACATTCGCCAAAGCCAACGGCAAAAGCATAGGTAACTCGCTTTGTGAAGATGACTTCATCCCAAAAGCCAAAGAACTTCAGGAAAAAGCAAAGGCCTCAAAATGCGAATTGCTGCTGCCAATCGATACCGTTGTCGCCAAAGAATTCAAGGCGGGAGCCGAGAACAAGGTCGTTACAGGCGATATCGAAGCCGGCTGGCAGGGTATGGATATAGGCCCGGCGACGCGCAAACTGTTCGCAGACAAGCTCAAAGACGCAAAGACAATCGTATGGAACGGCCCGATGGGCGTTTTTGAAATGCCCCCATTCGATGAAGGCACCAAGGCGATCGCGCAGGCGGTCGCTGACGCAACAGGCAAAGGAGCCAAAAGCATCATCGGCGGCGGCGACAGCGCAAGCGCATTGAAAAAACTCGGCCTTGATAAGAAGGTAACGCATATCTCAACGGGCGGCGGCGCGTCGCTGGAATTTCTCGAAGGCAAAAAATTCGTCTGCCTCGAAATTCTTGACGAAAAATAATAACCTTTCACGGAATTAACTGAGATACTGCACGGAAGCTTATGATTAAACGAAGATTGCCCAAACCCGGCACAATCGAGGTCAACCCCTCGATTTTGGCCGCTGATTTCGCTCGGCTAGCAGATGAACTGGCCGTCGTGGAAAAAGCTGGCGTCAAAATGGTCCACCTCGATATTATGGACGGGCACTTCGTTCCGAATATTACCATCGGCCCGCCTGTAGTCGAAAAACTCCGCGAACACAGCAATCTGTTCTTCGACGCACATCTGATGATTACCGACCCGCGAAAATACGCCCCCGCTTTCGTCAAGGCAGGCGTCAACAATATAACATTTCACATCGAGGTCGAAAAAAAACCGGCAGAATTTATAAGAATACTTCACGGTATGGGAGTAACAGCGGGCGTTTGTCTTAACCCGGAAACGCCGGTCAAAGCAATCGAAAAGATAGCCCATCTTGCCGATATGATTCTTGTAATGACAGTTCATCCCGGTTTTGGCGGGCAGAAATTCATCGTTTCGGCCGCGAAGAAAATCCGCACTGTCCGCAACATCGTCGGCCCGAAAATCAGGGTCGAGGTTGACGGAGGTATCGACGTGAAAACCACGCCCATCGTGGTTGGTTACGGAGCCGACACACTTGTGGCAGGCCGGGCAATCTTCGGGGAAAAAAACAGAATCGCCGCTATAAACGCAATTCGACGGGCAAGTAAATAATTGTTTCTGGAAATCCGCTCGCTTTTTTGGTAGAATCTTTGAACCCTGTGAATGAGGTCTGAATGCCGATTATGGCAAAAGAAGCGAAATCGAAATGGAACGGCTTTTCGCTCAAAAAGCGAAAGGAAATGCCCGACGGGCTTTGGACGCGTTGTCCGGCCTGCGAGCAGATGCTTTACAAAAGCGCCGTTGAGAAAAACCTCAACGTCTGCCCGGAATGCGATTACCACTTCCGCATCGACTCGCTCACCCGCATCAGCTACTTAGTCGATGAGGGCTCATTCGAGGAAACGCACGAGCACCTTACCAGCAACGACCCGCTTGATTTTAACTTCAGGGGCACAACCTATCGCCAGCGATTAAAAGCCGACGAACATAAAAGCGGTACAAAAGAAGCGATACGAATCGGTAAAGCATTCATCAAGGGAAGAGGCGTAGTGCTTGCCGTTATGGAACCGAACTTCCTGATGGGTTCGATGGGTTACGTCGTCGGCGAAAAACTCTGCTTAGCCGTCGAAAAAGCAATCGAAGAAAAACTGCCGCTTGTGGCTATATGCTCATCGGGCGGCGCAAGGATGCACGAGGGTGTTGTATCGCTGGGTCAAATGGCGAAAACCAGTGCAGCCATCGCCAAACTCGACAGGGAAGGCGGCTTCTTTATCTCGGTCCTGACCGACCCCACTACCGGCGGCGTTACCGCCAGTTTCGCGATGCTGGGCGACTGTCTCATCGCCGAGCCAAAGGCGTTAATCGGCTTCGCAGGCCCGCGAACTATCGCCGAGACAATTAAAGTCGAGCTGCCGGAAGGTTTCCAGACGGCGGAGTTCATGCTCGAACACGGCTTCGTTGATATGATTGTTCACCGCAAAGACCTTCGCAGCGAAATCGCCCGCCTCATCGACTACTGCCAGAAATAACATCCCCCGTAAAAATTATCTCGCATTCTGACCGGCTACCGATAACACCAGAGCAAAAACCTTTGACGCCCCCGCTTCTTTGAGTGTCTTAGCACACTCATTGAGTGTAGCTCCTGTTGTCTTAATATCATCAACAAGGCAAATCTTCTTGCTCACAAAGGGATGTCGATAACGAACAGCAAATGCGCCGGCAACATTTTTTGCTCTGGCAGTTACCGTCATCATCGTCGGCTGCTCCTTGGTGTGACGGATACGGACGAGGTCGGTATTGACCTTAGCAGTGGGATGCTTTAATCCTCTTGCCACAAGATACGAATGGTTATAACCACGACGTATGCGTTTTCGCCAATGCAACGGTACCGGGACAAAAAACTCGATATCATTAAAAAACGCGCTTGTCTGCAACGCGGTATTCGCCAACCAGACCATTAGCGAATCAAGCTCGGTTTTATCATTCTTGAATGCCTTCACCATATCCCGCAGCGATTCCGCATACCTACCGGCACGAGCAATCCCGTCAAAATGCATTTCCTCACCACGGCAATTAAGGCAAACACCTTCACGAGCAACATAAGGGCTTACGTCTCTGCCGCAACGCCTGCAATAATCAGCAGAACATACGGAAATGAGTTCCTCCCAGCAATCTCCGCACAGGCCGCTTCCGGTTTCTATGCTATGCTCACCGCAATTGACGCACTTGGCAGGCCAAAGCAACTGTCCCAGTCCGCCAAGAGTATCGCTAACGGCTCTCGCAAACCAATTCGATATCCGGCTTGGTGTGGCTATCATCTTATTATTCAGGGATTACAGCGTCCACAGGGCTTTTTGCCCGCGGCGATTGCCTCGTCCCTCGTAGCGTAACTCACAAGATTATTAGGAGATATTCTCTTCGCAGACGGGCAACTCGCCTTGTGAAAAATCTGGCTGTTCTTAGAAGAAACGTATTTAGATTCGACAGCTTGCTGTTTAACCGGCTTTGTATCCTTCTCATCAGTTGCCTTGTGTAACTGCTCCCGGGGCTGATTGACATCTGGCTTCTTCTCCACAGAAACCGTCGGCGGGCAGGCGGCGATAAACGTCTGAACCTGCTCTCTAACTATTGCGGGAATTTCATCGACAATTCTCTCCGCCTCCATAATTCGTATGCCGGAGTCTATCTTCCAGACGTCAGCAACAACAGAAAGCCGCTCATCGCCATTAACCAAAGCAACACTTCGAACCAGGGACGTCCGCACTAAAACCACATATTGCTCAATGGATTCAATTTTGATAACCGTTAACTTGATGTTCAACTCGGAGGCATCGGCAGATGAATGACCGATTTTGAAACCAGCGTCATAAAGTCGTCTTATCACTTCCGTTTTGATGCTTGCTCGCTTCAAGCCGTCGGCATTCGGTTCGGGATCGGCGGATGTGATAATTACCGATAGTTCTTCTATGCCGGCCAAAGCCGGATTGGGTTTGATATCACCTGATAACCCCTGTTGGGCAAAAACATGACTTGAAAAAACAAAAAACAAGACCGCCAATGTGAGAAGGTGTGTGATTCTCATATTTGTGCTCTCCAAAATTTAAGTCAGCCAGATATTATACAATCAACGCAAAGGCATCGGCAACGGGCATACCTTCCTTAATGCCCAGTAATTTGGCCTTTTCGTTTACCTTTGTAACCTTTCTGTCAGGAAATCTGTCGAGTGTGCCAATCGGGTTGGCCGGCGAGCTTTCGACCAAAGCTGCAGCCACGCCATATCTCTGGCAGGCATCAACATCGATTGCGGGGCAGGCGAGGAAACCCTTCGAGCCGGTAACAATCAGTATATTAAAGCCGGGCCACTTCGTCTGAACGCCCTCAACAAGGCCTTTCGGGGTCTGAAACGTTTTTCTGTTGATTTCCATAATTCGTTCCTCTACTTATCTGCGGATTTCTTTTTACCCGCTTTTTTCGCCGGCTGTTCCTGCGGCTTAGGTGCCTCATGGTGAACCGGCGAACCAAGTATTGACTCTATCTCTTTTAATTTTTCCTGGAGCATTTCAGGCGTTTTCGCCTCGACGGTCAGCCGAAGCAACGGCTCGGTATTACTCGGCCTGCAGTTGAACCACCAGTCCTTGAATCCCACCGTAACGCCGTCGAGCCAGTCAACCTGCCCATCGCGGTATCGTTTCGCAAGCTCGTCCATTTTGGCCTTCTTGTCCTCGACCTGGAAGTTCATCTCGCCGCTCTGGGAATATCTGCGAAGGGGATTGGCCAGCTCGCTTATCGGCACATCGCTTTGACTGATAATATTGAGCATGTGAACAAATGTAATCATCCCCGAATCGGCGCAGAAATTATCGCGATAATAAAAATGCCCAGACAATTCGCCGCCAAAAATCGCGTGCGAATCGCGCATCGCCTTTTTCATAAACGCATGGCCTACCCGCTCTCGCCGGGGCGTCCCGCCGTATTTTATGATTTCCTCGGCAACCACCCTGCTCGAACGCAGGTCGTAAACTATCGTTGACTTCGGTTCTTTTTTCAGGAAATACCCAGCCATGAGCGCGGTCATCAGGTCGCATCCAATCGTCCTGCCTGTCTCATCAACCATCATTAGCCGGTCTGCGTCGCCGTCGAAACAAACGCCAAGATCGCACTTATTTTGAACGACTGTCGCCTTCAATTCCGTGAGGCTTCCCTCGACCAGCGGGTTCGGGTCGTGTTTGAATGTGCCGTCGTGTTTGAAATTCAGCTCGATAATTTTCAAGCCCAGCCCGGAGAACAGGGCGGGCACCATTTTACCCGCCATACCATTCGAAGCATCAATGGCTATCTTGAGCTTTCGCAGTTTCGGCAGCAGGAATTTCAAAACATGCTTTTTATATTCTTCGGCCAGGTCAACCTTCTGAACGGTTCCCGTGGGCTTACCCTTTGTGTGCAGCAGGGACATCGCGATATGTTGAATATCTTTGAGACCGGTATCTTCGCCGACCGGTTTTGCGCCGGGGCCTGATACCTTGAAGCCGTTGTATTTGGCCGGATTGTGCGAAGCGGTAACCTGAATACCGCCGCAGGTGTTGAGGTGATTGACCGCAAAATAAATAAAAGGCGTATCATTCATACCGATATCGATGACGTCGATACCTGCCGAGGTAATACCTTCAATAAGAGCTTTGGCAAGCGTCTCGCTGTGAGTTCGCATATCACGCCCCACGCAAATCGCCCTGCCATTGGTCTGCCCCCTGTCGAAACCGTGAAGAAGGGCGGGCAGAAAACGCGCCGTCGCAAAACCAATCTTCCACGCGTCTTCTTCGTTAAACTGGTCGGAGTATATGCCTGTTACATCATCTATTTTAAAAATCGCAGAATCCATAGGAAACAAACAGCACTTTACCGTAAAGCAATGTCGAGCCCTTCTATTCTTCGTAACTCTTCCAATCGAAACGAACCACTTTCGCAGTCATAGCTACGGAATATATAGGCTTAACATTTGCATCTTTAGCACAGATCAACGTAGCAGAACGGATATCGCCATCAGGAAAATGTTTTTTCAAAAATTCAGCAGCCGACCCAAGTGTATACCCGCCCCTCGAAATATCATTTACAAGTAAAACCTTTGAGTTCTTAGCCAAACCCGATGGAACCGCAGTTAAACTCTCATTAATAACTGCCCTGTCAACGATAATGCCAGCTCCTCCCTGCTCCCGAGCCATGTAAAGTAGTTGTACAGGAATAGGAGCAGAACGGCTACCTAGGAAACCTCGAGAAAGCCACTCGGCTATCATCGCCCCCCCTGGACAAATTGCAAAAATAAAATCTGGATTAAACTTATCTTCCTGGATTTTTTTGGCCAGCAGACGTGTCATTAATAGTTCCTCACTTATGGATACTTGCTCTTTGTCAAACACAGCATGTTGTATTTTTTTTATTAATTCTCTTTCCGCCCTCTTCGCCTGAAACCAGCCTATGAACCACGTGAAAATCGCCCCGACAACAACACTTACGGTTGCTATCCACATATCTCGCCATGTTCCCATGTTGTTACCCCTTTCAATAACAAATTTGACGAAACATAAATCATGATTTACCAATAATACACATGGCTAAGAAGCGTATTGGTTTCTTGGCGCTTTCAGTAACTCTCGTATATTGTCCATAATCGCCCGGCCTTTGAATAAGAGTTGTTCTTTCTTTTTGATTAAGGTTGATTCCGTGACAGCGTTTTCATGAAGTTGAATGTGAAATCGAAGAGCATTTCCCGTACCAGACGGTCTTATTGTAACGTGATCGAGTTTTTCGTCATCAAAAAAGAAACGTACACCTTCATCCGGAAATTGAAAATCATAGGTCGGCGGGTAAATCATATCATATTTACCGGTCCGGTAGATGCAGGCGGATTTCACCGGCGTATTTGCAATTTTCAGGTCACCACTCAAAGCAAGCTGGAAATAGCCAAGTGCTCTGCGCAAAATCGCCTTTTTGAGCCGATCTCCCTCAATGCCGGGATATTCACCATCAGGCGGATCGGGTTCGTAAAGATTGACAAACAGCCCAATATCCGGGTCTAAGTATATATGTTTATCAAGGAGCTCAATAAGCGTAGTTTCTTTTTCCTTTGCCCAAGCTGCAACTTCCGCAACCAGCAAGGCAGCGAATGTTCCATCCTTATCACGAACATGGCCGCCTTCTCCAAGAGATTTTTTGTCTGGTGGAGGACCTCCTAAAATTGAGAACCCGTTACTTTGTTCCATCGCACCCATATTTACAGATCGCCTGCGATTTTCCATGCCTTGACAATCGCACACAAAAGGATGACAAAGTTCACGGTACTTTTCATTACGACCATCAACAAGGTTTAGAATCTGGTCTGCTTTCCCATCCCACACATCGCGTGTGGCTGCAGCCAATGAAGCAAAACCTACCCAAGTCCTGACTACTCCAAGACTATATCTACGGGCCAAACGAGCAATACTGTCCGAGGTTGTGTTAGATAGAGTTATGAATTTTCTGTCTGCGTCCTTGACCTGACCATACTTTTCAACATCTATATGAAGTCGGTACCAGAGAACCAGTGCCCACATATCATCCGCCGGAAGGAGATAGTAATCTTTACCATTGTGCAAGTGTTGCTGGTTCTTTGGTACTTTCACGACCACACCGCACCGATCTGCGTCAGGATCTGTCCCAATAAGAATGTCGGTATTATCGAATTGACCGGGGTAATCGCTTTTGAACGCATTGACAGCAATTTCGGCTGCCCGTGAGTCGCCCGGGTCTGGTTGCTGCTCGCGTCCATGTTTACTGCAAAACGAGGGAAATAATCCATTGAGGTCATTTAATCCGTTGTGTGTTATTGACTTGATTTCTGTAAACCCAACCTCTTTTAATAATCTGGGGACAGCCACCCGACCAGCTCCATGAAATGCACAATATCCTATTTTCAAAGGATTCGCGGCTTTCTTTTGCCGTTTTTCAAGGTCCCCCATAAGCAGAAAGCTTTTAACATGGTCACGATGCTCTTTGTGCATATTTATGATAAAGTGTTCTTTACCCTCATAATCGAATTCAGGATTCGGTTTATCCCCACCAAGAAACCACAACTTGCCTTCGGAAGCTTCACGGAAATTAGGACAGAATTCAATTTGTTTGGTCTCTGCGTTTGCAATATACTTGTTATACATCTCATCTCGCTCTTCGGGGTCAAACTGAGAGCCGTTGCCGCAAGATAGCTTATAGCCATTATATCGATAATCGTTGTGACTTGCAGAAATGAAGATGCCTACATCTGCTTTAATCGACTCGTATGGAATTGCGAATGTCACTTCGGGGTACGGGCAAGGAGCATCAAAAAAATATACAGTGTAATCATACGCCAAGAAAAGTCTAGCAACGATCTTCGCTAAGTCATGCCCTCTGATACGGCTGTCATACCCTATAACTATTTTCTTGAAGGGTGAATGTTGATGTTTCCCAAACTCTGCGACGCCCACAGAGGTTAATAGGAAAACCAAATCGTTAATCGTGTTTGGACCTTTAAGTATAGGTGCATCTATTCCTCTGTCCTTCAATAAAATAATAGAGTCCTTATCAAATGCCATTAGACCTCGTATACCCCCTGTGCCAAAACGCACATGCTGACGAAAGGCGTTAACAACATTTTCCCAGTTCTCGTTCTCATTTCCTTCCGTAATCGTGCTGCAAATCCCTTCCTTAAAATGCGGCAGTTTCTCGTCGATGTATGGATCCTTAAGCCAACATTCTAGGTTTGGAAAAGTATGCTTTTTAGCTTCTTCGTATAATTGCTGGTCAATCCGGTCGTTTTGTAATGCCTTTTCGAGATACTTCGAAATCTCATCCTTTGCCAATTTAAGTATCGACTCAATCTCGCCGCCAAGCAAGGGGGTATCATCATCTACCCGGACTTCATCAATCTTGCCTTCGAGATAATAGCCGTTCTCCTCAAGGTAGAATCTCTGGGTTCCGTCGTTTGGAGCATAAAATTCAAGAAAGCGTCGCCCATCTTTGTCCACGTAAACAGGATCGACTATACCATTGTACTCGTCATCTCGATACAACTGGATTTCAGCCTCAAACTTCTCCATCGAAATGCCAAAGTAATCCGGTCCCAGTTTTTGGGCGATCTCGGATTTTCTGGGGCCTTTCCTGTTCCCTACAAAACTCATTTTCCACTATCTCCTTTGATAATAATCATGTTTTTCAATTTGGGCTGTGCTCTGGAATTATAACATTCTTATTTTTGTGGGGCAACTTGATTTATGCAACGAACCAGCCAAATACCAGGATACCACATATTTCTTGCGCAGGCGGTCTGGGTAGATACCCCCTGATGTCGTACGCCTTGAAAATTACAGGATCCATCAAAATAGCCCTTTCTTTGTTCGTTTCTTAAAATAAATACGGTTAATAAAGCCAATACTATAAGAGGCGAACCTGCCTTGTGTCAATGGCTGTTAAACTCACGATTGACAATAACCGACTACTATGGTAGATTTGTAACGTTGTTAAGGTGAATTTATGGCGTTAAAACAATTTACATTACGGTTAATCGCACAGGCAAAGCACATCGCCTGCCCCGCTGCCATTGCGATTATCATTATAGGAGACATAACAAAGCTGTCCTGAAAGCGTCAAATATCGATTTATAAAGGCCTTTCAGGGCGACAATCCTGAAAGGCCTTTTTCGTTTATATAAATCGGCCGTCCGGTCATTACGTTGACTGCATGGTCGCTAACGTTTAATATACTCGCTTTTGATATTTGAGGAATTACGATGTCCGACGACAAGAAAAGTTACAGCCAAACATTGAACCTGCCGCAAACAAGCTTTGCGATGAAAGCCAACCTCGTCCAGCGCGAGCCGCAGATGCGCAAGGACTGGCAAAAAGGCAACATTTACGGCAAAATCAGGGCCGCCCGAAAAGGTTCGCCGTTATATATCCTGCACGACGGCCCGCCATACGCCAATGGCGATATCCACATGGGCCACGTCATCAACAAGGTCCTTAAGGATTTTGTCATCCGCTACAAAACAATGTCCGGCTTCGACGCTCCCTACGTCCCCGGCTGGGATTGCCACGGTCTGCCCATCGAATCGAAGGTCGTTACCGAACTCGGCGAAAAAATCCGTCAACTGAGCAAACCCGAAATCCGAGGACTCTGCAAAAAATACGCGAGCAAATACATCAAGCTCCAGGGCCAGCAGTTTCAGCAGCTTGGCGTCTTCGGCGACTTTGAAAACCCGTATCTTACTTTTAAGCCCGTTTACGAAACGGGCGTCCTCGAGGTCTTCGCTGAGCTCGTAGGTAAAGGTCTCGTCAAAAAACAACTAAAACCCATCCACTGGTCCGTCGGCTGCGAAACCGCGCTGGCAGAAGCGGAACTGGAATACAAAGACGTCGATTCCCCAAGTATCTTCGTAAATTTCCCCGTCGCCAAAGACAGCATACCGCGACTTACCGAGCTTGGTCTGGTAACAGCAGAGCAGGCACAAAACGCCAAAGTTTGCTTTATGATTTGGACGACCACCCCCTGGACATTAGCCGCGAATCTCGCTGTCGCGCTGCACCCGCGTCTCGAATATGTCACACTCGACTATCAGCTTAATGGTAGGCGTTTCGTATCCGTTGTTGTTTCAGACCGCCTCCCCGCTGTCGTCGCGGCTGCGGGATTAAATGAAGGACAATACAAAGTCAGCCCAAATAAGGTACTCGGCTCCAAACTTGAGGGCTTACGCTATCAGCATCCCTTCATCGAAAAGAACCCGACGGATAAAGACGCCTATAAAGTCATTCTCGCCGAATACATAACAACCGAAGACGGCACAGGGCTTGTTCACACCGCTCCAGGCCACGGCGCAGAGGATTATATGTCTGGGCAAAAGTATGGTCTGGCCATATATTCGCCAGTGAAAGATGACGGTTCCTACGACAACACCGTCCCCGAATGGCTTCGGGGCAAAAAGGTCCTCGAAGTTGATAAAGAAGTCATCGACCACCTCACTAAAACCGGCTGGCTCGTCAAACAGCAGAAAATCACCCACAGCTACCCGCACTGCTGGCGAAGCAAAACGCCCGTCATCTTCCGCGCAACCGAACAATGGTTCGTCAGCGTCGATAAGGAAATCCCCGGCCTGGGAAAATCCCTGCGCAACCTCTCGCTCGAATCCACAAAAAACGTCCGCTGGATTCCCGACTGGGGCCAGAAACGCATCGAAGGTATGCTCGAATCGCGTCCCGACTGGTGCATCAGCAGGCAGCGAAGCTGGGGTCTGCCTATCCCGGTCTTTGTCAATCCTCAGGGCGAAGCACTTTTGACAAAAGAATCGGTCCTGGCGGTTTCAAAACACATCGCCGTCAAAGGTTCCGATAGCTGGTTCACCGATTCGCCTGAGCAAATTCTCGGCGCGGATTTCAAATTGCCCACCGGCTTTTCATTCAACGAGCTGAAAAAAGAAGAAAACATCTTCGATGTCTGGTTCGAAGCGGGATGCAGCTGGTACTCCGTCGCCACAAAAGCCGGCTGGCCCGTCCCCGTTGACCTCTACCTCGAAGGCAGCGACCAACATCGCGGCTGGTTCCAGTTATCGCTTCTCCCTGCGCTCGGCGCAATCGGCAAAGCCCCCTTCAAAGCCGTACTCACCCACGGCTTCACCGTCGATGAAAAGGGTATGAAGCAATCCAAGTCCCTCGGCAACTACGTTAATGCACAGGACGAGGTAACCAAATACGGCGCGGACATCCTCCGCCTGTGGGTCGCCAGCGTCAACTATCAGGACGACGTTCGCTGCAACGACGAGCTTATCGGCAAAACCCAGGACGCCTACCGCAAAATCCGAAACACCCTGCGTTATCTCATCGGCAATATCTACGATTTCGACCCCGCCAAAAACGCCGTCGCTTACGACAAAATGTTCGAAATCGATAAATGGGCGATGCAGCAGCTCCAAAAGCTAATCGCGGGCGTTACCAAAGAATTCGATGACTTCGCCTATCACCGCGCGTTTTCGCTGCTCTATAATTTCTGCAGCATCGAGATGAGCAGTATCTATATGGACCTGCTCAAAGACCGCCTGTACTGCGACCCCGCAGATAGCCCGTCTCGCCGAAGCTGCCAGACCGCGCTTTATAAAATTCTCGACTCGCTCACGCTGTTGTTCGCCCCAATCCTCGTCCACACCACCGAGGAAACCTGGGCTGCAATCCAGCATAAATCCCAAAACGTCGAGACCGTCCACCTCGCGATACTTCCCAAAGTTGACCCGGCTATCGACTGGCAGGCAGGCGAAGCAAAATGGCAAAAGCTTATGTCCCTGCGAAATGCCGTCCTTCTCGCCCTTGAGCCGTTGCGCCGCGATAAACTTATCGGAAGCAATCAGGAATCCAGTGTTACTATCCGTTGCGGCAGCGAAGATGCGGCAGCAATTGAGCAGTTCGGCATTAAGAATTTCGCCGCCCTTTGCATCGTCAGCGAGGTAAAGCTCGAAAAAGCCGAAGGCCCGACCCAGATGATTGCCCAGAAGAGCGCTCATCAGAAATGCCAGCGATGCTGGAACTACTGGCCCAGCGTCGGCTGCGACCCACAGCACCCGGACGTTTGTGAACGCTGCGCCGCCACATTAAAACAATTGTAGCGAAAAAGGGGTCAGTAGCCGTTTTTGCTGATTTGCTTGCAGGCCGTTTCAAAAACCTGTTCGACGGTTATATGGGCAATATTGTGCCTCGGCTCGTAGCTGTCCGCCTTCATTCCGCGTTCATTCGGCTCAGCCGCCACGACACATTCAGGACGCTTATACGGGCACACCCTCGCCGGGTTCGTAGGCCCGAATATCATCACCATCGGCACACCGAGCGCAGCCGCGATATGCCCCGGCCCCGTATCATTGCTCACGACCAACGATACCCTCTTCAATAACGGTATCAGCTCACGCACCGCTGTTTTTCCCGCGAGATTGATAACTCGCTTTCCAATTGCCTCAATATATTCCCGCTCCCCTGGCGAACCCGTCGCCACAATCGATAACCCGAATCGCTCGCCAATTTTGCCCGCCAGTGCCGCAAATTTTTCAATAGGCCAACGCTTATTCGGCTGTGCCGCCCCCGGAACAATCACAGCATATTTGGCGTTTACGCCCTGCGATTTCAAAAGTTTGTCGATTTGCTCCGCTGCCCCCGCATCCTCGGGCAATTTGAATTCCGCCTCCATCTGTTTTGCACCAGCCGAAGCAACTATTTTCAAATAATAATCAACCAGGTGAATGCTTGAAGCATCCTGCGAAATTTTATCCGTGTAAAACAGATGTGCCAGCTCCTTCGCCCCTGCCATCCCGAATCGCCTTTTGCTGCCCGTTACCCAACTGAAAAATCCCGTTCTGAAAAGTCCCTGAAAATCGAATACTAAATCGAATTTACCTGCCCTGAGCTGCTTAACAAGCAAACTCAACGCATTAAAACTGCCCGTGTTGCACCACCATTTGGACAATTGTTTGCGGTCGAACAGGATAATATCAGATATATACGGATGCCCCGTTATAAGCGGCGCAAACTCAGGCCTGACAAACCACGATATTTTCGCCCCCGGGAAAGTCCTCTTCAGCACCGACAACGCAGGCAACGCTAAGATTATGTCCCCCAAAGCGCTCGGCTTTATAATCAAAATGCGTCTCGGCTCTTCGCCCATCATTTAACGTCCCTGTTTTGCTTGCTTGAGACGATACTTCGCTTGTGCCTTCTGCGCAAGTCGCCTGAATATGTCCCTGCGCTGCTCCTCCGGTATCCTAACTTCATCGCAGTATATCTCGAAGGCCCGCAGATAATCCGTCCGCGTAATGCCCGGCAATTCCATAACCGACGCCGCCAATTGCCACAGCCCCTGCATCTGCCTGTCTTCGCTGCTGGAAAAATACTGTTTAATCCCGTCCACATCGGTAATAGTAACGCAATACTCCCCGTCACCATCCTGGTTGACGACAAAATTCGTCGCCTTGGCGTCTCTGTGCCACAGATTATTTTTATGAAGCTCCGCGAATATCTCCGCCATCCGCGAGGAAAGCTCCCGCATTATCCAGTACCGTTCCTCGCCCCGTGCCTGCATATTCCTCAAAAACTCGTACAAGTTTGTCCCCTCAATATATTCGCTGATGTATATGCTCTGGTCGCAAAACAAAAATCTCTTGTGATACACCGCCGCTAATGGCACCGCGACAGGCAGACCATATTGCCTGATTTTGACCGCCGCGATAAAATTCCGTATCGCGTGCGCCGCCCCCATCGACCTGAAAATCCCCCGAACACCGGCGCCGCTTTGCCTCTGCTTTATCACCGCCTTGACGCCCCTGCCTCCGATATCAAGGTATTTAACCGTAACGGTATTTAAACCCTCAATTTTCAGCGTCTGTTGCGCTCCCTCAAGCAGCTTTCCCGGCTTAGCCAATAACTTTTCCCATCCTGCCTTTGAAAACTGGTCTTTGCCCGCGGCGCGAACCGCAACCCATCCGCGCCACCCGTCAACGAGCGTAACATCCGATATCTCGATTAAATTCCTCATTACTGTTTCAACATCGTGCATATCTCTATTTTATGCGTTTACCTCCCTTTCGGCAATTGCTTAAATTCCCAATATTCATTATGCTGTCCAAAATGAATGCGAAAGGAAAATACGTTTACGAGTGGCCCAGGCCTATGGTTACGGTCGATGCGGTGGTTTTTGCCGTTACCGCCGAGGCAACCAAGCTGCTGCTCATCAAACGAGGCAACGAACCCTTCAAAGGCCAGTGGGCAATCCCAGGCGGCTTTATCGGAATGGATGAAGAATTGGAAGATGCCGTCGCAAGAGAATTACAGGAAGAAACAGGTCTCACGGGAATCGCTCTCGAACAGATGCACACCGTCGGAACCTGTGGGCGGGACCCCAGAGGCAGACAAATTACCGTCGTTTATATGGGCATAATCAAAGAAGGACTCAACCGCACAAAAGCCGGCGATGACGCCGCTATGGCGCAATGGTTCGATATCAACAACCTGCCCCCGAATATGGCCTTCGACCACAACATCGTCGCCCGCTTTGCCATTGAAAAATTAAAATCCCACCTATAACCAGCTAAGCAACATCGAACAACATAATATCGATGAACAGGTATTAGACCGCATCTTCTCCCGCTTCTGCATCGTAAAATAACCCGTTTTTTCTTGCAAATTCGATAGGTAATGCGGTATAGTTGATCTATGCTTGAATGGGTTTATGTTTCTCAGGCGAAACTTTGATACTTTAGGATGGAGGAGAATCAAATGAACGTTCAAATTCGACGATGGGGGCAAGGGGTTGGTTTTTACCTGTTTGTTTCGGTTTTTTGCATTCTGACAGTATCGCCGGCTGCTCTTTTCGCCAACTCAATCGTCGGCTGGGGCTGGAATGATTCTGGTCAGGCGACGCCCCCTGACGGAAACAACTTCATCGCCATCGCGGCAGGAGGGGCTCACTCTCTTGCCTTGAAGTCCGACGGCTCAATCGTCACCTGGGGAGGTCAGACCAAGGTACCTGATGGAAACAACTTCATCGCCATCGCGGCTGGAAAAGGGCACTCTCTTGCCCTGAAGTCCGACGGCTCAATCGTCGGCTGGGGCAAAAATGATTCTGGTCAGGCGACGCCTCCTGACGGAAACAACTTTATCGCCATCGCGGCAGGATTGTGGCACTCTCTTGCCCTGAAGTCCGACGGCTCAATCGTCGCCTGGGGCGAAAATGGTCGTGGTCAGGCGACGCCCCCTGACGGAAACAACTTCATCGCCATTGCGGCAGGAGGGCTCCACTCTCTTGCCCTGAAGTCCGACGGCTCAATCGTCGCCTGGGGCAGCAATACAGATGAGGAAGGAAACTATTATGGTCAGGCAACGCCTCCTGACGGAAACAACTTCATCGCCATGGCGGCAGGATGCTCCCACTCTCTTGCCCTGAAGTCCGACGGCTCGATTGTCGGCTGGGGCAGCAACTACGATGATTCTGGAAACTGGGCTGGTCAGGCGACGCCCCCTGACGGAAACGCTCTTCTCGCCATCGCGGCAGGATGGTACCACTCTCTTGCCCTGAAGTCCGACGGCTCAATCGTCGGCTGGGGCGACAATAGTTATGGTCAGGCAACGCCCCCTGACGGAAACAACTTTATCGCCATCGCGGCAGGAGGGGGCCACTCTCTTGCCCTGCGCAGCGGCGGCGGGCCGCCATTATGTCAGTATGTATTAGCGGGCGACCTGAACAATGACTGCAAGGTAGATATGCTGGATTTTGTGATAATGGCAAATAACTGGCTTGTCGATTGTTACGCAGACCCGAACAATCCATCCTGCGTTCCGAAATAATCGCTTCTGCATCGGCAAATAAAAAGAGCGCAAGTTAAACACCTGCGCTCATGGTCTTTATGCCCTGTGTGCCGCTTTCGCTCTTATTTTTTATCTTTTGCTTCAAACTCCGCGTCGATTACGTCGTCGTCGCCGCCTTTTCTGCGGACTTCGCCTTCGGCAGGCGGAGGAGGCGGGGCATCCTGTTGAGCCGGGCCTGCTGCGCCTTTGCCGCCCGCGGTCTTCTTCGCGGCCTCCTCATACAGCGTCTTGCCAAGTTCCTGACTTGCGCTATTGAGGTTTTCAACCGCCTTTCTTATCGCATCGGCATTGTCGCCCTTGACGACTTCTTTGAGATTATTGACCGCGCTCTCGATTTTGCCGCGAGTGTCGCCTGAAACCTTGCTGCCATGCTCTTTGAGCGTTTTTTCGGTAACGTAAACAAGCTGGTCTGCCTGGTTTTTCAAATCCACGACCTCGCGTTTCCTCTTGTCGTCCTCGGCGTGCGATTCCGCGTCCTTTTTCATCCGGTCAATATCCTGGTCGCTTATGCCTGAACTGGATTTAATCTCAATCGACTGCTGCTTGTTTGTCGCAAGGTCCTTGGCAGATACATTCAAGATGCCATTGGCGTCGATGTTGAAAGCAACCTCAATCTGCGGGATGCCTCTCGGCGACGACGGCAAACCTGCAAGCTGGAACCTGCCAAGCGAACGGTTGTCGTGCGCGAACTCGCGCTCACCCTGCAAAATGTGAATATCAACCGTTGTCTGGTTATCCGCAGCGGTCGAGAATACTTCGGTCTTGCTCGTGGGTATCGTTGCGTTGCGCTCAATCAGTTTTGTCATAACGCCGCCAAGTGTCTCAACGCCAAGTGAAAGAGGCGTTACATCCAGCAGCAAAATATCTTTGACTCCTACATCGCCTGCCAAAACCGCGCCCTGGACAGCCGCACCCATCGCGACTACCTCATCAGGATTCAAGCTCCTGTTTGGTTCTTTCTGGAAAAGCTCGCGCGCAATCTGCTGAACCTTCGGGATCCTTGTCGAGCCGCCTACGAGCAAAACTTCCGAGATATCCTTGTTCGCAAGTTTGGCATCCTTTATCGCCTTGAGGCATGGACTTTTCAGCCGGTCGAATACCGGCTCGCACAACGCCTCAAACGTGCTGCGGGTAATCGTCATCTGCAAATGCTTCGGCCCCGATGCGTCCGCCGTAATAAACGGCAGGTTCACCGTCGATTCCACCTGGCTGCTCAATTCGCACTTGGCCTTTTCCGCTGCTTCTTTGATTCGTTGATGCGACATCGGGTCTTTGCGAAGGTCTATACCTTCTTTCTTTCTGAACTCTTCGGCGATGTAATTAATCATAACCGCGTCGAGGTCATCGCCGCCCAGGTGAGTATCGCCGTTGGTGCTCAAAACCTCAATGACACCGCTCTTGTCTTCGAAACCGCCTATATCAAGTATCGATACATCAAACGTTCCGCCGCCGAAGTCAAAAACAACTACCTTTTCATTTTTCTGTTTATCAACGCCGTAAGCAAGGGCTGCTGCCGTCGGCTCATTGATAATTCGCTCGACCTTCAGTCCCGCGATTGCGCCGGCGTCCTTGGTCGCCTGTCTTTGCGCGTCATTGAAATACGCGGGCACGGTAATAACCGCCCGCTCGACGCTCTCGCCGAGGTAATCTTCCGCCGTCTTTTTCAAATCCTGTAAAATCATCGCCGATATCTCAGGCGGCGTATATTCCTTGCCTCGGACGTTGACCTTTACCAGCTCATCGGCACCGCCCACGATTTTGTAAGGCACTATTTTTTCCTCGGACCCAACCTCGTTGTGGCGTCTGCCCATAAACCGTTTGATTGAGAAAACCGTATGCTCAGGATTGGTTACCTGCTGGTGTTTTGCAATCTGGCCCACTAATCGTTCACCCTTGTCGGTAAAGCCGACAACCGAGGGCGTCAGTCGTGAGCCGGATGAGTTAATCAGGACCTTAGGTGTGTTGCCTTCCATTACGGCAACCACCGAGTTTGTCGTCCCCAAATCAATTCCTATTATTTTGTTCGTAGCCATTTTTAGCTCCCTTTCTATTTATCGCTTATTTGTAACAGCATTGTTTCTACCTTAAAAGTGCAAACGCCGTGCCAAAGGCCCAGCCGAAGACCAATATGCCATAACGACATTAAAACAAAGGAGTTACGGTTATCGAACAAATGAGGGCTGTATGTATTTTTGCCATTTTGGCAGACGCTAACGGCAGTCAGGGACACCGATTAACCGTTCAGGGCTGAACGAATAATCTGGGCGCGGAGGGCATCGCGGTGGGTGGAATCAAGCTCTTTGCCGTAGTTGAGCTGCAAATGGGCAGGCAGCGTCAGCAAAAACAGGCGATTTACTGTGGCAATCGACAGCCGGTCGCTTGTGCCTGCGCTGCCAATATCATTACCCAGCGAGCAAAGCCGGTCGATTGCGGGCGTCGATGCCCCCTGATGTTTGTGCATATTAAGCCCAAGCCGGATGTGACTGAGCAAAAACAACGCCTCCTGTGAGCTAATCAAATTGGCGTTTTTCAGCAGGGCAAGCGCACGCGAGATTTTATCATCGAGCAAACTGGACTCGTGCGAGAGCAGCTGACTGCGGGCCGCGTGCTCATATTCGACAATTTCCGGGATAATCGTTTTCTCGAACTGGGTAACAATATCTTTCTCGCGGACGCCTAAGGTTGTCTGATTGGAGAGCTGATAAAAATCGCCCGCCGCTTCGGTACCTTCGCCGAAAAGTCCGCGAACCGCCAACCCAAGCGATTTTGTGGCGTTGAGAAATTTTTCTATCTGGCCCGTCATTTTCAGCGCGGGCAGATGCAACATAACCGATACCCTGATTCCCGTCCCGAGATTCGTGGGGCAGGCGGTAAGATAACCGTATTTGGGACTAAAGGCGTATTCGACCTTCTGCTCAATCATATCATCGATGCGGTTAATCTGTTCGAGGCAGGCGGGCAACTGGCAACCGGCCTTGAGCACCTGCAGGCGCAGGTGGTCCTCTTCGTTAATCATCGCGGTGAAAAACTCACGCCTTGCAATCACCGCACCGCGTGGACCTTTGCCGAAGGCGTGATTCTGGCTGATAAGATGCCGCTCGACGAGGAACCGTTTTTCCAGCGCGGGCACTTTGTCAACGCCGATGTAAAAAACCTCATCGCCGAGGTCGATTCCCATCAAAACGTCTTTGAGTTTTCTTAATATCTCCGCTTTTTCGGTCGCCGGGCACGCGGCCAGGAACCTGTGCCCAGCGAGGTTTCTGGCTAATCGAACTCGTGAGGAAATTACCACGTCCGAAAGAGGCCCTTCCCCGCTAAACCACTCGTTGATATTTCCGCTTATTTCAGTAAGTTTCATTGCGATAAAACGCGTTACTTAAATTCAACGAGCTTGTCCCGCAATTTCGCGGCAAGCTCGTAATCTTCTTTTCGCACCGCCTCATCCAATTGCCGGCGCAACTGCGTAATCTCAAGCTGTTTTTTCGAGTCGGTTGGCGTATTCGCCGGCACTTTGCCGCAGTGGCACGTCGCACCATCGTGCGCCTTTTTTATCAGCGGCGCAAGCTGTTTCTCGAAAACCTCATAATCATTCGGGCAGCCAAGGACCGCCTTCTCCTGGAACTTATCCAGCGTGTAGCCGCAATGAGGGCATACCTGCTCACCGACGCTGGGCTGGGCCGGCTCTTCGCCCTTGGGGCCTACTGAAAGCAGGCTGCTCAAAAGCTCGTTGAGCGGGATATAACTTTTCGTCCCGACCCCCTGCTCCTGCGCGCACTGCTCGCAAAGATGCATCTCTGTCCTGACGCCGTCGGCTATCTCCGTCAGGTGTATCGTTGCTTCCTTACTCTGGCAAACCTCACACTGCATAAAGACCTCGATTTAACCTGATTATTATACCATACTGACGCAGATATAATCGTCAATTTCTCCGCCCTCCGTAATATGCATTCTGACTATCTGCCTTGCCCGCTATTCTTTGCTGTAAATCGCCCAGCAGCCCACCTGTTCGCTCACTCTGATGCTCTTTAGCCGAATATTATCCGGCAAAGTCGGCTCAAGGCGGTCAAAAATATACACCGCGACGTTTTCCGCTGTGGGGCATTTGTCCTTGAAATAATCCGACTCATTTAACACGGTTTCGTTTAGTTTTGCGGTAACATCCAAAAGTCGGCTCTTGAGCTGCGCGAAATTTATCACCATACCGCCTTTACTGGGCGCATCACCGCGGACCTCAACTTCAACCGCCCAGAAATGCTCATGTTCGGGCTCTATAGTTCCGTCCGGCAAAGGGATACTGTGCCAGGCCTTGAATTGTGTCTCGATACCAACGATAAACAAATTTATACCTCCAACACGCAAAACCACAAAAAAAACGGCATTTCGAGGCAATATTACGCCTCACCTGTCGTATCTAACCATTTTCGCCACTTTTGCTATGTTTTCTTGAATCGTTCTCGCAGCCGGCGATACACATTTTCGGGCACAAGATTCGATATATCGCCCCCAAGCGATGCCACCTGACGAACCAGCGTCGAGCTAATAAAGCCGTATTGCTCAGTCGTCATTACAAATATCGTCTCTATACCCGTAACAGACCGGTTGGTCATCGCAAGCTCAAACTCATAATTCACGTCCGTCAAACTTCGCAGACCACGTAAAATAACGTTGGCTTTTTTTTGCCTGGCATATTCCACCGTCAGCCCGTCGAAACCCTCCACGGACACACCGGGCATATCCTTTATAAGCTCCGCTATCATTTCGACGCGCTGCTCAGGAGTGAAAAGCTGGTCTTTCAGGGGGCTTCTGCCGACAGCCACTATCAGCTCACCAAAAAGCTTCATACCCCGGCTTATTACGTCCAAATGCCCGTTGGTAATCGGGTCAAAAGACCCCGGAAAAATCGCCCGCACAATTTTATCGCCCATAATCTTATCCTAACTCAAATTTGGTATTATATCCCCCCTTGCCGACAGGTCAAACCATTCTCCCGCATCGTTCAACCCCATTTTCTGCCCGCTGGTCTTTGTCTTCTACTTCTTCAGTTTCTCCGCTGTCGGCAAAATCGCAAATGAATCTATCCCCTCTTTTTTCACAAACCCATCTACCGCTTTTCGAATATCTCCCATATTGCTGCCGTGCATCATCGCAAAGATATTATAAGGCCAACCCTTAAACTTTTTCCGCTCATAACAATGACTGACAATTCCAAGAGCCGCTAATTTTTCGCCTATTTCAATCGCCCGCGACTTCTCTGCCTTACAGACAAACATCGCGTTGGCGGTAAAACCGAGTTTATTATGATTTACCATCGCCCCCAGCCGATTGATTACCCCTTCGTCAATCATTTCTGCGATATGCAGCAAGCCGTCATAAATTTCAAACTTATCATCGGAAATAAAATCAAATGGCCGTTTGACTACTTTCAATCCCCTCTGCAATCCCTTTAATATCTGTTTATCGATAACGGACAGCGAACAGCGTTCAGCGTTCAAAGGGCAGCGACAGCGGACAGTTAGCAATCGCTTTCCGTCGCTTGCCGCGTCGAAACGCGCATCTAATTTAAAGACCCGCACAACGGGCAAAGTATTGAAAGCAGCCACGAACCGTTTCGATAATTTTCCCAAAATAGTTTCGATATCCTTTTGTGAATCGGCACGAAGAGTAAACCAGAGGTTATAATGATGTTCGCGGAGGTAATTATGCGATACGCCTTTTAATTTATTAACAGCAGAGATAACCTTTTTCAAATCCCCCTGCTCGATATGAGCTGCAACGAGAGTGCTTGCCCTGCCAATCGCCCGCCAGTTTATCGACACGCCGAGGCGTCTGATTATGCCGAGTTTGACGAGTGACCGCGTGTGTTGGAGGACTTTTGCTTCGTTGCTTTTGAGAATTCTGGCAATTATCGCGAATGGTCTTTCAGCTATAGGCAACCCCATTTGCAGCTCGTTGCACAGCCGCTTATCAAACGCCGAAAGGTTGCTCATTGTTATCGTCTCCGTTTAGGCACATATCCGCAAATCGGGTCACCGGCTAAGTAACTACCCATCATCGTCATTGCCCGTGCTTTGCAGCCGCCGCAGACCTCGACGTATTCGCACTCGCCGCATTTGCCTTCAAACTGAGAGGTGTCGCGGATTTTATTGAGGAATTTCGATTCGCGCCAGATTTTTGCAAAGTTATAGCTGTTATCAACGAGGTTGCCCGCCAAGATATCGAGGAATCCGCAGGTCTGGACGTCGCCTTTGAAGCTAATAAACCCGAACTCTTTGCCTCCCATACATCCAGCACCTTCGGCGACAAGCCCCCTCGCCTTTGCCTGCTCGCAAATCCTGGCAAACGCGGGGCCGCATGTGACGCGGACATCGATTTCGTTTTTTAATTTTATACGCAGAAGCTCGTTGAGGATATATTCGTACTGAATCGGGTCAAGGACAGCATCGTCCATTTCAGTGGCCCGGCCTGTGGGGACAAGCATAAAGGTGTTGAAACATATAGCACCGAGACGTTTGGCAAGCTCGGCGATACCGATGATTTCGCCGGCGTTTTGCTTGTGTATCGTGGTATTTATCTGGAAAGGCATCTTCGCATTGCGAGCCATTTCAGCGGCGCGCATTACCGTATCGAAAGCCCCGGTGGTGTCGCGGAAATGGTCGTGGGTCTCAGCGGTTGCGCCGTCAATACTGAAAGATAGTGCGGAAACACCGGCTTTTTTGAGTTTAACTATCGAGTCGTCGTCGAGAAGATAGCCGCAGGTCGCCATCACAACGCGAAGGCCCTTTTCTTTGGCGTATTCGATAATCTCATACAAATCGGGGCGTTCCATTGGCTCACCGCCCGTCAATATCAAGATTGGTTTGGCAAACTCGGCGATTGAGGCGATTATCTTTTGGCATTGTTTAGTTGTAAGCTCCGACCCGCCCGCGGGGCCGGCGCTCGCCCGGCAGTGTTTACAGTTATACCGGCATCGCCTTGTGATTTCAAAGGCGATAAGCCGGGGTTTTAGCTCATCCTGAACCTTATGTCTCGCTTTTAATGTAGCTGTTTTCATACTGAGTTAGTGTAATTTATTCGCTCCAGACAGTCAATTGTTCGTTATATTTACACCGTTTTGGGCTTGCCTTGTCATCGCGAAATCCGTAGTATTAAACGGCGAAATCGCCCGCATAATATAATGCGGCGTAATAATGGAAAGGAAAATTTATGTCTAAAAGTCGCGATACCAAAAAAGAGACAAAGAAGAAACCGCAAAGAACATTAGAAGAAAAACGCGCCGCGAAAAGAGCCAAGAGGGCAGGCCTGGTATAAGTTCCCCAGGTTACACCTTTCTTCGTCAACCCTCTGTCGCACTGCATGCTATGTAGGGCAGGAACTACAAAGGGCAGGCTCTGCTTTGTTGTATTGTGCGCGCCCATCTTTCGCATAAGCCGGTTACGGTGAAATTCTACTGTCCTCTCGTTGCGAGACAAACTCTGTTCTATCTGTTTGGGTGAATTACCACAGCCCTCAACACATTATTATCGAAACCGCCCCCTATCTTAAGAAACTTGCCATAAACAAGGATAGTTCCGGCAATATCGACAATTTCCTGAAATAGACCCCGCTTGAGAAACGTTATAACCAACTAATCGGGCAGGTTGTTTCCTTTTGATTTGAGACCCAATAAAATCAATCGATACAGAGCATACAACCGGTAAAAGCCGTATAGTTTCTGCCTCTTAACAGGCAAATGTAGTGGTTATAGGGCTTTAATCAGGCATCTATTTTTGGTATAATTGCGGATACACACTTTGGGTCATGGAAGGCCAATTGGGCGAGGTATAGGTGATGAGCAAATTTCAGTCGGTATTTACGATTTGTGCTCTAATGGCCATTGTCTTGACAATGGTCACGGGGTGCAGCCCTGATTTTCACAAAGCCGACGCCGACAAGGAAGTTTACAAAATTATCGATGCCAAGTGGCAGGACAAGTTCGGCCAAAAAAACAATTATATTATCAGTGACAGCAATATATCCTCCCCGAACGACGTGAACGTTGACAAAACCCCGGCACAATCCGAACCGATGACTCTCGCGCAGGCGGTCGCCATAGCCACAAAATACAATCGTGATTATCAGTTCCAAAAAGAAAACCTCTATTTGCAAGCTTTGACGCTGACAGGGGAACGTTACAAATATGCCCTGCATTGGTTTGGAACTATCGACGCTGAATACACCAAAAACAACGTGTCTGGAAATGCAATCACTGAATCACCTGAACAGAGAACCATTAACGCAGAAGGCGGCGTCAAAAACACATTTTTGACTCCGGATGGAATTTTGTTAAACACCAGTTTGGTATTTGACTGGGCAAGGTTGCTGACCGGCGACCCGCGTACCACATTAAGCGGCGTTCTGAGCGGCACATTGGATGTCCCCCTTCTCGGCAACGGCGGTGGTAAAGTCGCGTGGGAGAACCTCACGCAGGCGGAGCGGGATGTTTTATACGAGATTCGCACGTTCAACCGCTATCGCCAAACCTTTGTAGTCGATACTATCACCGCTTATTACGGCGTCCTGCAACAGAAAGACGGTGTAACCAACGCCAAGAACAACTGGAACAGCAGCGTCGAATACCGAAAACAGGCGGAAATGGAGGCCAAAACCGGGCGAACAGCTCCTTTCGAAGTTGACCAGGCCAGACAGCGAGAACTAAGCGCTTATGACAGCTATGTAACAACCCTTCAATTCTACGAACAATCGCTCGATTCATTCAAAATCAGGTTGTCATTGCCGGTCAATACTCCGCTTGAGCTGGACCAGAATGAACTTAGAGCGCTGCAAAACTACGGCACAACCATACCGCAATACACGGTTGATAACGCAATCGAAACTGCGCTGAGCTGCCGGCTGGATTTAGCCAATTCTGCAGATGCTGTCGATGATGCTCAACGTAAAGTCAAGCTTGCCTCCGAGGGACTTGGCCCTAAGCTCGACGTTACCGGCAGCGCAAATGTCAACTCACAGGGCAACGAAAACATCGACAATTTTCAATTTCACAGGGGAGCTTATGGATTGGGGCTCTCCGCTGATCTGCCCTTTGACAGGAAAAACCAGCGAAACGCCTACCGGCAGGCGTTGATAACATTAGAACAGCAGCAGCGGGCATACAGCCAGCAAGTTGATTCAGTTGTGCAGGGCGTTCGTCAGGCATATCGTCAATTAATGGCAACGGCGGAACAGTTTGTTACCCAGAAAAAAAGCTTGGCTATAGCCGAGGAAAGAGTTAAAAATATGCCATTGTTGCTGAAGTCGGGCAGGGCAAAAACCAGAGACCTGCTCGATGCTCAGGACTCGCTGCTGCTGGCACAAAACAATCTTACATCCGCACTGTTGGGCCACACCATCGCTAAACTGAGCTTTTATCGCGACGTCGGTATATTGCAGGTCAAACCCGACGGAATGTGGACGCAATCAGTCATAGTATCCAGGGATCAGGCAAATGAACGAGAACAAAGCAAACAATCCTCCAAAGACAACCTCTAAACCGGCATGGTGGCGGAGCAAATGGTTTATCGCCGCCGGTTTAGTCATCGTTATTATAGCGGTGCTGATTATGACACTGGCCGCGAGCAAAACCTCCACGCCTGCACAGTCCAAAATTCTCAGCACCTTCGTTGCCCGCCGAGACAACATTACTGTTACCGTCACCGAAAGCGGCAGTATTAAGGCACTAAAATCCATCGACCTCAAATCCGAAGTCGAAGGCCGGGCAACAATCATCAATATCGTCCCGGAAGGCACCATTATCACTCCCGAAGATGTATGCAACGGCAAAATCCTCGTTGAGCTTGACTCGGGCGACTTAAAAGAACAGCTAACCCAGCGTCAAATCGATTACACCACAGCAGACGCAAGCTATGCACAGGCAAAAGAGGCCTACGACATACAGGTCAAACAAAACGAAAGCGATATTTCAGCGGCGGAGCTTAAAGTCAGGTTCGCCCTTCTGGACTTCCAGAAGTATCTCGGCGACACACTCGCGAATCATATTATCGACACCGTTAAGGAAGCAAACGACCCCAATGTTGATATTACGGACCTTATCAATATCGATGAAATAATCCAGGACGCAAACAAGCTCGACGGCCAGAGTTCACAGGATATTAACGGCTGGGAGGACAAAATCAAACTGGCGAAGGCGAATTACGCAAACGCAACATACCAGCTCGAAGGAACACAGGAGCTTTTTGACGCGAATTACGTCGCTAAAATCGAGCTGGACCGCGACAAGCTTTCAAAAGACAGTTATGAAATACAGCAGAAAGAGGCGGAGGTCTCGCTCAAACTCTGCAAGAATTATGATTTTCCAAAACAGGTCCAGACATTTTTAAGCGCTTACTTCGAGTCAAAACGCAACCTTGAACGCACTTATGCCAGGGCGCGTTCTCAACTTGCGCAGGCCAAGTCCCAGCTTGAAAGTGCAAAGGCCCGGCTGGACCTTCAGACAGACCGTCTCGAAAAAAGCAAAAAACAATTCGCCGCCTGCGTTATGAAAGCGCCCGCCCCGGGCTTAGTTGTATATGGTTCAAGCCAGGATAATATGAGCAGATTCAGAGGCACGGGATTAATAGCCCCGGGCGAGCAGGTTTTCCAGCGGCAAACAATTATCACGCTGCCCGATACATCTTCAATGATGGCTGAAATAGCCGTCCACGAGTCATCCGTCGATAAAATAAAGCCGGGGCAGAAAGCCAGCATCGTTATGGACGCTTTCCCCGACCAGAACTTCGACGGAGAAGTAATCAAGATCGCCTCCCTGCCTGACCAGCAGAGAAACTGGCTCAGCCCCGATATCAAGGTATATACGACACAGGTCAGTATCGACGGGACCCACAGTTTCCTCAAGCCGGGGATGTCGGCTCGCGTTGAAGTTTACGTCGATTACGCACCGAACGCCCTGGTTGTGCCTGTCCAGGTCGTCGCGAACAGAGGCGGCAAAAAAGTATGTTTTGCTGTAAACGGCGGCAAAAGCATTGAAAAAGTAGTTAAAACAGGTTTGTTCAACGATACCTGGGTCCAGATTCTCGAAGGTCTCAACGAAGGCGAAGAAGTTATGCTTAACCCGCCCAGAATTAACGAAACAAAAAAAGAGTCGGAAAAACAATTAGCCGATAAATTTCCCAAAAACGGACAGCGGTCGCAACCGATGGTGGCACGAGCAGATGACGATCCGCCGCAAACATCGGAGCCCAACAGGGCCAGCCGAAAAAGACAGGGTATGCCGATGGGTATGACGGGACCAGGGGGTATGCCGCCTGACTTCAACCAGCTTGATGATGCAACAAAAGAAAAAATCAAACAGTTCAGAGAAAGGGTCGCCAAGGGCGAAATGCCAGACCTTAACCAGATGGACGAACAGTCCCGCGAAAGATTCAAACAATTCAGAAATCGTGCGAGGCAGCAGAGCGATGGACAAACTACCAGCCAGGAACCTTGATTTTACCGCCGACGGCTCAATTCTCGTTTTTGAAAAACTCTGCAAAAGCTATCAGCTTGGCGCCGTTGAGCTTAAAGTCCTGCGGGAAATCGACCTTGTCGTAAAGAAAGGCGACTACCTTGCAGTGATGGGCCCCAGCGGCTCAGGCAAATCAACCCTGCTCAATCTCATTGGATGCCTGGACAGGCCATCGAATGGGAAATACTACCTCGGCGGCCACGACGTCTCCACCCTCGACGACAACGAGCTTTCCGCCATACGCGGCAGGCACATCGGCTTCGTCTTCCAGTCATTCAACCTGATTTCGCAACTGAACGTTCTGGAAAATATCGAAGTCCCGATGTTCTATCAGGGCATGTCTGAACACCAAAGCAAAGTCAGGGCAAGAGAGTTGGCTGAAATGGTGGGACTGGGCGACCGCGTCCACCACAGACCATCGGAATTAAGCGGCGGCCAACAGCAACGAGTCGCTATCGCAAGATCGCTGGCAAACGACCCCTTGATTATTCTTGCGGATGAACCCACCGGAAACCTCGACAGCCAGAGCGGCAGGGACATCCTCAACATACTCGATATGCTTTACCAGCAAGGAAAAACCTTAATCGTTATCACACACGATGAGGATATCGCCAAACATTCACAAAGAGAAATACGCCTGTTCGACGGGCGAATAGACAAACAATGGTATAACCGCTGATATATGTTCTTATATAGAACCAAAAGAACGCTTAAACTTGGCATTAAGAGCTTATGGCTTCATCGTCTTCGCTCTACGCTTACTGCACTTGGTATAATATTCGGCGTCGCATCAGTTATCGCGATGCTTGCGATTGGCGAAGGCGCAAGCAGAGATGCAATGGCTCAAATCGCGCGACTCGGCTCGCTCAATATCATCGTCAAAACAGTTCAGCCGCCCGAAGACCAGCACGCCACAGGCCAGCAGCAAAGCTTGCAGGAATACGGCCTTACGTACGATGACGCCGAACGTTTCCGAAACAGCATTCCCGGTGTACAAGTCATCGTCCCAGTCCGGCGCGTCGCGCATCAGGCCTGGTATCGAAACCGAAAAATCCCCGTCGAAGTCATAGGCACTGTCCCATGGCACCTCGAAACATCCCCCATCCGGCTGGTAATGGGCAGGTTCCTCTCCAATTACGATATGGATTACAAACAGGATATCTGCGTCATCGACGAAAGAGTTATGAACGAACTGTTCAAATTCGACGACCCCCGCGGACAGTTTATCAAAATAGGAAGCGATTATTACTCCGTCGTAGGCATCGTAAGCCCGCAGCCCATCGCGGTCTCTTCAGAGCAACAGAAAGCCAAAGACGCCGAAGCGTCAAAAAAACAAGCAGGCGCAAACGCAGGAAATGTTTACATTCCGCTGACAACCGTTAAAAATCGTTTCGGCGAAATGTCCGTCAAGATATCGGGGCAAAGCGGCGCAAACGTTGAAAAAGTTGAGCTGCAGGAAATCATTGTCAAAGTCGCCAACGCCGACCTCGTTTTGCCTACCCGTGATATCCTCCAGACCGTCCTCGAAAGATTCCATAAAAAAACCGACTATGAATTAACCGTGCCCCTCGAACTTCTGGAGCAGGCAAAACGCACGCAGCGAATCTTCAGCATCGTTCTCGGCTCCATCGCCGCAATCTCGCTTCTCGTAGGCGGCATAGGCATTATGAACATAATGCTCGCAACCGTCAGCGAACGAACACGTGAAATCGGCATCCGCAGGGCGCTTGGCGCAAGAAAGAAAGATATCATCTTCCAGTTCCTCTCAGAGACCCTGCTTTTGACCTTTGCCGGCGGGATACTCGGCATCTTTTTCGGCTGCACTATACCTTTCTTCGTAACCCACTTCGGCAATATGCCGACCGTAATCACCGCCATGTCGCTTTTACTGTCATTCGGCATATCGGGCGCAGTCGGAATCGCCTTTGGCATGTACCCGGCTTATCGGGCCGCAAATATGGACCCCATCGAGTCCCTCCGCCACGAGTAAACACCAAAATAAAAAGGGCCGCAAAACAATTTGCAGCCCTTCTATATGCTATCATCAACTCGTCTTAATCGGATTACTCGCCGCCGTAGAGCCACCATTCGGCAAATATCATCAGGTCATCAATTTGTACACTACCGTCGCGGTCTCTGTCGGCTCCATTACACCAGGCGTTTGACCGGGAGCAGTTGGTTTTTAACCACTGGGGAGCAAAAGTCGCGTAATCCTTGAAATTATACAACCAGGACGACAGATATGCCCCGTCAATTACCTGTTGAGTCGCTATACCCGGTCCCTGCCAGGCGACCGCGATATTGTCGCCGCCGCCGCCTTCTTTTTGTAATGCCTCGATGTAATATTTGTGCCCGGCAAGTAGTGGTTTTGGCGACGACTGCTGATTACTTTCTTTGTTCCATTCGCGAGAATTCGTCCAGTTTGCCACATACGCAATCTGGACAGCGTGGCACGGGTCGTCGTCAGTGCTAAGCCTCAATGAGCCAGCGTCATCGCTTGCAATCCAGAAGGTATAATTGCCGTCGGCCGGCGGATACAGATACCCACGAATTCGCGTTCCATAGTTGTCCGCCCAGTCCGTCGGGGCCTCCAGCGAGGTGAGCAATGCTCGCCCATTCGGGTTAGTCGGGTAATTTATATCCGAGGTCAGATTGCTGACTGAGGTTCCTGAAATTCCAGTCCACCATTCTCTTAAAATGAATCCAGTGGCATCGCCGCTGACAACATTGATATTGACTGCTGTTGAGTTAGTTGGCCAGCCATTATTATCCGTAGCCCGTGCGGTCAAACTGTATCGGCCCACGTTGACATCGTTCCACGTATAAGAATACGGCGGTTCTGTATCTTCACCCAGTTTCGTCGAACCTTGAAAGAATTCCACTTTTGTTACGAAGCCGTTAACAGCGGAAGCATTTGCCTCAATGACAATGTCGTCTCCCGATGAAAATCTATCGCCGTCGAGAGGCGAAGTTATGGAAACGTCTATCGGGGTTACCTGAAGCACAATATGGCAGACACTTGTTTTGGGAATAGTATATGTAAAGGAGTTATTTGTTATAGAACTGATTGGGGTTGTGGATGTAATGCTGGAGCTATTGTTATCGAATTTCCAGACCCTGCCGGCCAAGAAGGTTTGCGGACTGTTGATATTGAATGTCCCGGTAATATCGCTGGTCTGGTTTTTATTGATAACTATAAGATGAAGCTCATTGGCATTGCTTGCGAATACAGAGGCGTAAATAGAGCTGTTCACCTTATCTGACATAGTCGCAGGAACATTGGTATCGCCGAAAGTCGAATGGAGACCGTCGTAATTCCTGTACATTTTTATTGCTGTGTCAATATAGCCGCCACTTCCCCAGTAATTAGTCATATATACGCC
>CAIODZ010000020.1 GCA_903857265.1 uncultured Phycisphaerales bacterium
CGATCTCCCGTTTCGAAGTTGAACTCCGCGAGGCGAGAACTTATCGAACGATTGCTTAAAGTGCGGGAAAATAATCGGCCACGCGCGAGCGGGAATATCTTAAAGAACGACGTTGAGTATCCTGAGAAGCAACTGACTTATATGGGCAACGTGCTGAACAAAAAGGCGGAGGCGTTTTATCATCGCCACGGCGTGGAGACAATCGAGCCGGCGGCGGAGTCGGGGCTGGATTTGTCGGGACAGGTGGTAATGACGACAAAATACTGCCTGCGACAGGAGTTGGGATTATGCGGCGGAAAAGATGAAAAAACACCCGCGGAGCCGCTTGTTTTGTTGGATGAGGATGACAGGGAATACGAAGTGAACTTCCGCTGCGACCGGTGCGGGATGGAGATAACCTTCGGGCGCAAAAAATAACCCCCCGACATAAAAAAGTCAGGGGTTATGGATTGTTTAGTGTTCGATCCTGTCGATGGTAACGCGGAGGAATTTCTGGCGATGGCCTGTTTTCTTGTTGTAATTTTTGCGCCTGCGGAAATACTGGGACTGAATCTTCTCGCCCTTAACAACCGCTTCCTTTGCTGAGGTTTTGAACGATGCGATGACCTTTGCGCCTTTGAGGTATGGGGCACCTATTTTGACGTCTTTGCCATCGCTGATGAGCAGGACCTTGTCAAGTTCGAGCTTTTCCGCATCCGGGGCGACTTCTGTAAGCTCGATATCGAGCGATTCACCCTGTGCGACTTTATATTGTTTACCGCCTTGTTCGATTACTGCGTACATTTCAAGCACTCCGACGTTCAAATTCAAACATTCGTAAAAGCTAAGTATTATAGCAACTGCGGTATTGCAGTAAAGAGAAATATCGGATATTTTTGAAGAACCCCGCCCACTGGAGGCGGGGCTAACCAATAAAAAGGAGTATGTAATGCAGATAGCGATGATAGGCGAGAGGATGATGGGTATTGAGGAGGTAGGCAGCGAGCACCTTGACCGGGGGGTGTTCTTCGGCGACGGGGTTTATGAGGTGCTGAGAAGCTATAACGGCAAGATTTTTGCGATAGATGAGCATTTCGAGCGTTTTGCCAACAGCTTGAAGGCGATAGAGATAACGGGCGTTGACATTGGGGAAATCCGCGCGAAGGTTCTCAAAGCGTTCGAGAAGGCGGAGATTGCCAACGCGAAGATATATTTTCATATCACCCGTGGTTCAGGGGTGAGAGACCATTTGCCCAAGGCGGATTTGAAGCCCAATTTCTTTTTGACGATTTCAGAGCTAAAGGATAACCCGAAGCTGAAAAACGAAGGCGTTACCGTATCGACGTATCCCGATATCCGCTGGAAGAGGTGCGATATCAAGTCGCTGAATTTACTGCCCAACGTTTTGGCCAAGGGCGACGCGGACAAGAAGGGATGCTGGGAGGCGATATTCGTTGATGATAACGGGATGATTACTGAGGGGTCGTCTTCTGCGTTTTTCGGGATTGTTAAAGGGAAACTGCGCACGTCGCCTCTTAAGGCAAACATATTGCCATCGGTAACGCGGAAATACGTTGAATTAGCGGCAAAGAACATCGGGCTGGGGATTGTTGAAAAATCGCTGACGCCCAAAGAAGCAGCAGTAGCGGAAGAACTTTTCTTAGGCGTAACGACCAAGGACATAATCCCGGTAGTTAAATTCGACGGTAAAGTAACGGGCGACGGCAAACCAGGCAAATGGACGAAGCAGCTTATTGAAGAATTTAAGAAATTCACTGCGTAACAGCACGATACTCGATTCTCGATACTCGTCTCTCGAATATGGATTCCCGCTTCCGCGGGAATGACACTATGAGGTTTTGGCGAGAAGCTGTTTGAGTGTTCTGTAGTCGGTTTCCGACTTCGCCCTAAGGGGCTACGCCGGACAAGTTGCCTTGCCAAGCAGAACTTGTTTTGCAATAACTATGCAGTTTTCAGCATCTCTTTGAGGGTTCTGTAATCAGTCTTTCCGGTGCCCAATAAGGGAATCTGGTCGAGTTTAATAACCCGGCGGATACTGTGAAGACCTGAAAGGCCCGCAGCGCGGATTTTATTGTTGGCTTCTTCGCGTTCGATATTACGCGAGGTAAATAAGACAAGCTCGGGCTGGTCGGCCTCGGTTGCTTCGACCGCGAGAGTCGGTCCTTTATCTGATTCGGAGGGAAAGCCGGCTTCGAGAATGGATTCGATGGCGGGCAGGGAAATCATTTCGCCGCCGAGTTTGGCAAAACGTTTGAGCCGGCCCTTGAAGGTCATAAGGCCATCCTGTTCGATGCAGACGATATCGCCCGTGTTGTAGTATTGTTTGCCTTCGATTTCGACAAAGGGCGTGCTACCTGAATAATTGAGATAACCTGAGAAAACGCTTGGGCCGCGGACGAGGAGGATGCCGTCGGCGGGCGGAGAAAGCGGCTTTAATGTCTCAGGATGAAGCAGGAGACATTCGAGCGAGGGAAGGAGTTTACCTATGGAAAAGGGTTTGGGGTCGGATTCATCGTTGAGCGATATAACGGGGGAACATTCGGTAACGCCATAGCCCTCGAAGATTGCGGCTTTTTTGCATTTCGCGGCGAGGGCATCATAGACCTGTTGGGGACATTTTTCCGCGCCGGTTACGGCGAAACGCAGGGTGTCGAGCTGCTCATGGGTTGCGATGCGGACGATACCGCCCAGAAACGTCGGTGTGCCGACAAGAACGGTAACGCCGTATGCCTCGATGATTTTGGCGAGGGTATCGGATTCGGTAGGATTGGCGTAATAGACGGCTTGGCCACCGATGATGATGGGGAGCACAACGGTAATGGTCAGGCCGAAGGAATGGAACGGGGGCATAAAACCGATAATGCGGTCTGTTTCGTAAATTTTTACGGTGCCAAGCACATCGCGTATGTTGGTAAGTATATTGGAATGCGAAAGCGGGACGGCTTTGGGAAGCGTTTCGGAGCCGCTTGTGAAAAGGATGGCGGCGGTCTGGGGGACTTTGGCGTTACGCAGAGAGGCCCAGGACAAATGGGCGGTAAGCCAGGCGATTAGTTTGCGAGTCCGGGAGATTTTCCCGCTCAACTGTTCAAGAAAACAGAACCGTTCAGTAACGGCTGAGAGGTCAATACCCTGCAAAGTTATCCTGTCAACGAGGGTCTTGCTCGTGAGGATATGCTTTACGCCCACGGCGTCGAGCGAAGCGATGATATTCCTCGGGCCTGCGGTCCAGTTGACCATAACGGGAACCTTTTCGGCGAAAAGCGTCGCAAGATAAAGGATATCGGCGGTAACGGAGGCGGGGAGCATTATGCCGACGCGGTCGCCTTCGAGCTGTTTGATAAGCGGGCGAAGAACGAGACAAGCGGTGATGATGTCACGGTATGATTTTGCGCCGGCAATCTGGTCGGCAATAACGATGTGGTCCGGATGACGCGCGGCCCGCATAAGGAAAATATCGGTAATAGAATCGCCGGGGGGCACCGATGCACGGATTTGGGGATGAGGGCGGAACCACTTGGCCGGGACCGGCTTAATGGAAATCGTCGTAAGATAGACAAACTGCCCGCAGGCGGCGAGCATAACGTCGCCGATTGTCTGCATAGCGTCGGCATCGGCCTGGCGGGAGCCGAATTCCTTTTCGAGCCAGAGGAGCAAATCTGTGCGAGCCAAACTGTCCATACCCAAATCAGCGGCGAGCCGGTCGGTCTCTTTGAGGTTCGATATCCCTGTTTTTTCGGACATATACGTCATAACAATCTGTCGCGTCGCGGGCGGGATTTTCGAATAATCCGACTGCAGCGTCTGGGGCGTCGGCTCAGGGACAACGCGAGTGCCGCCCTTTTCCCATATCGTATAGGGGACATAGGTGTTGGGCAAAGCATCGGCGTTATAAAAATCTTCGATGAAACGATTGAAAGTATTGCGGTCCGCATTTCGAGGGAAGTCGGGCGGCTCGTAAAATTCGATTGTGATTTCCCTGCGAGGTGCAAAGAAAATAAAACTGGCGAGCAACTGCAAAATGCCCTTCAGCAGAACCGGTGTCACAAACGGCTCCTTGCCCGACGCGCGACTGAAGGAACTGCCCCAAAAACCGCGTGTGCGGACAAGAACGACGCGGATATCGGGACAACTTTTCAAAATCCGCTCGACGGAACTGTTTGCGCCGAGCGATTCTTTGTAACTACGACATACCCTTCCAGCCGGCCACAATAAAAGGTTTTCGCCCTGTTTAAGCCCATTAATCGTCTCGTCAAGGACTTTTTCAATCTCGGTCCTGGCCGATGGACCGTATTTCTCGATACTCGGAACGGTTCGCACGCCCCACCTGCGGCCAAAAAAACCAATGAGAGGTCTATCGACCTGGTCAACGTCGCCGAGGCCGTGAGGCGCGAAACGCTTCTGAAGATACGTATAAAGGATAATGGGGTCCATAAGGGCAGGGTGATTCGGCAGAAAAACAATTCCGGTCTTTCCCTTCGCCTCGATTGCGTCGAGACCGACGAGGCGTATTCGGTAACGCAACCAAAGGAGGAACCTCGATATTATTATCATTCCCTCATCAATAAGCATTCTGGTTTTTCTCCCGCAGCGATATTAAGAGCCAGCAGGCCACCGCCAATGTTAAAATCGCCGCAATTGCAAAACAGTTGCTTGGCATTATATTCAAAAGATTAAAAACATAAAATACCGCACCTGAAAGTAATATACCTATAAAGTCAGCAAAGTTCGATGAGGCAATCATTTTGCCTTTTATTTGGGGGGCGGGGCGGACCTGAACGAAACTGGTTACCGGAATACAAAATATCCCGCCTGCAATACCGAGGACAGCCAGTGCGGCTATGACGACCGGTTTGTGCGTAAATGAAGGCAGATACGGAACGGCTGTCACGGCGAACATAGCAATCGCCATTACAACGCCCGAGGGAGCCAGCGCTCGATACCATTTCTCGCCTTTTGCAATCAAAGGAGCGAGCAAACTGCCAAGGCCAACTCCCACAAGCTCAATGACAATCAGGACACTGGTCATTGTCTTGGTAAGGCCGAACTGTGTCAAGCCCAGCGGATTAATAACAAGGATTTGCAGCGAGGCGGCGAACCAGAAAAAGGCCTTGGCGAAAATCGAATTGGCGAGTAGAGAATCGCTGCTGGTTTGAGCAAGCGTAATTACCGAATCCCAAGGTCCCTGCCGGGGAAAACGGGCATCGGGCGAGGCGGCGGGAAATTTGGGGACAAAAAAGGATATCACAAACGTGATAAAAGCGACACTTAAGCCGACTGCGGCGGCAAGAAACATACCGAGGGAGACATCGCACACCGTGCCCTTGATATCGAGGACAAGCCCGGCACCGGCGATACCCAGCAATATCGCAATGTTGACAGCCGCGGCGATAATGCCATTTGCGGTAACGACATAGGCGGGAGGATACAGTTCCGGAATGATACCATTTATCGCGGGGCTAAAGACCGCGGCCTGAAAGCCGAGGATGAATACCGTTACTAAAATAATCGCCCAGCTATTCAGATAAAACCCGATGATTCCAAGAATATACGCGACGAAGGAGACGAGCTTAACGCCAATCACCACCGAGCGTTTCGAGAAGCGGTCCGCCAGGAAACCGGCGTAAGCAGCGAAAATAATAAACGGCACCGTAAACAGAACGGTAATATAACTCTGCATATGAGCGAGACCCCAGGCCACAGCCAGAAGCATCACGCACTGGCGGCAAAAATTGTCGTTGAGCGTGCCGACAAAATATACCCCAACCATCGCGGCGAATTTCCGACGAGTGTTTTGGGGACATATATCGCTGGGCGTATCCATTTTAGTCCCGCCAAAGATTACGAGTGTCCTTGATTATGATGTACAACATCCCGATGAAGCCGAGAAAGAAGCCGGCGAGAAAAAACCAGGGACTGGTCTGTAATTTTTCGTCGAGTTTATAGCCGAAATAGCAGAACAGGATAATAACGCCGGCAAACTCGACGCCAAACCCCGACCATTTCATAAGGGCCTTCCATTTTTTGTTTTCCGACTGGTTTTCCTGCTGGGACATTTATGCGGGACTTTCACCGGCCAAATCAGGCGGATTCGATTCGCCCCCCGCCAACAAGGCCTTCAGCAGGGCGACTTTTTGTGTTTCGTGCTCCTGCTGGTCCGGGGGGTAAGCAGCGGCTGATATTTTTTTATTGATGTGTTCAATCACTCGCTCGATTCTTTCCTTTTTGATATCGGTCGAGGAAAAAGCATCGTTCGAGACGATAGTCGCCAGATTTTGTGCGATGAGGGCAAACCCCGTGTCTATAACCACGAGCGCTTTATTGTGCTGCGGTTTGCCGGCTTCTTCGGACACGTATTCGATTTCCATCATCCCCAGGCCAAGCTCGCAGAACATCGGCATATGGTCATACAGGACGCCGACCATGCCGTCGTGGGCGGGGAATACAATCGAAGTGGCTTTACAATCGATTATCTTGCCCGGCGGAGCAACTACAACGCATTGAAAAGTATTATCCATATTCAAAGCAAGCCGATATTATTTTCCCTTGACTGAAAGTGTTGCCGCTTTTTGTTCGGCGTCTTCGATTGAGCCGACGTACATAAACGCCTCTTCCGTGAGCTTATCCCATTTGCCTTCACATATCTGTTTGCAGCTTTCAATGGTAGCGGAGCGTTCAACGTATTTGCCTTCGAGGCCCGTAAATTGTCTTGAAACGAAGAACGGCTGGGAGAAGAACCTTTCGAGTTTTCTGGCCCTGGCGACAATTGTCTGGTCCTGTTTACTCAATTCATCGACGCCGAGAATCGCGATAATATCCTTAAGGTCGTTATACCTCTGGAGAAATTCGAGGACCATCTGGGCGGTTTCATAATGTTCTTTGCCTACGATATTCGGGTCGAGCAGACGGGAGGTGCTTTCGAGCGGATCAACAGCGGGGTAAATACCTTTCTGGGTGATTGCCCGGTTTAGCACGACAAAGGAATCGAGGTGCGTAAACGCCGTAGCCGGGGCGGGGTCAGTCAGGTCGTCGGCGGGAACGTAAATGGCCTGCACCGACGTTATCGAGCCGGTCTTTGTGGAGGCAATGCGTTCCTGCAACTGTCCCATTTCTGTCGCCAGTGTTGGCTGGTAGCCGACCGCCGAGGGGATACGACCGAGAAGAGCCGACACTTCCGAGCCGGCCTGTGAGAACCTGAATATGTTATCGATGAACAAGAGCGTGTCACCGACGCCGCTCTCGCAGAAATATTCCGCCATAGTCATAGCCGTAAGGGCGACTCTCAATCTTGCTCCGGGGGGTTCGTTCATCTGGCCGAAAACCAGGCAGGTATGATTGAGAACGGTGTCCTCGGAGCTACCGATTTTTGTATGCTGCATTTCGAGCCAGAGGTCGTTTCCTTCTCTCGTTCTTTCGCCGACGCCCGCGAAGACAGAGTAGCCGCCGTGCTTGGTGGCGATTCTGGCGATAAGCTCCTGGATGATGACGGTTTTGCCGACGCCTGCGCCGCCGAATAAGCCGGTTTTGCCGCCGCGGACAAACGGGCAGAGCAAGTCAATGACTTTTATACCCGTTTCAAACATTTCGGTTTTGGCGGAAATGTCGATGAGCTTTGGCGGGTCCCTGTGGATTGGCTTTGTCATTGTGACATTTATGGGGCCACGCTGGTCAATGGGTTCTCCGAGCAGGTTAAAGACCCTGCCGAGCGTTTCTTTGCCGACAGGGACCATCAGGGGCGAACCCGTATCAAGGATTTCCATACCGCGTCTGAGGCCCATAGTGCTGCCGAGCGATATGGCGCGAACACGACCGCCGCCCAGATGCTGCTGGACCTCGCCGTAGAGCTTGGTGCGTCCTTTGCCGAAATCACCGGGTATCATGACCGCGTTGTAAACGGCTGGTATTTGTTCCGGCTCAAACTTAGCGTCAAAGACGCTGCCTATTACCTGAATTATCTTTCCTTTATTCACGCCAGATCTCCTGTACCGCCAATAATATCGAGTAATTCTCCGGTTATCTGCGCTTGTCTCGCACGGTTATATTCCGTAGTCAAATCCTTAATCATCTGGTCGGCGTTGTCGGTCGCATTTCTCATCGCGACCATTCTCGCCAAGTGTTCGCTCAGGGCGGCATCCATAAAGCATGCCGATATCCACGCGGACACAATCATTTTGGCGAGCGATTCGACGCTTTTGTATATAGGGGGCGAAAAATAGAAATCATCGAAGGACAACTTCCAGGGCCAAATAGGCGTTGACCTCGTCGCCAGCTCCGCAATCAAATCCGTCAAAGGCAAAATCGTCAGCGACTGCGCCTGCTGGCTTGAGGCGGAATGGTAATGCATATACACCATCGAGAACTGTTCGAGGTCACCCTTGATGTACTGTTCGATAAAGTCATCCGCTATTTCCTCGATTTGGAGGTATGTGGGCATCTCGTCGAGGGAGGTATAAACTTTTTTGGGAGTAACACCATAATGGCTAAGTGAATTTAACAGCCGGCCTTCTGGTAAATAGATATCAAGCTGCTTACCCGCGACCTGGGCCATTTTCAAATGGACCGCGAGAAGCTTGAAAACCTCGGAGTTATAAGAGCCGCACAGGCCACGTGTAGAACCAACGGTAAGGACTGCCCGCTTGGGGCCTGTCCTTTCACCCAGCAGCGGATGCGTAAGTGCGGCTTCACCGGTAGTCATAAGATAACCGGCACTGGCCAGGGCATTGTGATAATCGCTGACGGACTGCCACAGGCGATTATACGACTTGAACTTGGCGGTGGATATCATCTCCATCGTCCTGGTTATACGGCAGATATTCTGTGCCGCTTTTTTTCTCTGAAGTATTTGTCTTATGGCAGCCATTGTTCAGCGTATTTCTATTTCCGTGTTTCCTTGAATTTCTTGATATCCGCGGTGAGATTTGCCGCCAGCTCATCGCTTAATTTGCCGGTTGTATTAATGTCTGTTATGCAAGCCGGATGCTCTTTTGCAAACCACCGGATGAGCAGGACGCCGAATTCATTGACCTTGTCAACGGGGATATCGTCGAGAAGCCCCGTTGAGCCGGCGAAAATAGTTATGACCTGTTCGCCAACGGTCATCGGGGTAAATTGCGGCTGTTTGAGCAATTCGACCATTCGGGCGCCTCTGTCGAGCTGCGCCTGCGCGGCGGCGTCAAGCTCGGTTCCAAGGCGGGCGAAATTGAGCAGCTCATTATATGACGCCAGGTCGAGACGGAGTTTGGCGGCGACGCGTTTCATCGCGGCAACCTGCGCGTTTCCGCCTACTCGGCTGACGCTTATGCCAACGTCGATGGCGGGCCTGATTCCGGCGTGGAAAAGATCCTTCTGCAAATAAATCTGTCCGTCGGTAATTGAAATAACGTTGGTGGGAATATAGGCGGAGACCTGGCCTTCGAGTGTTTCGATTATTGGTAATGCCGTAAGCGAGCCGCCGCCAAAAGCATCGGAAAGCTTCACGCTGCGTTCGAGCAATCTGCTGTGCAGGTAAAATATGTCACCCGGGTATGCTTCTCGTCCCGGAGGACGCCGAAGAAGCAAGCTCAACTGGCGATACGCTACCGCGTGCTTGCTGAGGTCGTCGTAAATGCAAAGCGTGTCGCGGTGCTGCTCATACATAAAGTATTCGGCGATTGCGCAGCCGGCATAAGGAGCGATATACTGCATAGGCGCGCTGTCGGCGGCAGCGGCGGCAACAACAATCGTGTATTCCATCGCACCGAAACGTCTGAGCGTATCGACTATTTCGGCGATAGTGGATTCCTTCTGCCCGATGGCGACATAAACGCAAATTACGTTTTGCCCCTTCTGGTTGATTATCGTGTCAACGGCGATAGCGGTTTTGCCCGTTTTGCGGTCGCCGATAATAAGCTCTCTTTGTCCCCTTCCGATGGGTATCATAGAATCAATGCTTTTTATGCCCGTTTGCAGCGGTTGTTTGACCGGCTGTCTCTCGGAGATATTCGGGGCTTCGGATTCGATGAATCTTCTGGATGCGGATGTTATGGGCGCTTTGCCGTCGATTGGCTCGCAAAGCGGGTTTACGATTCTGCCTATCAATTCAGGCCCGACCGGCACCGAAAGAACCTGGCCCGTCCCATAGACATCGGATCCTTCCTTGACACTGGTATAATCGCCGTAGATGACGGCTCCTATGGAATCCTCTTCGAGGTTGAACACCTCGCCGCGGACGTCGTTTTCGAAGCGAAGCATCTCGCTGGACATAGCGTTGTCCAGGCCGTAGATACGCGCGATGCCGTCGCCCACCTCGACAACCCTGCCCACGGAGGAGACGTCGAGCTTGTTTTTATAGCTGGCTATTTCCTGCTTTAGAATACTGCTGATTTCACTGATATTGGACTTCATCTTTTATCCTTATCTGCTTGCAACTGTCCATCACCGTATGCACGGCTCGATGCAACCGGCTCTTTATCGAATTATCGATAACACTTTCACCGTATCTTATGACCGCCCCGCCCATAATGGCGGGCTTAACCTTCAATTTAAGCTGAACCTGTTTGCCCATCGCATTCGAAATGGCCTGCGTAACGCCGGCCAGCTCATCAGGATTGATATTTTCATGAAGCGTCAACTCGACAATGCTGATACCATGATGGGCATCCCATAATTCGCCGAAACTGGTTATCATTTGCGGCAGGTACATCGTCCTGCTGTGCCCGTCAACTGTAAGCAGGAAATTCAGGGTCAGGTCGCTTACTTTCCCGGCGAACATTTTGTTCAGCAGTGACTGCTTGTATTCGGCGGTGAACTGCGGCGACGCCATAATGTGCAGAAATTCCTTTTCCTGCCCGATAAGCGTCTCAAGCATCGTCAGCTCGTCTTTGACCTCTTCGACAATTCCAAACTCCGCTGCAAGGTCATACAACGCCTTTGAGTAGAGGTCGCCAACGTGCAGCCCTATATCGGTTCCGGTCATCGTCCACCCGTCTGTTCGCGTTTGAGCTTTTCTATGGATTCATAGAGAAGCCGGAGATTGTCCTCATGAGTAACCGCCCTGCCGACAATTTCGCCGCTGAGCGCAAGCAGCATATCCTCGGCCTCCTGCCACATCTGCTGCGACGCGGCGATTCTGGCGTATTCGATGTCCGCCTGCGCCCTGCGCTTCATCTGGGCAATTTCGTCGCCGGCCTTGCCAATCATTTCCTTTTCAAGCAATTGCGCTTGCGCGGTCAGCTTGTTCACAATCTCGACGCCCTGCTGTTTGTACTGGTCGAGCAGCTCCTCGGCATTTTTGCGAGACGTGTCCGCTGCGTCTATCTGCTGCTTTATATAATCCTGACGGGCCTGTAGCTGTTTGACCAGCGGCTTCCACGCAACTTTGGTAAGGATTACAAGGAGCAGCACAAAGGCAATCAGAGTCCATAACGAATCGGCGAACGTGCCGCTGAAGATGCCTTGCTCCTCGGCCGCCGCCTCGCCGCCTGACGCCAATGCGCACGCACTTGCTGAAAGCACCAGCAACACGACTACTGTTGTTTTTAATCTGAGCATTTATTTGCCCTCTTGTTTAACCCTTCGTCCAGAAGATAGCCAAAAAGCCGATGACTAAGGCAAACAGTGTAACGCCCTCAATCAAAGCCGCCGCGATAATCATCGCAGTAACGATTCTTCCGCCTATTTGCGGCTGGCGGGCGATTGCCTCAGTTGATTTGCCTCCGATGAAGCCGATACCGATGCCCGCGCCGAGTATCGTCAGGCCGCAGCCAATGCCGGCGCCGAGAATCGCCAAGCCATTGCCGCTCATTTCAGCCAACATATTTCCTGCTAATTCAGTCATTTTTACAAAACCTCCAAAAACATTAACTCGTCAACCATGTTCTGATTCCAAAGCCAAGCTTATAAATAAAGCTGAAAGCAAAGTGAAAATGTACGCCTGTATAAAAGCAATAAGCAGCTCAAGACACGACATCGCTATTATCGCCCCAACCGAACCCGCCGCGACAAACCAGTTCTTGAAAATAAGTATGAGGCCGATGAAGGTCGCCAGTACTATATGGCCCGCGAGCATATTCGCGAACAAACGAACAGCCAGGGCGAAAGGCCTGACCAGCGCGCTTAATATCTCCAGAACATAAATCAAAGGCAGTATCGGCCAGGGCACCTTCGGTGCCAGCATCGAGAAATATTTTAACAGCCCGTATTCTTTTATCCCGGCAGCGTGAGTAAGGACGAATGTCACCATCGCCAGGGCGCCTGTAATCCAGATGTTGGCTGTGGCGCCGCCGCCATAGCGATACTCCTTACCCGTTATAAGATAAACCATCGATTCGGTAGGCACCATCCCGAGCAGATTCATCGTCAAAATGAAGAAAAATATCGTCCATACGAAAAATATGAACCTGTCGGTGTTGTGCCCGAGAATTGGGCGGGCGACCTCATCACGGAGAAAAACGCATAAACTTTCGACAAAGTTCTGCCACCCGCGAGGCGTCAAACTTTTCCTGCTTACCCCAAGAGGGATTATTATCAGCAAAACAACCGCGGCAACTGTAATCATCAGCATATGATTGCTGAATACTACCTCGTAACCACCTATGGAAAAATGGAACAACGGCGCAGCTATCACCGGCTTCAACGGATTCAGTTCAGCTAAAACAACACTTTGTAACATCTGGCATACCAATATTGCCGTCCTGCCTTATCGGTCATTCATTTAAATGTTCGGCAAAATCAGCGCAAATGCGCCAATCAATCTCGCCTCAGACAGTGGGTTATTGACCATTTCGGGGCGGGAGGGTAGTATAACCTGTGCGGCAAACAAGTCAACATGTATCAGGTTCAGGAAAGGAATAAAAATGTGCAATACGTGTGGATGTCGGTCGGGAATGAAAAAGAGCATCAAGAAGGTCAAAAAGAGCAAGGCAAAAGGCAAGAAGAAGTAATTGCCGATTTCCGATTGGCGATTGCCAATTGATTAAAAATTGTCCGACGAAGCCGGCCCGCTATTGAAGTATGCGATTGAGTGTCGCATCATCAATGGTTGTCGTTGGCTCAAAGCGGTCGGAGTTCATATACCGTAACAAGCTATGCAATAACTGCCGGGCTTCAGGTTTATCCTGTATCGCGGGCAGATTTATCGAGCAGACCAGTAGTTTCCCTTTACCCATCTTAACTTCAAAGACATTACCCAGTTTCTTTGCGCGTTCGAGGTTGTCGATGACCTGAATAATCGGCCTGTAACCGGCGGGCATAGTGCCGAGAATCATCGTGCGGGAATTTTGGAGCAGATTGAACCACTGCCAGTTGGAGTGGAACTCCGTGGGGAAATCAGCAAACGCCGAATGATTCGGGTCGCAAAGGATACCCAGTGTCCCCGGCGCGATGGGCTTTTTCCTTTCCTCGGCCAGTTTCCTGAACATTCCGTAATTCCAGAAATCAGAGGCAAACATACCGGGGAGCGAATTGTTAAGGTCGTTGGCTTCCGGTATGAGCAGAACGTTTTTGCCGGCATTCAATGCCTCTCGTGTCACATCATCATATTTTCGGCTTATGAAACAATTGCCCGCGGATGTGTCGGCCTTATCAGGATATACCCAGATATTATATGAATTGGTGAACTTTGTGCCTTCAATCGCAAGCGTAAGCTTGAGTTTGGCCGGCGAAGCAATATCTTTAAGAGGAATGTTGATATCGCCGAGCGATGCAAGCATCCCCTGAGATATATTTTGTGCAGGCAACCGCTCGGAAACAAGAGTGTCCCCTTTGGCATTTTGCAGGGTCCAGATACCGACAGCATCATTGATGTCGGACGAACCAAAGTGAGCAACCTGCGTCCTGGCGTTAAATGTCTCGCTGACTGTCCAGGTGTATTTGCTCATACGGACAAGAGGAACAGTTTCGCAACAGAATTGGCGCCACTGAACCGGCTCGATGAGTCCCTTGGATTCCATAAACGCGTCGAGTATGCCCACAAGCGCAGTGCCCTGCCCGGGGAAATCCTGCAAATCGAGAAGCTGGAAGCCGCCGAAGCCGCGAGTTCGCAAAGCCGCCTCGATATCTTCACGATAGCACAGCACAGCCAACGCTCCAGACGCACGGAAAAAGTCGTCGGCCTGATCGAGCATACCGTTTTGTTTCAGGCGGTCGCGGAAAATCTCAAAATTTCGCGCCCGCACAACGCCGGTGTACTTGTCGATTTCACGGTAGTCGGGATATACCTGATATTGGCCTATTTCGGTAGAAATCACAGGCACGGTAACGCCTTTGATTTCACGGGCGTAATCCTTTTCTGTCCCGGGCGGGCCGACCTGAATATGTCCCAGAGGAATATCGACAGCCCCGTATGAGCCGCGGATTTTCTGCCAGCGAACCTGCCAGCTCACCCAGAAATCGTCGTTGGGGTCAACCATACCGAACCAGTTGTTTGTACCCTGGGCATATAAATGACGTGAGTCAAGCAGACGAAAATCTCTTACGAATGGAGCCATCAATTCCTGTTTGCCGTCCAGCTCATTTCCCAGCGCAAGCATAACAAAAGACGGATGATTGCCGAAAGTTTTCAGAAGTCGTTCGCCTTCCGCCAGACAGAAGTTATCGTGGTTTGGCTCGCCGAAGTTGGCCCAGTTTGGCAGTTCGGGCTGAAGATAAATGCCCGCCTGGTCCGCGGCCTCGAACGCCGCCTCGGGCGGACACCAGGTATGAAAACGATAATGATTTATGCCGTATGATTTTGCGATATTGAAAACCTTCAGCCAGCCATCGACGATCATAGGCGGATAACCCGTGAGCGGAAAGACACAGGCGTCGTGTTTGCCACGAAGGAATGTAGTCCTGCCGTTGATATTGAATTGTGTCCCCTTTGCCTTGAATTCGCGCAGGCCGAAAACGACCTCTATGTTATCGGCATATTTCTTTCCTGCCGACGAAGCGTCAAGAGAAACGGCAATCCTGTAAAGCACAGGAGAAAATTCATCCCAATATTGCGCGTTATCGCCGAGCGGATAGTTGACTTCAACTACCGCTGGCTTGTCGCCTGCCGGGAAAGGAATCGAAACGGCCTTGCCCTGCGGCGTTCCGTTTGTCCTCGATGCGTTAAGCGTCAAGGTTGAATTGGCGGGCAATCCCGTAGTGTTGATTACACTAACGCGAACTTTGATTGCTTTTGCAGCAACATCCGGATAAATCTGGACATCGTCGATATAGACGGGGTCGGTCGCGATAAGTCCGATTTTGCCGATGACACCGTTCCAGTTGGTTTGCGTCTGGTCGCTAATCTGGTGTGGGTCGCCGATGGGCGGATATTCGGAATTATTGATTTGCAGCGTTAACTGATGTCTGCCCGGCGACAAAGGGCCAAGCGAATAAATATGAGGAGCAACTAACGAATTCTGCGAGCTGAAACCGTTGGCGTCAACCCAAAGCCGGCTGTTTTTTGTGCGTTCGAGAAATAATGTAACACGTTTGTTTGACCATTCAGCCGGAATGTTTATATCCTGCTGATACCAGGCGGAGCCAACGAAAGGATACAAACGCGTAAGCCGGCTTGTTTCGCGAGCATTGTTAAGTGTCCCCTTGCGATTCTCATCGGTGGTGCCAGGCAGTTGAATGGTATCGTCTAAGGATTTCTCGAACCATTTATCTTTTACGCCGGCGTTGTTTGCATCGAGAGCAAACCGCCATTGGCCCGCAAGATTAATCCGGTTGTCACCGGCAAAAACGGATGTAGAGCAAATTACAAGCATTGATACAACAATTGCATTTGCTGTTCTCATAACTCGTCCTTTTATTGGCTGACCGTGAGATTATAACTTTGGTTTGCTTCGGTTTTGAAAGCCGTGACATTGGCTTCGGGTCTGGTTACCCCAACGGCTTTTCCCTTCAAGGTGACATTTACCGGCGCTGATGTACGAACGCGAACCGTGTTGCCATTTAGTGATTTTATGGTTGCGCCGTCTAAGCGACCATCCTTCCACGCAATATCCACCTCGAACCCGCCTCTGGCCCTTAATCCTTTTACTGAGCCGGTCGGCCAGGCCTTCGGCAGCGCGGGTAGCAGTTCAATTTCACCATTTATGCTTTGTAGAAGCATTTCCGCTATACCGGAGGTTCCACCGAAATTGCCGTCAATCTGGAAAGGCGGATGAGCATCGAACATATTCGGGTAAGTGCGGTCCGGCCTAATCAGCATACGAAGGATTTTGTAAGCATGCTCCGCATCGTGGAGTCGTGCCCAGAGATTCAAACGCCAGCCGAGTCCCCAGCCGGTGGCGTCGTCGCCGCGAATCTCCAGCGATTTGCGAGCCGCTGCGGCAAGTTCAGGTGTCCTACGTACTGAAATCTGGTCACTCGGGAAAAGCGCGTAAAGATGCGAGACGTGACGGTGATGAATTTCCGGCGCCTGCATATCCCAGTCATCGAGCCATTCCTGAATCTGGCTCGCTTTGCCGATTTGAATCGGAGCAAGACGGGCTCGTGCTACAGCAAGACGTTCGCGAAAATCTTTGTCAATGCCGAGGATTTCCGATGCGCTTATGCAGTTGGAAAACAGGTCTCGCAGAATCTCCATATCCATCGTCGGCCCAGCGCAAATGCTCACGCCTCCGAAAGGATGAATGTTCTCAGGCGACAGCGACGGGCAGGTAACAAGCCAGTGATGATTGGGCTCCTCAACGAGGGTATCGAGGAAGAACTGAGCCGCACCTTTCATAACAGGATACGTCTTTGCCAGAAACTGCTTGTCGCAGGTAAACTGGTAATGTTCCCAGATGTGCTGGCAAAGCCACGCTCCGCCCGTAGGCCAAAAGCCCCACAAGGGGCCATCGACCGGCGCAGTAGCACGCCACAAATCGGTATTATGATTACAAACCCAGCCATTGGCATCCCAGCATACTTTCGCGGTGTGAGCGCCTGTTTCGTTCAAGTCCATTATCATCGCTATCAGCGGTTCTACACATTCAGAAATGTTCGTCGTTTCAACATGCCAGTAGTTCATCTCGGTATTGATATTAACCGTGTATTTACAGCCCCACGGGGGATTGGTGCTTTCATTCCACAATCCCTGCAGATTCGCGGGCTGGCCGCCCGGTCGTGAGCAGCAGATAAGCAAATAACGCCCGAACTGAAAATATAAGGCCGCAAGCTGCGGGTCGTTGGCTGAAGCAAAGGTTTTGATTCTCATGTCGGTTGGACGTTTGCTCGCTTCGGTATTGCCGAGGTCCAACTTTACCCGGCTAAACAGCCGCTGATGTTCGGCTATATGGCCTTTGCGAATAACTTCAAAAGTTCTTTTTGCTGCATCACTGATATGTTTTCTTGTAATCGCGTCCGGGTCGCCGGTGACATCCTTGAAACTTTTATAACTCGTGGCCGCATCGACCAGCAGCGTCGCGGAATCCGCTCCTGTAACGGAAACCTGGTTCTGGTCACTGCTGATTTGCCCGCCTGTAACCATCACCTTCAAAAGGGCCTGAAACTTTAACGCCCCCCTGATGCCTGCCGCCTGTGGATTGACGCCTCGCATCACTACCGTATCCGGCGATTCTACCATTATGGCTGCTTTCTGCGGTGTACGCATAGCCGCGGCAAAAGAAATTTTTCCCGGTTTGTCCGCTGTCAAACGAACAACAATTACCTGGTCAACCGGGCTGGAAAATACTTCGCGTGTGAAATTTGCATCGCCGGCGCTGAAATCCACATGGGCAATAGCAGTATCAAGGTCAAGCTGCCGGCGGTAATTCGCGGCCCCTTCGATATTAGCAAACGTAAGATACAAATCACCGACCGTCTGATACGGCATCTGCGTTATCGGCCTGCCCATCATTTTCTCGCCGATAAGCTTGTTGGCCTGGTTAAAGTCACCTGCGAAGATGAGCCGGCGTGCCTCGGGCAGCGCAGCGAGGGCATTTGGATTCGTCGGGTCGTATGGCCCGCCCGCGGAAAGAGTGTCTTCGTTAAGCTGGATGCGCTCCTTATCAATCCCGCCAAAGACCATTGCGCCGAGCCGGCCGTTGCCGATGGGCAGCGCCTCAACCCATTGTTTCGCCGGCTGTGTGTACCATAGCGTCAAATCCTGCGGGGAATCCGCCAAACAGACAGACGCAATCGAAACCAAAAAGAATAACACCGGGGTACTCACTAAAATTCGTCTTTGCATTCCCATTTCAATGTTCCTCTGTTCCAGTAAATTATCCCTGAATTTTTCTATTTGTGCCCGTGAAGTTTGCGGTACTCCAGCGGCGAGATTCCAATTTTCTCCTTGAAATACCGGGCAATATGATTGGTATTATCATATCCCAAACTCAACGCAATATCCGATATCGACAAATCCGTCTCAATCAGCATCTGACTGATAAGGTCTATCCGCACCCGCTTAATCTCGTCATAAACCGAACGTCCCAGCGTCTTCATAAATTTGTCGTGCAGGTTGCGTCTTGAGACACTCAAATTTTTTACAACGTCATCCACCTGTATGAGACAATTGGCGTTATGATGAATAAACGTCAACGCCTGGCTGACTAATTTATCCTCTACCGCCACGATATTGGTTGACTGCCTCATCACCACCCTGTTCGGATGAACAATCACCGTCTGGGGGGGCATCTTTTCTCCCGCCATCATCCTGTCAAGCAGCTCGCTGGCCTGGAAGCCGGCTTTCTCGACATCCAGGACAACACTCGACAATGGCGGGTTGGAAATATCACATGCCTGGTCGTCGTTATCGACGCCGATAATAGCCACCTCATAGGGCACATCGATTTTCGCATTAGCGCAGGCCTCGGTAATATGCTGCCCCCTGTCGTCATTGCACGCCATAATACCAACCGGCTTCGGCAACCCGCGAAGCCATTCGACGAGAACCCTCTCTTCCCTGTGCCATAAACAATCCACAAGTGACTTGGGTTGTTTATAAATACTCGTCTGAAAGCCCGCCTCTGCTATGCGTGCGCTAAAACTTGCACCTCGCTCACGGGACCAGCACATAATATCAAAACCACAGTAGCCGAAATTACGAAACCCACGTTCGAGAAGGTGTTCGGCAGCCATTCTGCCGACTGCATTATTATCCGGTATTATATTGTTTCGCCCGACCGAGGGCGGTTCCATCCCCGCCAACGCAAACAGCGGGATATTCCATCTCTCCACCTTTTCGATATCTATCATATCACGCGCCATTATGCCCTGCGGCTTCCACTTCTTCAGGTGCTCCAATTCAGCCCGCTCGCTGCCTCTCGCAACGTAAAACAAATCCTGCCTGTAAAGCATCCACGGAAACATCCACGGCCCATGAAGACGCGAATATCTCATAACCCCGCGAACAAGGTCTCTGCCATATTTCCGCGAGCTATCTATCATCAGCGCAACTCGTCTTGATTCTTTCATACCCGTATTATATGCCAAAAATGGTGGATGTTAAGCAAAAAATGGCGTTCTTTTTTTGAATACTAATGGAGTACAATAAAAATGGTGGCATTATAAGTAAAAATGGTGTTGCTCGCAGTGCAATACAAGTAGCAACACAATTTAACAAAAAAGTCAATAATAGACAGGCATTGGTCAACGATTTACATATGCTAAATATGTGTTACGCTGAATTGTGGAAATATATCACGTTCAAAGCATAGTTTGCTTAATAATTATTACTGCTGGTGGTGTACGCCAGTCATAAATAATAATGTATAAAAAGTAATGTCTTAAATATTGATTAAGGAGGAATAACGATGTCAAGGAAACTTGTATCCTTTTTAGCATTTCTATGTTTTTTGGCTATAAGCAATTCTGCTATAGCTGCCCAGGACAACTGGGTCGGGGCCGTCGATGCCAATTGGTTTAACCCCGGTAACTGGGGTAATAGTGCGGTGCCGACGATTAACGATTGGGCGGCCATCCAACCAGGGACGTTTGAGCCGAGAATCGATGGCGATGCGGCCTGCAGTCCATTGGACATATCGCCATGGTCAGGGGGGGGCACCGGCTCAGTCGATGTGAATTCAGGAAATTGCAACTTCGGATCCGCACTCAACGTCGCTACGTGGGGTACATGGGACAGCAGCGTCTTAGGCCCGGGCATACTGTATGTACATGGCGGCACGGTAACTACGCAGTCCGATGGTTCTGCGGGTCTTGTTATCGGCAGTCAGTTTGGTACCACTGTCGGCAATGTAATCATGTACGGAGGACTTATCAGTGTACCGACAGTCTCTCTTTATAATGGCGAAATCGACCTCTATGGCGGAACACTGCAATCCGATGGAAATTTTGTTTTCGCACAAATTCATTCTGAAAACAAAATCAACGTCAACGGTGGCACATTGAGAATCGCGGGCAACTGGATGACCTCCGATCCGAATTTCCCCGGGCTCATGACAAACGGCCGCATTGTCTGTATTCGCGGCGGCGACCTTGCATCGCCAGTTTATGATGGCACATGGACAACAATAACAGGCACCAAAGACTTCAGCAAAGCCTACAGCCCGATACCGGAAATGAACGCAGTAAACGTTCACTACTACAATGGCTCAGATACCAACAGCATAACGCTCACCTGGAACAGAGGCGAGCCAAACGTAATACAGCACGATGTCTATTTCGGAACATCTTTTTCGGACGTCGATAGCGCGACAACGGCATCGAGTCAATTCCAACATTCATTCCTTGACGCGAATAATGGCGACCCGTGCAGTTGGACTATCTCTGGTTATAATTTCCTGCAGAATGCCACCTACTATTGGCGAGTCGATGAGAATTCGGTCACATCGGACAGTCC
>CAIODZ010000021.1 GCA_903857265.1 uncultured Phycisphaerales bacterium
CCTCGTCAAAACCGCCCACGTCCAAACCGCCGACTGGGGGCATTGGTTTACCGCGATTACCTTCCTCCTTATGCTCACAGTCACCATCGTCTCCGGCTTCGCCGCCACCCGCCGAACCGCCACAGAATCCGCGTAACACAGTTCCAAATCATAAATTACAAATAAATTACTTTGGTCAGTGTTAGTCCATGTTTCAGTCGGCTTGCCCTGCGTAGCTTTAGCGAAGCAGGGTGTCTGTCCGTGTAAAATCTTTTCAAGATTTTGCTTGACATCGCATAGTATGTAATACATAATAAGCATAACAGTATATTATAACGAAATACTAAATTTTGTCCGCCACAGGCGAAAAAAGGAGATTGGTATGAAATTTGAAAGTCAGTTGCTCAAAGGTATCGCCCCGGTAGTTGTGCTTCAGATTCTCTCTCGCGGCGAAATGTATGGCTACGAATTGACCCAGGCCATCGAACAGCGAAGCGACGAAATCCTCACGCTGGGCAAAGGCACCCTCTACCCCCTGCTCTACAACCTCGAAGCCAAACGCTTAGTCAAGGCCCGCGTGGAAACCACCAAATCAGGCCGCAAAAGACGCTACTACTCAATCACCAGCAAAGGCAAAGAATATCTCTCAAGCCAGACCGAGCAGTTGCGAAAATTGCGAACAGGCCTCGATTTCGTCTTCGGCGGCGCGATTACCGCGTAAACGAATAAGCCGTTAACCGAGCATCAATAACTTAGGAGCAACGTTATGGCTGAAAATGATAAAACATTCGAAAACTTGCCCAATAGCGCCGTCGAATACATCAACCTCGTCATCAAAAATATGCGATACCGCAAAAAAGCACGCGATGAAGTCCGTGAAGAGCTGATAGACCATTTCGAGTTATATCTGAAGGACTGCGCCACTAATGATGAAAAAGAACAAAAAGTACAACAATTGATATCGGAATTCGGCGACCCGAAAATCCTCGCCGTCCTTATGCGCCGCGCAAAAAAACGCTGCCGGCCTCTCTGGCGGACCGCCGTTGCAAGAACATTCCAGGCCCTCGCCGCGATGATAATACTCCTTATTCTTTACATCGCATGGTTCTTCACAGGCAAACCCGTCATCACAACCGACTACCTCGCCCAACTCAACAAAATCGTCCGTCCCTCCGCCGACGACTCCACGAACGCCTACCCTCTTTATAATAAGGCCGTCAAAACCCTCGTGGACGCAAACGATGCCAAAGAACTCTTACGCATCAATTTTTATGACGCCAATGACGAGCAAAAAAAACTTATCAGCCAATGGCTTGCCAAAAATGAGGAGCCCCTTGCCCTTGTCGCCAAAGGCGCAAAATTACCTTACTGCTGGCAACAATATCAGTCAAAGGACCCCGAACAAAATATGCTGTCGGTTCTCCTGCCGGACCTCTATCCTTTCCGTCAAATTGCCTATGCACTCCGCTGGCGAGCATGGTTAAACGCGCAATCCAATGACTTTAATTCGGCTTTCCAGGATATCGAAACCTGCTACTGCTTCGGCAGGCATTATAAAGGCGAAAAAATACTCGTTGAGCAGCTCGTTAGTATGGCCATCGAAGCCATTGCCCTGCGAACATCTCTGCAAATCCTGGACTCTTGTAAAATTGAATCAATCGCCCTCGCCGGTTTTCAGCAGCGTCTTCAAACCCTCATCGACGGCGATAATTTCAAGCCGGATTTTAGTTTAGAGCGACTCTGTGCATATGATGAAATCCAGCGTTGCTTCACCGAAAGCCAATTCGGCCCCTCTCATCTTTACCCAAAACGCATGATAGAATTCCTGGATTTCTCAGGGTTCCGCGACGCGAATTCCAAACATGACCCGATGGTTGACCTGATTTTGACCTTAAGGTTTTCTCCGAATATCCTCTTCTCGCCAACTAAGACCGAAACAATTGCATCCATCAATGCCCTCGTTGAACTCTTTAATGAAAATTTTTCCAAAACCCCCGCCCGGTTAAAGGCCGAAGGAATCGACCTCGATTTCCAAATGAACCGTATCGCGAACAATAACATCTTCCTTAAATTTCTTTCGCCCTCGCTGGCCAGGGTCAATCTCATCGCATTCCGATGCAAAATCTACGCCGAAAGCACGCCCCTTATAATCGCCCTTGTCAGATACAAACAGGATACAGGTGCCTTCCCCGAATCGCTCGATAAGCTGGTAGAACAAGGATATATTAAACAGGTTCCAGTTGATCCCTTCAGCGATAAACCGATTACCTATCGCAAAACTGATAACAATTTCCTCCTTTACAGTTGGGGCGATAATCTAAAAGATGATGACGGACAGATTGCCCTTGATGAAAAAGGTAAACCTAAACGGTTCGCCGACACTGGCGACTGGGTATTCTGGCCTGTCGAAAAAAACTGATACAGAGCCTTGCAATTTCTTCCTCTGTGGCCTCTGTGTGCTCTGTGGCTGAACCTGCGATTAAGCTTGTGGTCTGGGGCGGGGCGTAAAGGGCAGCAGTATCCGCTGTGCCTTGCGAATCCGTCGGCGGTTACGCTCAGAGGGCTTCTCATAATAAGCATTACGCTTCATATCCCGTATCAACCCCTCTTTTTCACATAACTTTTTGAATCGCCTCATCATTTGCTGGACCGATTCGCCTGTTCTTGATTTAACTTTCAACATAATACAAAAACACCCCTTACACAAACCTGACTCGAAAGGTTTAATAAACTATAATTTACTAAATTGTCCGATTGATAATATATCCCCCCTGCCCGCCCTTTGCAAGCCAAAAATCCCGAAAAAATCACATTCCCGCCCACCCCTTCTTTTATTGAAGAAACAAAGCAGATATGGTAACTTGGGCAGGTTATTTTGGAGATAACCGACAAATGGACAAAATGCGTGAGACCATAGGGGTTCGCAAAGAGCGGGCCATATTAGTCGCGGCTATACTGCAACACCCGAAAGACAACGATGACCTCAAAGAGCTTACCGCCCTTGCCGAAAGTGCGGGCGCTATCGTCGTTGACCGCTTCCAGCAGAAAATCCACAAAATTAATCCCCCCCTGTACATCGGCAAAGGCAAGGTCGAACAGCTCGCCCAGCGTGTCAAGCGATTCAACGCAGACCTCATCATATTCGATAACGACCTCCTCCCACGCCAAATCAGGGAGCTTGAAGCGATTATTCCAGCCAAAGTCATCGACCGCAGCGAATTGATTCTCGACATCTTCGCCACCGGCGCAAAAACCGCCCAGGCCAAGCTCCAGGTCGAGCTTGCCCAGCTCGAATATACCTACCCGCGTCTCGCCCGTATGTGGTCGCACTTAGACAGCGTCGCTGGCGCAGGCGGTGCTACCACCGCAGGAGCAGTAGGCGGCATCGGAACTCGCGGCCCGGGCGAACAACAGCTCGAAACCGACAGACGACTCGTAAACAAACGCATCACCGACCTCAAACGTGAACTTGAAGATATCGATAAGCGCCGTGTCCGCGAAATCGACAGCAGAAAAGGTGCATTCCAGATTTGTCTCGTGGGTTACACCAACGTCGGAAAAAGCACGCTCCTCAACGCGCTGACCGACGCAGACGCCTATGTCGAAGACCGCCTCTTCGCGACCCTCGATACACGCACAAGAAAATGGCAGCTCGAAGGAGGTTCCGAAGTCCTCCTCAGCGATACCGTCGGCTTCATTCGCAATCTCCCGCACCAGCTCGTCGAGGCCTTCAAAGCGACCCTCGAAGAAGCAATAACCGCTGACCTCCTTCTGCACGTCGTCGATGTTTCAAACCCCGACGCCGGAAAACAAATCGAATCAGTCAACAAAGTCCTCGCCGACATCGGCTGCGGCGAAAAACAAATCCTCCTCGTCCTAAACAAAATCGACGTCGTCAGCGGCATCAATACGATGGAAACGCTCCAGACACTTTACCCCGACGCTATCGCCGTCTCCGCCAAAACCGGCTACGGCCTCAAACACCTGCTCGAAGCCGTCATCGATAAATACCACGGCGGCGTCATCACCGTCAAAGTTACCACAAGCCAGGCGAACGGCAAAATCCAGAGCTTCATGCACGCTTACACTACCATCCTCAACGAAAAATACACCACTAACAACGTCATCATCAAGGCCCAGCTCGGCCAAAATCAGCTCGTTAACCTCAAACGCCTCAAACCAGAAAAACTCGAAATCCTCACCGGCGCAAAATTATCCTCACGCGACTGACGCTTAGCCCCACCTGTCCCGGCAATCCGTTGGCCGGGAAGGCCCGCCTGGGGGTCATAAAATCCGCAATCAACCTTTCCCCGTTTTTTTAGGAACCAAAACCTTGATCGCCCCTGGAATGACCTTGATATGAAGAGGCATTTTTCCCAATACCTCGCCATCGCATTGAGCCGCTTGTTTGGGGCTTGAGGAAACGCTGATATCTTTTCCCTGCCAGTGCTCCACTAATTCCAAATTGTCAGGCCGTTCCCGTTTAAGCCAGGTAACAACCATAAGCTTAAACATACTGAGATTCGCTTTTCGCACGACAATAACATCCAGTAGCCCGTCGCTGACGTCTATATGCTTATCGAAAGATATTTTACTAAACCCGAGATTTCCTGTATTGGTAATAAAACATGCTAAACCTTTAACTTCATGCTCTTGCCCGTCGATTTTCAGATGATAGACGGCTTTTTTGCTTTTCTTTAATGCCGCCACCGCTGAAAAAAAATACGCGAAGATGCCAATCTTATTTTTGGTCTCGCGCTCCGCGCCTTTGACGACGTCCGCCTCGAAACCAACGCTTATTCTTGCAATAAAATAACGCTTATCGAACTGCCCAACATCAATCGTTTTCGTCTCTAACGAACCCTCGCCCAGCAGCTCACATGCCTCTTTAAGGTCATTGGGTATCCCAAGTTCAGTGGCCATCACATTCGCCGACCCTCCCGGCAAAATAACCAAAGGAATCTCTGACCCAATCAGCCCGCTGATTGCTTCCATTACTGTGCCATCCCCGCCGTAAACAGCGAGGGCATCGATTCCTTCTTTGACGGCATCCTTTGCAAACTGTATCGCATCGCCCGCCTCATGGGTAATTGATGCCTCCCACTTAATGCCTGCTTCTTTCATACACGAATTGATAACAGGTAAGATAGATTCCCCTTTTCCCGAGGCGGGATTGATAATGATGCGAATATTTCTTATTTTCTTCTCCATTGACCTCTTCACCAAAACAACCAATGTTTACCCATCCATTGTCTACTCAACGGCGTACCCTGTCAAGATTTGATCCCGATAACCGCAAACTGCCTGCCCTGCTTGCCCTCGAATGTCTTTATCGGGGGAGCGATGTCGAAGGGCCTGCCACGACGACCTGTCCGGCGTAGCGAAGTTTACCCGCCATAATGTCAATGAAGGCGGGCGAAGTCGGAAGTTGCACAACGGAGCCGGGTGGCTATAATATCTCTGTCCGCCTATGGCGAGGCGGGTGGCTAAACTTTTTTTGAGGAACATAAAATATGAACCGTATATTCAGATTTGAAATGGCTGTTAAAACAGGGTTGATAGTAACGCTCGCGTTGGCGGTGATTTTCGCCGCTGGCTGTCCGAAGAAACAAAATGACCAGAAAAAAACCGAACCGCCCGTTGCCGCCGAACAGCCCAAAGAGCCGAATATGCCCGAGCCCGCTGATTTGAAACCTTATGAATCCCTCAACGGTGCTGAAGCAAAAATTAACTTTATAACAAAGTATGCCGACGAGCACCCCGGATCAGAAGCGATCATGGTTTATAAGGTCCTCGATGATAACGATGTCAAGGTTCGCATGGCCGCTATGGGAATACTCGCGATGAAAAATCTCGATGACCCGAACGTCGTTTACGTTGCTGCCAAAGCGCTTAAAGACAGCGAACTTAAAGTCCGCAAAAGCGCAATCCAGGCCTGCACCGCCATAACTGACCCCGCCGTCGAAAATGTTCTCCTTACAGCAATCGCCGATTCGAGCGAGGAAGTCAGGACCCGTGCAATTCAGATCGCAAACCATAAACAACCCGCTGTTCGCCTCTCCGTCCTCAAGGCAGGCATCACCAGCCAGTATGGGGACGTCAAAGAAAGTACTGTTTCCTCGCTAATTGGCGTTCCAAGCCCGGCCGCTATGGATATTCTCATTATAGGCCTCAAAGATACCAATCCCGATTTCCACAACGAAGTCAAATCCGAGATTAATTTTCTCATCTCGCAGGAATTCGACACCTACGACCAGGCCAAAAAATGGTGGGACGCCAATCGTAGTAAATTCGATGACAACCTCGCCGAAAAAAACTGATTTATCGAAGCGTAGCGCAGATCCCGGAACGCCGTTATCCGGGACCCAGTTTTTCGTGGCGCAGTTTGGCGGGTTTACTTGTTCATTGGTCATTGGGTGTTGAACATTTATCCGCCGTATGCCGTTTGGCATCCCTTACGGGAGGCGGATTGGACATTCAATTCCGTCCTCTCCCTTCTAACTTCTGCCTTTAATCACCTGTCCGCTGTACGCTGCACGCTGTCTTTAGTCTGTGGTCTGCTTCCGCGGTTTCTGTCACTTCTCCGGTATTTTCAATCGAGCGTTGCATTGCGGACATTTGCCCGTCTTTCCCGCGTATTTTGCCGGCATCTTGACCCGTTTGCCGCACGAACAGGCGAACCGTATAAATTCGTCTTTGGGCTTTTGCGGCTCTAACGGTATCATTTTCGGCTTCTCAACAGGGTCGATTGATATGGTCTTCGGCTCAAATGGAACAGCCGGTATGGGAACCAGAGGCAGTTCCTGTTGCAGGTTTGTCGTCTCGTTCAGATAACCATAATATCCCGATGGGGACTCAATTGGCGATGGATGCCTGTATTCTTCGATTACCTGAAAAAGCGATTTTTCATATCGTTCCATTGTCACCATCTTGAATTTCAGCATTAAAATCGCCAAAACAACGCCCCCCGCGAAACCTCCAAGGTGCGCAAAATACGCCACTCCTCCCCCGCCCAGTATCACTCCCAGAATATCGAACGCCAGCCAGAATAATATCATCCACGCGCTGCTTACGTTGAATTGTCTTATGTAAGGCAAAAATATCCAATAGCATGTTATTTCATTCTGAGGAAAGAAAACCAGAAACATCCCCACGATGCCGTTTATCGCCCCGCTCGCCCCAAGCGAGCTGCCTCCCGTAAATATCAGGTGAGAAATTCCCGCAACAATACCCAGGCCTAAGTAAGCCGGTATATAACGAAGATTGCCAATTTTTGCGCAGACGGCATTACCGAATATCCACAAAAAAAGCATATTGCCCAAAAGATGCAGAATCCCCCCGTGCAGCCACATGTACCCGAACAATCCTTTTAATGCGAATCCGTCCAGAATATAAGGCCTTATTTCCCCCAACACATAATACTGCTCGAGTATTGATTGCTTGACGAGCGTCTCTTTGAATTGTTCCTGCAGGTTCCTCCCCTTCTTAACGGGAACCTCATCTTCAAGACTTCTGGTGATTTTTTCTACCTTTTTTTCAATCTCCTTAAGCTGCGCATCCTTCACCCCGAATTCTTTGGCCATGTCCTCGACTGATACATTCTCATACTTTTTTTCCATGGCGGGCAGTTGGGCCTTACGTTCCTGGATACTTATCGTCTGCCAGACAAATACCGCGATTGCGCCTGCTATTATCAGCCAGTTCACAACCGGATACCGATCCTGCGGAACATCAACGTGCGCTGGTATTATCAACCTGTCGCCTCCTCGTAGCCTTGCGAAGACCCTCGAAGCATAGCGAAGATCCTCGGGGTTAGCTCCATTGGCTTTTCTGCCGGGGATCCAGTATTATCTTTTCAACTTTCCACTATTGACTCTTCTAACTCCCGAAGCACAGCGAAGGCCCCAGACTACGATCTGGGGTCCAGTATTTATTTATGTAAATCTCAAATCCTCACCAAACCTCCCTTTATTATACCTTTTCAAATACCGTTTTCAAGCATCTGATACCCGCCGCCAGCGGTTTCCGCATCCCCAAATCGCCAATCAAAAATCAGCAATCCCTCCCCCCAACTCAAAACTAACTTCCGTCTTAACTATCCGCTACCCCCTATACGCTGTCCGCTGAACGCTGCACGCTGCACGCTGTCCGCTGAACGCTACACGCTGCACGCTGATTTCCCCTTGACTTCACCCCCCGAAAAAGCTATCATTCTGGGCTTTGTTTTAAACCGTAAAAACACGGATAATCCACGCTAAAGTCGGGGTAAATCAGTGTTATTTTAAAGTCAGTGCCAGTCAGTGTTTAGGAGAAAAATAGAATGGCGAACAAAATGGTGTATTTCTTCGGCGGCGGCAAAGGCGAAGGAAATGCGAAAATGAAGAACCTCCTCGGCGGCAAAGGAGCTAATCTTGCCGAAATGGCCAATCTCGGCGTGCCCGTCCCTCCGGGTTTCACAATCACCACAGAAATCTGCACTTATTATTATCAGAATAAAAAGACCTATCCCAAGGGCCTCAAGGAAAAGGTCGATGAGGCGATGCGCAGAATCGAAAAGATTATGGGCAAATCCTTCGGCGACCCCTCCGACCCCCTCCTGATGTCCGTCCGTTCCGGCGCCCGCAAATCCATGCCCGGAATGATGGAAACCGTATTGAACGTCGGACTAACTACATCCACAATACCCGGCTTGATTGCCAAGAGCGGCAATGAGCGGTTTGTGTATGACGCGTATCGCCGGCTGATTATGATGTACTCGGACGTCGTGATGGAAAAGGCAGCGGGCATCGAGCCGAAGGATGACGAGGGGATTCGCAAGCAGCTCGAAAAGATAATGGACCACCTCAAGCAGCAAAAGGGCTACAAGACCGATACGGATATGAACGCCACCGACCTCAAGAACCTCTGCGAACTGTTCAAGAGCAGGGTCAGAGAAGTATTGGGCAAGGATTTCCCGGATGACCCGAACGCACAGCTCTGGGGCGGCATCACAGCGGTGTTCGCATCGTGGAACGGCAAACGAGCCATCAGCTATCGCAAAATCGAAGGCATCCCCGATGAATGGGGCACAGCAGTAAACGTCCAGACAATGGTGTTTGGCAATATGGGCGAGAAATCAGCCACGGGCGTCGCATTCACACGCAACCCGGGCAACGGCGAAAACTACTTCTACGGCGAATACCTCATTAACGCACAGGGCGAAGACGTCGTCGCGGGCACCAGGACGCCGGCTCCCGTCAACGAGGATTCAAAGAGCGACCACAACAAGGAACTGGTATCCTTAGAAAAGGGAATGCCAAAGATTTACAAGGAACTATACGCCACCCAGAAAAAACTCGAAAAGCATTACCGCGATATGCTCGATATTGAATTCACAATCGAAAACGAGCGGTTCTGGATGCTTCAGTGCCGAGTAGGCAAACGCAATGGCCCGGCGGCGGTGCGTATGGCTGTCGATATGGTAAAAGAAAAACTCATCAAAAAAGAAGAGGCGGTAATGCGAGTTACGCCAGACCAACTGGATGAGCTTTTGCACCCGATTATTGACCCCAAGGCGGAAAAGGCAAGCAAGGCGCTCGCGAAAGGTTTACCGGCGGGGCCGGGCGGCGCAGTCGGACAGATTGTGTTCTCCGCTCAAACAGCGGTTGACTGGAAAAAGTCGGGCAAGAACGTCCTTTTGGTCCGTGAAGAAACAAACCCCGAAGACGTCGAGGGTATGAGAGCCGCAGAAGGTATATTGACCGCTCGCGGCGGTATGACCTCACACGCAGCGCTCGTCGCTCGCGGCTGGGGCAAATGCTGCGTCGTCGGATGCAGCGCAATCGAAGTCGATTACAGCAAAAAAGAGCTGCACATCGCGGGCAAAATCCTCAAGGAAGGCGACTGGCTCACGCTCAACGGAACAAAGGGCGCGGTTTACGAAGGCAAACTGCCTATGCTTGATGACACAGCGGAAAACCTCCTGCTCAACAGCTTCCTCAAGATTTGTGATAGTATCAGAAAACTCGGCGTGCGCACCAACGCGGATACGCCAGAAGACGCTGCGAAGGCAAAACAACTCGGCGCAGAAGGCATCGGCCTATTCAGGACCGAGCATATGTTCTATGGCAAGGGGTCGGATGAGCCGTTGTTCATTTTGCGTAAGATGATTGTCTCCAAGAATCTCGCAGAAAGAAAGAAAGCCCTCGATGAGCTGTTCCCGTATGTAAAGAAAGCGGTTAAGGGGACACTGGCGGCGATGGACAATCTGCCCGTTGTGATTCGTCTGCTTGACCCCCCTCTTCACGAATTCGTGCCGCAGGGCCAGGCAAAGCGGGAAGAGCTTGCTAAAGAATTGAATATATCGCTCGATGAACTCGCAAAGAGAGCCGACGCGATTCACGAAACCAACCCGATGATGGGACATCGCGGCGTGCGACTCGGCATCACGTATCCGGAAGTCAGCGAAATGCAGATTCGGGCGATTTTCGAGGCAGCAGCGGAATTGATTAAGGAAGGCAAAAAGCCATATCCGGAAATTATGATTCCCGTTGTCTGCGACGTGAAAGAAGTCAAAAACCAGCTCGATATGGCAAGAGCAGTTTACAAACAGGTCATCGCAAAGATGGGCGTTAAGAAGATTCGCCACAAATTAGGCACGATGATTGAAATACCGAGAGCGGCTTTGGTCGCCAACCAGATAGCAACAGAAGCGGAATTCTTCTCATTCGGCACAAACGACCTTACGCAGATGACGTTTGGCTTCTCACGCGACGACATAGGCGGATTCGTGCCTGATTATCTCAAGCAGGGAATACTGCCCGGCGACCCGTTCCAGTCAATCGACCAAGTCGGCGTCGGCGAACTGATTAAGATTGGTATCGAGCGAGGCAGGAAGACACGCAAAGACCTCGAAATCGGCATCTGCGGCGAACACGGCGGAGAGCCGGCAAGCGTGATATTCTGCCACAAGGTCGGGATGAATTACGTCTCCTGCTCGCCTTTCAGAGTGCCAATCGCAAGATTAGCGGCAGCACAGGCGGTGGTGAATGATTAGCGTATAGCGGGTAGCGTATAGCGTATAGTGAAGGCGCGGCGGAATTTTGGCCTCGCCTTCTTTATTTTACCGCGGAGAACGCTGAGACCGCAGAGTTTTTTAGATGTTAATTTCTGTCCGCTGTACGCTACACGCTGCACGCTGTTTCGCCCTTGACTCTTTCCCGCCAAGATACTAAATTGATGACAAAACCTGTCCGACGTAGCGAGAGCGAAACCGGAAATATTAGATATGATTTTTTTGGGCAGTAATAATGAGATTACCTGATTTTTCCAGAAAGTTCATTTGTCGCAAGTGTCAACGAGAAACGACCCACCAGCCCTTATGTCGCGAAAGAGTTGACGAGGAAGCTATTAAGGTTGATCCACAAACGTACACTTGGAGAATGTCTCTCTCAATGAAGTGCCGTGACTGCGGCACAATGACATTCTTAGTTGACCATTATGTTGGTCATGAAATGAGTGGCGATCCATATGTTGACAGAACCGAATACTTTCCCCCGTTGCCATTCCGATTTAGGCCTGATTGGATAGCAAAGCTTCCAGAAAACTATCGAAGCATACTTAATGAAATCTATAGTGCCCTCGATAATTCACTTTATCGTCTCGCCTCTGCGGGAACAAGAACTGCTATTGATTGTTTAATTATCGATAAAATAGGTGATATCGGTGGCTTTAAGGAAAAAGTCGAAGAACTTGTCGGCAAAGGGCTTATCGACAATCGCGAACAAGACGTCCTTTTAGCATTAATCGAAGCAGGAAGCGCATCTGCGCATCGCAGTTTCGCTCCGGGCGAAGATTTAATTAAACATATGATGGATATTCTTGAAAAGATTCTTTTCAAAATTTGTATTGAGCCCATGGAAAAACAGGTTCTAGAAGAAAAAGCTAAATTCTTACGTGAAAAAACCCCAAAGAGAGAGTAATAGCAAAACCAGCGATTCAGCTAATAATAGGGACAGCCACCTATTTTCCCTAATATGATTTTTGGTAAATTTAAAAATGATATATAATGGCAGGATAAAATCGGTGTAAACAGTGTTGCGTATTATTGTTTTCTCCGTAAAGGTTAGATGAAACAAATCACATTTCGAAAAGCGAGGCCGGAGGAACTTGAGGCCGTTCTATCGTTGCTCAAAGAGGCGGCCGGCTGGCTGCAAAAAAAGGGAATCGACTACTGGCAGGATTGGATTTCTCCACCACCACATTTTATCGATTGGATCAGGCAGGGATTTGAGCAAAATGAATTTTATATGACGGAGAAGGATGGAAGCATCATCGGATGTTTTCGCCTTCAATGGCAAGACCCTGTGTTTTGGGGCCAGCAAAAGGATAATGCGGGTTATATCCATTCCTTTACAATCTCCCGTAACCTTGCGGGGCAAGGTATTGGCAAGACAGTTTTAGGCCTCATCGAATCTCACTGTCGCCAAAAAGGAAAAGAGCTTCTCCGGCTGGATTGTGGCATTAATATCAAAGGTCTCAGGAAATATTACGAGGAGTATGGTTTCAAGCCGGCAGGCGAAGTCACTGTATTAGGTGAACGACTTACCCTATACGAAAAACAAATTACTTAAACGTGTTAACCCGTTTCTTTGGGAATATAATCTTCCCTTACGGGGGAAGGTAACTCGAAATCCTAAATTCTAAACCCTAAATCCGAAACAAACTCCAATTACCAAAATCCCAATATCCAAAAAGGGGCAACCTGCGCAATCAGCGTCTAATTTGTGCATTTTTGTGGCCAAATAAAATCCGTGTCCATCTGTGTAATCTTGCCGTAAGGCATCCCTTAGGGAGTGGTTTAAATCGGTCTTAACTATTGTCCCTGCCACTGGGTGGCTAAGACGGCGAAATCCAGGAAGTTCACTATTCCATCCCTGCCTGGAGGGGCGATATCAAAGCGTTCATCCGCCAACCACGAAAGAAACATTTCGTGCCAGGCCGTCATATCACCACTCTGCAATTGCTTTGCCATAGCCGCAAAATCCCGAAAGTTCACTACGCCGTCGCCGCCTGTAGGCGCAACGTCATAAACGGAGATGGTTAAGAGCCACCTTTGAGCCATTTCGTACAAGTCGTCTATATTAACGATACGATCGCCTGTAAAATCAGCGCTGGCTTTCCAGACAAGCCAATTGTGCTGGTCCGTGAGGAGGGTTTCTCTTTTGTTTTCATCCCGCACCAATGCAGTTTCATCTGATACGCGGGCCGTCAGAGTTTGGACGGTGTTGGAAGCCATATAGGCATCGGGGCAAAAATTAACTCCATTTGCGCCGGGTATTGGCGCTGCGTCAATCAGCCATTCTATGTTTAATGTATGGTTTACAGGGTTCTGGGTCGTTACCGAGAAGACAGTTGAGCTTTGAAGAATGTCACTCGATACAGGCGACACCGCGTCGATGGGGGAGAGGTAACTGTAAATGCTGAAAACGAATTGTTCGATATTCACAGGACCGAAAGGATAACCCAGCGATCTCATTTTTGAGTTCTCGGTTGGCCTATAGATACCATATTGACAATACGCAGCCCCCTCGAAGGCATCCACCTCCGGAAGGTCAAGCCAGCGATACCATTTGCGATACTGTGCCAATTGAGCAGAGGCATTGTAAATACTTACATTAGGATTAGTCGGCTCAGACCCGTGATAGGTGGCGCCGTCTCCGTAGTCGTATTCGTCGTGTAAGCCGGCGAATGAATGGCCATATTCATGGAGAGCCACCTCGACGGCTGAACTATTCCCGCCCGCGAGGGTGCTGAGTTTAGAGTATCCCGCCCCTCCGTAACGCGAGGTATTTGCAATCGCCAGAACCAGGTCAACAGCGCGTGCATTTGACGCAGCTGCCCACGCCTTGCCATAATCCACGCACAATAATCGCGGGATGCCGTTGCAATTAAAAGCCATATCAAGCGCCGTATCGCGGTAAATACCGTAATCCGGCTCATCCACACCGGATTCATTGCTGATAACTTCCACGACGTGAACATTGAAATAATTGGCGTAGGTATCCAGCGGCGGCTCGTCGAAAAAGCTGGCAATTACATTTAATACGTCCCTATGATAAATGTCCATTTCGTCAGCAGTATAGCCGTCCCCCACGAAAACCAGGTCAATCCGATTATCTGAAGGGCCGTTATCTATCAAAGTGTAGGCGTTATACGGGGGCATTGCTGTGAGCGTCTTCAGGTTGGACTTCGGAACCTGTATAACAGACCTGCCTCCTTTGAGTATGCCATCTTCCACATAATCATAGAATACGCTCGTAGTGTTGTTTGCATCCGTATTAAGCGTTTCAAGCTGGGCCATGGCTTGCAGGGCGGGGGCTTTTTTGCCGGGTAAATCACTTCCATTAATTGCTGAACAGAACACAACCACTAATGCCAGACATACCGGCCATTTTCTGCATCTCTTCATACCCGACCTCTCTGTCCCTCTATTTGGATAACAATGCCTGGGAGTTATTATACCAAAAATAAATACCAATTTTAATTAATTATTGGCAAATCTCAATATAACTGCTGTAAATACAAGGGGTTAGGCCGCCAAATGCATATTTTTTTAAAAATGTTAGATTTTTATTGAATATCATCCTATTGTTTAATATAATGCGGATTCATCGGCAGATGCCGATAGTAGTCGCACAGCAGTGCCCGGCTTTGCTCAAGGAGCTACGCCGAGGCGAGCAAGGTTTCAGCCCCAGGAGGGCAAGGCAGCAGGAACAGCAGTTCCATTTCAGATTTCAGATTTTAGATTTCGGATTTTATATTTTGAAGTCCCCTGCTGTGGGAGAATGGAGAGACAAAATGAAAGAGGTGAGGGTTAAAATTTTACTGCCTGAGTATATTTATCAATTTGTTATTTGGTCGCTTTTACTTTATCGCCGATTACGTTATGGCGAAGCGTTCAGAATCATACCGCTTACAAAAGGACTGCGCGCAATCGTATCGCCCGAGGATTACGACCGGCTTTCCGCGTTCAACTGGTGCGCGTCCAAATGCCGGCACACAATTTATGCCCAGCGAACAGCCAGAACAACATCCGGCCCAAAAAGGCAGCGTAACGTGCGAATGCATCGCGAATTGTTAGGTATTACCGATGACAGGTTCGTTGACCATCAAAATCATAATGGCCTCGACAACCGCAGGACGAATTTGCGAATCACCACACCCGCCCAGAACGGCTGGAATAGAAATAAAACCGCCTCCTTGTGCACCTCCCGCTTCAAAGGCGTGTGCTGGTCCAAAAAGATGGTCAAATGGCACGCCCAAATCAAAGAAAACGGCAAACAGACAACTATCGGCTTTTTTGACGATGAGGAATTGGCAGCCAGGGCTTATGACGCCAAGGCAAAGGAGCTTTACGGGCAATACGCAGCGTTGAATTTCCCGGGGCCGGCAAAGGACCCATTAGCCAAATGGAGCAACGCGATTTGCTACGGAAAATTCACGGGATAGACCCACTAACAGGTAGTTTTGAGTTTTTAGTGTTTAGTTTTTAGTTAAGTAAATAGGGGGCAGGAAAAAAACAACTTATGCCTAAACTTGCAAATAATCGATAATGGGTGTAGAATAGTCAACCGTAGCGGTGAGAGTAGCTCAGTTGGATAGAGCATCGGATTGTGGTTCCGAGGGTCGCGGGTTCGAATCCCGTCTTTCACCCTTTATTGTTTCTTCATAACGCGCAGAATGTTTCTAAAAACCCATAATCCAAGAATACCCATAAGGGATGAGAACCCGCCTGACGCGAAGCGGCAGAGCAGGGTTTGACACCCCTTAGGGGAGCCGCGAAGCGAATCCCGTCTTTCACCCTTGTTCGTTACTCGATGCTCGATTCTCGTTACTCGCCAAATAAACATCGTGCATGAAAAAACAAGGCCGTGAGTTTCGGAGTAACCAAAACCCACGGCCCAATTCTAAATTCGCAATTCTAAATTCTTTTTATGCCCTGCGCCTTCGCAGCATAGCCAATCCACCCAAAGCCAGAAGCGACATCGTCCCCGGCTCAGGAATTGTGTAGATAAAACTTTTATAGTGAGAACCATCATAATAATAGCCGACAATATCGCTGCCGTCTATGCCCCTTGCGTATGTCCCGTATGGATCTTTTCCACTTACGCCCGGCATATCGAGAGTTGTCCAGCTTACCCCATTATAGAGAAAACCGTGATAACTGGAGCCGTCCCAGTAGTCACCGACAATATTGCTGCCGTCTATGCCATACGCTGTTGTCCATTTTGCGCCGGGCATATCTAGGGTTGTCCAGCTTTGAGTTGTCATGTTATAAAGCTGGTTGCCCCCAACTATATTGCTCCCATCAATGCCGTTGGCGTTTATGGGAAGGTTAGTCCAGCTTTGGGTTGTAATGTTGTAGATAAATCCTTGATTATCGGCAACACCAACAATATTGCTTCCGTCTATGCCGTATGCCTCTGTCCAGGATGCGCCGGACTTATCGAGAGGTAACCAAGTTGACCCATTATAGAGAAAACCGTGATAGCTGGAGCCATCATAGTACCAGCCGGCAATATTGCTGCCACTTATGCCTTGTGCCACGGTATAGACGGCACCGGACATATCAAAAGTCGCCCAGCTCCCCCCATTATAGCGAAAACCATGAATCCCGGCTAAGCCGACAATATTGCTGCCTTCTATGCCCAACGCCTCTGTATAACCTGCGCCGGGCATATCAATCGTTTGCCAGGTTCCGGCCATTACATAACCTGTACAGAAAAACCCCACCGCCAGACAAACTGCAATCAATTTTTTCATTTGAACTTCTCCTCTCTACTTTTTGTTTTACACCAGGAGTCCCAGCACAGAATGCACTGTGCCAAATGACTCCTCCTCCTGATTGAATTTACCTCTTCCTGCGAATCAAACCAAAAACGCCGACACCAAGCAGTAACATCGTCGCCGGCTCAGGGGTCTCGCCCCGAAATGAAGACAGGCCGTTGCTGCTAAAAGTGTCGTTCTGGGCATCATTAATATAAGCCAAAAGATACTGCGAAGCCGTCCCGTCCACGTAAGTGTAAAAACCGTCGAGCGTCTCACCTGCAAGGATTGGCAAATGGTCTGGCGTTCCTGAATGCGACCAGTCAAATTTGAATGTATTGGCTGCAACCTGGCTATAATTTACAAAATAGCCGATTGCTTTAGTGTCGCCAAAAGGATATTCGATTCCGCCAAAAAACTGTTGCCACGTCAAGGCAGAATTCCCTGAATCGTTGGCTGACATATTCGAATTCCAGTTAGTTGCGTTTAGCGATGTTGCTGTCAGTCCCTGGGCCAGCCACCCATTCGTAGTATAAGCGTTTAAATAATAGCTGTAATCGACTTCGACTACAAAACCCACAATGTTTCCGATACTGCTGTCGGCGGGATTAACCACCGTATAGCTGAGGTAAGTGCCGTCCCATTGGCTTTCTTCAATTACATTCGGATTCGATACGGCTAAAACCGGGGACAATAAAAAAAGGGGCAATACTGTTATTACATAGAAACCACGCTTCAGAAAACTGGCTTTCACCATGTCCTCCTCCTTCAGAACCTCTGGTGTATGAGTTTCATTACATAACATACCGGGCCGAACAGGTTTGTTAACCTGACCGGCCCAGCGAATTTCGCACTGTTATCTTAAAGTACAATCGCACTAACAATTACGCGAACAGTCCTGCCTGGCCTGCCAATCGAAAAAAACGGTCAGGCCGAATTAAATGCCTTCCATCCACAACGCCCGAACCAGCGGTGAATTCATCAATATGACGGCTGCCAAAAAACCAATAGACAGCAACAGGGGGAACAATAACACGTCTTTTAATGTTACATAAATCTTTGCCATAAGAAACACTCCCTTTTGTTATATTGTCAAACTTATTCTTTACCTGCGTCTTTCCTGACGCAGCTATTACTTACGCGAGCCGGCTGGATGCCAGGCCCGATATTTCCGCGGTAAAAACTTACTGGGCCGAACAGGTTTGTTAACCTGACCGGCCCAGCGACTTTCACACTGTTATCTTAAAGCACAATCGCACAAACGATTATGCGAACAGCCATGCTGGGTTCGCTTGTTTTTGGGAACAAGACCTAACCCAGCGAAGAAAAGGGAGAGAACTAATTTACCCGCCTCCACTACTATTTACCCGCCTCCACTACCGTATTACTATCGCCCCGCGTTCTCAAAATTACGGGACGCTTTTAGACTGCTGGATTTGTGAAGAGAGTTCTTTTCCAAACCCAGCGAAGAAGGGGAGAGAGAATGAGCTTTTATACTAATCGCGGCCAAGCCGCGGTTGTATTTGTGCTGGGTGCGAAGAGAGTCGAACCCAGCGAAGAAGGGGAGAGAGAATGAGTTTATTACCCTTGTCGCGGCCAATTGACCGCGTATGGTTACGAGCTGGATTTGAGAAGAGAGAGAGCATCAAATCCAGCGAAGAAGGGAGAGAGAGAATATGTGTAGAATCTTTATCTTAATCACCCCGCCCCAAACGGGACAGGATGTCGAAATTCGTGCCGGGTTCGTCGACCACGCTGCAGATTATCATAAATCTGTCTTGGGGTATAACCAAACCCAGCTTGGGGGGAGAAAACTCCTTGTGAGCCCTATTTAATCACGGCGCAGGCCGTGCGTGCTCTCAGAAAGATGATGGCTTTTCGATATCCCGACCTGTCTCGGCGAAGTCGCCAAGCTACAGCCGGATAAGCCATCGGAATCAGCCTTCTCTCATTAGCTCCTCAACATGACCAGCAGAAAGTATTGCCTTGATAGCAACGCCCCCCTGGATACCGAGCAGATTGGCAACCGTGTCTTTTAAGACATTGTCGGTTGCGTCTTCAGCAAGGACCGCGGAGACGCCCAAAGAGCGGGCAGCGATTTCCTGAGCTTTGCTGCCTGGCTTTATGAGGGCAATCGTAGGGATATAGGGTTTAGCCGCTTTGAAAGATTCGATGAATTTTCCATCGGGCATATCATCCAAATCCCATCTGCTGATTACGCTGTTCACCTTTTCATTTTTCAAAGAACGAGCAGCCTCACGACCTGACTGCATCTTTATCAATCTTATCGGCAGTTCCTTTAACACTTCAGTTCTGCCGTCTAAACCCACTGTTAAAACTGTCGCCTGGACAAGAACAACCATCTACGTTCCTAAGTACTCTGCGGCTTATTCGCCTACGGGTGTTTTGATTTTTTTCTTCGCTAATATATAAAGCGAATGGCGTGCCAGAGCGTGCCGTGTAAAAAAGAATTTTTTAAGTCGTTTGCAGCAAAGGAGTTACGTTAGTCGATTTTTTGGAGGCAACAAACGAGCACAAAATAATTGCCGACCATATTGGTCATAGATATATGACAATTATTGTCGTAAGTCATTGCGTTAAAACGGGACTTCGATGATATGACCAGTTTGGCTGGTGGTGACCGGAATGGAACGTGGTCAAACAGGAGACCACAGACATAAGACGTAAGACCAAAGACCACAGACAGCGTTCAGCGTACGGCGTTTAGCGTACAGCGGACAGAGGGCAGAACCGATTGCGGATTGCAGATTGCGGATTGCGGATTTGAAGATGGGTCCCCTGTTGCAGGGCCAAAGTCGTCTGGCTCCCCGCCAAAGACATGCGGGGATCTTCGCTTGGTTCGACTGCGCTCACTACAGGTCGCTACGAGGGGAGAGCCGGGGGGATGCGGATTAAATAATTGCGGATTGCGGGGGAAGGATTCGATATGATATAATGCGAGAGACAATAAGGGCAGGACACACCTCCCTCGAATATGCAACAGGCCTGAAAATCAATAATTTACCTGGAGAGGTCTTATGGCCAAGACAGAGGGAAAAGAGCATCCGAAGATTTTCATCAGCTACAGCCACGAAGACAAGGACTGGGTCAGAAATTGGCTTGTGCCAAAACTGGAGGCGGAGGGGATACAAACACATATCGACTACCGCGATTTTGGGCTTGGTGGGTTAAGCACAATCAATATGGAGCGTGCGGTGGAGCAGTGTGCGAAGACGCTTTTGGTGCTTACACCACACTGGGTTGCGAGTAAGTTGACGCAATTTGAAGGCGCAATGGCGCAGACACTGGATCCCATTGGAACAGAGAAAAGGATACTGCTCGTTATGCGGGAAGATTGTGATATCCCGACTCGGTTGAAAATTTTTACGTATGCGGATTTTCGGAAAGAAGGCGATTGGGTTTTTCAGCTGGGGCGATTAAGCAAACAGATTAAGGAGGACTTTGCAAAACTTGAGTCACCCAAAGTTGTTTATTCGCCGCTTGGTGAAGATAAGGTAGAGATAGCGCGACTGCCCAGTAGCGGATATGAACTGTTTGGGCGACAAAAAGAACTGAAACTGCTTGATGAGGCATGGGAATCCGGAAAAACGAATATAGTAGGTTTTGTGGCCTACGGCGGAACGGGGAAATCCACCTTGATTAACAAGTGGATTGAGAGGATGCGATGGGACAACTACCGTGGGGCGAAACGAGTTTACGGGTGGTCATTCTACAGCCAGGGAACAGGCGAGCGAGTAACATCAGCGGACACGTTCATTAACGAGACGCTGAAATGGTTTGGAGACCCCGATCCAAAGGATGGCTCGGAATGGGAAAAAGGGAAACGACTGGCGAGGTTGGTGCGTAAGGAAAAAACGTTGCTGATACTGGATGGTATGGAACCGTTGCAGTCAGACGTAGATTTCGAGAAGGGCAAGATTAAGGATAATGCGCTCGCTATGTTAGTGACAGAACTTGCAAAGGAAAATAGCGGGCTATGTGTGATTACAACACGTGAAGATGTGCCGGATATTAAGAGATATGCACAGACGGCAAAGATTGTAAATATTCATCAAATATCCGATGAGGCGGGAAGGGAATTGCTAAAGATAAGAGGCATACAAGGGACGGATGCGCAGTTGGAGCAGGCAACACGGGATTTCGGAAATCATGCATTGGCGATTAATCTATTGGCAAGTTACCTGCACGGCATTGGGGGGCATCATATTTCCAACGCCGAAAAAATCGCGGATATCGACGTGCCGGTAGATAAGGGCAAGCATCCGCGGAGGGTAATGGAGGCATTCGATAAGCGATTTGGCAAAGGGGCAAAGGGAGAAATCCTGAGAATTATGGGCCTGTTTGCCCGCCCGGCGGAACTGAAGGCGATTGAAGCGGTTCGTGCCGCGCCTGCCATAGCTGGACTGACAGAGTATTTGCAGAAGGTTGGGGAGGCGCAATGGATTGGATTACTTCAAGAGCTCCGAGATTGCAAGTTGCTGGCACAACAAAGCAAATGTAATCCTGGCGTGATTGATTGTCATCCGTTGGTGAGGGAGCATTTTGGGGAGAAGTTGAAGAATGAGCGGCCGGATGCGTGGAAGGAAGGGCATGGAAGATTATATGAGTATTACAAGGGCGTGCCAACGAAGGAACTGCCGGATACGTTGGAGGAAATGGAGCCATTGTTTCGGGCGGTATATCACGGCTGTGCCGCAGGTGAACCGACAAAGGTTTGGGATGGAGTTTTCTGGAGGAGGATTTACCGAGGTAATGAAAAGTATAGCATGCACAAGCTAGGTGCATTTGGGTCTGATTTGGGGGCGGTGGCATGCTTTTTCGAGAAGGTCTGGGATAGGCCAGCGGCTGGGTTGTCGGAACACAGAAAGGCCCTTGTGTTGAGTTTAGCTGGTTTTGATCTTCGAGCAGTTGGTCGGCTTTATGAGGCGACGGGGCCGATGAAAGCAGATCTGAGAATGTCGGTCGAGCAGGAGGACTGGAGAGGGGCTCCCATTGCTGCCGGCAATCTGAGTGAGTTGTATTTGACGCTGGGTGAAGTGGAGAAGGCGGTCGAACACGGGCGGAGGTGTGTGGAATATGCAGACAAGAGCCGAGATGTATTTTGGCTGATGGGGTCGCGGACGATCTTAGCGGATGCGCTGCATAAGGCAGGGGAAGTAGAGGAGTCAAAACAACTATTCGAAGAAGCAGAGGTGATGCAGAAGAAGATGCAGCCGGAGTATCGATATCTGTATTCGGTGCAGGGATATCGATACTGCGACTTATTACTGGCCAATGGCAAGGCAAGGGAGGTGAAGGAACGAGCAAAACAGACACTGGAATGGAGTACCGCACAAGGTTTTTTGTTGGACATAGCACTGGATAAGCTATCGCTTGGGAGGGCATGGCTTGAGGAATTAAGAATTGAGAAGTTAGAAGGCAGAAATAGGGAAAAGTGTTTAACGGAAGCCAAGAAATGGTTAAATGAGGCGGTGGATGGGTTACGGAAACAGGGGGCGCAGGAATTCATACCACTAGGGCTTCTTGTGCGGGCGGGGTATTATAGGGTGGCGGGTGATTATGAAAAAGCGTGGGGGGATCTTGATGAGACGAGGGAGATAGCGGAACGGGGTGAGATGAAATTGTTCTTGGCGGATTATCATCTGGAGGCGGCAAAGCTTGCGCTTTCCGAGAGTAGTAGAGCAGTTGAGCAGGGGAACAGGAGACCCTTCTTCGCTGAAGCTACGGAGGGCGAGCAGAATGCGAAGAAGCATTATGAGGAGGCGAAGCGGCTGATAGAGGAGTGCGGGTATCACAGGAGGGATAAAGAGTTGGAGGAACTGAAGGGGAGAATTTAGAATTTAGAAGTTAGAATTAAGAAGGGAGAATTGATTTCGGATTTCGGAATGTAGATTGCGGATTTTAAAATGGATCCCCTGTTCTATACCAAGTAAGCGGCACTCGGGGAGAGCCGGGGGTATAAAGAACGATACAATTTTTAATTAGTCCTTTTCGGACAGGTCGTCATTGAATTTAGTGCGATTGGCATCCCACCATTTTTTGGCCTGGTCGTAGGTGTCGAATTTCTGAGAGACGAGGAAATCAATGGCTGACTTGACGCTGTCGCGGAAATCGGGACTGGGGTCCTTGAGGCCTGTAATGAGAATATCCATAGCGGCGGGACTCGAAACGTCAATTAGTGAGGAAACAGCACTTTCTTTGACATCATCGTACTTGCCGGCGATGCCTGCCTTGAGGACAAGGAGGCGAACAGCAGGCTCTTTCTGGTCGGCGAGCTCAATCGCAGCGATGCGAACATCTTCGTTTTCATCGGCGAGGGCGGCGGCAAGGACTTTGCCGACGGCAGGGTCGGTGACAGTTTCACAGGCCTCGATTGCACTTTGGCGGATATCGAGTTCGGTATCTTTGAGGGCCTTGGCTGCGACATAAACAACATTGGAGTCGTTGATGTCGTTCATCGAGAGCATATCCATCGCGGCGGTCCGGACATCGAGGTCTTTATCATCGAGGGCTTTATAAACGAGAGCGGGTATCGATTCGGGGTGGGCATCGGCGAAGTCGGAAATAAAATCCATTTTTTCTTCGGAGGTTTTGAGGGCATCGAATGGTTTCAAATCAGCGGAGCGGAGCATAGTCGGCTCTTTGGCGGGCTGTTCGGTTTTTTCCCGGTCATTGGCAGCCGGCAGGGTGACTTTGTGGGCGGGCGCATTTTGATTAACTTCAGCCGGCGGCTGAATATTGGCGTCCTGTTTAGGTGTTTTCTTCCCGCTCGATGCCGACGAGGGCGTTGGGGAGGAATTACCCTGTTTTTTCGGACAGCCGGCGGAGAACGCAATCGCCAGGGCGAGCGTTACCATCAATCCTGTTTTAACAGCCATTTCAAACCTGAATATACGGTTCATAATTTTATATCCTTCTAAAAAAGTTTAGCCACCCCCCGCTGTTTTGCTTATCCCCACAAGGCGGGACTACGTCGGACTACGCAAAACAAGACGCGGGGGCTACGCAGAGATATTATAGCCACTCCCGTCAGGGATGCCAACTGGCAGGAGAAAAAAGAGGCCATAGAGAATTTAAAATTAGTCACCCCGCTTCGCCCAGAGGGTGAAAATGGTGTTGGCAATGTCGGTGTTGTCGATATATGGGCCACGGAGGGGGTCTTTGCCATCGATGGTTTTTCTGAATTGTTCCGCCCCCCTGCCTTTAGCGAAGAAGGGGACGAGCGAATTGGTATGTGAGCCGCTGTGCCATTCGATACCGGGGAGTTTGCCTCGGCCGTTATTAACGATGGTGTTCCAGACGGGCCCCTGGTCTGTTTGTCCTGAACCGGGGCCTGTGATGTGTCCTGTTTCGTGGTCGGCTGTGATGATAACAAGGGTATCGTTCCAGCTGCTTTTGGTGTTAACCCACCAGATGACAGCTTCGATGCTCTTGTTAAAGTCGTTCATTTCCTCGATAAGGCGCCCCGATTCATTGGCGTGGGCGGTCCAGTCAACTGCGCCTCCTTCAATCATAATGAAGAAGCCGTTGGGGTCATTATCGAGGACGTTCAGGGCGGCGTTTGTCATTTCCGCGAGCGTTGGGACGGTTTGAGTGAAAGGCACATGATACGGGTCTGCCGAGGCGTCGCCCGAGCGTTTTTGCTGGAGGGTATCGAAGACCTGCGGGACGCCAAAGACGCGCTTAGGGGTTTTGCCTTTTTTTGCCAGCATCTGGAATTCAGCTCGCGTCTGGATAAGGGTCCAGTGGTCCGGTATGCCGTCGCCATCGACGTCGCCGCCCGCGGTACCGTTTTTAAGGGCAGCCCATTCCGATTCACCGACATAGGTGTAGTCAGGATAACTTACCCGTTTACCATCGGAGTCGTAATCCGGATTGCCGCAACCCATAATGACCCGGGTGTTACTGTCGAAAATCATTTGCCAGGCGATTCCCTGATAATCGTCCCTTTCCGGATTATGGGCGACGAAACCGGCGGGGGTGGCGTGGCTGAATGGGACGGTGGTAACGACGCCCGTTGACTTGCCTAATTGTTCTGCGAGTTCAACCAGATTCAAAACGGGATTGCCGTTGACGTCAACTCCGATAGCGGCGTTATAGGTTTTTACGCCCGTTGCCATCGCGGTAGCAGCAGCGGCGGAATCGGTGTAGCCATCATCGACATAATCGAAGGAAGCCCAGGCGAGATTAGGGTCATAGGAGCCGCCATAGGGGTAGGTGCTCATAGCAAGGCGAACGGAGAAAAATTCGTAATACTGACCGGGTGAACGGCCACAGTTATAGTAGTCGGCAGATTTATAGTGATTGAACCCGCTGCCATCGGCAATCATAATGATGACGTTTTTGGGCTGATGTTCACTGCATCGCCAGAGGCAATTCGGACGAAAACCAAAATCAGGGAGGCGTTCGCAGGCGCAGGCGGGGCTGAAGAAAAGCAGACCGACAATCAGCATCCTGTAAATAATCAATCGCATAGTCGTTACCTGTGAATTACTATAGCAATGGGCATCGTTTTTTTCCAATATAAAACGAATATGGGGGCTTTTGTTTTTGCGTCGAAGACGTATAATCAGACGCAAGACATAAGACCTAAGACCCAAGACACAAGAAGGAAAAGCTATGGGTTACTTTCGTGATAATATAGAGCAGATGAAGGGATATGAGCCGGGGTTTCAGCCGAAATCCACGGAAGTGGTAAAGCTAAACACCAATGAGAACCCTTACCCCCCTTCTCCAGCGGTTTTGAAGGCGATAGCGGAGATAAAGCCGGAGCAGTTGCGGCGGTATCCTGACCCGACGGGAAGCGTATTTCGCGAGGCGGCGGCGAAAATCAACGGGGTAGAAGCCGACTGGATTATGGTATGCAACGGCGGAGACGAATTATTGAGTATGGCGTTTACGGCGTTTTGCGACAAAAAGAGGCCGGTTGCGTATCCTGTTCCGACTTATTCGCTTTACCCGGTGCTGGCGCAAATCCAGGGGTGCAAAGCAATCGAGGTGCCGTTTGATGAAGAATTTAATTTGCCTTCAAAATTAGCGAGGACCAAGGCGGCTTTGACAATCGTATGCAATCCGAATGCGCCGAGCGGGACAGTTATAGAAACGGAAGAGCTTGCAGAATTAGCGGCGGAGATAAAGGGTGTTTTGCTGATTGATGAGGCATACGTAGATTTCGCGGAGCAAAACTGCACTGAATTGGTCAAACAGTTCGATAACGTAATCATACTTCGCAGTTTGAGTAAAGGGTATTCGCTGGCGGGGCTGCGTTTTGGATACGCGATTGCGAAGCCGACATTGATAGAGGGACTGCTGAAGGTCAAGGATTCATACAACGAAGACGCGATAGCGATTGCTGCGGCGACGGCGGCGATTAAAGACCAGGATTACTTTAAGGAAACGATTGAGAAGGTAAAGGCGGAACGCAAACGGCTAAGCGAGCAGTTGAGAGCGATTGGATTTACGCTGCCTGAAAGCTTGTCTAATTTTGTTTTCGCTGAGCACACGACGCGCAAGGCGAAAAGTATTTTTGATAAACTCTTAGAGCGGAATATTTATGTGCGATACTGGGATTTGCCCGGCATAGAGAATAAGCTGAGAATAAGCGTGGGGACAAAAGAGCAGAATGACACGCTTTTGTCGGCGCTGAAAGAAATCGCAGCCACCGTCTAAGATTGCCACGAAAAGGCACAAAAAACACAAAACCGTAGATTAAACGGATGGACACGGATTTTTTAGCCACAGAGAATGTATCGCCTGCAGGAGTAACGATTATGGAACAAAATAGGAAATCCCGTATTTTCGGGCTGGCGGCTGTACTGCTTTGCCTGGCATCTTCAGCAGCGCAGGCGATGCCGATGTCAAAAGACGCAGCAGAAGCCAATAAAAACGGTGAAGGTTATTATGTAAATCCGATTTTTGCAGGAGATTACCCTGACCCGAGCATATTGCGCGACGGCAACGATTACTATATAGTTCATTCGTCTTTCGAGTATTATCCGGGGTTATTAATCTGGCAATCCAAAGATTTGATTAACTGGACACCAGTTACAAACGCATTACACAAATATGTAGGTTCGGTCTGGGCACCCGACCTGGTTAAATATAAGAACAAATACTACATCTATTTTCCTGCTAATAATACCAATTATGTGGTCACTGCCGATTCAATTAATGGGCCATGGAGTGAGCCGGTAGATTTGAAAATCGGTAATATTGACCCGGGGCATGTTACAGACGCTAACGGCAACAGATATTTGTATTTTAGCAGCGGAGGGTATGTTCCTTTGTCTGACGACGGGCTATCTGTAGCCGGCGAATTTAAACATTGTTACAGCGGCTGGCCAATACCTCGCGAATGGACCATCGAATGTTTTTGTATGGAAGGCCCGAAGCTTGCTAAACGAGGGGATTATTATTATCTGACAACCGCAGAAGGCGGAACAGCAGGTCCTGCTACAAGTCACATGGTAATTTCGGCACGTTCAAAGTCACCTTTTGGCCCCTGGCAGAATTCGCCTTATAATCCTGTCATAAGGACGAAAGACAGCTCTGAAAGATGGTGGTCTAAAGGACATGGTACTATTTTCGAAGACACAAAAGGAAAGTGGTGGATAGTTTTTCACGGGTATGAAAACGGATTTTATAATATGGGGCGTCAAACCTTGCTTCTACCTATAGAATGGACAGAAGACGGCTGGTATAAAATACCAGATGGCATTAAAACAGATGAACCAATTAAAAGACCCGCAGGAACATCTTCGGATGCTGTATTCACCTTAAATGACAGCTTCGACGGCAACACGTTAAAACCGCAGTGGAAATTCTTCGGCGGATACGATACCAGCAGATTCCAGTTTGATGATAATAACGGTTTAGATATTAAGACCAAAGGTCATTCTATAGGCGATTGCTCACCCTTACTTTGCATCCCATCAGATCATTCATATATAGCGCAGGTAGAGATGTTTATTGAGGGCCAAGCAACCGGAGGATTAGTACTTTTCTACAGCGATCGTGCGTCTACGGGCTTATTAGCTGACAAGGAAAATATTTTAGCTAATCTTCGCGGCTGGCAATTTATTACCGAAAGAAAGGTAATTAAAAATCACGTATTCCTTCGTCTCAAAAATATTAACAATACAGTTGATATGTTTTACAGTACTGACGGGGAAAAATGGAAGAAAATAGAAAATTCCATTGAAGTTACCGGTTATAATCATAATGTCCTTGGCGGCTTTTTAAGTTTACGACTTGGACTTTGTTCTATGGGTGATGGGAAAGTTAAATTTAAGAACTTCATATACGAATCCATAAAATGAAACGTGTGCCACCGACCTTTCCCCTTTATGTATCACAAGGTATCTCAGCGAGCTGTGTCCTCTTGCCGTGAGGCATCCCTAATGGGAGTGGCCAAAAACTGGATTCCTGCTTGCGCAGGAATGACAACATGGCGTTAATCAGCGAAATCAGCGTCCAACCTTTTTGTGCCTTTTTGCAGCAAATTTAATCTGTGGAAATCCGTGTAATCCGTGGTTAAAATAAGCGGGACTGGAAAGGATACCATTATGAAAAAGCGAACGGCGAAAATACACAGGAAGACCAAAGAGACCGACGTCAATATATCGCTGAATCTCGACGGCGAGGGCAAATACGAAATCGATACGGGCGTCGGGTTTCTCGACCATATGCTAACGCACCTGAGCAAGCACAGTAAAATCGATACGGTCATAAAGGCCAAAGGCGACCTCGACGTTGACAGCCATCACACAGTCGAGGACATCGGGCTTTGCTTAGGCGAGTGCCTTGACAATGCGCTGGGCGACAAGAAAGGCATCAACAGATACGGCAACAGCTCGGTGCCTATGGAGGATTCGCTGGCGAATGTGTCGATTGATTTGTCGGGCAGGCCGAGCTGTGTTTATAACGTGGAATATCGGACGAGCAAAATCGGCGATTTCGACGTCGAGTGCCTTGAAGAGATGCTGAGGAGCTTTTCAAACGCGGGCAAATTCAACCTGCATATAAACGTCCCATATGGCACAAACGCACATCACACCGCGGAAGCAGTATTCAAGGCGCTGGGCCAGGCATTAGGGGCGGCGGTCAAAATAACAGGCAAGGACATACCCAGCACAAAGGGAACGTTGTAACTATTTATGATTTATGATTGATGATTTATGATTGATAACTAAGGGCGGCGTGTGGGCAATAAGCCGGCAGTAAGCGAATTATGACGATTGAAGCAGAACCAATAGAGTTTAGGGCGGGTATAGGGACGGACATTCACCGCTTAGTCGAGGGCAGGAAGCTGATGCTGGGCGGAATACAGATTCCGCACCCGATGGGGCTGCTCGGACACAGCGACGGCGACGCGGTGCTGCACGCGGTGATAGACGCCCTGCTTGGGGCAGCGGGGATGGGCGATATAGGGACATTTTTCCCCGACAGCGACCCCAAATGGAAAGACGCGGACAGCAAAGAGCTGCTGTTTATAGTCAAAGACAAAATAGCTGAGAAGAAATGGGACATAATTAACGTCGATGTAACGATTCACGCGGAACAGCCCCGGCTGGAGCCGTTCAAGGGGCAAATCAAACGGGTAATCGCGGGACTATTGGGAATCGATTTCAACGCGACAAACGTCAAGGCAAAAACGAATGAGGGATTAGGCGAGATAGGCGAAGGCACAGCAATAGCGGCCACAGCGATAGCGATGCTGAGAAAGAAAATCAAAAGGGTATAAGAAGCAATTGCGGATTGCAGATTGCGGATTGCAGATTTGAAATTAGGACTTGAAGATGACTTTGAAATTATATAACAGCTTAACGCGGCGATTAGAGGATTTTAAGCCGATAAATAAGGGCAGGGTCGGGATATATGTTTGCGGGCCGACGGTTTATGGACACGCACATCTTGGACACGCGAAAAGCTATGTCAGCTTCGATATCCTCGTCCGCTACATGCGATACCTCGGCTATAACGTAACATACGTCCAGAATATTACAGACGTAGGCCATCTGACCGACGATGCGGACCAGGGCGAAGATAAAATCGCAAAGGCAGCGGCGAAGGTCCATAAGCACCCGATGGAACTGGCAGAGCTATATACGCGGAGCTTTTTCGAGGATATGGACAAGCTCAACTGCGTCAGGCCCGATATAAGCCCGCGGGCGAGCGGCCACATCGTCGAGCAAATCGAATTAGTTAAAACGCTTATCGCAAAGGGTTACGCATACGAGGCCAACGGGTCGGTGTATTTCGACGTTTCAAAATTCGATGGATACGGGAAACTTTCGGGCAGAAACGTCGAGGATATGATTGCGGGAGCACGGGTTGAGATTTCGCAGGAAAAGAAGAACCCGGCGGATTTCGCACTTTGGAAAAAGGCGGAGGCGAACCATATTATGCAGTGGCCAAGCCCGTGGGGACAAGGATTCCCGGGGTGGCACTTAGAATGCTCGGTGATGAGCACAAAATACTTAGGACAACCCTTCGATATTCACGGGGGCGGGCTTGAAAACCAGTTCCCGCACCACGAATGCGAAATCGCGCAGGCGGAGGCAGCGACGGGGAAACAATTCGTCAATTACTGGCTTCATAATAATATGGTTACGGTCGATGGCCAGAAGATGGGCAAAAGTTTGGGCAATTTTATCACACTTAAACAGTTATTTGCCGATTCGCCTGACGCAAAACACGAGCGACTGAGCAGAAAATACGATCCGCTTGCGGTGAGGCAATTTATTTTAACCAGCCATTACAGAAGCACGCTCGATTTTTCGGATGAGGCGCTTCACGCGGCGCAGAGCGGATACGACAAATTAACGGACGCGGTTATTGCAGTAAGAAAACAGATTAAAAACGCACCCAAAGGCCCGACAGCGGGAGACGTTGAATCACGCCTGAAGATGATAAAAGAAAAATTCGAGACGGCGATGAACGATGACCTCAATACGTCGATTGCGTTGTCGGTGATGTTCGAGCTTGTGAACTTAGCCAACGAGCAGATTGCTAAAAACGCGACAGGTGAGACGCTTGGGGCGATTGATAATATGTTTACGAAACTCGGCGGCGATGTGCTGGGAATCGTCAAAGAGCAATACCAGCAGCAAAACGAAGGCAATGAGGCGATGCTGGACAAACTGGTGGCTGTTTTAATCGAGCAAAGAAAAACAGCGAAACAAAATAAGGATTTCGCGACAGCGGATACACTGCGGAAGAAAATCGAGGAAATCGGGATTGTTCTCGAAGACAAACCCGGCGGAGTAACGGGCTGGAGAATGAAATGAGGATTCTCGGCATAGACCCGGGATTGCAGGTTTGCGGGTATGCGTGTATTGAGTCAAAAGCAGGCGAAACAACCCTGCTTGAAGGCGGAGTGATTCGCACGACGGGAAGCAAGGCGATTGAGAAGAGATTGAACCAGATAGCAGAGGATATTGATTCGATACTGGATAAGTTCAAGCCCGATGTCGTTGGGGTGGAGCAATTGTATTCGCATTATGCACATCCGCGAACAGCGATATTGATGGGGCACGCAAGAGGAGTTATATTGCAGAGGTGTGCCGAGGCAGGCGTCGAGGTCAAGAGTTTCGGCGCAACGCGGATAAAGAAATGTATTACGGGCAACGGGCACGCGTCGAAGGAGCAGATGCAGAGAACAATCAAGACGCTTCTGGGGTTGTCGGCTGTGCCTGAGCCGAATGATGTGGCGGACGCGATTGCAGCAGCGATGTGCTGTGCGGAAATGACAAGAAAAACTGGATTCCCGCTTTCGCGGGAATGACAACCAAAATATTAAATATGATAGCTCGATTAGAAGGAAAACTTGTTAAGCTGGATACCGAAAGCGCACTGGTGCAGGTGGGCGCGGTCGGTTATGAGGTTTTGCTGCCTGGGTATTGCATAAGTGCGTTAGCGAGCAGCATCGGCTCAAATATCACGCTTTGCACGATGGAATACTACGAAGGGTCATTGGGCGGGGGAAATCTTATACCAAGAATCGTAGGTTTTCTCAGCGACGGCGAAAGAGAATTTTTCAACAAGTTTACCAGCGTCAAAGGCATCGGTGTGCGAAAGGCATTGCGCTCGCTGACAATACCGATTGCCAGTATCGCATCGGCGATTGAAAACGGGGATGACAAGACACTGACGGCACTTGACGGCGTGGGCAAAAGAACGGCACAACAGATTATCGCAGAATTGAAAGGCAAATTAGGCAGATTCGCGATAGGCATCGGGCCGACTGGTGTGGCTGCTCCTACTTTCAAACCATATCAGGCGGAGACACTTGAGATTTTGATTGCCTGGGGCGAGAAGCGAAATGAGGCGATGGAGCTGATTGAGCTTGCGTGCAAGAAGCACCCGGATATAAAAAATGCGGAAGAGTTAGTGCCTTTGGTGTATAGGATGAAACAGGGTATTGAGGTCTAATGGCGATAGACAGAGTCATAACGAGCGATTCGAGAAATGAGGCGGAAGAGAATTTTAACGTTTCGCTTCGGCCAAAGCAGTTGAGCGAGTGTATCGGACAGCAGAAGGTAATCGACAAGCTCAAAATCGCGATTGAGGCGGCGAAAAAAAGAAACGAGCCGTTGGAGCATATCCTGTTTTATGGCCCGCCCGGGCTGGGCAAGACGACATTAGCCAACGTGGTCGCAAATGAGATGGGCGCCAGTATCAGGTTCACGTCGGGACCCGCGCTGACAAAACAGGGCGACCTGATGGGGCTTTTGAGCAATATCAACACAGGCGATACACTTTTCATCGACGAGATTCACCGGCTAAGCACGCCCGTCGAAGAATTTTTGTACCCGGCGATGGAGGAATTCAGGGTTGATTTCACAGTCGATAGCGGGCTGCACGCGAAGACGATAAATTTCCCGCTGAAACGATTTACGCTAATCGGCGCAACGACACGGGCGGGCTTGCTGAGCGCGCCGCTGAGAAGTCGATTCGGGATGCTGTATCATCTCGAATTTTACAATACAGCGGATTTGACTTTAATTCTTAAACGCTCGGCCAAATTATTACAGTTGAATTGCGACGAAGGGACACTGAACCTGATTGCGACGCGGTCGCGCGGGACGCCGAGAATCGCGAATAGATTATTGAAACGCGTGCGCGACTACGCACAGGTAAAGGGACAGGGGAAACTGACGACCGCGATTGTAGAAAGTTCGCTGAAAATGGAGCAGATTGACGGGCTTGGTCTCGACGAATTAGACAGGTCGTTTTTGCGGGCATTAGCGGGGGTATATGAGGGCGGACCTGCGGGAATCGAAGCCATCGCGGCGACACTGGGCGAGGAACGGGACACGCTGGAAGACGTGGTTGAGCCATATTTGCTGCAACTTGGCTTTGTCAGGCGGACAAAACGCGGAAGAGAAATCACCAAACAGGCGTGCGAGCATCTGGGTTTGAAATACAACAAGAAACCGGCTGCCGATGATGAGCCGGAATTGTTCGATTCGGGTCAGCAATAGGATTTCAATTTCACCTGCCGGACTTCCCTCCAAACAGGTACCGCAGGGCATTACTAAAAGTCACATGGACGGGCCCCGGGATAGAGACAGTTTGCCCGATTTGCGGGACATCAAAACGGTCAGGAGACAAAGTACGCCAATTAAGTTGCAGCCAGTAAAAATCGGGGGCATTAAGCGAATCGTCAAAGTGAAAGGCAACTTCCGTAGGCAATCTCCGGTCATCAACCGCCATGACCTCAACCAGCAGGTTCCTGAGAGTAAATTTATCGCCTTTTTTGAAGGACTGGTCGCCTAAAAACAACCCGTTGGCAGCCCTGTATAAATGAGCAAAGTGCAGAGGGCTGCTCTGGTCAGAGGAAAAAATATTCTCTGGGGCGGATTTAATAACAAGTGTTTTATCATCTGTTCTTGTAACCTGGAGAGCAATACAGCCGGGTACCAGCGCTCTAAGAGTTTTGGGCGGGGCCTTGCCGAGATAAATCATGTAGAACGGCGTATACGATAACGCAAGCTGGCAAGGCGCGTTTATAATCACCACATCCCGGTTTTCTGTATTTGACAAAAAGTCGGTATTGTCCAGATGTGACACAAAGGAAGTCATTTTGGTCACCATTACTCTTCCGGCAACTGCGCCGGGAATATGAATAAACAGAAATATCACACACATTATCCAGGCCAAAATTCTGTAAAAGTGCGATTTTGGCATCGAGTTGCGGTCTGTGATGATAGTCGCCACAAAGACAGCTATCAGTGCGAATGCTCCAACCGCCACAAAACCGAAGTTTTTGCTTATCGGGGTAACGGTTGACGCGGGGATGGCCGCAAACACCATTACGGCAAACCAGAATCGCGCCATCCTGTTTTTTATCAATAAAGGCAGAAAGATTATCAAAGCAACGGCAAGAAAAATCAGATAAGCCACCAAAGCTATCATTAGCACAGATGAATTGAAGGCGCCTAACACGTCCGGCGCCTGGCCCGATAGCTGGGCCGAAAGCAGAATCGGGATTCTGCCAACCAGATGCTCCAGAAAACGCACCGGCTGATGCCCGGGGTCAATGTAGAAGCCCATGCCGGACACACCGTATCCTAAACAAGTGTAGATTACACGCCACAGGACAATTACGAAAACCGAAGGAAGCAAACTCAATATTCGCCCCAACCATGAACCTTTCTCAAGAACCAGAGCATACGCCAGAAGAAAAGCAAACGTCGATACACCTGCTTCATTTGAAAGAAGAGAAAATGCCAGACAGACCAGAGACAACACGCCCGCAGACAGGGACTTTGCGGAACGCCATTTGTGATGTGAGCAGAGACACAACAAGCCGAAAAACAATGAAACAACAAACCCCCTGTTCGCAACGAACATAACCGGGAAATAAGTATTTTTATCGAGAAGGAAAAGCACTGCGGCAAACCCTGCGACCCAGCCGGCACCAAGTAAACGACGATAAACAACGGCCACAAGAAATATTACGCCCGCAAACCACAAAATATTATGGACGTGCATTAGCGCCGGCATATTCGGGTACAACTGATAATCGAGCCAATGGGTGAACGCTGTAAAGGGACGCCAAAGAGCCAGCCTTACATCGCTGCTCATCCACCATGGAAAAATGCCATAGTCCTTTGCCGCCTTCATGCTCTGCCTGTTCGTGTTGAAGAACAAATCGAACAGAACGGTTGAAAGCTTACCGGTATCTGCGGGAACCACCCCCATATCATATACCCGGGAAGGTAACTGTTCGGGCCGCAGTTCGGTTATCCTCTGCACCAAATCATCCGCCATCAGTCCCGACTTTATGGCAGGCAGCATAACTATAAAGCCAATGACGGCCAAAACTACCGGCAGGTATCGGTGTTTCAGGCCAAGCTTTATCAGAAACAGAATTCTCCGCATAAACTCTTCCTGTCTAAGCGTTATTACTGATTCTCAACTACTTGCAACTGAAGAACCTTTTGTGTCCGTCCTGTTACCTTTGCCTGTTCGCTGATTCTGACGGGGCAGAGCCAGATTATTTTATCGCTGTCGGCGACAACAAGCAATCGCCTTCTCAATGATTGAGACACCTTCGCGGCGGTCAAAAACTTGCCAACCCTTTTTTCGCCCGCCAAACCTAAAGGCCAGAATTTATCGCCGCGTTTTCTTGGGCGAACTTCCAGAGGCAGCTTCAATTTTTCAAAATAGAACCATTCGACAAAATTTGTTTTGGTCTTTTTGAAGCCGGCCAGATCTTTGGGTTCGATTTCGATAATATCAGCATTGATTGTACAGGGGCCGAATTGCGTTACTCCCGGCACTTTTAACACAACATGTTCTGGCGCAACTGATTGAGCCGGCTTAGTTTTAAGAAGTTTCTCAAAAATGGTTTTGCCTCCCTGCCGATGCACTGTTACTCGATTTGGAAGCTGCAAGCGTCCAGCATCCGACAATCGCAATATGTTTGTGAAATGGCGTTCGGTAACATCCTGCTCGTGGCAATCCAGATGAGCCAATGCCCTGCGGACAATCTCGATTTTGATTTCAGCGGGCTGACTGGCAATTTTGTCGGAATCTACAATAATTTCGTTTTCATTTGCAACGGTGATGTCGGGCCAAATAGTATCAGTTGTTCGGCAAATCATAAGATAAAATCCGCGAGACGCTTTTGACAGTAATGCAAGGCGTTCAACGATGTCGCTTTGAGAATCATTCTGCAAAGCCGGGAGCAGGCGATGACGGATGAAATTACGCCTGTACGCAAAATCAGTATTAGTCCTGTCGGTGCACCAATTCAGGTTACGGCTGTTGAGGTATTGAATAATCTCATCGCGAGCGGCGCAAAGCAAAGGCCTTATGAATGTTATTCCATCGGTAAACTTTTTCGCAGGCCAGATGCCGCACAGACCACGAAGACCGGTTCCGCGAATCAGGCGGTCGATAATGGTCTCGGCGTTGTCGTTTTTATGATGAGCAGTGGCGATACAGGAACAGTTTTGCGATTTGGCAATATCGACCAGATTCCGGATTCGCAGGATTCTGGCGGCCGTTTCGATTGAGAGTTTCGATTTTTTAGCGTAATCACGCACGTCGATTTTATTAGTGATGACGGGGACTTTGAGCTTTTGGCACTGCTCAATCACAAAATCCTCGTCTTTTTGCGCATCATCGCCTCTCAATTGATGATTTATTTGTGCGCAGCATATATCGAGCCGCAGTGCAGCCAAGATGTACAACAAGGCGGTGGAATCCGCGCCGCCTGAAATCGCGAGCAGAATTTTTCCGCCCGCCGGGGTAAGCTGTTCGGCTGCAATAAAGTCCGCTGTTTTTTGTTCAAGTTTTTTCAGCATCGTTGGCCAAAAGCAAATGGGCCTGACTGTCGGTCAGGCCCATAATTACGCGAAGTATTCATTCGAACAAATTCAAGCCGAGGTTACGGCTGTGGCTTGACTTCCCCGGTTAATTCCTTGACCCGTTGTTCGGCATAGACGACCCACTGCCTGTGCTCATCCGACCTAGTTATCTTCGACAGGGCCTCCTGATAAATCTGCAGCGCATCAGATCTTCTGCCCAACTTAGTATCAAGAATATACGCCGCCTTGAACCTTGCCACAGTGGGTGTTTGCGGGTTCCACTGGTAGGTTCTCTGATAATACAGAACGGCGTTAGTGTAGTCCTTGAGGTATTCATAGATTCCGGCCATTCTGAAGGCGGCATCGTCTATTTTGTCGCTTTTGGGGTATTTGCTAATAAACTGATTATACTTATCGAGCGCCTTTTTCAACAAGGCCTCGTCTTTGCCGACCATCAACGGGCCTGCCTGCTCTTCGAGACGAACTGCCTCGGCATAGAGGGAGTTGGCATCTGAAGCGGGAACAACCACGGGAGTGGCGGCAGTCACCGCCTGTGATTTGCCCGCATCCTTACCGTTACACCCTACGAGAACGAACGATAACGTTATAACCGATACGATAACTGCTAACCTTGCCATAATGGACTCCTTTCAATTTCATAAAACAGCCGGTAACTCCGCCGGCTACTATCAATCACTTAACAATTTACCCAAACCCCGTCAAGAACAAACCGGCAAAAAATCAGGTTGTCGATTCGCTGATTATGACCGCAGAGTAACCGCCGTCGTGGTCGAAGGGTTCCGCCGAGGGCAAAATCAGTTTTTTGGATTCAAGCTTGAACCTAGGGTTTTCCTTAATAAATCCGCGAACGAGCAGGCCGTCTTCTTCGGGCTGAATGGCGCAGGTGCTGTAACAGATAATGCCTTTGGGTTTCAGCATACCGGCGGCCTTCGAGAGCAGCGACATCTGCGTTTCTGCAAGTTTTTTAACATCATTTTCCGTAATTCGATGGCGTACCTCAGGCCTGCGAGCCAGAACGCCTGTGTTCGAGCAGGGCGCATCAACCAGCACACAATCAAAACCGGCCTGCTTTTCAACATCACTATATTCGATTGTCGTTACGCATCCTGCCAACCCGAGGCGGGCGATATTTTCGCCGACCATTTTAAGGCGACTGGCGTCGATATCCGTCGCAATTATTTTCGCGTGTCCGCCTGTCGCTTCCGCTAATTGTGTTGTCTTTGTGCCTGGCGCAGCGCAAAGGTCGAGAATCGTCCAGTCCGGCTGGGGCTTCAAAGCCCGCACCACCTGCGACGAGACCAAATCCTGAACAGTGAATAACCCATCATTGAACCCGGGTAATGCGGTTATCGCCTTGGGGCTTGTCAGTTTTATCATTTGCGATTCAGGCTCAATCTCGCAGTCAACTTCAGCGGACTTGAGTTTTTCCGCGAGCTCTTTTGCCGAGGTCTTGAGCAAATTGGGTCTCAGATAAACACTTGGTCTGCGATTGCTCGCAAAGCAAATTTTTTCTGTTTGCTGCCCGCCATATTCATCCAACCAGCTTTGAACAAACCAGCGGGCAAGCGAAAATGCACAGGTAAGATACTCACAAGGCGATTTGTCCGGGTCAGGAAGCATCTCCATATCGAATTCGCAGGCCGTATTCGGCGTTTGCGGGATGAGCTTGCGAAGCAAGGATTGCTCGGCGGGCTTTTGACGATTGATTATGTGTTTTTGCACCTGGCGAAGTATCGCGTTGACGAACCCCGCTCCTTTTGTATTGGCGATGCGCTTTGCATATTCGACTGCCTCGCAAATTATCACGTATTCTTTTGCCTGCGGGCAAAAAATAAGCTCATATACCCCTACCCTGATGATATTCAGGATTTTACTGGGTATATGCACAATTTTAATTCCTGATACTTTTTCGATAACAAGGTCGATGACCGGCCGGTTTTTTATCACGCCGAAGACAAGGTCGGTTGCTTTTTGCCTGTTGGCAAGTTTGGGATACTGGTCTAATGCGTCGCCAGCAAATTGTTTGTCTTTGCGGGTCTCGGTGAGCACTTCGGCTGCAACGCCGCGAGCGGTTATAGGTTTCGGCTCAGGCATATCAATCTTCTTGCGGTGAGCTTGTCGAATCCGCGATTTTGACAAACCGGTCGCCCGGCGAAACGCGCCTGCCGTTAACGAAATCAGAGAAACTCATCAGGCGGGAATTTTCGGGCTTCAACTGCATAATCTGCAAGCAGTCCTTGCCGCAGACGACGTTGAGGTTTTCATCGATTGTGCCGGGGGGCAAGTTCGCGGGATTATCCATTCGCAGGATATCGGCTTTAGCGAAGATGACTCGTTCCGCCCGGTCCGATTTTTGCGATTTATAAAGAGCAGACACACCGGGCCAGGGCCACAAGCCAAGCATTTTGCAATGCAGCAATTCCGCCGGCTCAGTGAAATCGAGAAAGCCATCGGCTTTTTTCAGTTTCGGGGCACGGGTGGCTGTGGCGTCGTCCTGTTTTGCATATTTGGCTGCACCAGCGGCAATCTGGTCGATGGTCGTAACGAGCAATGGCGCAGCCAATATCGCCAGGCGGTCGTGAAGCTCGCCCGCTGATTCCTCTCCGTCGATATCGGTCCTGCATTGCGCGAGTATATCGCCTGCGTCCATTCTTTCCGCAACCGTGATAATACTGATGCCTGTTTCGGAGTCGCCGTTGATTATCGCCCAGTTTATCGGGGCAGCACCGCGATATTTGGGCAGTAGCGACGCGTGAACGTTTATTGCACCTTTTGGGGCTATACCGGTAACATCTTTGCTGATTTTCTGGCCGAACGCGATAACAACCAGAAGATCGGGTTTGCAGGATTTTATTTTATCGATAATCTCGGGTGAGTTCACATCATGGGCTTCAATGACGGGGATGTTATTTTCAACTGCCCATTCGGCGACAGGCGTCGGCTTTTCTTTGCGCCCCCTGCCAGCGGGCTGTGCCGGCTGGGTGATAACGAGAGCGATTTTATGCCGCGAGCCAAGTATCGCATCGAGACAAGGTAAACCGAATTGGCCACTTCCTAAATAAACGATATTCATTGGTCTTTGGGGATTCCTGTTTTTCAGGAGCCGGTGTCGTTGTTCGCCTCTTCGAGTTTTTTCAACAGCTTCCGGTAAGTGATGTGGGCTATCGTCGGCATACGATTGACGATTGTGACACCCTCGATGTGGTCAAACTCGTGTTGAAGCGCGCGGGCGTAAAGTCCGTCGCCCTTATCGGTAAAAGTTTTCCCATCGAGGTCAGTCGCGGTAACGGTTGCAATGCTGTATCGCTTGATTTTGGTATATACGCCGGGGACGGAAAGACAGCCCTCTTCGTTTTCCACAATCGGGCCTTCGCCCTTAACTGTCGGATTTACATAAACACGAACGTTATTCCTGCTGCCGTCGAGAGAAATGATAAAGAGGCGTAATGGTACGCCCCCCTGCGGTGCAGCAAAGCCGACGCCTTTAAGCTCAATCATCATATCCGTCATCTTATCAACCAGCCGACGGATGGTATCGTCAATTTTCTCCACCGGCTGCGAAGGTTCGCCCAACACTTGTGCCGGGTAATGCGTTATATGACATTTTTCAACATCAATCGTCATATTGATTCTCTAATTAAACTCATCGCCTCTGAAACTATTACCCAAATACGCTTTCTTGACGATTTCGTTCTGGATAACCTGGGCGGGGGTGCCTTCCGCGAGGACCTTGCCGTGGTCGATGATATACGCCTTATCGACCACCTCGAGCGTTCTTTCAACGTTGTGGTCGGTAACCAGGATGCTGACGCCGGAGGAGACAAGCTCGCGAATGTCCTTTTGCAGTTCCTGGACGGTAATGGGGTCAACACCGCTGAAGGGTTCATCGAGGAGAATGAGCGACGGATCAGTAACCATAGCGCGTGCGATTTCGAGTTTTCTGCGTTCGCCGCCCGACAGGAATCGTCCTTCGCTTTCGGCCACCTCGGTCAGGCCAAACCGTTCAATCAGCTCGTCTGCGCGGCTATCCCTGTGCTGTTTTGTAACAGCCATCGTTTCGAGAATGGCGTAAAGATTATCGCGGACGCTGAGCCGCTGAAAGATGCTGGGCTCCTGCGAAAGATACCCGATGCCAAGACGTGCCCTTTTGAACATCGGCAGCTCTGTGATGTCATTGCCTTCAAAAACGACCTTGCCTTCGGTGGGGATTATCATCCCCATAATCATCCGGAAGCTGGTGGTCTTGCCCGCGCCGTTTCGGCCAAGCAGACCAACGATGCTGCGATGGGCGATTGAGATTGAGACGCCGTTGACGACCGCCCTTCCCGAATACTTTTTCACTAATCCGCTTGCTTCGAGCAAATTCGTATCAGCCAAGGTAATCCCCTTATCGAAATAACAGGTTATTTTGGGGTATTATATCACCGCCGTTATCCAAAGCAACCAAATAGAATCCTCGCCGGTATCTACCGGCCAGCCGCAAACAATCGCGAAAAACCAACAAATACACTGGCCTTTTTGTGGTTTTTCTGCTATTAAGTTACCTTTACGTTAGGCAATTGTATGGTATAAAGGCAATCCGTGAGTGAGATATGTTTGCAATTATAAGTGATATACATTCGAATATCGAGGCGCTGACGACCGTCCTGGCGGACATCGAAAACCGCGGCATAAAAACCATTTACTGCCTCGGCGACGTCATCGGCTACGGCGCAAACCCGAGGGAATGCCTGGATTTGGTCCTCAGCAAAACCAAATGGTGCGTACTGGGCAACCACGATTACGCCACGCTTTATGAGCCGACAAATTTCAACTACGGCGCGGAACAGGCCAGCTTCTGGACACGTTTCAACCTCGAAGGCGAACCTGATAAGCCGATTAAAGACAAACGCTGGGAATTCTTAGGCAAACTGCCTATGAGAAGGTCTTTCAAGGCAAAGCTTGGCGACATCGCGGCGACTATCGATTTTATCCACGCATCGCCGCGCAGGCCCATCAATGAGTATATTTTCCCCGACGATGTTTATACTAATCCAGTTAAGGTCCGCGTGCTTTTCGAGCGGGTCAAGCACCTGTGTTTCGTCGGCCACACGCATCTGCCGGGCGTATTTCTTGATGAGCCGGATTTTTACCTGCCCAACGAATTAGGGAACGTATATCCGATTGTCGAAGACGAAAAGGCAATTATAAACATCGGCTCAGTGGGCCAGCCACGCGACCGCGACAACCGCGCAAGCTATGTTTACGTCGAGGAAAATGAGGTGCATTTTGTCCGCCTCGAATACGATTATAAAACCACTGCCGAAAAAATCAGGGCGCTGGGACAGCTTGACACATTTAACGCCGACCGGCTTGAAGAAGGAAGATAAAAGAGCGTGCTATGAAATTCAAAACTGTCTTGACGCTGATGTTAATTGTTTTTTGCTCGCCCTGTGTAATTATGGCTGCCGACGAAGCACCCTCTCTGCAAGCGGCGCCGCAACCCAGCTTCAGCGCAGTCGGCGGAGGTCCCAAAACCATAACCCTCGGCTCGCTTGACCCGAACACCGGATTCAAGTTTCTCATCGACCTCACCTCCCGCGGCGCAGGTATAAGCGACGCCAAACTCAGCGAATTCGGCGACCTCGACCACAAAAATCCTCAGCCGCTTGCGATATTATCATCGACAGCCAATCTCGACGGCACACCTGCTTTTTCAATGGCAACCCGGTCGCTCATACTGGATAACCAGTTGCAGTTACGTCTGGACAAGCTCGACTGGACAGCCGGCGACGTCGAAACCGATAACAGCATACAAATTGCCCGCTTTGAGGCAATCATAAAAGACAAGACCACGGGCAAACCTGTTATCAAACTGACAAAAACCTATCGCGTCACCCCAAAAAATTATGACCTCGACTGCAATTTGACCATAGAGAACCTCTCCTCCGATGAACATAAACTCCAGTTTGAGATGACCGGACCTGCCGGCATAAAAAGAGACGACCCGAGGAGCGACTCAAGAAAAACCATCGCCGCTTTCAGGGATACCAAAGGCGAAATCGTCAGCACATTCCTCGACACAAACAAACTCAAAAAGGCCACAACGCCCGAAAGCAGACAACTCGCCCAGCACAACGCCGGCTTTATCTGGGCGGCAATCACATGCAAATACTTCACGGCCATTGTCGTCCCGACACCCGATGTCAATATGAATTTCTGCAACTGGATAACCGACAAGTCCGGCTGGTTCGCAAATCCGGACGGCGATTACCAGCTTAACAGCGGCGATGAAACCGTAGGCATCGACCTTAAAACCACAAATATCACGCTTGCCACGGCAGAGAGCAAAACCTTAAGCTTCAAGCTGTTCCTCGGCCCCAAGGACAAATCGCTGTTCGACAAAGTGCCGATGTATCAAAACCTCGGATTTGTCAACACAATGGATTTTATGGCCTGCTGCTGCCCTGCCGCAATCATCCATCCGCTGGCCTTCGGAATACTCTGGCTTTTGAAATCGCTTCATGGCTTCTGGCCCCACAATTACGGCATAGTAATAATCATTCTCGTTCTCCTCGTCCGGCTGATGCTTCACCCGCTAACCCGGTTAAGCCAGGTGTCGATGAGCAAATACTCGAAATTCAACGCCTTGCCTGAGGTGCAGGAAATCAGGAAACAATACGGCAAAAATATGATGGAGATGAACCGCCGAATCGGCGAGGTGCAGAAAAAATATGGCGTGTCTCACTCCGCGGCGGTTATGGGAATGCTGCCGACAATGGTGCAGATGCCGATATGGATTGCACTATACGGCGCTATTTACGCCAGTATCGACCTTCGCGGCGCGCAGTTTTTGCCCTTCTGGATTACAGACCTCTCGGCCCCCGATGCGTTGTTCAGGTTCAAGGCGATATCGCTGCCCCTGTTAGGCACGCTCGACTCGTTTAACCTGCTGCCGATTCTGATGGGCGTAGCGTTTTACCTCCAGCAAAAACTTATGCCCGCACAGGCCGCAGCCGATCCGCAAACGGCGCAGCAGCAGAAAATTATGATGTTTATGATGCCCGTGATGTTCCCATTGATGCTATACAACTCACCATCGGGGCTGAACCTTTATATTATGGCCAGCGTGTTTGGCGGCGTCCTTGAACAATATTACATCAAAAAGCACATAGCCAAACAGGAACTGCTGGAAATCGAAAACTTCGTCCCGGTAACGAGTAAAACCGGAGGCAAAGTCAAAAAGCCGAAGTCGAAACCGTTCTTCAAAATATAAGTAACAGCATATAGCGGGTAGCGTATAGCGTTCAGTGAATGTGTATAACTCTACTGATACAATCGCGGCAATTAGTTCACCAAGCAATGACCATCGGGTGATTGTTCGTTTAGCAGGCCCACAGACACTCGATATCATGAACCGCGTTTGTGCATCACCTGTCGCCGACAAGGCGGGCATAACGACCTGTCGCATATCAGATATAAATCTCGACGCGATTGTTTACCTTTTCCGAAGCCCGCGTTCTTACACAGGAGACGACCTGGCTGAAATACATTTATGGGCAAATCAGGCAATAACCGAGGCGTTGATGGAACAACTGCTGAAACTCGGCGCCCGCCCCGCTTGTGCGGGCGAGTTCACCGCAAGAGCATATCTAAATAACAAAATTGACCTCGCACAGGCAGAAGCCGTCAATGAGGTGATTACCGCATCAAACACGTTTCAGCTTGCCGCGGCGGAAAACCTGCTCGCGGGTCGGCTTGGTCGATTATCAAAAACAATTCGTGAATCAATTCTCGACCTTCTCAGCCGGCTCGAAGCGGACCTTGATTTCAGCGTCGAAGATATCGCTCCCGCCAATAAAGCAGATATAATCGTGAAATTAAACGAGGCAAGAAGCCGCATCAACGACCTCCTTACAGGTTCGATACGCAGCGAATCAACACTCGACCTGCCAGCGGTCGGAATCTCAGGAACTCCCAACGCGGGCAAAAGCACACTGCTTAATAAGCTGCTTGGCAGGCATCGCAGTATCGTCTCGCATCAGCGAAAAACTACCCGCGATGTTCTTACGGGCGAATTTGAGCTTCCCGGATGTCGCTGCATTCTTTTTGATTGTGCAGGATTAATAATGAAACCGGAAAACATACTCGATGAACTCACACAGCAGGCCGCAATTGAAGCGATACGAAATGCAATGGTAGTTGTCTTCTGCGTCGATATAACAAAACCTGAATGGGCTGAAGATATTGCGATACGCCGATTGATAAACCCCGCACACCTGATAGCAATCGCCACAAAAACCGATTTGCTTTCGGAAAAGGTTACTGACGAACGGCTCTCAAAACTAAAATCGCTCTTCGGCTGCAATTTCCTCCCCGTTTCCACGCACAGCGGCACAGGTATCGATAACCTAAAAGCACAAATAGCCGAACGGATAATTGCCGCCACATCCGAGCACGGCAAATCCGCCTCGGCGGATAAATACGGCATCGCATTGACCGCCAGACACAGGCAGGCGCTCAATAACGCGATTCACGATACCATCCAGGCCGAAAAAGAAATAAAGGCAGGCAGTGAGGAACTGGCTGCTATGATGCTCAGAACCGCCTATAACCAGCTAAGCAACATCGAGCAGCACAATATCGATGAACAGATTCTCGACCGCATCTTCTCACGCTTTTGCATCGGTAAATAAAAGTGTTTCGTCCAGCCCCAGACCATCCGGCTTCAGTGGGCCGCCACAAACCGGTTTCGCATTTTTAAGCATACCTTTACAAGCATAAGCATAACGGGGACTTCGACGAGCGGGCCAATGACGGCCGCGAAGGCCTGGCCGGAGTTAATGCCAAAGACCGTAACAGCTACCGCGATAGCTAATTCGAAATTGTTGCTTGCAGCAGTCAAAGACAAAGTTGTCGATTGACCATAGCCGGCGCCCGCCTTTGCGCTGATGAAAAAGGTGATAAAAAACATCGCGACAAAATAAATCAGCAAAGGCAACGCGATACGAAGCACATCAACAGGCAGCGAAACAATAAACTGCCCTTTCATACTGAACATAACCACGATTGTGAAAAGCAGTGCAATCAATGTAAGGGGTGAGATTTTGGGAATGAACTTATTTTGATACCAATCCCTGTTTTTAATCTTTATCAAAGTAAATCTCGTAACAACGCCGGCTATGAACGGTATCCCCAAATAAACAAAAACGCTTTTGGCAATCTGGGAAATAGAGACGTTGACGGCGCTGCCGGCCAATCCGAAAACGGGAGGCAAAACCGTTACGAATATGTATGCGTAAACGGAGAAGAACAACACCTGGAAAATTGAATTAAACGCTACAAGACCCGCGGCGTATTCCGTATCGCCTTTTGCGAGGTCATTCCAGACAATTACCATTGCGATACATCTGGCAAGGCCGATGATAATCAGGCCGACCATATATTCCGGATAGCCACGTAAAAATACTATCGCCAGGACAAACATCAGGACCGGGCCGATTACCCAGTTTTGAAGCAGAGAAAGCCCCAGTATCTTATAATTGCGAAAGACCCCGCCCAGTTCCTCGTATTTTACCTTCGCCAAAGGCGGATACATCATCAGAATCAGCCCGATTGCGATGGGGACATTAGTTGTGCCGTATTGGAAGCTGTTCCAGAAATTGACAATCGAGGGATAAAAATAGCCCGAGGCAACGCCGACACCCATCGCCAGAAAAATCCACAGGGTTAAGAACCTGTCTAAGAATGAAAGTTGCTTTGCTATTCCATTAGTCATTTTTGAATCCTTTGATTACACGATACTTTTAATCCGTATTAAAAAGCCGACATTCTTAAAACGTGATCAGAAAATAGAAACCAGCGATAATGAGAACCACTCCGGCAATCCAGCGAATCGCGGCATCGGCGCCTCTGGCGGCGAGGCTGACCTTGCTTAACGAAATTCCCAACAACACCGCTCCCAGCGGCAGGCTGAAACCGATGGCAAACATCGCCAGCATAAGTATCGCCCATAAAACTTTCCCCTGCAGAATCGCCGCTCCGATAACGATGAAAATACCGGGATTGCACGGCAGGGAACTGACGGCGACAATTCCCCCCACGATAAGACCGGCCAACACCACTCCAGATTTTCCCATTTTGCTTTTGACACCCTCGAATTTGCCCAAGGACATCTTGAAGGGCAGAAGGTTAAGGGCTGCCAAGCCGAGAAAGACCGCCACTATGCCGGCAAAGACCTTCCAGTATCGGCCCAGAGCGATTTGGGCAACCTGACCGACAAATCCGGCAATTCCTCCGATAATCATCAGGGAGACAATCGTTCCCAACGTGAAGAGCAGCGCGGTTTTGACAGCCGTCTTTCGATTGTCGTTCGCCGCAGCGCCGGAATAACCGACCAAAACCCCCAACGCCGGGAGCGTGCAGCAGGCGCTGGTGGCGGCACTTACCACTCCAAGAATCAAGGCAAAAACAAGCCCCAGCGGTTCTGAAGCTACTTGCTGCAATGTGTTTGTAATATACTCGAGCATTATAATATCCTTATTTACTTTCTGGGGCTGGGGCTGAAGGGCTACAACCTGCTGAACCACCACCAGACGGACAGCAACCGCCTGCGCGGGAGGATGCGACGTATGCCTGCAAAAGTTTCGTTTCTGTTATTTCTCCAGATACAGCGCCCATACCCTTACCTTTGCTCATTACCAATATACCGGGTAAAGTCAATTGCGAAGCGATATCGGCGTATTCTTTAGACATCGAAAACTGTAAGGTATACAAGCCGATGCGTATGTTGCTGGATTTCAATTTTTGTTCGGCGGACGCGATGGCATTTAAGATTTCCTTACTGATTGTTTCGTTTCCGTTGGCTGGAACAAAAACGAATACAGCATCCTGATTTGCAGCTACCGTATTCAATGAGGCGAGTGAATCTATGAACTCACCTACTTTTTTTGAGTCCTCGGCCGATTTAACTGCCGGTTCCTGTCCGATTGCCTGATTTAAAATGGGCGCAGCAAATGCGGCTTTCGTATTATCCTGTGCCGTGTGCCTGGCACTGTTTGCCTTATAAACGAAAATTCCGCATATCGCCAACAGGACAATCAAACAAATTACGGTCTTTGCTTTTTTGTTTCCCGAAGGCTTGCCGCAATTACACCCCGGCCCACAACCTTCCGACTTTACATCTTCCATAAATACCTCCTGCGTTTTATTTTATCATTGTTATTGTCGCTCATTTAAGGCCTTCCTAAAAAGATTAAATATGTTGTCAGCAACACTTCGATTTTTTATCACAGCCGCAGTCACATACAGGCTCTGTTCTCCGTATAAAACCTTGGATAACAGCGGCTGCACAGCCTACTCCTGTTTTTACACTGATTGCGTCCGCAGGACAGTTTCGGCTGCAAGCCCCGCATTCCATACAGGCATCTCTATCGATTACTTCTGCTTTTCTGTTATTGATTTGAAAAACTCTATGCGGACACACGACAACGCACATACCACATCCAATACATTTATTGACATTCAGTTCCAAGGTAACGACGTTTTTGAGATATCGAAGCTTCATATTATTTCCTTAGATAAACCTAAGTATCCCCAAAAATACGATTCCAACAAACGCGGATATTATTTGCAACGGCACTGCAACTCGCATCTCTTTTTTTACACCGGAAAGAGAAGTATAGGTTGAAGAACCTGTGAAATTCATAACCAAATACGAACAAACTGGCAGGACCAATAAGAGCCACGCTAATGTATTTGCCCAATGACCTGTCCACGCCAAGTTCCACAATATGGCGGTTACAAGCAGACCTAAAAAAGTCCCTTTAAAGGCAAAACTTCTCCCCGGAATCCACGGTAATAGCAGCGGCCCCGCAATTGTCCCGGCTAAATAGGCTGCAAAGAGTATAACGGTCGAAGCTAAACCATTTTGAAACATCAACTCTCGCGAAAACCCCTTTGGATTCAGTCCGGACAACAAAAAGAAAACCACCATCACAACCAGCAGATATTTCAGGCTGTTTACAAATTCAACCGGTGTTAAAACGAGTCTGTCGTACAATGAGAATTGTACCCGCCGCATTTCATCGGTTGCCTTCATTCCTGCTTTAATAAATGCTTTTATGTCACTAGCCCGAACAGGACCATAAATCACAGAAAACCCAGATCTCTTGCAGACCTCATGAGCACACACGCCAACAGCGCCCAATTGGGGCAGGAGTAGTTTGCGATGATTAACAACGCTTGCCAATCTTGAAACCTCTATTCTTTTAACCAGTTCTTCTGTTCCAAAAGTCCCTTTGCCCGCTGCACACCATACGTTTATGCCTTTTGTATCCAGCACGAGTATCCAGGCATCAAGTCCTTCAAGCTGGCTTCTGAGAGCATCAAAACTGAGCTTGTAATTAGCAGAGACGAACACCACTGAGCTGGAATTGGGATTGTTAACAGCATAAATTCCTGGCTCAACCACATAGCCCATTCGATTTATGCCCCAACGGACCTTCCAGTCTCCCAACCGGTCTTGTTTAGTTAGCGTTGTTGGAACTCTATTTACTATAGCAGTTAAATGCAATTGCTCAACTTTTTCGGACATATCTAATTCTTTCAAGCCTAACTATTTGAGTTTCCTTTTCATAACTCATTCAACAATCTGCTGCTTTCCCTGGCCTGCTGTTTGAGCATACCCGACATACATTTGAAAAACTCCAGTATGCAGGGGCATTTGAGCCGATAGATGACTTTCAGCCCTTCCTTGCGGTGTTCCAGCACCCCTGCAGCAACCATAACAGACAAATGCCGCGAGACATTCGAACGTTCCGCCCCGATTTGCTCTGCAATATCACAGACACATTGCTCGCCATCTTTGAGAAAGTCGACGATTTCGAGTCGGAGAGGATGCCCTATTGCCTGCGCAATCCGGGCTTGTTTTTGAAACAACAGTTGTTTTTTAGAATCAGGCATATTCATTTTCCATAAGCGTTACTATATGAGTATATACTCATATAGTATCAAATATGTTTGCCCGGTCAACACCTGTTTTTAGTATTTTTTACGAAGACGTGCGGGGGGGATTTTCATAATGCCGCGGTATTTGGCAATGGTTCGTCGGGCAAGGCCCGTGATGCCCGCCTCGGTAAGTTTGGATTTAATCTGGTCGTCGCTGAGGGGCTTCGATTTGTCCTCGGCGTCGATGATTTCCTGCAGTTTGCCTCTTATCGCCTCCCAGCTTTTTTCGTTGCCCTGCGTATCCTCGATGCCGCCTGAGAAAAACTTCCTCAAAGGCAAAATGCTAGATTCAAACTGCATATATTTGCCCGCGACGGCGCGGGAAACGGTGGCGATATGCACGCCGACGTCCTCGGCGACTTTCGCCATAGGTAACGGCTTCAAATACAACTGGCCCCTCTCGAAAAACTCCCTCTGCCGATTAACAATTGAACGAGTAACCTTGAGCAGCGTGTTCTTTCGCTGCTGTATCGCGTCGATTATCCACTGGGCAGAACGAATGTTATTCTGTAAAAATTGTTTCGCGCTTTCGCCTACCTTGTCGCCGGACGCCATTTTAACGTAATCATCGCTTATCCGCAGCCGGGGCAGACCATCCTCCACCAGCCGAACCGTGTAATCACCTGTTTCTTCGGAATATTCCACAATCACGTCCGCAGTAATAGGATGGTTGTGGTTTCTGCCGATTTGCAGTCCAGGCGAAGTGTCAAATTTGCTCAGCCGAACAATAGCGTGGTTGACGTCCTCGACCGAACAATTCATCTTTTTGGCTATATCGGGCAGCCGATTTTCGAGCATATCTTCCAGGTGATTAGTAACAAGGGCCGTCTCGAAACTCACATCCTCGTTACTTTGATTAATTTGAATCAGCAAACATTCCCGCAGGTCGCGTGCGCCGACACCCGGCGGATCTAATTTCTGAATCAGCAAAATCGCCTTCTGCAAATCCTCAAGCGTAAAATCCGTCCGGTCCTTATTGTGCAGCTGCTCTAATCGAACCGACAGATACCCCTTGTCGTCGATGTAGTCGATAATCATACTGCCTGCTTTTTTCACCGGCTCATCCGCCTCGACCATTCGCCACTGTTCTTCGAGATAATCGTGCAGCGACTGTGGCAATGCGGCAGTGTTATTAATCGCGGCAAGCTTCGGATCCGGCTCGTCCGACCGAGGCCTCGGATAATCGTCCCGATGTTCGATATAATCCCGCACTTCTTCATCCAGCCGGTCATCGCCCTTGTAATCCTCCGCAGACCCCGCCTTGGGTTCTGTTTGAATTTCCGGTTCAGCTGTCGTTTCAGGGGCCGTATCCTCCTGCTCTGCCGATTCATCTGCCTCCAAAACCGGATTGCTGTTTAGCTCCTGCTCTATTCTCTCCTGAAGCGCAAGGAGCGGCAGCTGGAGTATCTCCATCGACTGAATCATGTGCGGAGCCAGCTTCATCTGCTGCTCCAGCCGCATTTGTCCTCGCATTTCAAGCTTCATTCAGGCACATCCGGAATATTCTGACATTTCATTTTTACAGCTTATTTCCTGTTATTATAACACATATCCCGAACAGAATCGGCAAGATTCCGGCAATCAATCCGCCATGAACTGCCCGCTCCAGGCAACAGGCCGGCTTACCCTTATAGTGGTGGTGAAATGCAAATGATAACGCTCAAAACCCCTGAAATTCGCCCAAATTTCGGGGGACAATTAGCTACTAAATACCTTGCCAGCAACAGGAATTTATGTTAGTTTGGATTGCTTAGCAATTGCTTCCTGGTATGTTTGAGGGTCAGAGGGAAGGTATGCAATGCTGGTTTATGAAAGTATTATTCTCCGCCACACACCAGGCAACGGTTGAATTGCCGGGTCAGGCAGGCGTATTGGCCGCGTCAGATATACCGTTTAATCCTCTCAAGCTTATAATTCTCGTGGGATGGGTGTATCTGGGGCTGTATTGCGTCCAGCGGGTGGAGTTCAGTTTGGTAATTCCCAAAGGCAAAAAGCCGCTCATAAACGTGCTGACGTTATTATTTGGCCCCATACCACTGCTTGTTTTCCTGATAAAAGACGTTATCAAAACCCCTATCGCCGAGCGGGGAAATTTTTTCGAGGCGATAAAAGAGCGGTTTTTGACAATCAGCGACACCATAAAATCCTCAAAACTGATGGGCGGCTCAAAAGAAAGCTTTATCAAGCTGCTCGATTCATCCGGCACAGAGCTTAAGGAGCTATACGGCCACGGGAAAATCCGTCACCAGGACAGCCACATACTCGATTTGACCGAAAAAATTATATGGGACGCCCTTCAGGACAGGGCAAGTGATATTCTAATTGACCCCAAAAGTGACTCCATATCCATCGTAAGATTTCGCGTTGACGGCGTGCTGCGGGAAATCAACCAGTTAGAGGCATCCACCTGTCAGGCCATAGTAAACAGCATCAAAGCCATCTCTAATATGGATATCTCCGAAAGACGCAGACCACAGGACGGCGCATTTGTCGCCAAGATTCCGGATGGAACGGTCTCTTTCCGGGTGGCAAGCGCGGGCGTGCTCAACGGCGAAAAACTGTCGATAAGAATCCTCAAACAGGACGCCAGCATATACACTCTTGAGAGCATAGGCATGACTGAAAAGCAAAGAAACATCGTCGAAAGCGCCATCAAGAAGCCATCCGGTATGATACTGCTGTGCGGGCCGACGGGCAGCGGCAAGACAACGACGCTTTACGCGATGCTCAATAAAATCGATTTTTATACGCGAAACGTGATAACAGTCGAGGACCCAATCGAATACGTCCTGCCCAACACAAGCCAGATTGAGGTCAACGCCAAGGCGGGCATAACATTCTCCAAGTCGCTGCGAAGCATCCTGCGCCAGGACCCCGACGTAATCGTCGTGGGCGAAATAAGAGACGAGGAGACGGCTGTAATCGCCCTTCAGGCCTCACAAACGGGGCATCTGGTGCTGGCAACCGTCCACAGCAACAGCCCCGCCTCGGCACTGATTCGACTGATGGATTTAAACGTTACCCCATTGATGCTTGCAACGGGCCTGAGCTTGATTATCTCACAAAGATTAATCCGCCGGCTGTGCAAATACTGTAAGGCCCCCGCAAAAATAACCCAGGAACAGATGAGAATCTTCGAAAAAAAGAAGGTCAACTACGCCAACATCTACGACGCCGTCGGCTGCGAGAACTGTTACGGAAGCGGGTATTACGGCAGAATCGGAATCTACGATATGCTGACCCTCGATGACGAGCTTAAAAACTCCCTGTCGAATAACAAACTGCCAATAGAACAGCTGAGAAAAGAAGGCGACACGCGGGGAAAATCAAATATACAAAAACAGGCCTTGTTTAAAGTCGTTACGGGCGTAACCAGCATCGACGAAATGAACCGGGTGGTAGGATAACATTATGGTGTTCTGGATAAGCATATTGATAACTATCCTTTTCGCTTACTCGACGATAAAGTTGGGCTTCTACCACGCATGGACGATGCTGTTTAACCTGCTGGTAGCTGTTTATCTCGCTGTTCGTATTGGGCCTGTTCTTGAGGAGTTTTTCCCTGCGGCCGTGAGCGGACAATACGGCAGGACACTTTCGCTGCTGGCAACGGGAACGGGCGCATTCCTGATTTTACAGGGTATCGCATACGTCCTGTTGATAGGCCAGTTCGAGGTTACCTTCCCGAGAACTGTGAACATCATCGGCTCAGGTCTTATGGGATTTATGGCGGGCTTTCTGGTATGCAGTTTCGCAACGCTTATTATCTGCACCACCCCTTTTTCCCAGAAACAATACGTAAAAGAAATCGGCTTAGACGCCAAAACCTTCGAAGAAGCCAAAATGCAGTCATACCTGGTCTGGTGGTGCAAGTTTATGGATATATTCGTCGCATCGGGTAATGACACCGTTGGCGTGGAGAAAACAATCAAAGAGCTGCTGATAAAGCCGGTCAATAATGCTGTCGCAGACGCCAATGCCAGAGGCGGCTTGAAACAGCCTAATAACGCAAACGAGCCAAATAACTATATGAATCCGGCATCTGTACGAGCGTCGCCGGAAGCGAACAACATAATTCCCCCGTAGTATCTCCACTTGCGATAACTTTAGGAAATTATCGAATGCCGCAATGGGCAGGAATTGAACATCCCAACGCTTTTAGCTTTGCGCCTGGTCGAGAATCAGGGTCTTGACCTTCTGACTTGGTAAATTCAGTGCGCCGTAAGCTGCTGCTGCGGCGGCACGCAAGCCGGGGTCAATATCCTTTGAGCTGACCAATCCGTAAATGGCGTTTACCGCGGCGTCATCGAGCTTATTGCCGTTAACCTGGGCCGACACAGCCAGCGAACCGAACGCCGTAACGCGAATATCCTGAGAATTGCTCTCGGCCATCGCCATCGCGGCAATTGCCTGCTGGGCTTCCGGTGTCTTCAGATATGCAAGTATCTGCCCGGCGAGCATCTGGATTTCCACCCTCTTGTCTTTCGTCGCAGCGATAAGCGCTTTCTGTGCCGCGGACAAATCAAGAACCGGGTTGCGGGTTTGAGCAATTTTCAGCATTACTTTCGCTGCCCGAAGCGCGTAGATATCGGCAAGTGAGCCGTTCCACATCGGGATATTGTCCGAGGGCTGTTCCGAGCTTTGTGCAAGCGCCTCCGCAAGGTTGGCGACGACAAGTTTGCTTTGCGGGAAGGCCTGCTTGGGGCCGGCAGCGGCAATCGCTATCGCGGCGCTGAATTTCACCGCCTTTGAGTCAAATGAAAGGGCCTCTGCCAGCGGCTGCGATGTGCCTACCCTAAAAAAGAGCGAGCTTTCGCCCGCCGTGGTCGATAACGCCTCTACAACGCCCAACGCTACCTGGGCATCTTTGTCTTTAATCGCGCGGGCGAGCGCCTGATGCAGATATTCCGGGCCTGCGGTTGTCGCGTATGTCATCGCGTTCGCATGCCCCGCGCCGAAATAGCCGGGCATAGCAACGTCGTATGACTCCGCTTTGAAAAACGCAGCAATCCACAGTCCTATCGCTTGTCCGAAATTCTCGTCGGCCTTAAGCGCCCACTCGCAGGAGCGCATCGCCATCAGCTCGTTGAAATACCGTTTATCAACCCGCTCGCTGTCCAGCCGGGCGTTCTTGGCGTCCCAGAACCATATATTGGCAAAATTGGCGTCCGCCGAGGGAGCAAGCGATTCGGCATGATAGTAATAATCCTCGCCAAGCCGATAGCAAAGCTGTGCCGCCGGCACTTTCAACGCTGCGGGGTCAATTTTCTTTATGCTTTCCTCAGCCAGCGCCTTAAGCTCAGCGGAACTATCTTTTTCTGCAACATACTTGAGATACGGCAGCGACTGCGGATACCCGATTTTGCCCAATGCCCTGATGATTTCCGATTTGACGCCGACGTTATTGGTTTGAAGAGCGGCGGTAAGAGGCCTGATGGCTTCTTTGCTCATTTGCCCCAAGGCCGAAGAAATGTCCGGCCATTCGGCCTTGTGAGCATCGTCGCCGAGGACGTCGAGCATGTACATTATCGCATATTCGCCCGCGTTTTGCAGATGTTTGATTGCGTTAAGCCGGCCACGGCTTGTACCGCTTAGCCGGGCAATTTCATCGAGGATGACCTTCGGGTCGGAACGACGTATGAATCTGCCCTGCTCAATTATGTCCACAACCTTGCCGCAAAGACCGGCAAGGGCGGTGTCCGTTGAACTCTCTTTGGCCTTGACTATCAACGCATAACCCTGCGGGTTGCCATCGGCCAGCGCAAACAAATCGAGCGGAGCAGCATTGCTGTCCAAAATCGCCTGAGCATAACCTTTGGCCATGTCGAACCGGCCAATATTCAGGTAGTGGAGCAGGTCGTTATAGTTTCCTTCGAGCGTCTCGGCAAATACCGGAGCGGCAAAAACCAGTGCGATACCCACAACCATTACAAGATTATTTCTGTTAAGCATTGAAAGGTCTCCAAAAACACTTCGCCACTATCACCCTTAATACGCCCGCTCGCCGGCGTAACCCCCGCCGCGATGGCAACTTACAGCCCCCGCCCCCTGCGGGGAACGATATGGGCATAAGTATTTGTAGTAATCGTCTTTAGAACGGTCATACTAAAGATAATTGGGCTGTTTGTCAACAAAAAACCCCCCAATGCCCCGCCAATGCCCATATTATCAGGCGTTGGACAATTTTTGTCGGGGATGGTTTGATAATCCGCCCTCATAATAAGATCTGCTTTAACCATCCGGCGGCGGTTCTTTCCTGTAATTTCGTTAACCAACACTACTTCTGAAGAAGCATAACTTCTGTATTGTCATTCCGGGCTTGACCCGGAATCCAGATTTTAAAACTGGATTCCCGCTTCCGCGGGAATGACAAGAGAACGCGAAAATGACAAAATGTTATACCGCCTTTTTGGAAACTGCGCCCGGCCCCGGTCGTCGCAAAGACCGCCCGCGAAAAAAGTTTGGATAATTTTTATTGTAAGCGAAACACGTAAAGATATAATCATCGACTTACAGCCGGACAGCACACCGAAACGCGTGCGAACAAACTGCCGGAGATTAAAGGGTGATTGGAATTATTGTGGTTAACAAAACAATAGAATTGAGACGCAGGAGAATGAAATGAGAAATCTCGTTCCTACGAGAGTGTTTCTAACCAAGGGTGTTGGTCGCCATAAGTATCGGCTCAAGTCGTTCGAGGACGCATTAAGAGCGGCAGGCGTGGCGCAGCAGAACCTCGTGCAGGTTTCGTCAATCCTGCCCCCCCGCTGCAAAGTCGTAAGCAAAGAGGTCGGTCTCAAACGACTGACCCCGGGCGAAATCAGCTACTGCGTTATGGCAAGGTCTGATACCGACGAGCATGGACGACTTATCGGCTCGTCCGTCGGGCTGGCTGTACCCAAGGACCGCAACAACGGGGGATACCTCAGGGAAGTCCTCGGCGACGGAATGACCGAGCACGAGGCCGCCGATTTCTCGGAAGACCTTGCGGCCGGAATGCTCGGAACGACACTGGGCCTCGAAGTTGACCCCAACAAGGCGTGGTCGGAAAAAGAGCAGGTTTACAAATCAAGCGGACTGTTAATCAGAACCACCAACATCACGCAGACAGCACGCGGCATGAGAGACCTCTGGACGACAACCGTGGCTATCGCGATGTTCCTGTTCGACTAAGCACATCCACCGCAGAGAAAATAATATAGAATAATTGGCGGGACCAATGGCAAAAGCAGTGTTTCTCAGTGACATCCCGAATAAATACCGTGACCCGTCAAAGGCGAAGGTGGTTATCGTTCCTGTCCCTTATGACAAAACAAGCAGTTGGGGAAAAGGTGCGGACAAGGGGCCGGCGGCCATAATAAAAGCTTCCCAGACCGTAGAGAACTACGACATCGAAAGCGACTCCGAGCCGTATAAGGTCGGGATATTCACCGACAAACCCGTTACGGAAAACAAATCGCCGGAGAAAATGGTCGCCGCCGTAGAAAAACGTGTGAGCGAACATCTGGCAAAGGGCAAATTCCCCGTCCTGCTCGGCGGCGAACACTCCGTAAGCATCGGCGCGATACAGGCACAGGTGAAAAAATACGGCAAAGTAACCGTGCTTCAATTAGACGCACACGGCGACCTCCGCGACAAATATCACGGCACAAAATGCAGCCACGCCTGCATTATGGCAAGGGCACAGGATATCTGCAAAACTGTCCAGGTTGGCATACGAAGTATGGACGCTTCCGAAAAGCCACGCGTCAAAAAGAGCAATATGTTTTTCGCAGAAAACATCGCGGGTAAACGCGGCTGGATTAAAAAGGTTTTATCTGTGCTCAAAGGCAACGTCTATGTAACGATTGATTTGGATGTTTTTGACCCCTCGATAATGCCATCGACCGGCACACCTGAGCCAGGCGGACTTTTATGGTATGAGGTTTTGGATTTGCTCAGGCCCGTATTCCGCAAGACCAACGTTACCGGCTTTGACGTCGTCGAAATGTGCCCTAATAAAACCAACAAAGCCCCCGACTTCTTAGCCGCAAAATTAGTTTACAAACTGATAAGCTACAAATTCAGAACGCACAGCACGTAAAGACCCATTCCTCCCTGCTATTCTCCTATTGCCTTTTTGCACTCCTCTAACAACTCTGTCTCACTTGTCGCGATGAGATATTCTCGTACTTGCTCAAAACACCTTTTTGCCTCAGTCAAACCACCCCGTTTAGCGAGGACGCAACATAGATAACCTTTCACCACACTGATATTTCCATCTCTGAATGGCCTATCCCTCGTCTGCTCCATCATCTTGAGAGAAACCTCCAACTCCTCTCTTGCTGAAGCATAATCGCCTTCGATATAATCAAGAATACCCTGACATCGCAAATAATATGGCTTTGCAATTTCTGTGAGTGTGTCTTTTTCGATTTTGGCCAGTATTTCTTTCGCTTTCACAGTGTCCTTTTTGTAACGTAAAAGACGATTTGCCAGATCAAGATAAAGCGCCGGTGTCTGCTTTTCCTCAAGAGCTTTCCATCCGTATTCCAAACTTTTATCGTAATCTTTAGCGATAGAATAAATTTCGGCTAAATGTGCTTTATAAAGCCAATTCGGCATTTCCGGTTGATTTTCGATTTTTTCTAATTCCATCAACGCATCCGACAATCTTCCCAATCCCGCTAAAGCTTGCGCTCGATCGCGTACCAACGACTGTGCAGGAAATTTGATGCTATGGACTAATTGAATCCTTTCCAATTTTTTCACTAATTGCAACACTTCCGTCCATCGGTGCCATTCCTTTGCCTTATTCAGTTTCACATGATAAATCAGGGGTAAGCTCATCCAAATTCTGAAAACCAGCCAAACCACTGTAATTATACCAGTAACAATAGCGTTCGTTTTGTGCCCGCGAAAAATTGCAACCACCGTCAATGCAATCATTAAGAGGTAAAATATTGCATTCTGAACTATTCCTTTGAATATTATCCCCAGAGTGGTTTGCGGAACATTTCCCAAATGCCTGACAAATTCTTCCGGACTTGACTTTCTACCCTTATTAACAGAAGCGAATCTTTCTCTGGAAGCATCCATTATTTCATCACTCTTTAATTCTAGATCGGTATATCCCTCGGCCAGCAACATCGCTCTCGATTCTTCAATTGTTTCAGCGGACACTTCCTTAACTATTGGCTTTCCCTGCCTATCCTTTGCTGTCCAGATGAAATTTGGCATTTAATTCCTCATCTAAAGGATTCTGCTATACGCTATCGTAATTCTTATGTGCTTGCAGCCATTTGGTGACCCACTGTTTCGCATCATCGGCTGACTGCAATTTTCCTTCTAATTGCGCGATATACATTTCATCAGCGAGTTGGCCAAGCGATGGGCCGGGGACGGCGCCGAGGGCTATAAGGTCGTGGCCATTTAATAATGGTTTAGGTCGCAACTCTACGCCTTTTAACTGCTTTATTCTTTTGCGTAATTTGATTAGCGGGCCGACGGTTTGATTGCTCGCCTTTTGAATGGCTTTTTGCAAGGCGAAAAGGTCTTCGAAATACGGCTCAGATAACAGCAATTTCAATTCCGCCAGCGACAGCTCTTTCAATAAACAGCCGCGTTTATCTAAAAGAAATTCGATTTGCTTTTCCTGATTCCTGCTTAGCTTGAGCAGTTCGCACTTTCCAAGTGCGAAATCGGTCTCGAAGCCAACAAATAACCCCGCCAGCCCCAAAGCAAAATCGATTCTTTTGGGCAGATTAGCAAGCATACGAACCGCAAATCCCGCGCCGGGGCAGCCGCAGCCGGAAAAAATGTGGTGAGCCAGACCCGTTTCAATCAGCAGTTCTAATCCTTCGGCACGGTTGGGACTTACTAATATGCCTTCGAGTTCGGCGGCGATTCGCTCGCCACTGATTTTGGTGATGTTTTTTGCGCCGTCGCATACAGCCGCTTTGGTTTTCGGCTCGATTGCGAAGCCGATCTGCGTTGAGAACCTCACCGCCCGAAGCATACGCAGGTAATCTTCGCCAAAGCGTTCGGCTGGTTTGCCTACGGTTCGAATTACGCGTTTCTTCAAATCCGCCTGTCCTTTGTAATAATCAATCACCTTTTTGGCGATGGGGTCGAAAAACATCGCATTGATGGTAAAGTCTCTGCGGGCAGCGTCTTCACGCGGGCTGGTGAAACGCACCCTTGAAGGGTGCCTGCCGTCAGCGTAGCCGGATTCGGTCCTGAACGTGGCAACCTCGATCTGGATTTTATCTATCAGGACAACGACAACGCCGAATTTAGCGCCGACCTTGAGAGTCCTGCGGAAAAGCTTCGCAACATCATTGGGCTTTGCATCGGTGGCAACGTCATAATCCTTGGGTTTTCTTTTCAGAAGCATATCGCGAACGCAGCCGCCCGCCAGCATCGCCTCAAAGCCCGCGTCCCTTAACTGCCTGACAATCCGAATTGCCGCCTGTTTATTTGTCATTTGCCTTATGTCTTTTTTAGTATCGTTACCGCCATATTGCCCCACCGGCGAGTTTCGATGATTTTAAGCGGCCCGTATGATTGGGACAAGACCGTATTTCGATGAGTGCGAACAATCACAAAACCGCCCGCCGAGACGAGTTCGCTCAAACGAGTCAGCAGCGTAGCCAGCGGCGAACCTGTCTGCGTATTGGCTGAATCAACATAAGGCGGGTCAACAAACGCAAGGTCGTATTGCGGATGCTCGGCATCCATGGGCCAGGCGACACTGAACGCGTCGCTTTTAACTATTTTCGACTGCCCGGCAAACCCCGCCTTTTCGATATTCTGTTTAAGAACCGGGGCGATTTGGGGATTTTGTTCGACGAACGTTACGAACACCGCCCCCCTGCTGAGCGCCTCAAGGCCGAGCGACCCGACGCCGGCGAAAATATCCGCGACCGTTTTATCCGCGGGCAGGTCGTATTTTTGCAGGACGTCATAAAGCGACTGCTTGACCCGGTCGGTAATGGGACGTGAATCCATGCCGGGCGGGCTGAACAGATTCATTCCGCGTTTTAAGCCGGCGATAATTCTCATTTGTTCCAGTAATCGATAGCGAGAACCTTATCGATGCATCCGCCGAGCGATTTGCCGAATTCCTTATGAGCGGGGTGATTCAGATAAGTGTCTCTGTCCGCCGCACTCGAAAACGACAGCACAAAACAATGTGTGAAACCTTCCGAACGATTCTCGGTGCTGACGTTGGTCCCCGCCTCAAAACCTTTGATAACATCGATTTTGCCGGGCAAAGATGCGAACGCTTGCTCAACTTCCCTTATTTGTTCGGGCGTCGTCCCTTCCTTGAATTTGAACAGCACGACGTGTTTCAGCATTTTAGGGCATTCTTTCTGGCACGTCCTTTGGCATTCGGTTTTCGCGGCAACGCCGCATTTTCGTGCGCAACATCCGATGCATAAAACCGCGATTATGACCAGACACAACATATTTCTTAGCATCTTCGATTTCCTCCAATATTTATTTTTGTTTTAAAGCCGACAATGCGGCAAATTCTACCAGCACGCAAGGGCAAATTCTACGCCAAAATCCTGCAAACTTTTATCCGTCCGCCGGCGTATAGATAAGAAATGACTGAGGATATAAGTGCGTAAATCGTTCTCAAAATGGCCTTTTATTATCACACTCGGCTTTGTTGCCGTGGTCGTAATCGCCGCGTCATCGCAAAAGCAATCGTGCACGACGTGTCCAATCGTCCAGATGTTGAAGGGTATCAGAAGCTGCCAGGTAGCCGAACCCAACTCATCGCCGTCTGAGCCGGAACCCAATTCTAAACCGGCACAATCAAATCAGTAACGGGCATGGCGCAGAGGCGAAATTTATCGGCAGCAAGCGTTACCGTTTTCCACTTGGGGCTGCGCTGTTTCATAAACTTTACGTAATCCGCAAACCGCACGGCTAAAAACAAATACTTATCTTCGTTGAAATCGAAAATCTCTCTGCCGTCGAAATCCACGTCGATATTTTGAAACCGGTACGCGAAGATAAATGCCGAGTCGTAACCATCCCCGAGCGTTTTTTGCCAGGCGGCCAGACCATCGACGTCCTCCGTCGTTACCCAGCATTCCAGACGTGACAGGCCCGCCAGCGTTGTGCCTTTGAAATGCCTGCCCTTGACCTCCGCGATTATCTTTTTGCCGGACGACGGGCACAGGAGAAAATCGAAACTTTTTAATTGGGACTTTTCATAAACCGGCTTATGCTGGTCCGCAGCGGGGACATACTCGACGTGATTATCAATCAGCCAGTTCTCGAAGGCCTTCTCGTAATGGTTGGGTGCGTATTCCTTCATCAGTACTTTTAGGGATTTTTGATAAAATCATTAAGTGGGACGGTTTTTTGCTGCCCAGTCGCCATATCTTTCACCACTATATTGCCTGCCTTGAACTCATCGCCGATTATTACACAGTATTTTGCGTTCTGCTCCGAGGCATTTTTTAACTGTTTTGATAATCCCGCTGCCTTATAACTGAATGCCGATTTGAAACCTTTTGTTCGCAATGCAGCCGTCAGTTTTACCGCCTCGTCTAAAAGCTCCCCGGCTATCGGCACAACATAGTAATCAAGCGTCCTCGACGTAATTTTCTTATCGAGCAAGCCCTTTTCTCGCAGCAGTATTTCAAGAACACAGTCGCCCATACCCATCCCGGTTGCTGATACCGCAGGCCCGCCGAAATCGCATAGGAGATTATCGTATCGCCCGCCGCCGCAGATTGCGCGAAGGTCGCCCTGAATATCATGCACTTCAAAAACAATGCCCGTGTAGTAAGCAAGTCCCCGCACGATACCCGGGTCAAATACGCAGTAATCGCTTATCCCCATCCGGTTCAGCCAGCAGGCACAATCCTCAAGCTCCTTTATTGCAATCTCAAGCTGGTCCCCTGTCTCGGCTTTTACAATGTTCTCAATAGAAGTAACGGTTTGCGATTGCATAAAGGCGATGATGCGACCCGCCATATCGCCGCCAACCTGTTCGGTCAATGTCGCAGTAAATACCTCAGGAGGCAGTTTGGCTTTTTTGTCCAATAGCGTATAAAGTGGATTCAGCTTCTCTTCGGGAACGCCGATTTTTTTCAAAACAGCCGCCAAAAGTTTCCTGCTGGATATTTTTACTTTTATGTCCTTTGGCGTAAGGCCGATTTCACGCAGGTAATCAACCGTTGTGAAAATCACTTCGGCGTCCGCAAGAACGCTGTCTTCGCCGATGATGTCGATATTCCACTGGAAAAATTCACGCAGACGCCCTTTTTGCGGGCGTTCCGCCCGGCAAAGCCGTGGCAATGAAAACCACTTTATCGGCTTGGGCAATGCGTTGATTTTCTGGTTGACCATTCTCGCTAAGGTCGGCGTAATTTCGGGCCTGATTGCCAAATCCCGCTCGCCCCGGTCTTTGAAACTAAACAGTTGCTCGACGATTTCGTCGCCGCTCTTGATTTGATACATCTGGAGGTATTCGAAGATAGGCCCGTCGTATTCCTCGAAGCCGTTGCGAATCGACGCCTTCTTCCAGCCATCCACAATCCAGTTATGGATAGCCATTTCCTCAGGATAAAAATCTCGCGTCCCTTTTACAGGCGGTATCTTCATTGTCCTTCGTCCTTAACACTACACTTTTGTCGCCAAATACTATATGCTATACGAATCCCAGCGTCAAGAAATGCAAAAGGAAACCAGATGCCGAAAAATGAGATTGAAATTATATATCAGGACGCCAACATAATCGTCATAAATAAGCCCGCAGGCGTATCCGTTACAAAGGACCGCTCAGGCAAGCCCCAGCTCACCGACCTCCTCGTCAAACAATTGGGCAAGGAGATGACCGCCAAGCTGCGTCTCGTTCACCGCCTCGATAAGGACACCTCAGGCGTGATGATTCTCGCCCTAAACCGCGCCGCCCAGAGGCAATTCGCGGATTATTTTTTCAACCGAACCGTCAAAAAGACATATCTCGCACTCGTCAAAGGCGCGGTCCTTGACCCCCAAGGCGTCGTAGATGCCCCCCTCGCCCCCTGCAAAAAAAAGCCGGAGCTTATGATAATCGACCACAGGGGCGGCAAAGAATCTGTAACCAATTGGCGGCTCCTCGCGAATTTCGGCCTCGTATCCCTCATCGCCGCCACCCCGATTACGGGCAGAACGCACCAGATTCGCGTGCATCTTGCCAGCATAGGTCTGCCCTTAGCCATCGACCCGCTTTACGCAGGCAGAGAGCCGATTATGCTTTCGGAATTCAAAAAAGATTACCGTCTTGGCAAATTCCAGGAAGAAAAACCCCTCATCGAACGACTCACCCTCCACGCATATCAAATTGTCCTTCCGCCGGAACTTGTACTGAGCAACGTCGAAGGATCTGGAATCCAGAACAATTGCTTTATCGCCAAGCTCGACAAAAAATTCGCCGCGACAATCAAAATGCTCACCAAGCACAACCCCCAAGGCCCCTCGGCCTTTTTCAACCCCACCGAATTCGACAGAATCCTCGCAGGCCTGGCGATTTAGTGAAAGAAATTCTTTACCACCGGAAATGATTTGAAAAACTCAAACGCCGGCTCATCCCTGCGCATCATCGAGAAAACATTTTCCCCGAAGCCGAGCTGCGCAAGGACATATTTACCAAACGCCAATTGCCCTATAGCGACCTGCCCCGTTGCTAATTGTCCCAGGCCAAAGTAAACGCCTATGGCCGCCTGCCCTATTGCCGCAAGCCCAATCGATAATTGCCCCAGGCCGAACAAAAAGCCGATTGCAAATTGCCCTATCGCGAGCAATCCGATTGACACCTGGCCAATTGCGATAATGCCGTACGCAATTCGCCCTACAGCGATTACCCCTTTTGCAACCACTCGCCTTCCTGTTTCCGGGTTTTTGCCGTACGTGTAATGTATCAAAGGCAAACCAAGCAATCCAATGTGCGATTTGAACTCGTGAAAGCTCGTCCCGTTCTCGTAGCCATACCACATCCACGTCCCCATCGCCGTCTCTTCAATCTTATATTCTATCTTCTCAAGAAACGTATTGGGCATAATTAAACCTCCTGATTATTGCGTCTGATTTCGCTGCGCCGCTAAAACTGCCGCAAAGGCAATGGCCGCGGTTTCAGTTCGCAGAATCGTATCTGATAATCGTACAAATTGAACGCCCCGGCTCTTCAAAAACGCATCCTCATTTTCCGTGAAGCCCCCTTCCGGACCAATCAAGGCAGCGACATCATCCGGGCCAAAAGGTTGTCCGGCTAATGATGGGCAATCGCCCAACATACCTCCCGCGAGAATCCGGCAGTTTGGGCTGTCTTTTTTTATCGCTTCAATACAATCCTGCGCATTCATAGGCGGGTCAATCTGGGGCAAAAATAATCGCTTGCACTGCTTGCCCGCCGAGATTGCCAGGTTCATCCAGCGGTCGAGCGCCTTCGGATTCCCCGGCTGCCTCACCGTCCGCTCGAAAATCATCGGGCAGAGCCGCTCAACGCCCAATTCCGTGCATTTTTCAATAAGCCAGTCGAATCGCTCGCCCTTTGGGACGCTCACCGCGATGATTATGCGTCGCGACTTCGGCATCTCGCTCCGCTGAACGTCCTCGATTTCAAGCGTAACGATATTTTTCCTTATCCCCGATATTACCGCCGTCGCCAGCCCGCCCAGGCCGTCGAAAAGCTCAACCTTATCCCCAGGATTCAGCCGCAATACCGCCAGATGATGGGCTTCGGTCCCCTCAAGCTCAACCCTTGGCCCGTCTATCGAATCGCAATAAAATCGATGTAATCCCATAATCGACTCACGCCCGCAAATAACATAATTGACTATCTTCCACGGAATTTATAAACTACGGTCTTTAAGAGGAAAATGCAATATGCAGGAAAAGAATATAAAAATCGGTCTTGTGGGCTTCGGCACCGTAGGTGCCGGCGTCGCTAAAATTATCCTCGAAAACGCAAACGCTATCGCCGCCAAAACCGGCTTGCGATTGGAGCTTGCCTGCGTCGTCGATGCCGACCTCAAAAGGCCCCGCCCCGTCAAGCTGCCCGATGGCCTGCTGACTAACGACCTCAATCGCCTCCTCAACGATAAATCAATCTCAATCGGCGTCGAACTCGTAGGCGGAACCAAAATCGCAAAGGATATCCAGCTAAAAATGCTCGCCGCGGGCAAAAACGTCGTTACCGCAAATAAGGCGCTATTGGCTGAACACGGCGCGGAGCTTTATGCAGCTGCCCATAAAAATGACCGCTGCATCGCCTTCGAGGCAAGCTGCGCGGGCGGAATACCGATTATCTCAGGCATACGAACCGGCTTAGCCGCCAACGATATCAAGGCAATGTATGGAATCGTAAACGGGACCTGCAACTACATCCTCTCGAATATGACCTCCAAAGGCGCCGACTTCGCAGACGCGCTCGCACAGGCACAGCAAAAGGGCTACGCGGAAGCCGACCCCACCCTCGATATCTCAGGAGGCGACAGCGCACACAAGCTCGCAATCCTCGCTTCAATCGCCTTCGGCTCCTCAATTGAAATGAAAGATATTTACGTCGAAGGCATACAACTCGTCTCCAAAGACGATGTCCGATTCGGCGGCGAAATGGGTTATTGTTTAAAACTTTTGGCTATCGCAGAAAAAAATGACGCTGGCCGGATTTCACTTCGCGTACATCCGTCGTTTATCAGCAAAGAAAACCGTCTCGCCAAGGTTGACGGCTCATTCAACGCCCTAAGCATTTTCGGCCACGCAGTGGGTAACGTAATGTTCTACGGTCGTGGCGCGGGTATGATGCCCACTGCCAGCGCGATTGTCGCCGACATTATCGAAGTCGCTCTGGGCAATTCCGCGACCACCTTCAAAAATCTCAATCTTAAGCCGCACGCCGAAATAGCGGGCTCGATTGACAAAATCGATAATCTCGTCAGCCGGTTCTATATCCGCTTAATGGTCAAGGACCAGCCCGGCGTATTCGCGCAGATTGGCAAAGTCCTCGCCGACAACGCTATCAGTATTTCAGGCGTCCTCCAGCACGAAATTCCCGGTCCGGATAATACCGTTCCTGTCGTGATTACCACTCACCCCAACAGACAGGATAAAATCACCGCCACTCTCAAAGGTCTCGCCTCTTTGGATACCGTCTGCGCAAAACCGGTCTGCATCCGCATCGTCGATATACCGGAGGACAAGGAATAGTGGCGAAGAACGCGAAGCACTTGAAGTAAAAAAGAAAGAATATTCGACACTGATTCGCACCGTTTGAAAAATATTTGGGTTACAGGGAAAATGTTTCTCGACTCTTCGCTCTTTATAGGCCGCTAAATTTTTTAGTACTGATAACTGCATTTTTACTATTTAATTTTTGATTTAGAATTTATATAATCAAAATAATATAATAACCTTAGAGCAAAATCTATGTCCTCAAAAACTGTCTTATTGACCATCCTTATCGGTTGTGTCTGCGCCGCCGTTATTGCCGTCCATTGGCCGGCCCTTTCCGCACAGGCATTGTCTTTTGACGATGACCAGTACCTTGTCAACAACACCCTGGTCAAAAATCCCAGTTGGCTTTCCGCCCGGAAGTTCCTTTCTCAAGTTTTGGAACCGTTAACGGTACAAGGATATTATCAACCCCTGGCGATGATTTCTCTTATGTTCGATTATTCCCTTGGAGGCCGGGTCGAAAATCTTTTGCCATTCCATCGCACAAGCCTCGCTCTTCACGCTGCAAATACTGCATTGATAATTGTGCTGCTTTATCTGCTTTTTGGTGAGGTGTGGATTGCCGCAGCCGTAGGTCTCTTGTTCGGCCTCCACCCTATGACGGTAGAAACTATCCCATGGGTCGGCGAACGAAAAACCCTTCTCGCCGCCTTTTTCGCCCTCTGGTCACTCATCTTCTACCTCCGCTATATGCATGCGAGTGTCACCTCCGCGAAAGCTGGGGCGGGAATCCAATCCCCTGTGGACCGCTCTACCTGGGGTCTTTATATCGCTTGCTTCCTATTCTACCTCCTCGCCCTTATGTCCAAGCCCACCAGCACGCCCTGCCTGTTCTGATGTTATTGCTCGATTTTTGGCCATTAAAAAGGCTCAAATGGCGGTCGTTTCTTGAAAAAATTCCTTTTTTTATCCTCGGCGGTATTTTTGCCGTTATAACCTATGTCTCCCAAACTCGCACCGCCATTACCATCTCGCCCGTCAAAATAGGCGTTGGGCGTGTTTTTTTCACGCTTTGCCATAACATAATCTTTTATCTGTGTAAAATTATATGGCCGGTAAATCTCTCCTCACACTACCCCTTCCCCGCCCCCATGAATCTATCCCAGCCTATGATTCTGGCAAGTGTTATAGGTACCTGTATTTTAATCCCACTGCTGCTCATCTTTCTCCGCTGGACTCGTGCGGCTTTCACTGGCTGGCTGTTCTTTTTTGTGGCAATTCTGCCGACTATGCAGATTATCGGTTTTTCCAACGTAATCGCCTCTGACAAATTCGCCTATCTCCCCTCCTTCGGCCTGCTGATGATTCTCGCTTCTTTTCTGTGTAACCTGTGGAATCTGCGGTTAAAAAACAGTGTAATCAGCGGCTCAAAATATGTAGTTATAATCCTGTTTGTCCTGATATTGGCTTCCGCCGAATCCCTTGCCACGCGCAGTTATCTCACTCACTGGCGCAATTCAATCGGTCTTTTTGAATACATGTTGTCAAAAGCACCCAACGCTCCGATACTTCACAATAATCTTGGCGTTGTCTACCAGAGTCTCGGTCACTACCAGGAAGCAATGAAATCCTTTAACCAAGCCATAAAAATCAAACCGGGTTACGCCGAGGCACACTATAATCTCGGCGTTGCTTACGGCAACCTTGGCCGCACGCAGGATGAGATAGAAGCATATAAGGAGACCATAAGAATCAAGCCGGATTACGCCAAGGCACACTATAATCTTGGGGTTTCATATAAAGATCTTGGACGTTATCAGGATGCGATAGAAGCCTATAAACAAGCCATCCGAATTAAGCCGGATTATGCCGAAGCACATCTTAACCTTGGCGCCGCCTACTATACACTTGGCTTTTACCGGCAGGCGATAGAAGCATATAAGCAGGCCATAATAATCCGGCCGGATTTCGTTCTTGCACATTATGCTCTCGGCGCTGCCTATTCAGTAGCCGGCGACAAGAATTCAGCCCTTGAAGAATACAAAATCTTAAAAAACCTGGACGCTGAGAAGGCAAACGAATTGTCTAAATTATTGATTAATAAGTAGGTATTCCCGAACGGAAGAAAATGAGATTAAGCCAGCCCATAGAATTTCCCAAAAACCCTTTTATGGCTGATTTCTAAACCCATATCAATGAACACGTAACCATTGACTCTACCGCCAAAAACCCATAAACTACGACGTTCGATTAAACGCTTAATGTAGGGCGGGGTTAACCCCGCCAATATTGGTAAAAATATGAGCACTAAATACGCGATAATAATACCTGATGGCGCGGCGGATAACCCGATAGAACAGTTCGGCAATAAAACCCCGCTCGAAGCGGCCAATACCCCGAATATGGACCGAATCGGCCAGACCGGTCGCCTCGGCGCAGTCCGCACTGTCCCCGAAGGTATGGAGCCGGGCAGCGACGTCGCGCAAATGTCGTTATTGGGCTATGACCCCAGACAATACTACACAGGCAGAGCGCCGATTGAGGCAGTCGCAAGAAACGTCCAGTTATCGCCCGATGACTGGGTCTTCAGGTGCAACCTTGTTACTTTTGCTGACGGCAAAATGGCAGACCATAGCGCAGGACATATCTCAACCGAAGAAGGAATCCGCCTCATCGAAGAGCTTAATGAGCAGCTTTCAAACGATAATATCCGCTTCTACACCGGCGTAAGCTATCGCCATCTGCTCGTCCTCAAAAATACCGATGTCAACGTCAAGACCTGCCCGCCCCACGACTACATAGGCACCCCCGTTGAAAAAATTCTTCCGCGCGGCAAAGGTTCAGAATTACTCATCGACCTGATGATACGCTCGCAGCAGTTCTTCCACAACCACGATATCAACAAGGTCCGGGCGGACCTCGGCGAAAACCAGGTCAGCTCAATCTGGCTCTGGGGACAGGGCAAAAAAGCAAAACTCGAAAGTTTCGAAAAACGCTTCGGCCTCAAAGGCGCGGGCATCACCGCTGTTGACCTCTTCAGGGGACTGGCCAAACTCATCGACTTCGACCTCATCGAAGTCCCCGGCGCAACCGGCTTCACAGATACCAATTTTGAAGGCAAAGGGGCCGCCGCGATTAAGGCGCTCAAGGATTACGACATCGTCGTCGTCCATATCGAGGCCCCCGATGAGGCAGGCCACGCGGGCAATCCCGAAACCAAGAAAAAAGCAATCGAGCAGATTGATAAGCATATTGTAGGCCCGATTTACGAGGCGATTAAAAAATACCCCTCTTGGCGCATTATGGTACTGCCTGACCATCCCACACCCGTAAAAACCGGCGCGCATTGCGGCGACCCTGTCCCGTTCGCTATGGCGGGCGACAATGTTTCGGGCGTTTTTCAGGCCGCCTTTACCGAATCAAACGCAGCAAAATCCGGCTTGCGTATTGACAAGGGGTACCAACTTATGGAATACTTCCTCAAAAGTTAAAATTTAGCCCCGCAATTTATTGCGGGGTTGCTTAGCCCCCAGGCCTGCCTGGGGGTTTACCCTCCGTAGTTCGCAGAACGAAGGAGGGTCATTAAATCTTCTTTTGGAGTAGCTATGCCTATACTTGTTCAAAAGTTTGGCGGGACATCGGTCGCAAACGCCGAGAAAATCCGCCGGGCCGCACAGAAGGCAATCGACGCGACCAAAAAAGGTTATCAGGTCGTCGTCGTCGCTTCAGCTCGCGGCCACCAGACCGACCATCTCGTGGCGGACGCGATGGAGCTTAATCCGAACCCGCCTAAACGCGAAATGGACCAGTTGCTCAGCACGGGCGAACAGCAGACAGTATCGCTTTTCGCGATAGCGCTGGAAGCGATGGGCCACAAGGCAATCAGCTTTACGGGCTTCCAGGTCGGAATGATTACAGACAGCACGCATACAAAGGCCCGCATAAAGAGCATCGACGCCAAGCGAATCCACAAGGAGCTTAAAGAAGGCAAAATCGTCATCGTCGCCGGCTTCCAGGGCATCGACGAAAACGACAATATCACAACCCTCGGCAGAGGCGGCTCAGATACCACCGCGGTCGCAATTGCAGCCGCCGTCGGCGCCGAGGTCTGCGAAATCTTCACCGATGTCAACGGCATATACACCACCGACCCGCGCATTTACACAAAAGCCGCCAAAATGAAGGAAATCAGCTACGACGAAATGCTCGAGCTTGCCAGCTTAGGCGCGGGCGTTATGCACAGTCGCAGCATCGAATTCGGTAAAAAATACAACGTAAAAATCCACGTCAGGTCCAGCAGCGAAGACGTTGAGGGGACCTACATTATTGGAGAGGTGCCACAAATGGAAGGAATAGCGGTTTCAGGGGCGACGATACAGAGAGATATGGCAAAAATCAGTTTGGTGGGCATCGACAACAAGCCCGGCAATGCAGCAAAGGTTTTTCATCGACTGGCCGAGGCAAAGGTCGTCGTTAACGACATAATGCAGACAGAGGTCAGCACCGACAAGGCGAACCTCGCCTTCACGGTAGCCGCATCGGACCTGCGCTCAGCCAAAGAAGCCATCGAGAGCATAAAGGGCGAGGTCAAATGCGACAGCGTCTTTACCCGCGAGGACATCGCCGAGGTCTCGGCGGTCGGCGTCGGAATGAGAAGCCATTACGGCATCGCTGAAAAGATGTTCAGCGCATTAGCCAAAGCCAGGGTCAATATCGACTCGATAACCACAAGCGAAATCCGAATAAGCTGCGTCGTCGATAAAGACCAGGCGGAAAAGGCACTCATAGCCGTTTGCGATGCGTTCGATTTGGATAAGTCGGCAGAAAAAAGAGCCAAAAAGTAAAAAAGGTTCCTGACACCTTTTTTCGTGACTCGTGACCTGTGCCTCGTGTTTCGAGAAACGAGTTACGAGCGACGAGAGACGAAGTTAATATGGCGCGATATGCGATGAGCAGACGCATGCGTAATGTCGTTGCCGTCATTATTACGCTGACGGCGGCGACATTATGTTTTCTCGACCACAGTTGCGTCAGCCCCTCAGTAACCAAACCCCTGCAATCGAATCATCAGCAGGATTCCGGGGACATATCAAAATACCATGGCCAGCAATTTGCCGTCGTAAAAGTCGTCGATGGCGACACCCTCGACATCGATATCCCCGACGCATCCGCCTACGGCGGACAAGCTTACAGCCACACCAGAATCCGCCTTTGGGGAATCGATACCCCCGAAACTAAAGACCCAAGAACAGGGCCAATGTATTTCGGCAAAGAGGCGTCGGACTTCGCAACCAAACTCGCCCTCGGAAAACGGGTAACTATTTACCTGGAAAAAGAGAAAAACAGCAGGGACATATACCATCGGCTTCTCGCCTACATTCAACTGCCCGATGGGACTTTCCTGAATGAGGTTTTATTGAGCGAGGGTTACGCCTACGCGGATTTGCGTTTCAAACACGGCTTATACAATAAATACAAACAGTTGGAATCCGTCGCCAGAAACCAGAAGAAAGGCCTATGGGCCGACGTTACCCCGGAACAAATGCCCAAATGGCGACAAAAACGATTACACCACACCGCAGAGAACCCTTCTTCGCTTCGCTACGAAGGGCAGGCCGCAGAGGTAAATAATTAGGAACTCGATACTGGATACTTGATGCTTGATGCTCGATACTGGATTCCCAAGTTTTTTAGCCACAGATTAAATTCGTCGTTAGTCGTTCGTATTCAGTATATCGTAATGCGGAGTTTGCGCGATTTTTTTAATAATTTGGCCAATTGCAGCCGAAGTATTCGCTTTTCATCCGCTCCTCTCAACGGTTCTACTATTTAATTTCTCGCAAAACAGATATCTACTTTTAATGCTCAAGCTCTGTTCTGCGTTTATTCAGCGCCTGTATAATCTGTTCATAAGCCGTCTTTGATTTTTCAGGCAATAGACTTTCTTTTCTCCTAAGAAGCTTCAATGCGTCATCAATCTGATCGATATCTGTGCATTCATTAATTGCTGAAGAACACAACTCCAAGGATTCATCGGGAATCCCCAAAAATAGTTTTGCCAAACCTAAATTGAACCGCCATTCATAATGCGTGCTATCGTATTCCAGCGCCTTCGTAGTTTCTTCCAGCAATAATGTTATGTCGTCTTTTTCTTCGAATAGCAATAAACCAAGATTCCCATGAGCCGTGCTTTTCTGTTCTGCTGGAGCATCCGGCATATCAACAACGGTTGTATAATCGGTAATAGCTTCTTCGATTCTTGGCGATTCCAGCCAAGCATAGGTTGTGCCCCGGTTAAATAATGCCCCAGCTTTCTGTTCCGCAGGAACATCCGGCATTTCAATAACAGCTGTATAGTCGGCAATAGATTCTTCGATTCTCGGCGGCTCCATTTTGCCATAGGCCGCGCCGCGGTTAAGCAATGCCCCGGCTCTCTGTTTCGCGGTAGCATGGGGCATTTCAACAACGGCTGTATAGTCGGCAATAGATTCTTTGATTTTCGGTGGCTTCAGTTCTTCGCCATAGGTTATACCCCGGTTAAGCAATGCTTTAGCTTTCTGTTCTGCGGGAGCATCCGGCATTTCAATAACGGCTGTATAGTCGGCAATCTCATTTTCGGTTCTCGGCGGCTTCATCTTGCCATAGGTTACGCCGCGGTTAATAAGTGCCTTGGCTTTCTGTTTCGCTGGAACATCCAGTATATCTAATACCTTGCTCCATAAGTCAATGGCCTCAGTTAGATTATTGTCTTTTGCAAGAGTCAAGGCCTGACTCATATACTTGGAGGCGACGGCCTGACTGGAGGTGACGGCCTGTGCTTTCATATCCACATATGTATCATCAGAACTTGTTTTTCTATTATAAATCTCTGGATTCCGATAGGCCGCCCGGGCCAAATTGAGCCGTGTAATGGTATTGCTTAGATTTGAATTAAAGCTGTCTATATATCCTGATGATTTGGTTGATTCTGTTGATTTAGACTCAGAAACGCTCAAGCCCTGAATTTGTTCAATGAGCAGGGCAATGGGGTCATCCAATAACTCAGCGCAGGCCGAATCTGTTAGTGTTTTAAAGATTGTATGCATGGCTTCATCCGCATCCGGAATGACCACTTTATAGGCGTAGCCGGCATGCTTTTTTAGCAATTGCTGAACGTCTTCGGAAAGTGTGTCGCCTTTGCGAGCACACCAATAGAGGTTGCCATCAAACTGAGTTGCCTGAGATAAAGCTTCCATAGTTGCATCTTGCCATCCCCCATAACCAATGACAATCACACCATGGCGCTCGAAATGGGTTTTCAGAGAAACACTGTTTTTAGTTCCTCTATGAATTTCTTCCGGTGCATTCAATAGTAGATAACGATGCATACTGCCATGTGTATAGACCAGATGGATGGCGTCGTAATCATCCTCCTGAAGATAATCGAGTACTTCCGGCCGGTCTGACATATAATACAGAACATTAACGAGTTGGAGGGCATCCTGAAGCAACGGGTCAAAGTTAGTGGTCAGAATCGTCCTGCAAAACGAGGATTTATATTTCCATGCTCCCCCCATTTTTCTCTGTTGATTAAGCAGGCAAGCAAGATACAAATGGGCCGGGTTGTTTTTCTTGATCGCTGATTTATGGAGGTTTCTTATATACTCTCGGCGTAAACCTGGCGTAGTTAATCCGCCCGGACAGTCTCCGCTCATGAGAAGCTTGTAGGCGTCAGTAATCGAGCTATCTTTGGGAAAATAGTTTCCTTCCTGGAATTCAATTTTTGGCTGGTCCTTGCCGGGAGAGTATTGCTCCGATACTGTTTTCCAGAATTCTTTACAGATACTATCTTTGTTGACAGTCTCTTGATCTTTGCCTGCGTGCTTTTGTTTGTGAAGCCAACTCGGTGCATCTTGCAGGATTTGTTTAGCTGTCGGGATTACCCCATAGCTAAAACCCGCTCCGATTAGCATCGTGTAAACCGCCTTATCGCCATCTGATGACGTCTCAAGGCTATGGCAAATATTGGTCAGCATTTGGTCGAGTGTGATTTCTTTCATATTTTGTTCATCCTGCCCTCGTTTTTTGCCTCTTCAATAGGATTTGTCCGTTTGGGATATCCGCAATTGTACTATTCGGCACTGGGTTTACAAGGGAGAATGTAATAGATACTCGATGCTTGATACTGGATACTTGAAGAAGAAATAGACCCGGCAATAAAGTTGCCGGGCTAAACATTATAAGGAAGCCGCTGTGCCGACGGCGGCTAAACCTGTTTTTAGAGATTACCTATATATCCAAAAAAATCCCTTCTTCGCCCACCTTCGCTGACACTACGGCGGGTAAACTTCGCTACGAAGGGCAGGCCGGGAAATCCCATTATGCAATTATGATTCGCAAGTTACCTATATTGACAAAAAAATATGGAGGTTTTCTAAATATTTTTTTATTCTTTACGACAAAAGGACTTACCAACTTTCGGCCCAAAAATCGTGTTTTGTAAGTCCTTAAAATGCCCAAAAATTCACCTTATATATAGAGGGCGCGAAGCAGGACGCTTCGCGAGAAAGTAGATAGTTGAGCAGTAGAACAGGTGAAAAGAAGAGATAGCGGAGACCCGCACGGTAGCAGCCCCGGGGGGGCAAGTTTCACGCCAAGTAAGGCAAGTTCCAATTTTAGATTGCGGATTGCAGATTTCGGATTTGTTTAGAGTTTAGAATTTAGAAATTAGAATTTCTGGATCCCCGACTGCGGTTCCTATGGAGCTTGAGTCGAGGACAAAATAAAACTGGGTCCCCGGCAGAAGACCAAAGGAGCTTACCCCGAGGATCTGCGCTGCGCTCCGAGGAGTGAATTATGTCTGCGAAACTTACAATAACAATTCCCGTTTGGCTTGACCTTGCTTTCGTTTGGCCGGTTTTGCTTTATCGGCAATGGAAATACGGCTATACATACCGCCGGATTTACCTCGGCGAAGAGAGATTCGCGATTGTCGAGCCAACGGACTACTATTGGCTCAATAATTTTCACTGGTGCATAAACGTAAGCAGAAGAAATATCTATGCCGTTCGGCTCGTGCTGACAGACAACTGGCAGTTGAAAAAGGTGCGAATGCACAGGGAGATAATGAACGCGCCTGACGGGCTTCTGGTGGACCATCAAAACGGCAAAACCCTTGATAACAGAAGATCGAACCTGCGATTAGCTACACATTCTCAGAACATGTGCAACAAGCCAAAAACAAGCACAAAGAGCACGTCGCGGTTCAGAGGGGTTTATTTGGATAAACGCAAAGGAAGGTGGGTTGCCAAAATCCAAATCAACAGAAAATGTATATGGCTTGGGCATTTCGACAATGAAATCGACGCGGCGAGAGTTTACGACACGGCGGCGAAAAAACATCACGGTGAATTCGCAAGGTTAAACTTCCCTCCCCTGCCGTTTTGATTCTCAAAACGAGACGCTGGGGTCTTCGCTGCGCTACGAGAGGGCAGGCAAAAAGCGGCAGTATAAAGAAAATAGGGTCAAAAGGCCGAAGAAACTAATAGCACCACTAATCTTTTCACCAGCGCGGATATGGATAAAGGAACAGATTATGGAAAACCAAACAGCTATTATGGAACAGACGGCGGATGAGAATCAATACCAGGCGCCCAATCCCAAAGCAACGTCGCCTTCGAACGTGCGTGCAGCAGGAGCAGAAAGAAAATGGCAGCTTATATCGCTGGTTACGGGAATACTCTTTATTATGGCTGTCGCGATAGTCGTGTGGCTGGCTCTGGATATAAGCGCAGCAGGAACGCTGCAAAGCAAGCTGGAAAGCGAGAACCAGTCGCTCAGAGAGCAATTGAATATCGCGGGCACGCAGATAACGGGATTGAAAAATGATATGGAGACGCTGTTGACGGAAAACGCGAAATTAAAATCGCAGACCGTATCGCCTGCTGCCGTCGCATCAAGACAATCCATAAGTCGAACAGGCGTGACAAAAAAAGGGACGAATTCCAGCGGCACAACAAAAGAGGAGCTTATAGCAGCAATAGGCGAGCCGGACCGCGTTTATAATTCTCGCGGCTATGAGCAACTGGTTTACTTCGACCAAAAACCAGGCCGCTTCTGGCTAATCAACGGACACGTGGTACAGATAGGCGGATAAAAAAACTTCAAGACGCTCAAGTCATAAGAGGCAATTAGAGATTATATTCTTTTATTTTGCGGTAGAGGGTGCGCTCGCCGATACCCAGCAGTTTCGCGGCGATTTGGCGGTTATTGCCCGTTTTGGCAAGCATATCGATAATCGCCTGTTTCTCGATTTCATTGAGCGGCATATCGCTTGAGGATTTCGACTGGCCCGCCGGGAGCTGGCGAATGCGATTGATTTCGGGAGGTAAATCCTGAACATCCAGCTTGTCGCGGTCGGACATAACTACCATAGTCCTGATTGCGTTGCGAAGCTGGCGGATATTGCCGGGCCACTCATAGTTAGCGAAAATATTCATCACAGCATCGCTGATACCGGTAACTTTCGAGGCGGTTTCACCCACTGCCTCCTTGAGGAAGAAATTAGCCAGCAGCGGTATATCTTCGCGTCGCTGACGCAGAGGCGGAACTGAAACGCTGACGCCCTTTATTCTGAAGTAAAGGTCCTGGCGGAATTTTTTCTCCTCGACCAGTCCGGTGAGGTCGTGGTTTGTCGCGCTTATGATTCGCACATCGACAACAATCGGCTTATTGCCCCCGACGGGAACAATAACGCCATCCTCGATAACACGCAATAATTTCGCCTGCATATTCAGGGGCATATCGCCTATTTCATCGAGAAACAGCGTGCCCTTGTCGGCGATTTCAAAAAGCCCCTTGCGGTCAATAGCTGCGCCGGTAAACGAACCTTTGACGTGGCCAAAGAGCTCGCTTTCGAGAAGCGTCTCGGTAAAGCCCGCGCAATTGATGGGCACAAATCGCCTGTTCCAGCGGTTTGAATTGTCGTGAATGGCGCGGGCGAGGAGTTCTTTGCCTGTGCCCGATTCACCCTGGATAAGAACAGCGATATTCGTCGGCGCCACCCTGCGAAGAACCTCAAAGATGCCTGTCATCTGGGGACTGTTTCCCAGGACGCCCTCGAATCTGAAATCCTCATTAGCGGCACGGCCCTGTTTATCGGCGTGTTTCCTGCGAACCACCAGTGAGGCGGCCTGCTCGACGAGCGAACGTAGCTGGTCGATATTTATCGGTTTGACTAAGTAATCGTAAGCCCCGTGTCTTATCGCGTCTTTGCAGGTTTCGATGGTTGCGTATGCGGTGATGAGTATGACTTCCGTCTGGCTGGTTTTTTTCGCTTCCTGCAGTATATCAAGGCCGTCGATATCGCCGCCGAGCTTGAGGTCGGTAACAACAACATCAATATCCTGGCTTCGTATGATTTCGAGTGCGTCCCTGCCCGTATAAACAGGGATTGCTTTATCGCAGCATTTACGAAGAGCTTCAGCCATACCGTCGGCGTGGTCTCTCTCGTCATCAACAACAAGGACAACGGCGTCTTTAATCATCGCATGTCCTCCGACGGGGCAAGCAGCAGCTTGATTGTGAAAGCCGTTCCCTTGCCCGGCTCACTGACGACATTGATTACCCCTTTGTGGGCGTCGATAATTTTTTTAACGGTAGCAAGCCCCAAACCCGCGCCGTCGGGTCTTGAGGATTGATACGGCTCGAACAAATGAGCAAGACGCTCAGCCGGAATCCCTTTGCCTGTGTCGCTAATCTGGATTTGGGCGTATTGACCATCGCTTGCCGTCCGTACCATAACCTCGCCCTGACCAACTACGGCCTGCTGAGCGTTTATGAGCAGGTTGAGAACCGCTTGTTTGAGCATACCGGCGTCTATGAGACAAACCAGCGGCCCGCTGTGAAGGGACTTTCGCAAAGTTATCGAATGGACGGCTGCCTGCGGGAGATAAAAATCAATTATGTCGTCGATGACGGGATTCAGGTCAGCCGGCAAAAGACGGGGCTGTGTGCGGTCCGCGTACCGGAGAAAACTGTCGAGGATTTGTTCGAGCCGGGTGGTTTCCTTGTCGATTACGGCCAATTTCCTGCGTGCCCGCGCCAGACACTGGTCGATATCACCCGCCGGGCCTGCTTGAAGCTCTTCATCCACAAGCCGAAGATTCACCTTGATGGTGGATAGCGGGTTTTTGATTTCGTGCGCGATAACGCCAATCAGCCGGCCCAATCCCTCGACTTCGCTAAGGGCAGGCCCTTCGGTTTTGGCGCCGCAACGATTAACCGACTCAGATTGTTCGGGTGAATTCTTCATGAAAAGGTAATTTTAACCGTATCTCTGCCGTAATTCAAGCAATGAAAACACGGGCTAACCTGCTGCGAAGGCGAGTAAATGGCCAATATCCGGCACAAAACAGCCCTGGTAGAAATGAAAACGAGGAAGAACGGCTTAATCTCGCTTTCGCCGTCCTTCCTCATATCTTTTCTCTTTAAGGAGGAGAGTGATGAATTTCATTTTTCTGATATTTATACGAGGGGTTGTTTCGATGGTTCGCAAAATCTGAAAAAAATATTAAAAAAATTAATCGCTAAAATCGCCGCTAAGAAATAACCGTTTATATGAACAGGGCGAAAATAAAGGTTATTCTTTAATAATCGTTTTGATTCCGAAGTGGCGGTCGGCAAAGTTAAGAAATTGCTGCCAGTCGTAATCGGTCAGGTTATGAGTGCCTTTGCGAATATGATAGCCAATAGTGATACCAACGGGGGTTTCGAGGGGAGGCATATCTTCCACGCCGAGGCCTTTTTTGCCAAATAACTGATAGACCGGCTCGGCGTATTTGGCGGAGAGGAACGAACCGCGAGGGTCGCCCCACAGGTCCTGTTCAGCGGTCGCGATATAAACCGGGCGAGGAGCCATCAGGGCAACGAGCATGTGCCAGTCAACAGGCAGGTCGTTTACACGGTCACCGTAATCCTTGAAATTTCCGCAAAACCAGTAAGGGAATTTGATGTTAATTATTTTGACGGTCTCGCCGAAGCCGCGACGGACGATGACCGCCCCGCCGCAGCCGGATTCGCCGGAAAAGATGATTGCGAAGCGTTCGTCCTGAGCGCCCGCCCACATTGCGACTTTGCCAAATCGGGAAAAGCCCGCAACACAGACCTTGTTGGCGTCGATGTCTTTGTCGGTAACAATGTAATCCATAGCCCTGCTCAAACCCCATGCCCAGGCGCCGATAGCGCCCCATTCGTCGGGGCCGGGCTGGTTCTGGTCAGGTTTGGCAAAAAATTTGCGAATGCTTTTAGAGTAACCATCTTTGCTATCCGGCTCAATCTGTGCGGCGTCGAAGGTCGCCAGCCCATAGCCGCGGTCCAGAAGCCACTGTCTTTGGGGAGCCCATTCCACAATGGCTATTAATGGAACGGGTTTTTTAGCCGCACTTGCGGGCAAAACGATATTCACGTCCATTTTCGGCCCATCGTCTTTACCCGTGAAATATATTGTTACTGTTTTGGTAATGGCGAGGCCATTCATATCGGAGCGGTTTTCCGCTGTGACTTTCCAGGTCATACCAGCCGGCCTGCCAATCATCGTGCGGCCATACACATTGGTTTCGAATAATTTGAGGATTTCCGGTCTGCGTTTTTGCTTCCAGGTATCGATGTCATTGACCTTGTCGCCATTGAGCATAACCAGCGGGTCAGGCAGGGTGAATTTCGGGACGTTTCCCTCGTCGTATAATCCCGGCGGCGTTCCGGGCGGAAGCGACGCCGCAAAAGCAAAATTACAGGATAATACGAGAAGCGAATATACAGCAATTTTTATAAGGAACGACAATTTCATAATTATATTCCTTTCAGGCCGCTAAAAGTTTGGTTATGTATTCAACAAAGGCGGCTTAATTTATCATTCTACCGGCCAATGACAGGGCACGGCAACAGGGAAACTTTAAGTAAGAAAACAAAAGTGGCGAAAATGAACAGCCGAGTATAATATATGGGTATTATGGAGCAGTGGCTGAGCGGCTGAAAGCGACGGTCTTGAAAACCGTTATACCCTTTGGGTATCGGGGGTTCGAATCCCTCCTGCTCCGTTAGGGAAGCTCCTTGTGTAAGAGGGATGAGAACACCCGCGACGCGAAGCGTCGCAAACGGGGGTTTGACACCCCTTAGGGGAGCCGCGCAAGCGAATCCCTCCTGCTCCGTTACCTTTCTGCCATATCGTCCTGAAAGCAGAAAAACCGTTGGTAGTCCCAAAGATTGTGGTTAAGGTGTAAAGAAACAGGTCTCCTTGTCGATTTTAATGGTAGGAACAGGCAAGGAGGCCAAAGAATGGTCAATTTGATTATTCCATCGGTCGGGCAGGGGCATTGTGGAAAGCCAATCAACTGTTGCAGCATATAGAACGTACGTGGGACAAGGTGAATAAAGACGGTACTGACAGAACCAACAACGCCACATAACGGCTCATTGGTCTGGATTACAAAATCAGGGCTAAGACGATGCGTGGCTTTAAGAGTTGGCCAAAAGCCCTTAACCACTATTATCTGTCGGAGTACTTGCGAGGTGAGAATGGCGTCTGCGCTTTGCGAAAAGTAATCTAATAAACCAGGCAATATGACCGAACCCCGAAAATTCCCCCACATCCTTTGAGACAGTTACGATTTGGCCTGAAGGCGAAAGTTTTTGACAGTTTTGGTTAAGGTGGTATAATTTAAGGGTTTACAGCGTGGTATGACGATATACCCTGATAAGTCATTAGTTTTTCGAAATTATACGGGGAAAACAGGATGTCCAAAAGAAGGGACGTTCAAAGCGTAATACTGGCAACGATGGTCGGCCTGGCGTTATTGCCGGTCTGGGGCTGCGCAAACCGGCAGCAGGCGGTGGCGTTATACGTTGACGCTGTTGAGCTGCGGGAGCTGAACAACAACGATAAGGCAATTGACAAGCTCAACCAGGCGACAAAGGTTGACGGGCGGTTCTCGCTGGCGCAATCGCTATTGGGGGAGATTTACGAGCAAAAGCAGGAATATAAGAAGAGCGCGGCGGCGTATGGCGCCGCGACCCGGCTGAACCCGTGGTCATTCAGGGATTATTTCAGTTTGGGGCGGGTTTACCAGACGATGAAAGAATTTACGCTGGCGGTGAAGGCCTATCGCAGGGCGTGCGAGCTTAAGCCCAGCAATTTTGAGGCAAATCTCAAAACCGCCCAGTGTCTTTACGAGGTAAACGATTACAGCCAGGCGATTGTGTACGGCAAGAGGGCAGAGAAAATAGACGCGAACGCCGAGGAGCTTCACCAGCTTTTAGGCAATATATACGATTCGCAGAAGGATTATGAGCAGGCGGTGCGGTCGTACAAGCGTGCGCTGGAGATGGACAGCAGCAACCCCGGGGTAATGATGTCTCTGGCGGTAGCGTATCTGCGGACCAAACGAGTTGAGCCGGCAAAGGAATTATTCACGGCGGTGACACAGATACAGCCGGCTAATAGTTCGGCGTATCAGTATATCGGTTACTGCTATCTGCAGTTGAACGACGTAAACCAGGCAATCGATAATTACAGGCAGGCGATAAAAATCAACAGCTATGACTGGGAGGCGTACCGCGGACTTGGTGTGGCGTATATGACCAAGGCGAACGCGGAAAACGACGCGGAGCTGAAGGCGCAGGCGGTGGAGCTGTGGCGGCAGTCATTGAGCGTCAAGCCGGACCAGCCGAGGCGAGACCGGCTTATCAAACTGATAGAGAAATACTCGAAGTAATGAACGGGGAACAGAAAACAAATCTTCCGTCTTCCGTCCTCGGTCCTCCGTTTCCCGGAATCCGTCATATTATCTTCTTGTCAATCTTCGTGGGCGGTCTGGCATTCGACCTCTGGACGAAAAAAGCGGTGTTTGCCTGGCTTGAAAATGTACAGGGGCAGGGCGTAGCAATAATAAACGGTTTCCTGCGTCTGCAATTGGCGGAGAACCCCGGGGCGGCATTCGGGATAGCAGGCGGACACCGGACTATGCTGGTGTCGATATCGGCGGTTGCGCTGGTAATGATTATAGCGATATTTATGTTCGCGCTGAGGGAAGGGAAAATTGTTGTTGTCGCGCTGGCTTTGTTCGCAGCCGGGATATCGGGGAATCTTTACGACCGGGCGTTCAACGGGGGATTTGTGCGGGATTTTATCGTTGTGTATTGGCGCGAGAGGCACTGGCCTGCGTTTAACGTGGCGGATTCGATGCTTTGCACGGCTGTGGGCCTATTGATTATATCGAACCTGGTTAGTCAGAAATCTTGTCAAACACCTGCTCATCCACAAAAATAGGCGCACCGGAGGCGGCACCGAGGGCAATTGCATCGGACGGGCGGGAATCAACCTCGACAACTTTGCCGTTCAAGCTGAGGACTATCCTTGCGTAGAAGGTGTGGTTGCGGAGGTCGTTGATGATTATTCTTTCGATGCGGGCGCCGAGGGAGGTGATTATGTTGTCGAGCAGGTCGTGGGTCATCGGTCGCGGGGGCTGAATGCCTTTTAGCCGGCGGTCGATGGCGAAAATCTCGACGATGCCGATGACAATGGGGAAGCTTCGCTGACCATAGCGTTCCTTGAGGACGATTATCTGCTGGTCGGATGACTCGTTTATTATTATTTTAGAAAGTTCGACTTCTATTTCCATCCCGCCCCCCTTTTAATCATTCAATTCGGCCAGGTGTTTTTCGATGGCCTTTAACTGTTCGGTATATTCAGCGAGTTTTTCTTTTGTCTGAGCAACGACTTCCGGTTTTGCCCTCGCTATGAAGTTTTCGTTGGCAAGTTTGGCTTCGACGCCTTTTTTCACGCCTTCGATTTGTTCTTTCTGTTTGGTCAGGCGTTTGCGTTCGGCTTCGATATCTATCGCATCGTGGACGTAAATCTGCATTTGGCCTGATATTGCGGCGGCGGCGTTTTTGGGCTTCGGGGCCGAGTGCGATGCGCTGAATTCTTTGAGATTAGCAATCTGGCAGAGAAGGCCGGCGTCGGCGTTCAGGATTCCGGAAATATCGTTTGGCGCATTGACGGAGACAACGAGTTTCGAGGAGGGCGGAATGTTGCATTTGCTTCGTATGTCGCGGACGGAGCGGACAACGGTCTGGATATTGTCGATTTGCTGCTCAATCTGCTCATTTATCAGGGCGTCAATTCGCTTTGGCCAGTCAGCTACGACTAATGCTTTAGCGCCGTTTAATTCCGCGATTCCTTTAAGGCCTCGAGTAGGGGCAAGTTCGTTTAGTTTCTGGAAGATGCCCTCGGTGATGAACGGCACAAAGGGATGCAACAGCCGAAGCGTCTGGTCAAGGACAAAGGCGAGAACGTTCTGGGCAATCGGCTTTTGAGCGGAATCGAACATACGCGGCTTTGCCCATTCGAGATACCAGTCGCAGAAGTCGTTCCAGAAGAATTTGTAAATCGCGTTCAGAGGTTCATTATATTTGAAGGCGTCAAGACCATCGGTAACTTCGGTGATAGTTCGTGCGAGGCGTGAGAGAATCCATTTGTCGGTTATCGCGAGTTTGGTTTTGTCGAAGAGGGCGGAGTCGGTTCCTTCGAGGTTCATCATCGCGAAACGCGAGGCGTTCCAGAGCTTGTTGCAGAAGTTTCTGCCAACGTCCAATTTTGGAGAGGTGTTTTCGACCCTGCCATCGGGAAGCGTCATCTGCGCGACGGGCATTCGGATATCCTGCGTGTCGGTGGTCATACTGGCAAGGGTGAATCGCATCGCGTCTGCGCCGTGGCTGTTGATTGCGACGAGGGGGTCGATGCCGTTGCCCAAGCTTTTGGACATTTTTCGGCCTTCGCCGTCCTGTATCATAGCGTGGATATATACGTCTTTGAAAGGTATGTCGCCTGCGCAGTATTGGCCCATCATCACCATACGCGAGACCCAGAGCGTGATGATTTCGCGGGCGGTGCAGAGGACGTCGCCAGGATAGAAGGTTTTCAATAATGGCGACTCCTCCGGCCAGCCGAGGGTGCTGAATGGCCAAAGAGCCGAAGAAAACCAGGTATCAAGAACATCGCTGTCTCGCACCCAACCCTCTGAAACAATCGCCTGTTCAAGCTCTTCAAAGCCGGGTTTTACGCAGGCGTAAGTTACAGGCCCCTGCTCGGTTTCCACAACGACGCTGAATGTTCCGTGTTCGCAGCGGTTTTTTTGCCTGCCAGCTTTTGACCAGACGGGAATTTGATGTCCCCACCAGAGTTGTCTGCTTATGGGCCAGTCGCGGAGGTTTTCGAGCCAGGCCTGATATGTCTTGGCGTAACGTTCCGGGATGAATTTCAGTCGGCCATCCAGTAACGGCTTCAAAGCCAAACCCGCTAATGAGTTTACCGGAACATCAGTGCCATCAATCATTCCTTTGCCAAATTTTTTCTCAAGATGGTCGATTGGTTTTTTGACGGCGATATACCACTGGTCCGAGAGGTACGGCTCAATGGGAACGTGGCTTCGGTAGCTGTGGCCTACTTCGTGGGCGTAGGGTCTGACTTCTTCGAGAAGGCCTTCTTCGCGGAACCATTCGACGATTGCCTCGCGCGCCTCGAAACGGTCCATACCGATGAGATTTTCGGCATCGGGATTTTTAATTTGCTCCCAGTCCTTCCAGTCATATTTATCGCTGATTGAGCCATCGGGCGCCATTACATTGATTACTTCGAGCTTATGACGTTGCCCAATCGCCCAGTCATCGGGGTCGTGAGCGGGGGTAACTTTCAAAAAGCCGGTTGAGAATTTGGCTTTTTCGTCTTCGCTATTGGGATTGGGCAGTACAACGTGCTCATCGGCAATTATGGGTATGATTCTGCCGACGATTGGCAGCTTGACTTTTTTGCCAACCAGGCATTTCGCTCGCGGGTCGTTGGGGTTCATCGCAACAGCGGTATCGCCCAGCATTGTTTCCGGACGGGTGGTCGCAACCGTTACATATTCTATGCGTTTGCCTTCCACGACGACCGGCTCGGTGAGAGGGTAACGCAGATACCAGAAATTACCCTGGATTGTCTCATGCTCGACTTCATCATCGGCCAATACGGTTTGCGTGGCGGGGTCCCAGTTGACGAGACGTTTGCCTCTATATATCAAGCCATCTTTGAAGAGATTGAAAAACGTAGCCCTGACGGCTTTGGCACAGGTTTCATCCATTGTGAAACGCGTCCGCTGCCAGTCGCAGGAGCAGCCCATTGCCTTTAGCTGTTCGATGATTCGAATTTCGTATTCATCCTTCCAGGCCTGTACGCGAGCGACAAATACTTCGCGTTTGAAATCGGTGCGTTTTTTGCCTTCTTCGGCGAGGATTCTTTTTTCGACGACGGTTTGTGTCGCGATGCCCGCGTGGTCTGTGCCTGGCATCCAGAGGGTGTTCAAACCAAGCATCCTGTGATAGCGGATTAGGATATCCTGAAGGGTGTTATTCAACGCGTGGCCCAGGTGCAGCGCGGCGGTAACATTGGGCGGGGGTATTACAATGGTGTAGGACTTTCGCTTTGCGCCATCCGGCTCAGCGTGAAAGTAATTACCCGCTGCCCAGATTTGGTCCGCCTGCTGTTCGGTGTTTTTAGGTTCGTAAACCTTGCTCAATTCTTCAGCCATATAACGCCCAAAAGATTCCCTGAAATAAAAAATTCCGGCAGGCGCTTACCTGCCGGAATCTAATTTTAATCAAATAACCGCGTAATGTAAAGCAAAGCCGTTAATCGATATTCATAGTCATAAGGAATTCGGCGTTTGTTCTGCACTTTGTCAGCCGGCTCTTGAGTAGCTCGACGGCCTCGACGTGGTTCATTTCACTAAGCACCCTTCGCAGCCGATACGTAAGCGCAAGCTCTTTTGGAGCGAGCAGGAGCTCTTCTCTTCTGGTCCCGCTTCTGCTGATATCGATAGCGGGATAGACGCGACGGTCAACGAGTTTCCTGTCGAGATGCAATTCCATATTGCCGGTGGCCTTGAATTCCTCGAATATGACTTCGTCCATTTTGGAGCCGGTGTCGATTAGGGCGGTGGCGAAAATGGTGAGTGAGCCGCCTTCCTCGACTTTTCGTGCTGCGCCGAAGAATTTCTTGGGCATCTGCATAGCACTGGCGTCAACACCACCTGTGAGAATTTTGCCTGAGTGGGGCATTTCGGAGTTGTAGGCACGTGCAAGACGCGTGATGGAGTCGAGAAGAATGACCACATCGTGGCCATATTCGACCATACGCTTGGCTTTTTCGATGACGATTTCGGCGACCTGGCAATGGCGTGCTGCCGGCTCATCGAAGGTAGAGCTGATAACCTCGACATCGGGGGCGGTTTTGCGTTCCATTTCGGTAACTTCTTCCGGTCGCTCATCAATCAAAAGCACAATCAATTTGATTTGCGGATTATTGGTTGATATGGCATTTGCCATTTTCTGGAGCAGGACGGTTTTGCCTGTCCTGGGCGGGGCGACGATGAGTCCCCGCTGGCCTTTGCCGACGGGAGTCACCAGGTCGATTATGCGCATATTCAGCTCTTCCGGGACTGTCTCCATTATTATTCGTTCCAGCGGATGCAGGGGTGTGAGGTCGCTGAAGACGGTTTTTTCGGCAAGCCGGTCCGGGTCTTCGAAGTTGATTGCCTCGACGCGGAGGAGGGCGAAGTATTTTTCGGAATCCTTTGGCGGGCGAATCTGGCCTGAGACGGTGTTGCCTGTTCGCAGGCCGAATCGTCGTATCTGGGAAGGCGAGACGTAAATATCATCGGGGCTTGAGAGGTAGTTGTATTCTGGGTTACGCAGGAAGCCGTAGCCGTCGGGGAGGACTTCGAGGACGCCCTCGCCATACATAAGGCCGTTCTGGCGGATGCGCTCCTTGAGGATTCGGAAGATAAGCTCCTGTTTCTTGAGGGCGGTATAGTCGGTGATGCCGTCCTTCTTGGCCATTTCGTGCAGCTCAGAGACGCTGAGCCGCTGGAGGTCCGTCAGGTAAAGCTGTCCTTTCTTTACCCGTTCATATTTCTCGTGAGTCGATTCCTCTTCGGTCTTTTTTATCTCTGTCCCGTTGGTCTCATCGACGACCTGAACGGCAACCTGCGGCTCGTTATTGACCACGGGCTGTGCCTGAGGTTCTACCTGTTCTACCTGTTCGACCTGTTCGGACTTCTCGATGACCTCTGCCTCGTCCTGACCCCGTTTTTTCCTTCTGCCCTTTGGGCTGACCTTACTCATTATTAGCTCCTAATCATCTGCCAAAAACCATGTTACAAGCGACGTTATCCCGCTTTAACCATACGGGTTCGTTAATCCTGGATTTATACTGCCTCAATCGTTCTATCCTGCGTCCCATCAGCACATTTAATCCGGGGAAGCGTTTTGATATTTCACGAATGCCCAGCAGCCAGTTTTTGATCAAGATAGCGATACACAGCTGACTTTTCAGACCCCAGCACAAAACTTTACTGCGCTGAGTGTGGCTGAATTGGTATTTAAGGCGTTATGTCAGTATCCCCAAACCGGGCTTACGCTTATCCCAAACATCGCGCTAAACCGCACTTACCCTTTATCCATAATGGTTGAGAAAATATTAGCGATTTGTTTGGACAAGCCCGATAAGTCGGAATTGTTATCGACGATATTATCGGCGATACGTTTCTTTTTGTCCAGAGAAATCTGAAGATTTTCACGAATTTTTAGCTGGTCGGCCTCGAAAACACCTGTTTTTTTGGCCCTTTCAAGGCGTATTGGGGGTGTGCAATCGACAAAAATGATGTGGTCGCAACGTTTTTCCCAGCCGACTTCGACCAAAAGCGGTATATCAAGGACGATTGCCCTGACGGCTAACTGGGAACCACACTGTGTTATCAACTCTTCGACGCGGGCCATAATGAGAGGGTGCAGTATGCCTGTGAGGGTGGCCAGTTTTGCTGGGTCGCCGAAGACCCTGTTTGCCAGGTCGGGCCTGCTGATTTTACCTTTGTCGTCGAGAATCTCTTTGCCGAATACGCGGACGATTTTTTTGAGAACGTCTTTTTCTTCGAGGAGTTGATGAGATATGGCGTCGGCATCGATAACAGCACACCCGAGCTTTGCCAGTTCAGCCGCTACGGTGCTCTTGCCGGAATACATTCCGCCCAGGATGCCAATCACAGGTTTTTTTCCGCGTTTGTCCACAGAAACCGTAATTTATAATTTATCCGCGGAATAGTCAAGCAGGAAACACCATTGCGGGCTTTATAAAGGTGAGGAAAAATGGTAAGTTGGCTGACTATATGAAAAGCAGATGTCCTGTATGTAATAAGGTTATCGATAAGGCAACCCGGCAGGATAGCCGGGATGGGAAGTTTTACCCCTTCTGCAGCAACCGATGCAAACTGATAGACCTGGGAAAATGGTTCGACGGCAATTACAGGATAGCTGCACAAGCTAATGAAGAAGAGGAACCAGGCGAAGGCGAACAGGCCGCCAAAGCGGACAACCAGGACAAAACCGAAAACGGTTGACAAGCTGCAACTATCCGCCAATAATACGGTTGTGATATTGCAGCATTGATTCGGAGCGTGTTGCAGGTCAATCGAAGCTGTTTGAAAGGAATCGAAATGAACGGCGAAAACCAGGCGGGCATAATTCTCGACAGCTTGCTGTTTCCGAGGATATTCCGCAGCTTCCGGATGGCGATACAGCCGAGCAAACTGATAATCGCGTTTTGCATGATAGCGATGACGGGCTTAGTCGGCTGGCTTATGGATTTGTCGAAGACAGTGGTAACAACGCCGGGGACAAACGGCATCGAGACGGAGCTTAACCTCTTCCTCAACGCACCGGAACGACTCGACTCGTATATCGAAAAAAACGCCGATACCGAACACCACAGGGGAGTATTTTCGACGATGTGGGGTTTCGGTATCGCAAAGTTTCACGGCTCACTAAAAGCTATTTTCAGATTCGACCTGTTCGGCATTCTGGATAAGACCGTTGAGTTCCTGTACGCGGTAAAATGGGCAATCCGGTATCACTTAGTTTACTGCCTGATTTTCGCGGTGATAAATCTGAGCATCGCTGCGGTTGGCGGCGGCGCGATATGCCGAATCGCCGCGTTACAATTCGCACAAAATGAAAAACCCGGAATCACAGAATCGCTGCGATTCAGCACAAAAAGATTCACGAGCTTCTTCGGAACACCCATCGTGCCTATGATAATAATCGCAATCGCCGGCATCTGCGTAGTGTCGATTGGCCTGATAAGCAATATCCCGTTTGGCCTGGGAGAGATTGGCACAGGGCTTTTAATGCTGCCCGCCCTTGCCGCCGGGGCAATCATAGCCGCCGTCCTGCTGGGCGTTATCGGCGGACTGAATTTGGCATTCCCCGCCGTCGCGTATGACGGCTCCGACGGTCTCGACGCCATCAGCCGCTCATTCAACTACGTTTACGCCAAACCATGGCGACTTGGCTTTTACACTGCAATAGCCGTAATCTACGGCGCTATTTGTTATATCTTTGTTCGCTTCTTCGCGTTTCTGCTTTTGTGGTCAACATACAGGGGACTTCGCGTGGGAGCTATTACGCAAAGCGCCCGCGGCCTGCCGGACAAAATTGCCGCGATTTGGCCTGAACCGACTTTTCCCCGCCTGCTGGCATACTCTCAGGCAACCGGCAGCAGTTCGGAGTCAATAGCGGCGGTCCTGGTATATCTTTCCGCTCTTGTAATCGTCGGCCTGGTGGCATCATTCATAATCAGCTTTTATTTCTCATCGAACACCGTGATATACGCGTTAATGCGAAATCAGGTGGATGAGACGCCGCTGGAGACGGTTTACACCGAGACATCGGAAATAAAAGACCCGTCCGCCTGAGTTGACCGCCGACCGTTGAAACTGTAAGATAATGCCAAAATTGTTATGAATATAATGTTTTAAAACGCCACACCGGATGTCCGATAAACACACCGGCAGCATTTCCGGGCAGCCGTTTAAGTGACAATAGAAGGGTATATCTTTATAATGCAGGTGGCTTGACCTGCCGATACTAAGTTATGACTGAATTAAACGCTGATAACCAGACAAATTATAAAACCGCAAATCCGGCGGCTTCCCAATCCGCGCCTAATGCGATTTTGAAGTTTCGCAGGCCTCTTATAGTACTGGCGCATCTTGTAGCGTTCGCGGTGTCACTGCTGCTGTCTTTCCTGGCAACATCGAATATGCAGCTCCAGGCAGAGTGGCTGACAAAGCAATATCCGGCCCTGCTGGTATTGGCCCTTATCATCAAAACAGTGATTTTCGGACTCTTCAAGCAGTATCGCGGGTGGTGGCGATACGTCGGGATATCGGATTTGACGGGCATAGTGAGGGCGTCGCTTGTCAGCACAATGCTGCTATTCGGGGTGTGGGTAGCGGGGCTGTATATCGACCCTGTCCGAAAAAGCATTCCGAATATATTTGATGTCAGTCAGGCGGTATTTGTAGTGGATATGTTCTGCACCATATTACTCCTCGCCGGGCTTCGCATGGTCATTCGGCTGTATTACGAGGAATTCCGCACGGTCGAAACGGGCAAACTAAAGCGATTTTTGATTGTGGGAGCAGGCAACACCGGCGAATCACTTCTGCGAGAGATTCATCGAATGACCGTGGCCGAATATGACGTGGTGGGTTTCATCGACGACGACCCCGCCAAGCAGGGCATCCGCATACATGATATACCGGTCCTGGGGACAGTTGAGCAGCTTCCTGAGATATGCAGGGAGAAAAACATCGAGGAAGTTGCCATCGCGATGCCGTCGGCGACAGTTCCCCAGCGAAGACGCGTTGTGCAGGTCTGCCAGGGTACAAAGGTCCGCTTCAGGACGGTCCCGTCGATGACGGATATCGCGGGGGGCAAATTCAGGGTTTCGCAGATTCGCGACGTGGATATTAACGACCTGCTGGGACGCGAGGCAATACAGCTCGATACGGATTTGATAGAGGCATTCATAAAAGGTAAAACGATTTTAGTCACCGGCGCGGGCGGCTCAATCGGCTCGGAAATGTGCCGACAGATTTGCCGTTTCGGGCCTAAACTGCTGCTGCTCGTCGAGCAGGCGGAGAACCCGCTGTTCTATATTGAGCGTGAGCTTCGTGAAACATTCCCGGATATCGCTATGACTGCGGTTGTGTGCGACATCACCGACCAAAGTCGAGTTGAGGGTATTTTCGAGAAATACAGGCCTGAAATAATCATACACGCTGCGGCGCACAAACACGTGCCTTTGATGGAAGGCAACCCGGGTGAGGCGATTAAAAACAACGTCGTGGGCAGCCGCACGGTCGCGGATGCCGCGGATAAATTCGACGCAGGCAACTTCATTATGATAAGCACCGACAAAGCGGTCAATCCCACCAGCATTATGGGGTCATCCAAGCGAATCGCGGAAACTTATGTGCAGGACCTCAACAGGACAAGCAAAACGCATTTTGTTACGGTGCGGTTCGGCAACGTGCTCGGCTCCGACGGCTCGGTTGTCCCAATCTTCAAAAAGCAGATTGCACAGGGAGGCCCCGTAACGGTAACGCATCCGGAAATGAAACGCTATTTTATGACAATACCCGAAGCCAGCCAGCTTGTCCTTCAGGCGGCCTCGATGGGCAAAGGCGGCGAGATTTTCCTGCTCGATATGGGCGAGCCGGTGAAGATTGTCGATTTGGCGACGGAATTGATTACCTTAAGCGGCTTCAGGCCGGGCGTTGATATCGAGATAATTTTCACGGGATTACGTCCAGGCGAAAAGCTCTTCGAGGAGCTTTCGATAAAAGGCGAGGATATGCAGGAAACCAGGCACCCCAAAATCGGTATCTGGAAAAATATCCCGATGGACCGCGACCGGCTGCGGGCGAAAATAGAGGAACTCGTGGCAGTTGCTAAAATCGGCGAGCGAGCCGCTATAGTGGCAAAGATTAAAGAGCTTGTTCCCGAATACATCGGCGGCAACGGCAACAACGCAAGTTAATCCGACATATTCAACTATCTGAAAAGCAAAAGGGCCGGCGATAATCGTCGGCCCTTGTTTTTTTAGCACTGTAAAATCCGATTAGTTTTCAGATTTCGGCGGTTCGTTTTCCCTCGGATGCGCTGCGGAGTAAACTTCCTTTATCTTGCCTGTCGTCAGGTGCGTGTATATCTGGGTGGTTGAAAGTGACTGATGGCCTAACAATTCCTGAACGCTGCGAAGGTCTGCGCCGCGATTGAGCATATGGGTAGCAAAACTGTGCCGCAGGGTATGCGGACTGATTGCGGGGTCGAGACCTGCCATTTTGAGGTATTTATCCATTTTCCGGCGGACGCTTCGGGTGCTGAGGCGTTTGCCGTGCTTATTGACGAACAGGACCTTGCCGTCGAAGTTGCCGTTGAGCTGGGCGCGTTTGTTCCTGAACTCCATATAATGCTGGACGATTTGCAGGACTGAGGAGCTGATGGGGCAGATTCTTTCTTTTTTGCCCTTGCCCCTGATGTGAACGACTTCGCCGAGGAAGTCGATATCTTCGAGGTTAAGCGCGACAATTTCGCTTACCCGCATACCGGTGCTGTAAAGCGTTTCCATAATCGCCCTGTCGCGTGCACCGAGCCAGCTATCGGTCGGCGGCGTTTCGAGCAGGCGTTTTACCTGTTCATATTCGAGGAAACGCGGAAGACGTTTTTCCTGCTTCGGCGTGCGTATGCCGACCACCGGGTTCGAGCTTACGCGGTTTCTTTTGACTAAGAACTTATAGAAGCTGCGAAGGGTCGCGAGCTTTCGTGCGATTGTCGCCTTGGAGTATTGCTTTTCATTCAGCGACGCCATATACGACCTTATGGCATTAACATCGGCTGATGCGAGCAGCTGGTCAATATCGACTTTGGGCTGGGTCGCGACCGCGGTAGCTATTCCGGAGTCGTGAGAGCCAAGCCCGTCGTCGTGGCCGTGCACATCGGGGCCGCCTGCGTCGCCGTGGCCGGTGAGGAATGCACCGAACTGGAGCAAGTCAACACCGTAGCACTTGGCCGTATGGGGGCTGAAACGTTTTTCGAACTGGAGGTAGTTCAAAAAGTCCTGGATAATTATGCTGTCTTCCATAATTTGTCCGCCTTTATCACAAACAAAAAATTGCGAGCTGCCGGAAAGGCCTCGCGGTTTTTGGTTTATTGTTTAACTTTTACCTTATCAGCAATTAGTTCGTCGGCCTGACCTATAAGGGACTGCGTAAGCTTGAAACTCAGGACGGCGGCATCGAACCAGTCGAAATCGGTCCGGCCGCTTCTGGCCTGGTCAACAAGGACATCCAGCAATTTATCCTCAGAGCCGGATTCATAACGGAAGATAAACTTCTGTTTGCCCTTTTTGAGAATGAGTTGTTTGCTTGCTTTACTCACAGCAACCAGGTTCCTTCCATTTAAACAATCTACAGGGACGACATTCCCCTTTTCTTTATCGGTCGTAACACGGAACACTTAAGTGGCCGGGCATAATTTTTTTCACCGGAGGCGATAATATCGCCGCTGGCTAAAAGGCCACAGGAGTTTTATCGGCCAATAGGCCACAGGTCTTTACAAATTGAAGAGGATTGTTGCGATATTTTGGAGGTATTTCACGGTCGCAATAGCTTACGGCCGTTGCGGTTAAAACGCCCCGAAAAACGTTTTACCCTGCTTGTTTTCGGACCATATTACCCCCTGGTCTTTAAGCTCGTCGAGATAGACCATCGCATCGGCAACATCGAGGCCAAGGACCGAGCAGACGTCGTTTAGTGAACAAGGTCTGCGTTTCAGCATTGATAACAGGGCTTGAGGGATATCGGAGGCAGTTTTTCGGCAGTGTCCGGATACGAAATCCGCAATAACTTCACAATTAGGGGAAAGCCGGCGGGCTATTTCTTCGAGCTTGTCGGGGGCCACTTTTTCGACATTTTTTTCGGCGGTCGGCCTGACGGCGGTATTCAAATGGACCTTGTCGGGACGAATTTTTTTAATCGCCTCGGAAATTTTGGTAATTTGAGCATCATCGGTGTTCAATTTATCAACGAAAAAAACCTCAAGCCAGATTTGGCCTGGATAATCCCTTTTTAATGCGCACAAGCCCTCTACAAGCATATCAAAAGTAAGCTGTTCGACCGGGCGATTGATGGCCTCATAGGTTTTCTGGTCGCCCGCGTCCAAAGACGGCAAAATCACATCGGCATCGACACAATCTTTCCTGACCTCGGGCAGGTAAAAAAGCGTGCCGTTTGTAAGGACAGCCACGGGAATAGAGGTTAGTTTTTTGATACCCTTTATTAGGCGGCCGATACCTGAATGCAGGGTGGGTTCGCCTGAGCCGCCGAGGGTTATGTAGTCGGCTGCAAGACCAGCATCCAGAACCTCCTGCAGTTCGTCGAGAATTTCGCTGACCGGCACATATTCTTTTCGCTCCATTGTTTTGCAGGTGGTCTTGCCGAGCTGGCAATAAACACAATCAAGGGTGCAGGTCTTGAAAGGGACGATATCTACGCCCAAACTGAGTCCCAGCCGACGAGAGGGCACCGGCCCATAAAGATGTTTGCCCGTGTTAGCCATTTCTCACTCCCCGCCGGCTATTTCGAAGATTCTTCTGCAATCCGTTAGCAATTCTTCGACCCATTCGATGGGCATAACGACAGCGGAGTCGGATTTGGCCTGCCGAGGGTTGGTATGGACTTCAAGGAAAAGGGCATTTGCGCCTGCGGCAATCGCTGCTTTTGCGAGGATGGGGGCGAATTGCCGCCTGCCTCCCGTCGCATTGCCCAGGCCGCCCGGCTGCTGGGTGCTGTGGGTGGCGTCGAAGACCACGGGGCAGCCAAGCCCCTTCATAATACTGATAGCGGTCATATCGTTGACGAGTCGATTGTAGCCGAAGAACGTGCCGCGTTCAGTGAGCATTATTTTGTCGTTGCCGCACGAGCGAATCTTCTCGACGACGTTGGTCATCTCTTCGGGCGAGAGGAACTGCCCTTTTTTGACGTTTACTGGCTTGCCCGTCTCGGCGCAGGCGCAGAGCAAATCGGTCTGTCTGCACAGAAAAGCGGGAATCTGAAGGGCATCGACAACTTTGGCGACCTTTTCGGCCTGCTCGGGCAGGTGAACGTCGGTCATAACGGGCAATTTAACCTTATCCCGCACGGCAGCTAAGATTTCGAGACCTTTTTTCAGCCCAGGCCCTCGAAAACTGGAAACGCTGCTGCGGTTGGCCTTGTCGAAACTTGCCTTGTAAATAACGCCTATGCCTGTGCGTGAAGAAATATCCGCGAGCCGATTAGCGATATCAAGGCAGATTTGCTTCGTCTCGATTACACAAGGGCCTGCGATTAGAAACATCGGGGCCTTGAGGCCGATGTCGACAGAACCGATTTTAAAGGTTTTAGCTCGCATATTCGTTACCTGTGATTGGGCAATTATCCCCGACAGGGAGCTGTTTGTCAAAGGGCTATTTCAACGCCCTTAGAATTTGCGCCCTGATGCCCGCGGGCTTGGCGCCCTCGGGAACCATCACACGCACCGCCTTGGGAATAATTGATATACTGACAGGCACATACGGGCCAGGGTCGCCGTCAATTTCGGTGGCCAGCTCAGGGTTCGGAGAATCAACGACAATATTTTTCCCCTGCCGATATATGACGTCTCTGGAGCCGTGATGCTGCTGAAAGATTGTCATAGCGGAATGCTTGACCAAATGCGTTCTGTGGGAGCACTTGTAAATGCAGACATCAAGAAGGCCGTCGCTGTAGTCGGCGTGTTCAAGGATGTTAAGACCCAAGGCATACCTGGAGATGTTGCCGACAAAAACGAGGCCCTGCCCATCAAAAATCTGCTCGCTATCGACCTCGACGGTAATCGGGTCGAAACGGTATTTCCAGAATGTCCGCCAGAGCGGCCAGAAGTAATCGAAATAATTGATGTGCCCGATACGATTGCTGCTGACTTCGGCAACCACCTCGCCGTCAAAGCCGAAACCGGCTATCGAGGTGAAACACTTGCCGTTGGCGGTGCCCAAATCGAAATCGCGAGTAAAACCCGCCTCGAAAGTTCGTGTCAGCGTTTTGAGCGACTTTTCGAGACCAAGCTCATTGGCAAGGAGATTTTCGGTTCCCCCCGGAACAATCAGCAGCGGTTTATCGCTGCCCGAAAGCCCGTGCGCAACTTCCCTGATAGTGCCGTCGCCTCCCACCGCGACAACCAGCGCACAGTCGGCGTCGCGGGCTGCGCTTGTGGCAAGCTCACAGGCGTGTCCAAGCGAACGCGTCAGATTCATACGGACTTCAAAGCCCCTGCCCTTCAGGTATTCCTCGAATCGTCGGCCGGGAAGCTTCTCGCCGGTGCTTGCGCCGGACTTGGGATTGATTATATAAGCGATATAACCGTCTTCTGGTTTAATTGCGCTCATAAAACTATCAAAAGAAAACCCTGTTGTTTTTTCTTCCGCGTCGCCGGATCTGCTTTTGCATCAATGCGGCGTAACTCTGGTGTATGTGCGGCAAATCTTCCAGACCCAGCTTTTTCTGCACAGCAGCGATTTTCTTTTCGCCCGGCCCTTCTATTTCCACAAATTTCCCCAGAAGAGGCAATTCATCCAGCGCTATCTCACAATCGCCATAATGCCATGCACGACGCTTCTTTTGATACACAAGCGTCCTTTTATATCCAATCGCACCCAAAAACATCTCCGCCAGACGAGCGTCGCTGACCTCGAACTGAATTTCCTGTCTCTGTTTGAATCGCCCTTCCCGTCTCGGTCCTTTGAAAGTTATCACGACCTGGTCTCTTCGACCAATTAACTGGTGGCGAAGACGCAACGCGCTGTCGAATTTTAGCAGAGATGATTTGGCGTCGTCGAAATAAGCATCGGTATGAAGCCGCTCCCGCAAAAATTCCGCGTTGAGGGCCTTCAACCTTTTTTCAATACCCTTAAACGAATCAACCTTCAGCTTCGCTTCGATTTCTATATACATCTAAAATTTAGCTCCCCAATTTATTGGGGGGTTACTCAAGTACATCAAACAACTATATTCACGAGACGTGATTTGATTACTATCACTTTTTTCGGCTGTTTGCCCGCAAGGGCTGCAATAACCTTTTCGCTGGCAAGGGCCTTTTGTTTTATCGATTCATCATCCGCCTGCGCGGGGACAACAATTTTGTCTTTGATTTTGCCGTTGACCTGTATGGCTAATTCTATTTCGGCTTCCTTTACAAGCTCCGGGTCGAACTTAGGCCAGGATTCGTAAGCAAGCGTTTTACTATGCCCCAATTTTTGCCAAAGCTCTTCCGCGATATGCGGCGCAAAAGGCGATAACATAAGCACTAACTGCTCAACAACCGCCTTCGGCAAAACGGGCTGCTTTATAAGATGATTAACGAGAATCATCATCGAGCTAATCGCGGTATTAAAACCAAATGTCTCGACGTCGCCTCCCACTTTTTGAATTGTCTGATGAAGTAATCGCGTGGTCGCTTCATCGGGTTTAGCATTCGCAATGGCAGCGTTAAGATTGCCCGTGTCCTCATTAATAATTAATCGCCAGACACGCTGCAAAAACCGGTGCACGCCCTCGACCCCCTGCATACTCCAGGGTTTCACCGCCTCCAGCGGCCCCATAAACATCTCGTAAAGCCGCATCGAATCCGCGCCGTAATCGGCAACGACCTTATCGGGATTAACAACGTTGCCTCGCGACTTGCTCATCTTCTGGCCGTCTTCGCCGAGAATCATCCCCTGATTGACTAATTTTTTGAATGGCTCTTTGGTGCTGACGTAACCAATATCAAAAAGGAACTTGTGCCAGAAACGCGAATACAGCAAATGCAATACCGCGTGCTCCGCGCCACCTATGTAGAGGTCAACGGGCATCCAGTATTTTTCCTTCGCACCATCGCAACAGCGATTATTGTTGTTCGGGTCTATGTAGCGCAGGTAATACCAACAGCTTCCGGCCCACTGCGGCATCGTGTTTGTCTCGCGCAAAGCAATCCCGCCACATTGCGGACAGGTCGTCTTGAGCCAGTCCTTTGCCTTCGATAATGGCGGCTCACCCGTCGCGGGCGGCGTGTAATCCTGCATATCAGGTAACTTCAAAGGCAACGCCGATTCAGGCAGGCCCACTATCCCGCATTTATCGCAATGCACAAGCGGAATCGGCTCTCCCCAGTATCGCTGCCTGCTGAACAGCCAGTCGCGAAGCTTATAATTAATCGCTCTTTTCCCAAGCCCTCTTTCCTCAAGCCATTTACTAATTCGCTCCTTGAATTCGGGCGTCTTTAGTCCCGTAAACTGACCGCTGTTTATCGCAATCCCGTCGCCGGTGAAGCATAGCTTGCCCTGCTTGACCAGTTCTCTTTGTCCGACTTCCGGCGGGTCAACAACCTGTATAATCGCAAGATTAAATTTCTTCGCGAACTCGAAATCCCGGTCGTCGTGCGCGGGCACCGCCATAATCGCGCCCGTACCATAGCTTATTAGAACGTAATCGCTTATCCAAATCGGGATTTTCGTCTCGTTGACCGGGTTAATTGCGTATGCGCCCGTGAATTCACCTGTTTTTTCCTTGGCGAGGTCCGTGCGGTCTAAGTCGCTTTTGCGTGACGCCTCTTCGCGGTATTTTTTCACCGCGTCCTTTTTGTCCTTCGTCGTTATTACGTCAACAAGCGGATGCTCAGGCGATAACACCATATAAGTCGCACCGAAAAGCGTATCGGGTCGAGTCGTAAAAACGCGGATATTGTCATTAGAGCCAGCGACTTTGAAATCGACTTCCGCGCCGATGCTCTTGCCAATCCAGTTTCGCTGCATTTCCTTAATTGGCTCAGGCCAGTCAACTTCGACAAGGTCTTCGAGCAATCGCTCGGCATATTCCGTTATTCGCAAAAGCCACTGCCGAAGAGGTTTTCTGATAACCGGATGTCCCCCTCGCTCGCTCAGGCCCCCTACCACTTCCTCGTTGGCAAGCACAGTCCCCAAAGCAGGACACCAGTTTACGGGCATCTGGGCTTCATAAGCCAATCGATGGTCATCTATATATTTTCGTTTTTCAGCGTCGCTTAGCCCAGCCGGTATAGGCAGTTCTTTAATGGGCCTGGCTTTTTGCTGTTTTTCATCAAACCAGCTATTGAAAAGATTCAGGAATATCCACTGCGTCCATTTGTAATAGTTCGGGTCGGTGGTATTAACTTCCCTGTCCCAGTCGTAACTGAAACCAAGCGACTTGATTTGTTTGCGAATACCATCGATGTTATTCTGCGTGGTCTTGGCAGGGTGTGTCCCCGTCTTAATCGCGTATTGCTCCGCGGGCAAACCAAACGCGTCCCATCCCATCGGATGTAAAACATTAAAGCCCCTCATCCGCTTATAACGGGCGACTATATCGCTCGCGGTATAACCCTCCGGATGTCCCACGTGCAAACCCTGCGCGCTTGGGTACGGGAACATATCGAGGACGTAATATCTCGGCCTGGCGTCACAATCAACAGCCGCAAACGTCTTGCCTGCCTCCCAGTTCTGCTGCCATTTCTTCTCTATCGCGTTAAAATCGTAAATCCCAATTTTTTCGTCCATCGTCTCTTTGTTACCTTCTCGAATGTGGGCAGCTATTATCGCTGCACCCGAAACATTTTTTCGATTGCCCTTCCTTGACCTGCGCCGAGAACACCGAAAACTGCTTTTTAAGCTTCCCGCTGCCGCAATGTGCGCATTTTCGCTCGCTCTTGCTGCCGGAACTCTCCAGCAATTCAGTTATCTTGCCGCAGTCATCGCATTTATATTCGTAAATCGGCACCGTTTACCCATTTCTAAGGTTAATTTCATTCTTAAAGTGTTTTATGTTATGATTATACGGGGTAAATATCAATACCAAACCGTATCAGCCGGTAATGCGTAAATAAGCTGGTAAATCGCCTGTGAAGGATGTAATTGTTTCAAGGCACAGTGGTCGATTATATAACAATGATGAAACGATGATTTCAGAAAGGATGACAAGGCAGAAATGAGATTGATGGCTCCTATTTTTATGCTGGTTGGCTCGAATTTATTTATGACTTATGCCTGGTACGGGCACCTGAAGGACTTGAAGGGTAAAGCGGTGCTCATCGCCATCGTGGCAAGCTGGGCGGTCGCGTTTTTCGAGTATTGCCTTCAGGTCCCCGCCAATCGCATCGGCTTTCAGTTCTTATCACTGGCGCAGTTGAAGGTCATTCAGGAAATAATAACTATGACCGTCTTCGCCGTATTTTGCATCGTATATATGAAGCAATCGCTCAAGCTGGATTTCCTCTGGGCGGGCCTGTGCCTGCTCGCCGCCGCGTATTTTATGTTCAGGGGCTTCACATTGCCAAGTTAAAGGATAAATTATGAAACCTGCTAAAATCAGAATCACGGTCTTGCTCCTGTTTGTAATCGGCCTTGTCGCCCTCGGCTACTTCGGGCGGGGATACCTGTTGAAGGAAATAACCATTCATCAACTGCTCAGCGAAAATAAGCAGCTCAAGGAAGCAATCACAAACCTCACCGCCGAGGAACAAATCGGCTACGCCAAGGTCATCAAGCAGGAAATACAAAACGGCAAGGTTTGGACGACACTGCGATTCGTCGAAACTGCCAGAGACGACAAAACCAAAAAAATCCTCGAAAAGGACTACACAATCGAAGGCGACATCGTTCACTTCGACGCCCTGATTGTAAAATTCGATAACAAAATGGTGCTGGATGGCCGTGAGCGGGCAATGTACCTCTGGCGAAGAATTTATGGCGAAACTATGGCCCCGCAGGATGGCTTCGCGATTGAATCGCCCGGCGCTGAACCCGCAAGATACGCCGATTTAATGGCTCGCCTGCCTGTTAAGCAACGGGAGATGTTCTGGTCGAATATCTGGGATTTGGCTAACAACGTGGAGAAGCTAAAACAGGATGGCATCACAGCTATTTACGGCAACGCCGTGTATTCCAAGCTTCGCCCAGGCCTCATCTACGTCTTCAAAATAAGTTCGACAGGCCAGTTGTATCCAGAAGTCATCCCCGATATGTAACTTTAAAAATGCAAAAAACAGATTTTGACGTCACAGTAATTGGCGGCGGAATTGTCGGACTGGCGACAGCGTATAAAATCGCCGTAAGTTATCCCCGTTTACGAATCGCGGTGCTGGAAAAAGAACCGGCCCTTGCCGGCCACCAGACAGGACACAATTCGGGCGTCATTCACTCCGGCTTATACTACAAACCCGGCTCCGCCAAGGCCCGGACCTGCACCGACGGACGCAAGCAGCTCGTCACCTTCGCCAGACAATACGGCATCCCCCACGAAATCTGCGGCAAAATCATCGTCGCAACAAGCCAAAAAGAGCTCCCCGGCCTCGAACGCATTTTCAACAACGGCCCCCAAAACGGTATCGATGGTCTGGAAAAAATCAACCCCGCCCAAATCAAACAAATCGAACCATATTGCGCAGGCATCGCCGGAATAAAAGTCCCCTGCACAGGCATAATCGACTTTGTCGCCGTAGTAAACAAACTTGCCGACCTCATACAAAAGCAAAACGCGGACAACAAAATATTTCTCTCCTGCAATGTTACCGGCTTCCAAAAGGAAAACGCCTGCACACAAATAAGGACAAATCACGAGGCCGTTTCGAGCAAATTCATCATCAACTGCGCAGGATTGCTTTGCGACAGAATCGCCCGTCTCGACGGCGTAAATATCAAAATGCGAATCGTCCCCTTCCGCGGTGATTATTACGACTTGAAAAAAGAGGCGCAGGATAAAATAAAAAACCTCATCTACCCCGTCCCCGACCCGCAGTTCCCGTTCCTCGGCGTCCATTTTACGCGAATGGTCTCAGGCGGCGTCGAATGCGGCCCAAACGCGGTCTTCTCATTCAAACGTGAGGGCTATGGCAAATTCGATTTCAATCTCAGAGACGCATGGGAATCGCTTCTCTATCCCGGCACATTAAAACTCTTTATAAAACACTGGCGCTACGGCCTTGGCGAATACGTCAGGGCTTTCTCAAAAAAGCTTTTTGTCAAACAACTTCAGCGGCTTGTCCCTGCAATTCAGGGCGAAGATTTAACACCCGGCAACTCAGGCGTGCGCGCGCAGGCCGTCGGCGCAGATGGCAACCCGATTGACGATTTTGTTATTGAACCCCACGGCAGCACGATTCACGTCCTCAATGCCCCCTCCCCCGCCGCTACCGCCTCCCTCGCCATCGCAGACCACATCACCGAATTGGCTGCCGAACACTTCAAACTATAAAGCCATTACTTCGCTTTAAAACTTTCGCCGAGCTTGACAGCATTTGGCCCTGCTGGGACAATCACTTGCGTATGAGCAAATATGAGCAAAACAGTTTATTCGGCGAGGAGAAAACCGACAAAGCCCCCGCGGGCCATATTATCCGCGTGGCGTTCGAGTCGGGCGTCGATGCCGAATTCGATTACCTCGTCCCCGACAAACTCTGGCCCGTCGCCGTAGGCCAGCGAATCGAAACTCCCTTCGGAAAATCAAACAAGCTCGAAACGGGCTTTTGCATCGATACCACTGGGAATCCGCCGCAGACAGATAAGGGCAAAAAGTTTAAACTCAAAGCAATATCGGCTATCGTTGACAAAGAGCCACTCGTTGACGCAAACCTGATGGAGCTGGCTCGCTGGATTAGCGATTATTATGTATGCCCCCTCGGCATGGTGCTCTGCGCAATCGTCCCCGGAGCCGTCAAAAAAGGCGCAGGTGAAAAAAAACAAAAATACGTTTACTTAGCCGTCGCCCCGGAAGAAATTGAAAAAATCGCAGACCAGGTAAAAGGTAAAAAGCAAAAACAGGTTGTTCAAAAATTACGAGATGCTAACGCCTTCGAAATAGAATCGGCAATAGAACTCGACGAACTCCTCGAAGCCGTCGGCTGCACCGATGTCCCTGTCAAAAACCTCGTCGAAAAACAAATTATTAAAATATCACAGCGGACGGTCTTGAAGTCCCTGCCCGCTATGCCCGAAGGTATGGTCATTAAGCGGGAAAAAGTCGTCCTCAACGACGACCAGCAAAAAGCCCTCGCGAACATCATCAGCAGAATCAACGAAGACAAATTCAGCGTCACGCTCCTCTTCGGCGTCACCGACAGCGGCAAAACCGAGCTTTACATAAAAGCAATCGAAGAAACAATCAAAAAAAACAAAACCGCAATCGTGATGCTCCCCGAAATCGCCCTGACCACCCAGACCATCCAGCGTTTCAGCGCAAGATTCGACCGCATCGCGGTTATGCACTCAGGCCTCACCGCCCCCCAGCGAAATACCCAATGGCACAAAATAAAATCGGGCGAGGCCGATGTCGTTATCGGCGCACGCTCCGCCGTCTTCGCACCGCTCGCCAACCTCGGCCTCATCGTAGTTGACGAAGAACACGAGCCAAGTTACAAACAGGACACCACTCCTCGTTACCATGGTAGAGACGTCGCAATCAAACGCGCACAATTATGCAACGCACATTGCCTTTTAGGAAGCGCAACCCCATCGCTCGAAACACTGCAAAACTGCAAAACGAAAAGGGCGTTTTTCAATATGGTTCGCCTGCCCAAACGCGTGATGGACCTCCCCTTCCCCGAAATGCGACTTGTCGATATGAAGGATTTCGCGTCGCAACTGATGAGCGAGCCGTTGACGAACCAGCTCACCGAAACGCTCGCCAGAAACGAGCAGGCAATCCTGCTCCTCAATCGCCGCGGCTACAGCAACTTCATATTCTGTCCCTCCTGCAAACACATCCTCCGCTGCCGAAATTGTGACGTAACCCTGACCTTCCACAAAACACCCGATAGACAAATCGCGCCAATCCCCACAATCACGGGCAGGCACATGCACTCAGGCCTCGCAATCTGTCACTATTGCGGCTCACAAACCCTCGTCCCCGAAAAATGTCCCCTATGCCATAAAGGTATGACTATGATTGGCCTCGGCTCTCAACGCCTCGAAGAGGACCTCGCCCGAAAATTCCCAAACGCCAAAATCGCCCGCGTCGATAGCGACTCAATGAAAGGCGCCGACTACTACCGCGTCCTGCGCGACTTCAGTGAGGGCAAAATCAATATCCTCGCAGGCACTCAAATCCTCGCCAAGGGCCTCCACTTCCCCAACGTCACCCTCGTCGGCATCATCAGTGCGGACACCTCGCTTTATCTCCCCGACTTCCGCGCCAACGAAAGAACATTCCAACTGATTAGCCAGGTCGCAGGCCGCGCGGGCCGCTCCGCCAAAAAAGGCATCGTCTTCATCCAGACCTTTTTAACCAATCAGCCCGCGATTCAATTCGCCCTCAAAGGCGATTTCGAGGGCTTCGTAAAAGAAGAGCTGACTCACCGAAGCGCCTGCAACCTGCCCCCCTTCTGGCGATTGGCACTGATTACCCTGCGCGACAGGACACACGAAAAACTCGAATTGGCTTCTAAACTTATGCGTGAAAAAATAGACCGCATCGTAGCCGACGAAAAATTACAAATCAGGGTTCGCGGCCCCATACAGGCGATTATCAGCCGAATCCAGACCTTTCATCGTATGCAAATCATCCTTCAGGCCCCCCAGCCCGCCATTTTGCACAAGTTATTTACCACGCTCCGCAATTCCCCCCCAATCCGCCCCGCCGTTACAATCACAATAGACATCGACCCCGTTGACCTGTTATGACTTGCAGTCGGCTTCTGGTCGTGTTATACTTATTTTAGTTGACCGGGGTGTAGCTCAGTTTGGCTAGAGCGCTTGGTTCGGGACCAAGAGGTCGCTGGTTCAAGTCCAGTCACCCCGATTTCCCTGATATTCGTTTATTTTACCATCGCCCAAATTCTTCGTTCTCACCTGCGGAACTGTCGAAGACCAGCATCCCGCCGACAAAAGTATGCAGTGTTTTTATCTCGCCGGCCCTCGCCATCCTTGTCCACGTCCAAACCGTCGGCGTGATGGGCGATGGCCGAACTTTCGAAAATGTCATCGCAATCCGCGCCTAAAAAAATCCGTGAAATCTGTGTAATCTGTGGCTAAAGAAAAACAATTGATTATTTTTGTTTAGACGCATATTATTTCGCAAACAGGAAAAACATAAAATACTAAATCACTACAACGGAGACGCAAATGTTCAAGACAAACGAATACTTCGGCGGCAACGTTAAATCCATCGCCTTCAAGACCGCTCAGTGCCCCGCTACCGTCGGCGTCATCGCCCCGGGCGAATACGAGTTCGGCACAGCAACCGTCGAAATTATGACCGTTATCACAGGCAAACTGGCCGCATTGCTTCCTGATAGCACAAAATGGGCCGACTTCGGCGAGGGCAAATCATTCACCGTCCCCGCCAACAAGAAATTCAAGGTAAAAGCCGACGAGGATACATCCTACCTTTGCCTCTATAAATAACGTCAAGCAAACAACTCAACACTCAACACTCAAAATTCAAAACTACTGCGGTAAGTTTTGAACATACCGTTTGGCAATTTCGGTTATCGCTTTCCAGTCGCCCTTCTCGATGAATTCCTTTCTCACAACCGATGCGCCGATGCCGATAGCAACGCATCCAACGGCGAAAAATTCCGCCATATTCTCAGGGCGCACGCCATCGACCGCCACAAAATCCACGTCGTCAATCGGCCCCCGTAGCGCCTTTATATAATTGACACCGAGAGCCGACGCGGGGAATATTTTGACCATTTTCGCGCCGTGCCTTTTTGCGGCGAGAATCTCGGTAGCCGTCGCGGCCCCGGGCAAAATCGCAATATCGTTTTTGACGCAATAATCAATTATCTCGGTATTGGTATCCGGCGCAATGATAAATTCCGCACCTGCTTCAATCGCCTTTTCGGCTAATTGCGTTGTTATTACAGTCCCCGCGCCGATGCACATCCTGTCGCCCATTTTCTCGCGGAGCAATTTTATCATTTCAAAGACACCCTCTGTGTTGCAGGTAACTTCGAGCATCTTGATGCCGCCCGCCAAAATCGCCTCGACAAGATTGATTATCTGGTCAGCCCTGACGCCTCTCGCTATGGCGATTATCTTTTCTTCGCGTATAAGTTCGTAAATCTTTTCCGCCCGCATATCAGCTCCAACAAATTTCTTAACTGTCCATTTTGCCAACGATTATACCCACCCCTTGCCAAACGTCAATTTCTGCCCGCCATCCTGACTTACAGCCCCTCTATACACAAACTACCCCTTTAAAACCCCAAAAGGTCTTATAAAAACAGTATAATCATCGAAATAATGAGGGTTTACTGATGGCAAGTCGCAATACCGCCTATAAAATACCGCTCAATTACACTGAAAAAGGGGGTTGGAAATAATTTTTTTTATGCTTGACAAACCCCCTATCCGACAGTTAAATTAGGGCAATGAGGTAATTTAGATAGGCCAGTGAGGCAAGGGTAGAAAAGCCAGGAGAGTGTGATATGAAGGAGCTATTCACAACTGGAGAGGCAGCAGAAATCTGCCGGGTGAGTCAACAGACGATAATACGGTGTTTTGATGCCGGCCGGCTGGAAGGATTCCGTGTGCCCGGGTCGAAGTTCAGAAGAATTCCCCGCGAGAGTTTGGTTAAGTTTATGAAGGACAATGCCATACCATTGGACGGTATGGAAACGGGGAAAAAGAAGGTATTGGTCGTCGATGATGACGCAGAAATCGTCGATTTGCTGGTCGAGGTGCTGACGCGTGACGGCCGATTCGACGTCAAGACAGCCACCAGCGGATATGAGGCGGGGATACAGACGCAGCGGTTCAGGCCTGATTGCATACTGCTGGATTATATGCTGCCTGATGTAAACGGGAACGTGGTTTGCCATACCATCCGGAAAAATCCGGAGTTCGAGAACATAAGAATTATCATCGTAAGCGGGGTAATAAAGCAGGAAGAAATAGACCAGCTATTGAAGTCCGGGGCACAGGATTTTGTGAAGAAGCCGTTTGATATTAATGATTTGATAAATAGAATTTGCGCTTCGCTTGAGATGCTGCAAAAAAGCGCATAGGGCCGGCTGGTTCGCACACCTGTAAAAAACCTGCTTGTGGAAGCACCGAAAATTGCCAAAAAAGCAGCGATAGCTGATAAGTGAGGATGGGTAATATGCCGGAACAAAATCCGGACAATTCCGCCGGCCGCAGGGTCGAGCTTGCGGTGGGCCAGTGTGAATCAATCTCAATTCTGCCCTCGGTAGCCGCACGGTTTCTTTCGCAGCTTGGCAGGATGGAGTTTACGCCCGGATCGCTGGCGGAGCTTGTGGAATCCGACCCGGCGATTACAGCGCTGATATTGCGACTCTGCCACAACAAGGGAATCGTAATCAAACAATGCGATACCTGGCTGTTACAGGTGATGGAAAACATATCACTGCGGGAGATTCGGGACGCGGTTTTGTCAGCCAACGTTTTCGGGGGATTGTCGGACGACGGGGGGAGCGAATTCAGGAAAGAACTGACCCGTCATTCGCTGGCGTCGGCCTGCTGCGCCAAACAGTTAGCGAAACTCGTATCGCCTGCAATTGACGGTGATACCGCTTACTTGGCGGGCCTGCTTCACGACATAGGTAAATTCCTTTTAGATGAAACGATGCCGAAAAGTTTCGACACGCTGTTAGAACAGGCAAAGGCGGGGAAAACGAGTTTTTGCCAGGTCGAGCAGGCCAATCTCGGAATTGACCATACGATATTAGCCAAGCGATTCGCGCAGAGTATTCGGCTGCCGAGCGATATTATATTGGGGCTTTGGCTGCATCACAGCCGCGCGGGGGCGATACCGCGGATGCCGCAGGCGAGGATAGCGGGAGTCGTGGAGATTGCGGACATTATCGTGCGCCGGGCGGGTATCGGCGAATCGGGCAATTACGAGGAGCAACTCTCGGCTGAAGCAATCGCGGGGACATTAGGGCTGACTGCTGAGCAGGTGAAAGAGGTTGGGCGACAACTGCCCGATTTGGTTTTGCAAAAAAGCGAGGCGGTTGGGCTGAACATTCTGAAGCCGGGGTGGGCATATTGCGACGCATTGCGAACCACTGCGGGACAACTGGCGTCGGACAGCTCGAAACTATTCGAGGAAAGCTCACAACTTCAAAGCAGCGCAAGCTATTTCGATTTTATTAAAGAGCTGATACCTAAAATCAACTCATCGATGCCCGCGATTGAACTGGCGAAAAATTACGCACTGGTCTGGCAGGATTTTTATCATACGGGGCCTGTGTGTATTTATCTTACCGACCAGCTCGAAGAAGGCATCGTCGATGGGATAATTGCTGAGGACCAAGCAAGCGCAAAAACAATTATGCTGGAAGTGCCTGACGACGCGGAATTAATACCACAGCCGATGCAGGAAAAATTCGTGGTATTGGACGCCGAAGACAACCTCGATTGGCTATTCGAGCAGTGCGATATCAAGTTCGACCTTAGCCAGACCAAGATTGCCCCCCTTCAGGCAAACAATAGGACTGTTGGAATAATCATATTCGAACTTCGTCATCCGGCAGGAAGCGATATCGCTAAACGATTCGGGCCTGCTGCGAGATTTGGGGGCACAATCCTCGATATGCTGGGGACAATCGGCAGCCAGCAGTGGTATGCGGAACGGTTTGCGCAGGCGCTGGGGCAGACACCAGACCCCAGACATAAGACCCCAGACATAAGACCCCAGACGCAAGCTGAACTTCCAACAGAAGAGAAGAAACGGCAAACGGAAGAGGCGGAGGCGATGGCGGAAATGGCAGCGGGAGCGGCACACGAATTGAATAATCCGCTGTCGGTAATATCGGGACGGGCACAGTTGTTAGCCAAAAGTGAAAACGACCCGGACAGGAAACGTATCTTAGAGCAGATTCAGCAAAACGCGGGCGAGCTATCGGCGATTATCGACGACCTGATGAGCTACGCGAACCCGGAACAGCCGAGAGCAACCGAAACAGCCGTAGGACAAATAATCAATGACGCGATTGATTTGACAAAACAGAAAAAGCAAATGGAACAGCTCGATATCAAAATTGATATTTCGCCTGATGTGCCTGAGGTATTTGTTGACTCGGCACAGATTTCCTGCGCGATATCAAATATTCTCTGCAACGGTCTTGAGGCATACGCGTCGGGCCCCGCGAATAAAGAACATTTCCCGGCCAACGAATTACCGGGACAGGCAAGGCAAGAGGGTTTGCTGAAGATAGAGGTTTCGGCGGATAAGACGAACCACGCCGTGAGTATCCAGGTTGTTGATTCGGGGCGGGGGATGGATGAGCAGACGCTTGCCAGGGCGACGCATCCGTTCTTTTCGGCGAGGGCGGCGGGCAGGAAACGCGGAATGGGCCTTGCACACGCGCAACGGCTGATAGAGATTAACCACGGAAAACTTTCATTAGCGAGCCAGCCGGACAAAGGGACGACGGCTACGGTGACATTACCCAGCGTATAGCGTATAGCGGACAGCGGGCAGCGAGCAGATAAGACCAAAGACACCAGACCACAGACGCAAGAGATTGCCGATTTAAAAATGGGTCCCCTGTTGCGGAACCAAAGAAACAATGGCTCCCCGCCAAAGACATGCGGGGATCTTCGCTGCGCTACGAGGGGATGACGCAAGGCGTCAATTTAGGTATGCGGATTCCGCCGGAGGCGGAAGGAAAATATTGAATGTCCAATGTCCAATATCCAATGTCGAAGTAAACAGCAAGGCGGCCCTTCGACTGATTCGACGGCGCTCACCACAGGTCGCTACGCTTGCTCAAGGCAAGCAGATAGGTCCTAAAAACAGTGCGTTTGGGGGGAATCAAACAACAAACGATACAATCGTCAGGTTGGGCGGTGCAATAAAACTGATAGGACATTAGTTATGGGGCTGGTTTGGTTTAAAACAGGCGGGTAAAGCCGATGGCGGTAAAGGTCGATTTTAATGCGTAGGAAGGGACACCAATTATCAACAACTTTATGATTTTGAAGCGAGGACGCGGTGAACGACGAAATACGAAATAAGAGGCTACGCCTGTTGATTAAGAAATTTAACAAGCAGCGTAAAAAGCAGGCAAAGCAAATTGATATTCTTTGCAATGATATTATGACGGCGCATAAGGACTTTCTAAAGACACTGCATACAATCGGCTTTGCGGCAGATTTTTACAACGCGATAGCAGGCCTGACCGATCTGAACGAATTACTATGCACCGCGAGCAGCTATATCCAAAAGCATACGCCGGACATTCACGTGGCGTTTTTCCTGCTTGCCCAGAGTGGAGTCGAGGGGATGCAGCCGGATAATTTCGAGCTGCATGTGTTCGAGAGCGATGAGCCAATTGACCCCGATGACAGGCGGGTGGAAAACTTTTTTAACACTGAATTAGTCACCAATATCAGCAAATCCAACCAGATTTGCACCATCGAAGATATGCTGGGAATGGGACTTCAATGCTCTCCCGTTTTCCTGGAAAAAATCTCGACGGCTGCGATACCATTAGTGACGGGGGGCAGCTCAATGGGGTTTATGCTCATTTACCGTTCTTCACGTAATCAATTAACCGCAGACGAGCTTAAGGCCGTCTCGCAGATTACGCCCGGACTGGCGCGTTCAATAGCATCCTGCCGGGCGTTAGTGAGCAACATTTAATTATTCCCGCAACAGCCCCATTCAAAACAGTTGCACAAACCCTGATACCCTGCGCATAATAACGGCGTAAAATAACTGACGCCGGAGAGCTTCAAATATGGCAGGCAAAAACGAAACAAGCGAAGAAGCGTTTGAGACGGTCGAGCCGGTAGGGAAGCGCGTGCTTATCCGCAAAGACGAGGACAAAAAACAGACCAGGGGCGGGATTCAACTGCCTGACAATATCGAGATTCCCACCATAACGGGCAGAATCGTGGCGATATCGGCTGAGGTTGAAAATATGCCCGAGATACCGCTTGCAAAATACGACAAGGTGCTGTTCAATCCCAAGGGGGCGATACCGGTTGACTTCGAAGGGGACAACCGGCTGTTTGTCGTCGAGGTCGAGAACGTCGTGGCGGTATTCAGAAAGACATAGCCAGCTTATCACAGCAATTATTTAAACAGGGACAAAAAAGGAAATGCCAGAAGGTGTTTGAGGCCTTCTGGCATTTCGGGTTGCCGGACCGTTGATCGGCAAACAGGGGGATAAGCTCTGATTATTACATTTTATCTTTTAGATTTACGCCATTTTTGCGGCGATTGACCAGCATAAGGAACCCTGTAACGAACAATGTTACCGTCGCGGGCTCAGGGGTCGGAACCGGGACCGGTGTCGGATTCGGGTTCGGGGTCGGATTCGGATTCGGGATCGGGTGGTGCGGGTTCAGCTGATGAATTCTGGATCCGGCACCTTCATTAGATGTGTCAGGGAACCCTCCGCTTCCCACCATCCCGCCGCCGCCTTCGCCGCCACCAATCACCGTTTCGCCACCAAGTTCATCTCCGGGCGTCGCAAATTCGTTCCGCTCAAAAACAGCGATGACCATTTTGGGCGAATTAAGAAATACAGTGGTGGAACTGGTTACGGAGTTACTGACGCTGCCCAGCCAGCAAACGAACTGATAGCCGGGCTTAGGTGTGGCTTTCAGCGTAACATCCGAGTATATGTCATAAGAATGAACCCCTGTCGGGATGTTAAGATAGCCACCTTCCGCGGGACTCGCCTCCAACATTAAAGCTGTCCCGTTTTCCTGAACTGCTGCCTGGGCGGAAAAACAAAAAAGCAGCGTTGCGCAGCAAATAATCACCGCACAACTCCACGATTTTGAATTACCTCTTTTCATCTTATCCATTCCTCACACAATTTCCCGCCCAAACTAGGCGTGTCCGGCTCTACACCGCCTGGCGTTTTCTACCCCGCTTCGCTGCGTATAAAGCCGATGCAATACCAAATAATGCCATTGTGCACGGTTCCGGAGTCGGAACAGGAGCAGGGCTTTCATCACTTACCGTAAAATCGCCATTGGTTGGTGCATAGTTGCTGCTAAATATCAAATACCATGAATATTCGCCGGCAACGACACCGTCGGACCATACCCACATTCCCTGAGTTGCACTAACGGCCGGGTCAGGCGAGATGCCGGCGCCTGTATTATCTATCTGTGAGCAGGTCTGGTGTATCGCCGAAGGCGAAATACTGCTTTCGTCGCTATTCAGCACGTTGAAACTTTCGATGTTTTTGCTGCTGCTGCTGTAATTGAACACCTGGTAAACATAGATATACTTGTCGGTACTGGGTATATCTACCTGGCCTTCCCAAGTAAAATCGTGGGAGCTCGCAGTATAAACATTAAATACCACTTTCACATTAAGCCCGGCACCATCCGAGTAAGTATTGTAACCGCCCCACTTTCCTCCATCGAAAGAGCTGGAAGGCAAAGCCGACGCATTCTGCACCAGTACGCCTACCACTATTACTACGGAGAGTACAGCAACTATGTTTTTCATCACCTTCATCAATCGCTCCTCAGCCAATGTTCTTTATCAACCTCATCCGTTTCTTTTCAACAAATGATGCAACCCGTTTCCCGTGGTTTACCTCAAACCTTTTGTTTTTCGTCTGATTGCCATAAACGCACCGCCGATTAATAGTCCAAACGTTGCCGGCTCGGGAATGCACTGTGTATCAATTGCTACCTCATCGATATAAACATCCCCCGTGATGGTAATAAACTCGCTTGTCGGATTCGGCCAGATATCTGTTTTCACAATTGTACTGAACCATCCATTCCCGAGGGGCGTATCCGAACGCGTGAAATCCATTTTTGTGTAGTTGCCCACCGAGTACTCCGGGTTAACACCTACCGTCAAGCTGTCCGGAACACGAGCGACAAGTCCAGCTACTTTCCATGTAATTTCCGTCCAGATATGCTTTTCCGTCCCAGTCGCATTGTTAGGATTATTCGGAATTTCAATTGCTATGTCGCCTGTTCCAAGCGTCCAGACGCCGGTATACGGATCAAGAATAGGAGAAGAAGAATAATACGTTGCCGAACCATCTACCCACAATTCCGGCTTTCCATACGTGTTGTTGTAACTATCTGGGAAAGAATCAGTGCTTGAACTCGAAAATGACCATTGCTCAAGAGTAGAGCCGGCCCCGCCTCGCCAAGACGGTCCACCGTAACTTGCATCAGCAACAACCGCCATGCTCAGGACGACCAGAGCTACAAACGCCATCCCTGTTCGCAACCAATTATTTTGTATTTTTCTACTGTTCATCACTTGCCTCCTTAACTAAACTCTTCCTAACCTCTCCTAAGCCATTAACTTCATCCGATTAAGATTTCTTTCGTTTTCTTCGGAGAGCCATAAAAGCCCCGCCGATTAACAGTCCAAACGTTGCCGGCTCGGGAACAGGCGACGGCAAAGCCATAATCGCACCGCCCGCAAAACCGGCGGAGACAACTCCATCGGCCATTACAGGGGCGATATTGCTGGCGAATAACAGTGTGCGAGAATATTCATTTGCGCTGATAGTGTCGGATTGAAACAGGTATAACACCTGTTGCGACATCACAAGCGATAGGTCCGGCACAATGCCACCCGTGACTGCGTAGGGCGCAGCCGAATCAGACGTGGCATTAGACACCGATACACCGGGCTCCAAACCTACCGAGAAATAATCAATTGATACCGTCGAGCTTTGGCTAAAGACCTGATACGCATAAACGTAGAGGTTGTTATTGAAATGTACGGTGCCGTCATACATGCCGGGAGCATAAACCGCATAATCAACATGACCGCTCAGCGCCCCGCCCGCGGAAAAAGGCGAACTGCCCTTATAAGCAGATATCGCCGCCGGGTCGTTATTAAGTGACGCAAATCCGCTTTGCCCCATTACCAGGATAACAGCCAACATAATACCTATTTGCACATAACGTTTTATTTTCATACGCCACTGCCCTCCTTGATTGCTTATTCATTTTTTTGTATCTTTATTACATCAAAGCACAACGACAGACCGTGTGCATAACGCCTCGACCTGCGCACCGTCCGCCAACTGCGCGCGGAATCGGCGCACAACTCTTCTCGATTCTCTTCTCTTGGAAATTCCCCTGCCCTACCCCAATAGCAAGACCCCTTGCCCGGCTATTGGCTCGCATGGCTGTAAGTTGCTACAAATAAAGCACTTACAATGCCTTCACTATGTGATTTTCCTCTTCCCCCGCTTCTCAAACGGTACTAATGGTACTACTGTGACACATAATGAGAAATCACTCACTGTCAAAGAGCATATATAACTACCCTTACTACTAGTGAGTTTTCTCGTCAGCCCCCAAGCTGATAATTGCATTAAACCATATTGCCCAAATGAAGTCAAGTGTTTTTTGGGAATTTTTTAAAATTTTTTTCAGCCCCAAAATGTCGTCAAGGTCCTAATAAATTACGAAGGTCCCAAAATAACAACAGATTATAGAGCTGATTTGCTTATTATACCAAAAGATAGTTGCGGCAACCAGCCCCAAACACGCCAACGCACGGCTTTAAAGCCAATCGCTCTTTCGAGGGCGGATTATTTTGGCGGCAGGAGTTGATAGCTTACAAACGCGACGTGTTTGCTGTCGGGCGACCAGGACGGGACATTTATAGTTCCCTGCCCGCCAAATAAATTTGTTAAAATTTTCGGTTTTCCTCCGCTAAGCGGTAATATTCTCAGGACAACGTCCTGGTTCTCGGGATGGTCCTTGACACTTTTGTCGTAGGATACGAACACAAGCCATTTTCCGTCCGGTGAAGAATGGGCGAACCAGTCGGCATAATCTTTATCGGAAGTAATCTGTTGCTGGTCGCTGCCATCGGCGTTCATACGCCAGATTTTCATCAGGCCGGTCCGGTCGGAATTGAAGAAAATATATTTGCCATCGGACGTATAATCGGAACCGTCGTCTTTGCCCGGAGTATTGGTCAATCGGGTTTCTTCGCCGCCTTCAACGGGGATTGTGTAAATATCAAACTCATTGTTTCTTTCGGCACAATAGGCAAGGGTCTTTCCATCAGGAGACCAGCCATGCCAGTAGGAAGGCGCCTTCGGGGTTACAAGACGAGCTGCACCGCCCGTAATCGGCAGGACGTAGATTCGGGATCTGCCGTCGGTATGCCCGCTGCTGACGGCGAGAAGTTTGCCGTCCGGCGAGAGGCCGTGGTCATTGTTGCATTTTTTGGCTTCGCCTGTATCGAGCAATTGAGGAATGCCTCCTTCGACGGGAATCGTATAGATAAGCCCGTTGCTGTTAAACACGAGTGTTTTGCCGTCCGGGGTCCAGTTTGGCGCTTCAAAACGCTGACGGGCACGATATACGATTTTTCGTTCGCCGTTTTCGACAGAGATTGTTTCAAGTGTGCTTTCGAGAACGCGTCCTTTCATATTTACCACCCCTTGTTTTTCAAGTTTAACATTGGTAAATACAGCGGTTTCAGCCGTGTTGACGTCGTGAGAGCAAACCACCAAACCCGCATAAACCGGGTCCGTCAGTTTCATTGTTACCGAGCCGACAATCTGGAATGTCTTGCCGTCGGGAGCGACGGAAAGCGTATAGTTATCGGCGTGGCGTTCGAGCTTTATTGTCGCAAACCCTTTTACGGTTCGGAGTATTTCAAGGTCGTCGCTCATTTCGCCGCCTTTGACTGGACGCCACTGCAAAGCGATAAGGCCATCGCCGTGGACAATGGCGCCGATAAAGGCAGAATCCTTGTCAAGCGTCTGGCGGACAATCCAGCCGGCCTTGCGATGAGGGACTTTGCCTTTCCCGACAAAGTTAATATCCGCAACCATAACCAGGTCGCCATCAAGCTTATTATAGAGGAAATAAAAGGCGTCCTTGTTAAACCACATATTGTAGCCGCTGGCGGTGATTCTGTATTCGTTTTTAGCGGCGTCAAACGATGCGGAGCCGGGAATGCCGATATCGCAGGCATCGCCCACATCGCCCTGCCCCTCGAATTGGCCAACTGCCGCCGTTGAGATATTGGTGAAAATCGCCATGGAGCAAATCGTAACACAACACAAAATCACACGCACCATAATTTCGCCCTTCCTTATTATTGTTTTTACTGCTTGGTTTTTCTTACGGGCTTTTCACGAACGAACCGACTTATATTGCGAACCGCCTGGCGGAGTCGCTGCTCGTTTTCAACCAGCGCAATCCTGACGTATCCTTCGCCATTTTCGCCGAATGCCCCGCCCGCAGCAACGGCGACCTCCGCGTATTCAACAAGGTCCATAGAATAATCTAAGGTGTTTTTGCCTTTGAGATGCTCCTGGGGGATTTTCGCCCAGACGAACATACCGGCCCGCGGTTTAGGGGCTTCCCAGCCGATGCGGGTAAGGCCGTCGCAGAGAACATCGCGTCGGGACTGGTATTTTTTATTCTGTTCAATAATATCCTTTGCGCAGTGTCTCATCGCGATGATGCCTGCAATCTGCACCGCCTGGAAAATGCCGTAATCGTAATAGCCCTTTATGGTGGCTAAGTAGTCAATCATATCCTTGTTGCCGGCAGCAAAGCCGATTCTGAAGCCAGCCATACTGTAGGGCTTGCTCATAGTGGTAAATTCGACGCCCACGTCTTTTGCGCCTTTTGCGGAAAGAAAGCTCGGTGCTTTATAGCCATCAAAGCAGGTTTCGCCATAGGCGAAATCGTGAATGACAGCTATGCCGAATCGTTTGGCGATATCGATGATTGGCTCAAAAAAGCCCTCATCGACCGTCATCGCAGTCGGGTTGTGCGGGTAGTTCAAAATAAGCAGTTTGGGCTTGGGATACAGGTGCTCACAGACCATAACTATATTATCTATGAACTTCTGGTCGCAGCCCAGCGGGAGTGATATGACGTTTGCGCCGGCAAGAGCAACGGCGTAGTTATGAATCGGGAACGCGGGGTCGGGCACAATGGCCGTATCGCCAGGCCCGAGCATTGCCAGACACATATGGCTGAACCCTTCCTTTGACCCGATACAGGCAAGCACCTCTTTTTCTGGGTCCAGTTCCACATTCCAGTTGCGGGCATACTTCTTCGCCATTTCGTTGCGCAGCCCTTTGATACCACGGGATGCGCTGTAACGGTGGTTCCTAGGGTCTCTGGCGGCCTCACAAAGCTTATCAACAACAATCTGCGGGGCCCCGTCAACGGGATTACCCATACCAAGGTCGATAAGGTCTGCGCCCGCCTGGCGTTTTGCGTGTTTAAGGGCATTCAGACGCGCAAACAAATATGGCGGTAATCTTGTTATCCTTTGCGATGGCTCAATCTTAAATTCGCTCATAATAATCATCTCACAAATTAAAAAGGGGGTATTCAGCTATAATCGACAAGCATACCGCAAAGGGGTTAATTTTCAAAGGATTTTGTAGCAGAGGTAAACTGCTGAATCAGACCAGCTCGCCGAACAGGGTAAGGGGGGTTGTTCGGGTGATTTTGACGTTTGCGAACCGGCCCGCGAGGGTTTCGGAACCATCGAAAATAGCAATCCAGTCGCCCGCGGTCCTGCCGATAAGCTGAGGCAGGTTGCCGGGCTGATGCGATTTTTTGCTTGGTCCTTCGACGAGGACTTTGACGGTTTGGCCTGTGAACTCAGAGGCGAGGGCCCTGCTTATTTCCTCCTGCACCTTTAGAAGCTCGTGGTTTCGATGTTCCTTGATTTCCTGCGGGACGTCATCTTCCAGCCGTTTGTCGGCGATAGTGCCGGGTCTGGGTGAGTATTTGAAAATGAAGGAATTTTTGTATCGTGCCTTTTTGACAAGGTCAGCGGTTTGAGCGAAATCGTCATCGGTTTCGCCTGGGAAGCCGACGATAAAATCACCCGCAATGGCGATATCGGGCACGATTTGGCGGGCAATATCGAGCAGCTCAAGGTATTCCGCCGAGGTATAGCCGCGGTTCATCGCCTTGAGGATTTGGTCTGAGCCGCTTTGTGCGGGGATGTGCAGGTATCGGCAAACCTTTGGCAGATTTACCATCGCCTGCATAATCTCTTTGAAATACTTTTTAGACGGGTAACTTGTAACGAACTTTATCCATTCGACGCCATCGATTTTACTTATCATTTCAAGGAGGTCAGCAAGGCAATAGGTTTTATCGCCCGCTTTGTATTCGTAAGCGTTGATTCTCTGGCCAAGCAGGGTAATTTGTTTGATACCATTTTGAGCAAGGCGTTTGGTCTGCTCGATTATTGCCTCAGGCGGGCGTGATGTTTCAGGCCCACGGACGTAAGGCACAACGCAATATGAGCAGAATTTATCGCAGCCATGCATTGCCCGCACATACGCCTGAGCCGGTATATCTGTATCATCGCCGCTGTATTCGATTTCAAACCGTTCGAGCGATTGAGCATCAGGCGATATTTGGCGAATCTTTTCCGTAACAGCCACCGTTTTTTTCTTTTCCTGCAATGCCTCGGTTATCAGCCGGGGTATTTCGGCGATTTGGGCTGGGCCGCAGACGATATCCACTGCTGATTGCTTAAATAACTCATCGCCTAATCGCTGTGCCATACAGCCAATAACGCCTACCACCAAATCCGGCCTCGATTCCTTAATGTGTTTGAGATTCCCCAGATGCGACATAACCCGCTGCTCTGCGTGGTCTCGCACCGAGCAGGTATTTATCAGGACGACATCCGCGTCTTTAGCATTATCGACAAACTGATAGCCCGCATCCATTAGCGATGATTCAACAATCGCCGAATCCAGCTTGTTCATCTGACAGCCAAACGTCTGTAAGAAAATTTTCCGATTAGAATCAGGAGTTTTCATAAATTACGATGCCGTTGGCGTTATTTTTCCGCGACAACGAGCATTTCAAAATCCTCCGGAGTCAGCTTATCTTTTCTTGAGAATGCCCCGAGTTTCGCTCCAAGAATATCTATTTTTTTATACCCAAGCGTTTTTAAAAGCCAGGTTATCTCACTGGGCACATAATAACGCTCATCACATTCTAATTCTTTTTTATTTCCCGCGTCATCCTCGAAGACGGCGGTGTTATGATCCCGTAATGTCATCAAATCGAACGTGTTGCTTTTGTATATGGTTCTATTTTCATTACCCTGCGACTCAGATAATTTTGTAACTGAATGGTAAAGAGGAAACAGCCCGTTTAATGTTGTAAATATAAATTTCCCTTTATCTTTCAACGCCCTGGTCACATTTTTAAGTATCTCGAAATTCATTTCGTCCGTTTCCATCAAAGGAAAACCGCCTTCACAGAGCATTATTGCGGCATCGAATTTACCGTCAAAGGGAAGATTCCTGGCATCGTGTTTTTGAAAGTCAATTTTCAGACCGGACTGTTTTGCTTTTTGTCTTGCCCAGGCAAGCTGGGATTCAGACAAGTCAATTCCCGTAACGCGATACCCTCTTTTAGTCAGCTCAATCGAATGCCTTCCCGTGCCGCAGCCGACGTCAATTATTTTTAAAGATTTGTCATAATCCAGTTCCTGTTCGATAAAATCACATTCGCCAAGTGTTCCCTGGACATAACACTCCTTATCATACTTCTGTCCATAATTTTCGAATAATGATTCATACCATTGTTTCATCGTTACCTCCCATAGTTATAAATTGGCAAGCCATTGTTTCGTGGTCATGACCTTACTGAATCGCATCGCCTGAGTAACCAGAATCGCCCGGTGCAGCTCTTCGGCGGTAACAGAGCCCGCCGGATTGGAAAAAGCGAGCGTGCCTGTGGCGTCGGAAAGGAACTCGACCGCAAAACCGAGGTGAAACGCCTGGCGAGCGGTAGTATCACAGCACATCTGGGTCATATAGCCGGCAATGACAACCGTATCGACCTGCCGTTCCCAGAGCCATGATTCAAGAATTGTTCCGGTAAAGCTGCCGGGGAATGTTTTTTCGATAAGGATATCTCGTTTGCGGCGCTCTATCTGGGGGTGCAGCATCCAACTTTCGCTTCCTTTCTGGAATCCTTTGGAAAGCGGAGTAATCGCAGAATGCTGAATAACGACAATCGGGATGCCACGGGAGGCGGCTTCGTCCATTACCTTAAGGATATTCTCGAAGCTTCCCGCCGGGTAAACCACTTTGAGACCTTCGGCGAAATACACATTCTGCACATCGATGACTATTAAAGCTCTTTTCATATTTTTTCCTTCGTGGCAAAGCGTGCGCCCATCTCAAAGGCCTTCTGGCAATCCTTGGGGAATATCTCTTTTCGCCTTTTTAATTTCTGCACGGGGTCAAACCGCGGTGCTACTACTTTTGAATAATCCTCGAACTGCAAGGTATCAAAGCTTAAAAGCGTATCGCCTGAGCCGAAGATTATTTTCAGAAGGCGTTCAATATTTGCGAAGCGTTGTTGATAGCCGAACTGGTCCATTGCTTGCTCGCTAACGCCCATCGTATAAATAAACCCTGTGTGAATCTTTTTCGGAAAAAGCGACGCCGGCGGGTCGCTATAAATAATATACGGGAAAACAAGCCGCTCCATAAACGACTGCATTGCACCGGTGATAGTTCCCAGATAAACAGGCGAACCAAAAATAACGGCATCGACCGTTTCCACCTTTTCAAAAATAGGCTTCAGGGCGTCTTTTACCGCGCATTTGCCGTAGCTAACGCCCTCTTTCTTCTTGCAGGCAAAACAACTAATACAGCCCTTATACTTTAAATCATATAAATGTATAAGCTCTGTTTGTGCCCCCTGTGATGATGCGCCTTCAAGGGCTTTTTTAAGCAGGGTTGCCGTATTCCACTCTTTTCTCGGGCTGCCGTTAAATGCGATTATTTTCATTGGAATATACCTCCAGTTATCGGTTTCGCAATTTTCCTCCTTAAACTCCATTCACCACAATTGCATTAGTTTTGGCTGACTGCTCGCGAAGGGGCGATACCACCCGATACTCCGGCGAGCGCCACCATGCGTGGAATTTTTCCATCGAGGCAAACTCAACAATAATCAGCCGGGCGGGTTTCCAGTCGCCGGAAACAACCGTTACTTCGCCACCGCGGGCGAGATATTTGCCGCCAAACTTTTCGATGGTACGCGGGACTTTCTCGATATACTCACCGTATTTGGCCCTATCCATAATTTCTTTGGCTTCGATAATCATATAGACCGACATAATTTTCCCCTTTCCTTCAGTATCATGTTCATCAGCAGCCGCAGGCAGAGAAATAATAATTTCACAGCCGCTTAATTTGGATACTCCATAAAACCCCGTGCCGTTACGTAAACCAGCAAGTATAGTAAAAATACGCGATAAAAGCAACGCAGGCGAACAACCATCCCCGAAGGTTGTTTATTTTACACAGGCGGGCGATTATATTGTTAATCGCAAAAACCATATGCAATTAAGGGTTAAGAGATGACGCAGTGGTGGCAAATCAGCATCGAGCAAGTATCCAAAAATCTTGGGACGGATTTATCGGGCGGGCTGACCTCTCAGGAAGCAGCCGGCAGGTTAACTAAATACGGCTCCAACCAGTTAGAGGAGAAGAAAGCCATTTCTCCCTGGAGGATTTTCTTAGGCCAGTTCGAGGATTTTATTATCTGGGTGCTTATCGTAGCAGCGATTGTATCGGGTTTCCTGCAGGAATGGATTGACGCGTTAGCGATTATAGCAATCGTGGTTCTCAACGCGATACTGGGCTTTATACAGGAATATCGCGCCGAGAAATCGCTTGCTGCGCTGAAGAAACTCTCAAGCCCGTCATCCAAAATAATCCGAGATGGGAAGCACGCGGTCATATCGTCTTTTGAGCTTGTGCCGGGCGACCTTATTGAGCTTGAGGCAGGTGATAACATACCAGCCGACAGCCGGGTGGTATGGCTGACCGCGAATTTCGCCGTGCAAGAGGCGAGTTTGACGGGTGAATCAACACCGGTGGCGAAAACAATCGAGGCGCTGGAAGAAAAAGACGTCCCATTGGCTGACAGGGCCAATATGGTTTATATGGGGACATCGGTCGCGGGAGGCAAGGCGAGAGCCGTTGTCGCCGAAACAGCGATGCGGACTGAGCTTGGCAAAATCGCAGGTATGATTCAGGAAATCAAGCGGGATTCTACGCCTTTGCAGAAAAAGCTCGAGCAGTTCAGCAAATGGATAGTTTACGCGTGTTTTGTGCTGGTGGCGATGGTTTTTGTGCTGGGCGTTATGCGGGGCGGGAAATGGCTGGATATGTTCCTTACCTCGGTGAGTTTGGCGGTCGCTGCTATCCCGGAGGGTATGCCCGCGGTGGTAACAATAGCCCTTGCGCTGGGGGTTCAGAGAATGGTCGCACGCCACGCACTCATTCGCAAACTGCCCTCAGTTGAGACGCTTGGCTGCGCGACCGTTATATGCTCCGACAAAACAGGCACGCTTACCAGGAACGAAATGACCGTCCAGGCGGTTTACGCCGACTGCAAACAATTCAAAGTAACCGGCGTCGGCTACGAGCCGAAGGGAGATTTCCTGCTGGACGGCAAATTAACAAAACCAGCCGACTACCCGACGCTTAACAAGGCATTACTTTGCGGGACGCTTTGCAACGGCGCACAATTGATTCGTGAAAGTGACAGGTTCAAAATTTTCGGTGACCCGACGGAGGCGGCCATCTTAACCGCAGCGGCCAAAGCGGATATATGGAAAGAAAAGGCGGAAACCGATTGGCAATTCGTTACGGAGATACCATTCGATTCCGAACGAAAGAAAATGACCATAATCCGCGAAAATTCAGGCAGGCGAATCGCCTTTGTAAAAGGAGCTCCGGATATCCTGCTCGGCGACTGCACAAAAATCGAATTGGCCGGTGCAATTAGAAACCTGCTCCCGAAGGACAGAGAATATATTTTGAACGCCAACAATCACATGGCAAACGACGCGATGCGGGTACTGGGTCTGGCATATAAAGAATTAGACAGCGCCGATACAAACTACCAAGCCGAGACAATTGAAAAAGACCTGATTTTCGCGGGGCTTGTCGCGATGATTGACCCGCCTCGCGAGGAGGTTAAAAAGGCCATACAGGATTGCATGACCGCTTCGATAAGAACCGTGATGATTACGGGCGACCATAAGAATACCGCAGTCGCCATAGCGAAGGATTTGGGATTTTTCCAGGCGGACTCGGTTGCGCTCACCGGCGAAGAATTGGACAAGATAACCGACGAACAGCTCGCGCAGCAGGTGAAAAAAGCAAGCGTTTACGCGCGTGTATCGCCTGAGCATAAACTGCGTGTTGTGCGTGCGCTTCGGCGTCAAAACGAGGTGGTCGCGATGACGGGCGACGGCGTCAACGATGCGCCCGCGCTCAAGGAGGCAGACATAGGCGTCGCAATGGGCATCACCGGAACCGACGTAACCAAAGAGGTCTCCGATATGATTGTTACCGACGATAATTTCGCGTCAATCGTGGCTGCCGTCGAGGAAGGCAGGGGTATTTATGACAATATCAAAAAATTCATTCATTATCTGCTCTCCTGCAACACGGGCGAAATACTTGTTATGTTCGTTTCGTCGCTCATTGGCTGGCCCGTGCCGTTATTACCGATTCAAATCCTGTGGGTGAATTTAGTAACTGACGGGCTTCCTGCCCTTGCGCTGGGAGTTGACCCAATCGACCCCAACGTTATGAAACGCAGGCCACGCCCGCCAAAAGAGCCGGTCGTTACAAGACAAAGGGCTTTCCTGATGCTCGCGCAGGGTGTATTTATCGCTTTTTGCAGTTTGGCGGCGTTTTACTTTGTGATGTTTATCGAAAAGGAAGGTTTGCCGCGGGCGAGAACTGCCGCATTCGTGGTACTCTCATGCAGCCAGTTGTTCCACGCCTTTAACTGTCGAAGCCAGACCGAGTCGCTGTTCAAACTCGGCATATTCACAAACACCAAGCTGCTCTGGGCAGCGGGGATATCGTTCCTGCTGCAAATGATGGTAGTTTATGTGCCCTTCTTCCGGACGATTTTCAAGACGGAGATGTTGACGACATTCGACTGGTGCATGGTAATTGCTATTTCGTCGCTACCTCTGTGGGCGACGGAAATCATCAAGGCGATCCGAAGTTATCGACTTATCTCTGACTGATGTCCCGATTTAACTGCCTTTGCAGGTCTTTGAGGCGGTTTGTCTCGTCGAAGCCGAGCAGGATAACGGGGAAAGCGGTCTTATTGTGCAATAACGGCTCATCGATATCGACCCATTTGCGGCAAAGCTCGCCATCGGGTGTGCCCGGTATGGGCGAAAAATCGGCTAACATCCCCCGTATGCCAAGGCGATTCACAAAACGCATCGATTCTTCCAAATCAGCAACGTTGGTTTTCGGATGGCCCAGAATCTGATAAGCGGTGATATTATTCGGTTCCGCACCCGCGGATTTCAGATTCGCCACCGCCCCTGCTAACTCCTCTGAAAAAACCTTTGAGCCGGTTTGCTGTTGCCAATCTCTCGATGTGCTTTCAAAACCAAGATAAAAACACTTGAAGCCCGCCCGTACCATTAAATCCGCGAGGTCTTTTGTTACAAAGCGTGCGTTAATCGCATTGGGGCTGTGAAAATTTACTTTTATATCTCGCTTAATGACCTCATCGAAAAACGGAACCAGAACATTCTTAGCATCGAATAACAAAGCATCATCATAAAACGCGACGTTTCTCGCTCCAAGTTTCACAAGAAGCTCCAGTTCCGCCAACGACCTTTCCAAAGACCGGGGCCGAAACTTGCCATATACTTTTGGCACAAGACAATACGTGCATTCGAAAGGACAGCCATCGCTGAGCTTCAATACCCCGACGCTTAATTTATCGTATGCCTCCCAAAGACCCGGCTGATTCAAATCCGGTTCAATCCCCGTGAAATCCCAAACCGGCCCAAGGTCATTACCCTCGACAAGCAAATCCGCGCCGAGTTTTTCGGCGTGGCTACGACACAGCGTTACATAGTTGCCGCCGACGATTATTTTGGCAGCAGGTATCGCCCGCCTGATATCCTCTATTACCTCTTGCACGCCCGGATACCAGTAGGTCATTACGGTGCCGACAAAAACAAAATCGTAGCCCGTGTTTTTGGCGAGAAAATTCTGAAAGACCGACCTTGGCAGGCCAAACCGCCTGAAAGAACGCGGTATATCTTTCAAACAATCAGGATTGGGAATTTTCTCGAAATAAAACCTGCCCCTGCCCCACTGGTCGCTCTCGATTTCCCTGTGAGCCGAATAAAAAGGATGCAGGCGGTCGAGGTAATCGAAGAGGGTAAATTCCGCCCTGCTCCGAAGGTATCCCGCGATGCTCAACAGGCCATAGGGCTTGAGCCAGAAATCATACGCGGCGAAATCATATATAGGCGGATTTACAAGTAATATCTTTGGCGTCGCTGACACGGTTCGATTGCCTTAAAAACAACATCAAAAATAATCAACAAGCATCGGCAATCGGCGTTTTTTGTCAATAGTTTTCTGACGGAAGAGGAACAACTTAATGGTGATGAGAATCCGCGGTTTTTTGGGGGCGGTCAGGCCAGCCAAGAATATCGAACAGAAAATAACTCGACCGTTTTATCATCTCAACCGGCGTACAGGGCGTCATCTCGAGCGAACCGATAACGTCGTTATTATATTTTTTCAGCGACTTCAGCAGATAATCAAAGTTATTCTGTTTCGCCCCGCCTGAACAGCCAAGGGGCCTGTGGTCATCGCAAGTGCCGTTGTGGTCGGCAAGGTGTAAATGGGCGGTCCTTTTCGCAAACGTATCGACATATTCATTGAAACTATGCCCGGCGTCGCACGCAACGTAGCCGGTGTCTAAGCAATACCATATCGATTTGAAACGACGGCCGATATCTTTGAGCATCTCCAGCGGCCCCGTTTCTATACAAAGTTTTACGCCCTCATCTTTTGCCATCCCGACGACCTCGGCGATAAAATCGCCATTGTCTGCGTTTTTGCCCTGCATACGCAAACTCTGCAAATCAGCGACGATATTGGCTTTGAGGAGTTTCGCGCAGCCGATTTGCTCGGCCCACTGCTCAATACTGGGATTATCATTGCGGGAACGCATCGAAACAAGCATACCCTCGGTAGCGGCCTCAAGCCGGGGCCAGTCACGCTTGTCATACCGGCAGTCATCAAGTCCGCCAAGATTGGGCCAAAGCTCCGCGCCCAAACCGAGCGTCCGCAGCAGGTCACATTCCTGCTCCAGAGACAATCGGCTCTGCTTACCCCAGAATGCCATTGTCGAGACAACGTATCTTATCTTCATCTCTGCACCACCGTATAAAGTTGAAACCCCACCCCCTACTAAAGTGTGGGTAATCTTTTATCGATTAAAAAACGAGCAACCTTCAGCTATTTCCCCACGCTACCCCCCTTGGTCTGGTAATAGCGCAAATATCAATGTCTAACTACACTCCAAAATCCTTCGAAAGCCCGTTATTCAGGCAAAAACCACGTATGTATAATCATTAAACTTGTCAAAAATGCTATTGATTTATACGCTGATTACGTTAAAATAGTGCTTTTAATTGTTCTGGAGTAAATTATGAAGAAAGACATACATCCGAAATATGACAAAGTCGTGGTTCACTGCGGCTGCGGAAATACCTTTGAAACCCGCAGCACCTCAAGCGAAATCCACGCGGAAATCTGCTCTGCCTGCCATCCTTTCTACACTGGCAAGCAGAAGTACGTCGATACCGCCGGGCGGGTCGAGCGTTTCCAGAAGAAATACGGCACCGACTACTTCAAAAAGACGAAAAAGTAGTTACTCACGCCGAATCACTATCAGGGCTCTTTTTTTGGTCGTTTGAGCAAGAACGGAGCCCTGATTGTTTATTTCCTTTCCAAAAGTAAATTACCGGAACAATACTATGGCTAAAGCAAATACACCTTTAATTACGAAACTGAACGAGATTGAGGCCCGTTTCGATGAGCTGCAAAAGCAGATGGAAAACCCTGATATCGCAAACGAGTCCACCAAGCTCATTGCGATGGCGAAGGAACAGGGCAAAATCAAAGGTCTGGTTGCAAAATTCCGCGACTACAAAAAAGCTGCTATGGGAGCAGAGCACGCCGAGGAGCTTATAAACAACCCCTCAACCGATGCAGAGCTTAAGGAAATGGCAAAAGAGGAGCTCCAGCAGCTCAATGCAAAAAAAACAACGCTTCTTATGGAATTACAGAATAAGCTGCTTACCGCCGACGACGATTCAATCGGCTCGGTCATTATGGAAATACGCGCGGGCACAGGCGGTGAAGAAGCAGCCCTGTTCGCACGTGACCTTTATACGATGTACACAAAATACGCGACCGACCGCGGGTGGAAAGTCGAAGACCTCGATTTCAGCACCACGGATCGGGGCGGGTTCCGCGAAGTAATATTCGGCATCAAGGGCGAAGGCGTGTGGACGGAACTGGGCTATGAGGGCGGAGGCCACCGGGTACAGAGAGTGCCCGAAACCGAGGCACAGGGCAGAATTCATACCTCCGCGGCTACCGTCGCGGTTTTGCCTGAGCCGGAAGAAGTGGATATCCAGATAAACCCCGAAGACGTTATCGAGCAGGTATGCAGGTCAAGCGGCCCGGGCGGTCAAAAGGTCAACAAGACAAGCAGCGCGATACGACTCGAACATATCCCGACGGGCATCACGGTCCGTATGCAGGAAGAAAAAAGCCAGCATAAAAACCGCGCAAAGGCGTGGCGAATACTTCGAAGCCGGCTTTATGAATTTCACGAGAGCAAAAGAGTAGCCGAACGCGACTTGAAACGCAAAACGATGATTGGCTCGGGCGATCGCAGCGAGAAAATCAGAACATATAACTTCCCGCAGAACCGCGTTACCGACCACAGAATCAACCTGTCGCTTTACACCCTGGACAAAATACTCGCAGGCGAGGCGGGTGAATTGTTCAAATCGCTGAAAGAACACGATATTCAGGAACGGCTGAAAAACCTTTAATAGACATAAGACGCTTTATGGTCATAGTCGTAACAGGATTGGTGGGCTTAGACAAAAAAAGCTACCTTAAGAAGGTGTGCGATTACGCGGGCCTTCGGGGCAAAGAGGTGATGGTGTGCAACGTCGGCGATATGATGTACGACGAGGCGCCCGATATAACGCCTGGGAAAATCCTCGACATACCGCTCAAACGGCTGCATTCACTTCGCAGAAGCGTTTTCAAAGATGTCATCGCAAAGGCAAAAAAAGCCCCGAACCTGATTGTCAATACACACGCGACTTTCCGCTGGCGGCACGGTTTGTTCCCGGCGGTTGATTTTGACCAGATGCGCCAGCTCGACGCGAGCATTTATATCTGCCTGATTGACGGCGTAGCCGCCCTGCACAGCCGGCTGCTCAGCGAACATTTTACCGAACACACGCTCAAAGACCTAATCGTCTGGCGGGAAGAGGAAATCATCGGTACTGAAATGCTCTGCAAAGGCATCAACGAAGATACGCCGTTTTACTGCCTCGCCCACGGGGGAACCGAAGAAACAATCGAGGCATTTTACCGGCTGGTATTTGAGCCGAAAATCAAACGCGCATATCTTAGCTTCCCGATGACAGCCGTTACGGACCTCGAAGACGTAAAAAAAGAAATCGGCGAGTTCAGGCAGACGATGAAAAAGTACTTCACCTGTTTCGACCCGGGTGATTTGGAAGAGGCGTTCCTGCCTCGTATGGCACTCGAGGCCGCCGAGGACGGGAAGGATTATCTCGAAATCCAAGCGGGCGGCAAAACCGTCCGGCTGAACCTCGACCAGATTCGTCAAATCGAACGCGATATATACAGCCAAACCTACGCGCGCGATTTTATGCTCATCGACCAGTCCGATATGATTATCAGCTTTATCCCCACCCTGCCCGACGGCCGGGCGGCCATCTCAAGCGGCGTTGAACGCGAATTACAGCACGCTCACGAGGCCGCCAAAGACGTTTATGTAATCTGGACAGCGAAACAAACGCCTTCGGTATTTGTAACGCAGACCGCGACAAAACTTTTTGACAACACCAAAATCGCTCTGGAATTTTTCAATAAGAAAAAACTAATCCGGTCCTGATACGTGCAATGAATATGGAAACCGTATTAATGTTGTCGCTCGCATTAACGAATCTTATCGGCGGCATCGCTTTAGGTATTTTCCTTGCTACCGGATTCACACGTCTGGCCCAAAAGCAAAATCGCTTTTTTAAATATCTCATGCTATCGCTGGGGCTTTATCTTTTCGAATGTATCGCGTTTGCCTGGGGAATGTGCACACAGATATTCTCTATCATATTGTCAATCGAATGGGGGATTCTGTTTGGCCTGTGGTTAAAAGGTATCGCTCCGCAAAAGCAAATTATCAGGCAAATGCTTTTTGTCTCACTTTACGGCTGCCTGCCGACAGTTTCCTTTGCCGTTATACTGTTTGCCATCTGGGTAATTTCAGGCAACGGGCCTTTGAACATCGAACAGGCATATAAGTTCGGCATACCCGATTTCGTTCCCTGGCCTATTAATACGGTTCTGGGCTTTTGCGTTGCCCTTGCAGCCGGAACAATTATACTCAAGACGTCTATAACAACAGGCATAGTTGCTTTAATTGTTCGTGATAAAGGGAAAACCGGCGAAGGGCAGCCAAAATGACTACCACCACGCTCCAGACAGTCAAAAAGCAATCTGCCTGTGATTTACACAGCAAAATTAAATCAGCCGAAATCAACCTTGATTCGCTTAGCGAAGTTTTCTCCACCCTGCCTGGAGTATCAATCCTCGGCGGCAATTCCTCAAAAGAAACTGCCGACGGATTTTCATACTGGATGGCAATGCCTAAAGAGGTCTTTGAATTTCACGCGGGCCAAGTTGAGCCGCTTGAAAAATTACAAAAAGTTCTGGATAAATGCAAACCCACAAAGCCCCCCCTGCCTAATGGGATGTTCACAGGCGGGTGGGTCGGCTTATTCGGCTATGAACTGGGCAGTTATTTAGAACCAGTTCCCTGCTCAAAAACTGATGAGATGCGGCTACCTTTGATTCGCCTGTGTTTTTATGACCGGCTGATTGCTTATGACCACCACGAAAAATCATTTCAACTGATTATTCTCGAACTCGATAACGATACCGAAACACCCCAGCAAAAATTATCATTCCTCCAAACCCTTCTCGACAAGGCCCGCGATGTGCGAGTGCCGACGCCAGAATCCGCCGATATTGAAAACACCGATTTTTTGCGGATTCGCTCAAATATGACCAGGGATTATTACCTCAGGGCCTTCGAGAAAATCAAACGCCACATATACGACGGCGATGTATATCAGATAAACTTCTCGCAGCGATTTTGTTGCGAATATAACGCTCGGCCAATCGACCTCTTCCACTGGCAGAACCGCTACAACCCAAGTCCATATTCCGCCTATATCGACACGGGCAATTTCCAAATCGTAAGCGCATCGCCCGAGATGTTCATTACCGTAAAAGACGGCATAATCAGCACCAAACCAATCAAGGGAACCCGCAAACGGCTCGAAGAAACCTCCGCCGAGACAAAGCAAATCAACGCAGAGAACCTTCGGCAGCTTATCGATAGCATCAAGGAAAAAGCCGAATTGAATATGATTATTGACCTCGAACGAAACGACCTCGCCCGCATTTGCGTCCCCGGCACAAGAAAAGTCATCCAGCCGAGGACTATTGAAACCTACCCGAGCATTTTTCACGCGGTAGCAACCGTCGCGGGCAAACTCCGGGACAACGTAAATTTCTGCGATATTCTAAAAGCGGTATTCCCAGGCGGGTCAATCACGGGCGCACCCAAAATCCGCTCAATGCAAATCATAAATGAAACCGAGCCGACCGCGCGAGGCGTTTACACAGGCAGCATCGGCTATATCGGCCTCGACGGCAGTGTTTGCTTGAATATCGCCATTCGCACGATTATCATTAAAAACAAATCGGCTTACGTCCAGACGGGCGGTGGCATCGTCGCCGACTCCGACCCAATGGCCGAATGGAACGAAACTTTAGTAAAAGCACGAGCGCTATTAGCTGGAATCGCCGCGGTGAATCACTGATGGCAGACAAAGTTTTCTTAAACGACAAACTTGTTAATATCGAAGAAGGCCGGATATCAGTCGGCGACAGCGGTTTTTTGTATGGGGCGGGGCTGTTTGAAACGATGCGGGCATATAACGGCACCGTCTTTCGGCTCGATGACCACTTAGACAGATTGCTCGCAAGCGCAAAAGCCCTGTTTATCGAACATTCTTACAACAAAGAATACCTCACAGAAGCCGTTTATAAAGTTATCGAAGCAAATAATCTCACAGATGCCCGGATTCGGCTGACGCTTTCAGCGGGGGCAATTCCACAGGCGCAGGCAAAGCCGAATCCCACATTGCTCATAACTGCAACAAAACTACAACCCTACCCAGCTGAATATTACAAAAAAGGCGTGCTGGCGGTGCTGTGCCCGACAAGACAAAACACAAGCGACCCGGCCTGCGGGCATAAGACGACAAGTTACTTATCGCGTATGCTCGCGCTAAAACAGGCCCATGAGAAAGGGGCCGCGGAAGCCCTTTGGTTCACAATCGATGGCCGGTTAGCCGAGGGCTGCATCAGCAACGTCTTTCTGGTAAAGGATTCAAAATTATTCACGCCGAGGACCAATACGCCAGTCCTGCCAGGCATCGCCAGAAAAACCGTTTGCGAACTGGCAATAGCCAATAAAATAGAACTAATCGAAAAAGACCTTACAATCGACGACCTGCTCGGCGCAGATGAGGTATTTATCACAAACGTTATTATGCAGGTAATGCCTGTCGTAGGAATCGAAAAACACAACGTCAGCGAAGGCAAGCCGGGGGCAGTAACAAAAAAAACACAGGAGCATTACGACAAATTTGTGAAAAACAATTGCAGGGGTAAAAAATGAAGGTCAAAGATATCGCGGCACAAATCGAAAAAGTCATCCCGCTTGGCCTGGCGCAGAGCTGGGACAACGTCGGCCTGCTTCTCGGAAGCGCAGACAAAAACGTAAAACGCGTTCTGCTCACAATCGATATCACAGCAGACGTTCTCGCTGAGGCAAAACGGCTCAAAACCGACCTTATCGTTGCCTATCATCCCATCATCTGGGACGGCCTGAAAAAAATAAATACGCGAGGTCCGACAAGCGTCGTTTACGAGCTGATTCGCTCTAATATCGCGGTCTTTTGCATCCACACCGCGCTGGACGCCGTCGAAGGAGGCGTAAATGACGGGCTTGCGGAAATAGTCGGAATACAAAACGGTCATCCCCTCGGCGATTACGTCTCCGCGCCCGTCGGCAACAACTACAAACTCGCGGTCTTTGTCCCAGTCGGGTCCGCGGCAAAAGTCGCCGACGCCGTATTCGCAGCAGGCGCGGGTCACATCGGAAATTACAGTCATTGCAGCTTTTCATCTCAAGGGCAGGGAAGCTTCCTGCCACTCGAAGGGGCGAGACCCGCAATAGGCAAAAGAGGCGTCCTTGAAAAAGTGCCGGAATTGAAATTCGAGGCGATTGTGCCCGCGGAAAAACTCGCAGGCGTTGTAACAGCGATGTTAAACGCACATCCTTATGAAGTGCCCGCTTATGATATTTATAAACTTGTCGATGAGCAGGCAAAATTCGGCCTGGGCAGAATGGGCAAACTCGCAAAGCCGACGGCGCTATCTGAAATTATTAAAAAACTCAGGAAACATACCGGCGCAAAGGCAGTCGGTATCGTAGGCCCGGAAAAACGCACCGTCAGGACCGCCGCCGTATGTGCCGGCTCCTGCGGCAAGCTCATAAACCTCGTTATCGCCGAAAATACCGACCTCTACGTTACAGGCGAGCTAAAGCACCACCAGGCCCTTGCGGCCCAGGAGGCAGGACTTACCTGCCTTTGCCTGTCGCATACGGTTTCTGAACGATTTATCCTCAAAAAGTTGGCCAAACAGTTGCAAAAACCTCTTCAAACCGTCACAATAAGGGTAAGCAATAAAGACGCAGACCCATTTAGATGGACGAAAATATGACAGAAGAAAATTTGGCTGCATCGACAGGCGAATCCGCACAAGAAACCGGCGCTGGCGATGAGCAAAACGATATAGTCGAACAAACAAACGATTCAGAACCAGCAAACGAGCAACCGGCACAGGATGTTGGGGCACAGGCCGAAACCGAAACATCGGGCGACCAGCAGCCGCAGCCGACGGACATACCTCCCGGATTTGAGCCAACGGTTGAGTCGGTAGTGGAAGCGGTGCTTTTCGCAAGCGATGAGTCGCTTACGCCCGCGCGCCTCTCCGAAATTGTCGGCACAAACGTCCGCCAGCTCCGCAAGCATATCGACGACCTCAACGAAAAATACAAGGCCAACAACAACGCCTTTAGAATCGAGCAAATCGCGGGCGGTTATCAGATGCTGACACTGGGCGAATACAACCACTGGCTCAAAAAACTCGTCCGCGCACGCGACGACGGCAAACTCAGCCAGCCGGCCCTCGAAACACTGGCAATCATTGCCTACAAGCAACCCATCATTCGCGCCGATATCGAGGCGATAAGGGGCGTCGCGGCGGGCGAGATGATTCGCAACCTGATGTATAAAGGGCTGGTAAAAATCACGGGCAGGGCTGAGATTGTGGGCAGACCAATGCTTTACGGCACAACCAAAAAATTCCTCGAGGTCTTCGGCCTGAACACTCTAAAGGACCTCCCCAAAGCTGAAGAGCTCAAAAAGCCCTAGTAAGTAAACATCCTGTGCAAAACAGTTGTTCTACTTCCAGATATGGCCGCAGTCCAAACATTTGTATTTTTCCTTTAGCCATGTCAACGGCAGCCGAAACAGCAGTATTGAAAGCAAAGCCATTTTCCAGGAATATCGCTCGTACTCAATATTCTCAGAATTACACTTCGGGCAGGTCAGGTCGTATTCGCCAAGTTCGGATGACTGTTGTGTATCGAGTGGTTTCTCTTTTCGCGCAAGAATCTCAATTGCGGCTTTTGAGTCGGCCTCATTAACCTTGAGTTTGATACCGCCCTCGGCCCGTGAAAGGAGCCAGTAAGTCGCCACAAAATTCTCGCCGCTCAGAAAACACTCAATACCTTCTGATTCAAGTTTTATTTTGGCAATATTCGCCTTATATGGCTCATCAAAACTGGCAACTGTCACAAGTGCGTTGCTCATCTCTTTTACCTCCTTAAAACAGACCTTATTTAACATCACCACCACCCAAAAAACAATCATAATCCCGTGATACCCTCGGCCCGAACTTTCCCAAAAGCAATCTCCTTGTTAGCGAAGCATCAATCTGATATATTTACTGAATTATGCTGAATGAAGAACCGCTAAAATCCAGAAGTTTTTTATCAATTTCCGTCCCTGTCGCGACGGTATTCATCTCAAGTTTCTGCCTGATGGTCCTTGAGATGGTGGCGGGCAGACTTATAGCACGATATCTTGGCTCATCATTATATACCTGGACCGCCGTCATAGAGGTGGTCCTCGCGGGCATCACCATAGGTTATTACATAGGCGGCCGTATAGCGGACAATTTCGATACCCAAAAATCGCTTCCCGTGTTGTTCATCGCCGGCTCAATCTCCTGCGTGCTGATTATTATCTTCGGCAACGCGATACGCGAATGGCTGTTTCTCTGGCAGTTCGGCTGGCCGGTGCGGGTGTTCAGCACTATGGCTATTATGTTTCTGCTGCCCTGCACCGTGCTTGGCGCGATTACGCCCGTGGTGGCTAAGGACGCCCTCGAAAAAGGGCTGCCCAAAGGCAGAACTGTGGGCGATATATACGCCTGGGGGGCCGCCGGAAGCATCGCGGGGACGCTGGCCGCCGGCTATTACCTCATCCCGGCAATGGGAACGATGACCCTGATTTGGCTGGTAGCAGGAATTCTGGCGATACTTGCCATAATCTGCCGGCTGCGATTCCGGCCTGCGTATCTGTGGCTGGCGGTATTCGCTTTCCTGCTTATTACGGCTGCGGCCCCGACGCAGTGGTGCATGACACTGGGCGCGGGTCTTATGCTGCGGGAACCAATTGACCCGAGGGTGATTTACCAGGATGAAAGCCAGTATTGCTACATCGCCGTCAAACAGCTTTCGGCATTTCCTGACAGGCGAATCTTTATGCAGGACACGCTGAAGCACAGCGAAATAATTATGGGCGATATCAATGACCTGCAGTATGAATACACGATTATTTACGCCGACATCACACGTCTGATGAATCAAAACAAGAAAAACCTCAATGTGATGTTTATAGGAGGCGGCGGCTATGTCTTTCCGAGATATATCCAGGCCAACTGGCCCGGCAGCAGGATAGACGTAGTTGAAATCGACCCCGCGGTCACCAGGGCAGCCATCGAGGAATTTGGCCTTGAAAAAAACAGCCCTATAAATATATTCACTATGGACGCGAGAAATTACGTCGATAAGCTGCTCGAAGACAGGCATAATGGTAAACCAATACCAAAATATGACTTCATTTATGAAGATGCTTTCAACGACTATTCCGTGCCGTATCAATTGGTAACTCGTGAATTCAACGATAAAATCGCCGAGATTCTTTCCGATGACGGCGCGTATATTATGAATCTGGTAGATACGCACGACATCGCTCAATTCCTCGGCGCCGTTATCAATACCCTGCAAAAGACATTCCCTTACGTTTATGTCACCGCGGAACAAAACAGTCACCCCGTCACGCGCGAGCCCTTTGTCATCGTGGCCGCCAAAAAGCCGATAGATATGATGGCCCTTCAAGACGACAAAAAAATCAAAATATGGCACCCGACCGAAGCGGAAATGGAGTATTTCAGGAAAAGCTCGCGTGGAATTGTACTTACGGACGACTATGCCCCCGTGGAAAATCTGCTCACTCCTGTAGTCAACCGAAGTTTCAGGGAAACACTGGGCCAAAGGTATTTAGACGACGCAAAAACGCTTAAGGCCGAGGGCAAACTTAACGAGAGCGTAGTGGCTTTCGAAAATGCCGCCCGGTTTAGTCCGTCAACGTCTATTCTGGCCTTTAATGAAATCGCCCTGATAAAAGCGGCGCAAAACAAGCCGCTGGAATCGATTAAGGCCTTCCAAGCAGCCCTTGATTCTTACGACCCCAATATCACCAAAGAAAGATTAAGAGGCCCTATTTATCTCAACCTGGGCATCCTCCTGAATCAACTGGGCGGGAAAGATGATTCCCGCCGGTATCTTGCAAAGGCCATTGAGGAATTCCGTCTCGAACTGGCCAACGACCCGAATTCCGCCCTTACATGGTCCCGGCTGGGTCAAACTTTTGGTATGATTGGCGACCTTAACGAGGCATCAAACGCCTTCGAAAAAGCGATAGCCCTGGAACCGGGAAATATGGCCCATCGATACAGTTTGGCGCAGGTGTTTGAGTCCCAGGACCGGCTGACCGATGCCATTGCGGTAGTCCAAAAAGCGATAGAACTCGCATCTATATCGGGCAACAGCGATGCCACAGCAGACCTCAAAGAATATCTAAGCTCTTTAGAGCGTAAACAAGCAGCAAAAGCCCCAAAGTAAGCAAATACCGCCTGTTTTTGGGAACTTATTTTGCCCCCCGACTGTCAAATAACGTAGAAACTCTATGATTAAGACATTGCGAATAACGAGTATCATAGCGGCGATAGCGGCGGCGGGCCTGCTTGTATTACCCGCGGTTTATGGCGTGCGCAGTAACCCTAAAATAGAGGAATTTCTCAAATCACCCGGCATAGTCGATAAATTCACGTCCGCCAAGGGGCAACAGACCTCTAAAGACCCAAGCCAAAATTCGCCGCTGGTAAAAGCGGCAGTGGACTACGCTACGATTATAAATCCGACACCCCCGCCCAAACCTGCACCGAGCGCACAGCCGTCTGGTTCTTCGCAGCCGGCCCCTCCTGTGCCCGTCACGGCCAAATTCGACCTGATAGCAACCTCCTATTTTGCTTCAAATCCTGAACAGTCGTTTGTCCTGATAGATGAGCCGGGAAAAGGCCAACATTGGGTCAAACAAGGCTCAACCGTAGGCCATTTGACAATCGAGACGGTTAAAGACGGCTCGATAGTGTTGCGAAACGGCCAAAGTACGTCAGAAATGGCCGTCAAGGTTCAGGAATCATGGAAAAAGCTGCTAAAAAATCCGCCGTCTTCGACGCGTTCGTCCTCATCGAAAGAACCAGTCGTAGCCAGCTCGGCTGTGCAGACACCGCCCGGCCCTAAAGGGCCTGAAAACGCCGTTATTCCTTCGCCTGTTACCGCGAATAGGCCAGCAGGTATTACCCCTACCCCGCCCAACTCTCGCCGGGATTCAAGGCAAGGCGCAACACCTCCTGCGTCTGAACGAATTACCTCTCCGAACCAGCCCCCCCCGACAATTGGGCAACCCAAGCTGGCAGAAACCGTGAAGCCCCCGCCCGCTTCCGAAGTTAGCCAGCCGCCTACACCTCCGGTTTTACCAACTCCGGCAGTGGCGCAACCTCAGCCGGTGGAGGCACCGAAAACGACACCTGCCCCCGAAATTACTCAGCCGCCACAGCCGGAAGTCCCTGACTCACCCGCTGTAAAGGAAAAATCCGCCCAGATAGATAAGCTTATGTCCGAAATGGGCTCATCAACTGATGAAAAGAAAATAGATGAACTGCTTAAGCAGATAGAGGAGCTTAGCAAGATGAGGGAAGCGGAAAGCACAAAAGAGGTTAACGCAAAAGACGTCAATAAGTAGTTCGCCTCAAAATTAACTCCGCCGTGGATTTTTGCGGACAAAACTTACTTTTCTTCCTCTTTCTTAACGCCCGCCTGCCCCGCCTTTAATTGCTCAATTTCAGCCGACAATTCCACGGTCCAGTCCATTAAACTTGACACCGTTTCTTCGCACTGCTTGTCAATTTCTTTCGCCACCCTCTCATCCCTGGTATTCTCACACTTTTCAAGCTGACTTCTGACGCTCCGGACATCTTCGTCACGTTTTTTCATCTGGTCCTGAAGCTTCGCGTTTAGCTCCTTTATCTCGTCATCTCGCTTTGTTATTTCCGCCCGGGTCGATGTCTGGGTCAACGCCTGGTTTTTTTCAAGCCGCTCGCTTAGTTTTTTTATCTCGTCATCTCTTTTTGCTACTTCCGCCTGGAGCGGCGCCTGGGCTTTTTTAAGCTGCTCACTTAGTTTTTTTATCTCGTCATCCTTCTTTTTTGTTTCGGCCTGAAACTGCGTATTGAGATTCTTGATATCATCGTCTCTCTTCTTTTTCTCGGCCTGAAGCTGCGATTGCAGGTCTCTATTCTCCACCGCCGCCAGCCGGGCCTTTTTTTCTCCCGATGATGCCTGTTCTTCCTGGCAGCCGCCTGCCCAAACAACCGCCATACTGATTGCCAAAACCGCCGCAAACGTTTTCTTCATTTCTACCACCCCTTACAATTCGCTTATACGAAATAGTCCATTTGACAAACAAATATACCATCACTAAAACCCCTGTCAAGCTCACTTCCTGTGTTTATAGACCTTGATTTTATGTTCTAATTTTGATATAATGAAAAATTATATATGAACGAACGGAGGCGGGTTTGAAATGCACAGAATTTGGTTGTTTTTGATACCTTTGTGCTGCACGCAAGGTTTGCATGCACAGATGCTCTACGTCCCCTTACAGCACAGCACTATCCAATCAGCTATCGACTCAGCGACGGGCGGCGATACTGTCGTCGTCTCATCGGGCACTTACCAAGAAAATATCGACTTCAAAGGCAAAGCCATCACCGTACAATCAGCCGACCCTAATGACCCCAATATTGTCGCCTCGACAATAATCGACGGCTCAACTCCGGCAGACCAGAATTTCGGCAGCGTTGTCCTGTTCAAATCCGGCGAAGACCATAACTCGGTTCTGGCGGGCTTCACAATAACCGGCGGAACCGGCTCATGGTTAGTCGTCGCGTGGAAATACAGCGGAATATTCTGGAACCGCTGCGGCGGCGGCATCCTCTGCTGCAACATGTCCGAACCCACGATTACCAAGAATGTCTTCGTAAACAACAGGGCGGGCGAAGGCGGCGGCATTTATATTTACGGCGACCCGGTCAATCCAAGCGACCCAGTCGATCCAGCCGTCCACGTCAACCCCATTATCACCGACAACGCCTTCTTCAATAATACGGCCCTTAGCGCACACGGTTTTACCCCGCCGAATACCACCTACGCAGCCAATGAGCACGGCGACGGCGGCGCAATTATCTGCTATCAGGGTGTCGATGCGAATATAACCGACAACCTAATCATCGGCAATCACGCCGAATGGTACGGCGGCGGCATCCATTGTCGCCAGTGGAGCAACCCACTCATCGCTGAAAACGAAATAGCCGACAATAACTCCTCGCTGGGCGCTGGCATTCACATCACCTATACCTCAGCGCCACATATCGTAGATAACCTCATTAAGGCAAACATCGCGGGCGGGCTGGGCGGCGGCGGTATTTACGTCTATTACAATTCCAATCCACTCATCGAGCGAAACACCATCACACAAAATGTATCCTCCAACGGGGCCGGCATAGCAGTGTTCTGGACCAGTAACCCGATTATACGCGATAACTTTATATATAAAAACGTAAGCGGCGCAGGCATCCGGGTTAAAGGCGGCTCAATACCGGTCATCACCAATAACACCATAGTCGCGAATACCGCACCATCTTATGGCGGCGGCGTGGACTGCCTGACAGATTCCGCCCCGATTATCACAAACAATATAATCACCTCGAACGGCGGCTCAGGCATCTACGCCCTATCCACCCCGCCTGTAATCAAATACAACACCGTCTGGGGCAACAAGACGGGCAATTACAACCCGATTATAGGCGACCAGACCGGTATAAACGGCAATATATCTGTTGACCCCTGTTTTGTAAGACCCGATATCAATAATTTCCATCTCGACTATAACAGCCCCTGCAAAAACGCGGGCGATCCGAATTTTACAGCGGCAACCGGCGAAACCGATATCGACTACGAACCAAGAATCTTTAACGCCAAAGTGGATATTGGCGCTGATGAGGTGGTTACTAACCCCTTTGATTTGGACAATGACGGCATAATTGATTATTACGAGCTTGGTGTGCTGACCAATGAATGGCTGTGGACCGGTTCAGGATTACAAACCGATTTCAATTCGGATGGAATTGTGAATTTCGACGATTTTGCTGTTCTGGCCAACCAATGGCTCTGGACCGCCGGCTGGCGAAAATAATCCCAGACCTCGGCATCTCAAATCAAGACCGAACAGGTCGGTCAAGACATTATTTCAACTGTTTTTTATAAAATTCCAACTGTGTTCGGATATGCTCGGCCAAATCGTTCGCGCCAACGGCAAGAGCCAGTTTGAGGGCTTCTTCGGCGGTCGCGGCCGCCTCCGCAAATTGTTTGTCGGATGCGAGAGCCGTTGCCAGCAGGTTGAGAGTAACAGGATTTTGGCGATTTGTATGCTGCACGGCACGACGAGCATATTCAACGGCCTTTGTTGAACGGCGAATATCGGTATCCTGCTGAGCAGCAAAAAACCTGACCAGACCATCAAGTGCATCAATATCATCGGGCTTGATATCAAGAGCTTGCTGGAGATAAATAATCGCACCAGGAACGTCACCCTGCTTTAATAGAACACCGGCAAGGTGGTAATGCAGGGTCTCATCATCAGGAATAATTTTAATCGCCTGTTTGAGATAATTAACGGCTTCGCCAAACCGGCCCTGCGATTCGAGCAAATCAGCAAGGACAAGATAGGTTTTGGGATCGTTGGGCAAAACATCTATCGCAATTCGTAACTGTTCTATGGCATCCTGAAACTTACCTTGTGACTGTGCAAGATTATAACGCATAGTGGCAATAATATAAGGATGAACTGCCGGGTTCCGTTGTGCAATGTCAATCGCACGGGTGAGATGATAAATAAGTTCGTCGGTTTTACCCTGTTCAAGAAGCATCTGACCGAGGTTATTGTGCGCAATCCACGAATCGGGATTTTTTTTGAGCGTGTCGTTCCAGAGAGTTTCAAGATTAGTATAAATCCGGCACTGTCGCCAGGTAAGAACGGCACAGGTGAGTAACAAAACAAAGGCAATGAGCACTTTGGTTATTTTCGCATATTTGCCTAATCTCGCTATCAGCCGGGAACCGGCAGCCACCGCGAGGGTTATTAGGGCAATGGCGGCCATATATTGATAGTGGTCGGCAACCCACGTATATACGAAAGTATAAAGGTCAAGGAAGCCAAGCATTGGAGATAATGCGGCGACAAAGAACAGGACGGCGGCGATAACACGTCGGCCGAGTACTTTACGCCAAAACCAAAGCCCACCCGCCATGAGCAGGCAAGCAAGAAGCCAGATGTATTGGGACACCTTAGCAGGATTGATGTCCCAACGGGGGTAACTAAAAGCGAGGTTTGCCGGGAAAAATATTTTGGCTGCATAGAACCAGACGGCCCTTGAGGCAATCAATAATCGCTCCAAAATGCTCAGGTGCATATCGACAAGACCTGTGCCCTGATGCTGGTGTTCCCACCATATTACCAGCAGCCCCATTGCGATACCCATCACAACGTATGGAATGACCAGGAGAAACGACTTAATTTTAAGAGGAATATCCTTTAACCAGATTACCAGTAACAGGGCGGCGGGCAGAACACAGGCGGTGGTTTTGCTGAATAAAGCGATCGCATAACATAAGAGCGAAAGAACATAAAATAAAATCGCCCTTTTTTTAGTTTGGGGCCGGAGTGCAAATTCAATCCAGAACAACAACGACAACAGAGAAAAAACGAGCATAAGGACATTCTTGCGCTCGGTTATCCAGGCAACGGATTCCACGTTGACGGGGTGAAGAGCAAAAAGGGCGGCAGCCACAAAGGCGGCTGGTATCGCTAATCGTCTGAGAATCAGCCAGAGCAGAAGCGAACTGATGATATGAATTGCCACATTAGCGATGTGATAGGGCATCGGGTTAAATCCCCACAGTTTGTGCTCGAGCCGAAACGTTGTGTAAACCAGCGGAAAGTACTGCGATGTGGCATCAGTAGAAAACCATATACGCCAGAGACCATCCGGGGCGGTAATAAGGGGATTGGCGGTTACATAGTTATCATCATCCCAGATAAAATCACCTTTTATGGCGGGGCTGTATGCGATGAAACAAGCCGCGGAAATAAAAATACAACCTGCGAGCGCCTTTATCCGGGTTGTTTCCATAGAAGTATCAATGTCTAAAAAAACGCCATGCCAATGTCAATCCGCCCAAGATTATTCTAAGACATGCTCGGCCCTGGGCTGGGTCGGGTCGAGCTTGATAAATACAAGCGGCATAGGATAGGCCTTCATCATTTTTATATCTGGCGGAGCCACCCCTTTAACCCATCTGAAACTGAACCACTGGGTGTCCCACCTGCTGCCATCTTCAGAAACAAAGCCCTCGAAGTAATCCTCCATCCGGCCTTCTATCTCGCCCGAAGGCATCTTCATTATGAAGTAATCGATTACAATTTTAGCCCGGAGCATACGCGCATCCGGGAAATATTTTGACTCGCATGGGCCAAGCTTAAAGACATAATAAGAGTTGTCCACGCCATTGGCCTCGACGCCCCCCAGCTCAACTTTTAGCGCCCCCGCCACGCAGTGGACAAGCCTCAAAATCGAGCCATCCGATTCAACCTTGATATCCCATAGAATATCGGGTATCTCTCCCTCCCAAACGCCAACCACTGATTCAGGAAGCGGGCCGGATTTGCCTTCGAAAAAGTCCGGTATCGCCCCGCCTTCGGGGGCATTGCCGTCCCAGATTGAATTCGGGTCCCAAGGTTTTTCCCATTGTTTAAGATTATGATTTCCGCACCCGCCGGCCAGACCAAAAGCAGACACTGCACAAACTAAAACAATCAATTGTCGTCTCATTTCAATTAACACCATTTTCTTTGCCGCAGATTTTATTGATATACGTTTTTTAGCCACAGATTACACTGATTGCCGAGGCGGGCTCTAAGCTTCGCTTCGTGTCACTGATTTTTTATTTTATCTGTGTTTATCTGTGGAATCAGTGGCTAAAATTTTCAGCGTCTAAAATTAATTATAGCACACACTGCGTCTAAATAAACAAAAAAAGAGGCATCCCTAAGGGATGCCCTTATTTTAAAAACTAATTATTAGCGCAAACTGCATCTATATTTTTAATTACCGATGGTGGGTACGGTGCTCGGCATTTTGTTATATCCGCTTAATATGATGAGGTATTTAGTTATTTTAGATAAATAATCGTTCGGGTCGGCGTAATGTGAAACCGCTTCTCCCCATCCGGAGCCACCCTGAGTGACTGCGCCGGAGGTGTCGGAATATATCACGTTTTGGACAGCTATCGTTCCTGCGGAATTTAAGTTGTATATACCCCTACTCTTGCCTGAACCACTCGTAACGGCTGAAATGATACCGTTAGAAAGTGTTATTTTTCCCCCCGTTAGACGACCCATTTGACTACTATAAACACCATATACATCACCGGCAACATTCGCTCCGGCAGTAACGTTGATTGTAAAATTTTCTACAACTACCATCATTGAAATACCGCCGAAAAATTCTATTCCAGCGGTCCTTGCCGACGCTACTCCGGCATCTTTTCTGTCAACAGATATACAGAGATTCCTGCATACACCCCTGCTGTTGTTAAAGAATATCAAAGCCCTCATTGGTGTTTCTGTTGAATATGAGTTTGAAACCTCAATAGTGCAGTTATCCACCAAAAAATCGGTGGCACCGGCAAGATATAAAGCGTCAAAGCCGGCAGAAATCCTGCAATTTTTTATTATAGGTTTGACTGCATCGCCCATATACAGACCATCGTATGTGCCTTTTATGTCGCAATCTTCAATAGTGCAGTTACGTTTACTGGCCCCAACAACAGCTTGTGTTGAAGAACCATTGCCCGGGGGGCCGGTAAGAATCACGGATAAATTTTTAATGACACATCCGTTCTCAAGCTTTATTCCAGCGGCGTTGTTAGCGTGTGTAATTCTGCTGGCAGATCGGCTAATACCAATAAGAGTCAGGGCCTTGTTATGAGTATCGAGGTCAACTGTTTCATTATAATCTCCGGGCCAGATATAAATGGTATCACCATCAGCAGACGCTGCTACAGCGGCGTTTATCGTCGCCAAACCTGTCTGGTAGCTGTGTCCTTCGTAACTGTCATCACCATCGACGCGGACATGCCAGACAAAGGGCAGATTCTGGTCAACCGAGGCAAAGCAGCACGTTGAAAATAAAACAAAACCAGATATTAAAGCAAGCCGTTTCATATTTAAACTCCGATCATAGTAATGAGGTAAAAGTTCTTAATGTTAACTGCCCCGGCTTTGGAATGAAGCTGTGTGGAATCCGCCCAAGCGACATAAGCTATTTGACAGCAAGGGGTTATGTAACAGACGAACACAGACGGAATTGCCGCCGGAGAAGAAAGGATTATCTTTTCATCAAACATAACTTTTCGTACTCTTTAGAGAACTTCCGTTTAAACAACAGTCATCCTCAACACCCCTTCTTCACGGGCTAATATAATAGGTTAATCGATTGTAAGAAGAATGTCAAGAGAAAAGTGTAAAAAAAAGAGGCATCCCTTACCTTAGGGATGCCTCTATTGTTTAAAACCTTTACCCGTTAATTACGGTGTATTCGGGCAAATTCCAGCAGGAGCACAATATTGTCCAGCCGGACAAGTTGTAGCAGGTGTTGAAACCGGCAAACAGAAATACCAGTAATTCGGGTCTGCTGTTGTGGATGTATCTCCGCAAAGCGGGACTAACGAATCTGCCTTGGTAACATACGCCTTCAAGATAGCAAGGTCGGGATTACTAATCCATGTGCCCTGCTTCTTGTGGTCGAAATCAGCGCATCTTCCACCAGTAGGTATCAATGAATCTACCTTGGTGACAGCGCTTTTCAAAATGACCAGGTCGGGATTGCTAACCCATGTGCCCTGTTTCTTACCATCTGCATCGCCATGGCACTGTCTCGGATAAGCCCAGCACTGCGGTCTGCTGGCGAGCTGCCAGTTGACATACAAGCTGTTCGTAACCGTCATGTACTTAATGGGATAGCTGACTACGCTAAGAGTTACCGTCGTGCCGCAACCTGGTGTTCCGGCAGCCGGATTCTGGGCATATACATTGCCCACAGCCATAACGCCATCGCCGGGAACATTAACATCCGTGCCGATAACAAAGCCCAGATTGGTAAGAGCTGAAACAGCAGCGGCGCGTGGCCCACCAACAACGTTCGGCACAGTCGGTGCGATACCATACGTGTATCGGATACAGTAAGGCAAAGAACAGCAATCGCTATCCTGGGTTATAATTTTATCCAGATTGACGCAATCAACAACTGCAGTTCCGCACAGAGTAAACCCTTGACCTGTCCACGCACCTTCCGCGGTCGCCCTTGCTGAACCAACCTCGGGGAGAGGAGTGACGCAGGACTGTAATATCACCTTTGTTCCCGTCAAAACGGGCGACGGGGCAAGGTTGCCATCCTCAAGAACAATGCCGCCTCGTGTGCCGTTCAAGACAATGGCCAGGTTGCCATCGTGTGCGCCGCTGTTAGTGTTGACGTCGAGCTTGAACAACAGGCCCGAAACGCCCGGTGAATTGGGACCGACGTATAATGTGCCCAATTCAACTGTGATTGAGGCAGTGCCCAGGCCAGTTCTGGCATTCGAGTCATCCACAGGAGCAACCGGATTGTAATTTGTGTCGGCCCAGTTGGGACTGGAGGCATTGATATGGTCCGCGAACCTGCCGGGGAATATACCATAGCCGCCGCCCGGCTTATTGCTCTCGCCGGTGTTAAAATCTCGGATATTATTGATAACCAGGCCGTTATCAACCGTTATATCAAGCGCAAACGCCCGCACCTTTTCAGCTGCCGAGCAATTGTACCTGACCTCAACGACGCCGCTGCCCTTGTCCGTCGCTGTAACGCTTACCGTCGCCAGAACGGGCGCAGCGATAATCAGCATCGCAATAACTAATAAAATCTTTTTCATAATTAAGTCCTCCAAATTAAGGCAATAGAGTTAATTCGTTTCATTTTAAGCCACCCCGCTTACATAAGCCCCGCAGGGCAGGCAGATAATCCATTAACCTATAACTATCGGCATAACAGAGCACCGCCATTTACGTAATCCGGATTATACCATATCAAAACCCTAAAGTCCAATAAAAAACGGCCAAACTGTGTGATTTCCCTTATGGTCGTTTAAAACCCGTATTTTACTCTTATTTGCTCATTTTCTACGACGCAGGAGCAGGCCGCCAAGGCCGAGCAGGGCCATTGTCATCGGCTCAGGAACCTGTGTAATGACCACGGTGTCCCATACTGCCATCAGATAGCCGCCCTGGTCATCATCAACGACGTAGCCAAGTATAATGGTCGAGTCGCCGGCGATTCCGGCGTGATATGTAATGCTATCAACCACTGTGCCATTCATAATCAGCGGATTTGTGTTACCTGTTAAGCTGATGTAATACGTCTGGGTCGCATCCGACCAGCCATATTGACGGACGGCATTGACATACGGGTCGCCTGCGCCATTATGGAGTGACATCTCGCCAGCGGAGGAGCTGAAATCAGGCCACACAACGCTGCCGCCCGATACCGTTCCAAAACTGCCATTCGTAACGAATAAATACAGGTTCGACGGGCTTAGTTCATCAGCAGCGACGATACTGATTGTCGCTATCTCGCCGGCTGCCAGCTCCGTATTAGCGCCCATATCCACATTGATTTTCACCGCCGCGTTGGTTATTGCGGCCATTGACAGGACCATTAAAACCACCAATAATTTTTTCATATTGTCCTCCTTAACAATTTTATTCGACCTTCCAGCAGAGCCGGCCAACCGGGAAAGACGCCTCTCCTCGAACCGGCAAAATTTATGGAAGCACCTTTTTCAGGGTGAATTATGCCGGATTATAAACGCCATTGTCCACTAAAAAATAAGCCACAGAACATTTTTTTTAGCCACAGAGCACACAGAGAGCACAGAGAATATATAAAAAACCCAACATCGACATCTTTGCAATTTGGGATTCTTTCTTATCTCTGTGTCCTCTGTGACCTCTGTGGCCCAAAAATATGTATCCTCAGTGGCTAATAAAAAAAGAGGCAAGCCAAACCGGCTTGCCTCTTTGTAAAACTAAAACTTGTTCTGTCGTTATCGCTTATTTGCGACGACGAAGGAACAGACCACCAAGACCGAGCAGACCCATTGTAAATGGCTCTGGTGTTACCTGGGTAATTGTTGCCTGGGCCAGGACGTTGAACTGCGCATAATCCTGCGTACCCCAAAGTGTAACGACCATCGGGCCATTGCCTGCATCACAATGCAGTATTATCTGGTCAAAAAGCATGCTGTTCGCCGGGAGGGGATTGCCAGTGATGATGATCATGAAACCGAGTCCGTCTTGATCCGGATATGTCGGAACATAGACCCCGATATCATTTGATGCACTCTGGAAAACCGCTAAACCCGGTTCGTTCAGAGCTGCATTCGGTACGCCGCCCGAAAAATCGGCCTCTGCTACGTTGGCAACCAACGCTGCGCCGGGCTGGTCACCACTACCGAAAGCTATTGGAGCATCGGTCCAGATGGCCAATGTTGCGGTATCCGACGGGTGCAGGGTTGCTGTACCGTCCATAACGCCGTTAACTGAAATATGCAGCGTCGCATTGGCCATTGTGGCCATCGACAGAACTAATGCTAAAACTAACAACTTTTTCATCTTAATCCTCCTTACGGATTCAATAAAGTTTTTAACATTCAAAGTTAAACACATAAATCATTTACTTTCAAAAAACCACTTTGTTAAGGCGTATTCGGGCAAGTCCCAGCAGGTGCACAATATTGTCCAGCCGGACAAGTTGTGGCAGGTGTTGAAACCGGCAAACAGAAATACCAGTAATTCACGTCCGCTGACGGGTTTGCTACACTCCCGCAAATCGGGACTAACGAATCTGCCTTGGTAACATACGCCTTCAAGATAGCAAGGTCGGGATTACTAATCCATGTGCCCTGCTTCTTGTGGTCGAAATCAGCGCATCTTCCACCAGTAGGTATCAATGAATCTACCTTGGTGAC
>CAIODZ010000022.1 GCA_903857265.1 uncultured Phycisphaerales bacterium
CGACCTGCTTGACGACAAGACGTTTCCGTACTTAGAGATTACGACGGGCGATGATTTTGCGGGGGTGTATATAACGCGCAAGCCGAGGGCGAAGGGAACTCGCCTCTTTGGGCCTTTCGCGAGCGCGAAGGATTTGCGGGCGGTATTCGTGGAGCTGCAAAAGATATTCAAATTCAGAAGCTGCACGCTGGATATACGGGCGGACGATGAGAAACGGCGATTTTTCAGGCCCTGTATATTGCACAGCATAAACCAGTGCGTCGCGCCATGCGGGGCGAGAATTGGTAAGGCGGAATACAAAACAATTATTCGTGATTTGATTAAATTCCTGCAATCGAAACGGGCGACGGCGCTGAGGCAGCTTAAAAATGAGATGGAAGAGGCATCGGCGAAGATGGATTACGAAAAGGCGGGGATGCTGCGCGACCGGATTCGGCTGATTGGGAAATTGGACGAGCGAGGGGAACCGGATGAGGACGTTCAGCCCGAGGTGTTTGCGGCGGAGCCGACTGAGGCGCTGGTGAAACTGCAAAAGATTTTAGACAGCGCCAACCCCGTGCGAATCATAGAGGGAATCGATATCGCGAACATCGGGGGCAAAGAGGCGGTGGGGTCATTGGTGAAATTTATCGACGGGAGGCCCTTCAAGGCAGGGTATAGGCGATTCAAAATCAAGACGGTCGGGGGAAGCGATGATTACGCGATGATTGCGGAGGTTGTAAGACGCAGATACAAATACGCGCTGGCGGGTGAGGAGCTTTGGCCCGATTTGATATTGATTGACGGGGGATTAGGTCAATTGCACGCAGCGGAAAACGCTTTGAAACAACTTCTCACCGCGGAGAACGCTAAGAGCGCAGAGAAAACTTTAAGTAATTTAAGAGTGGCGGGGATAGCGAAACGTGAAGAGGAGCTTTATTTGCAGGGAAAAAGAAGACCATTGAAGCTGCCTCGGAATTCGCCCGCGTTGAAGCTATTGCAATACGTCCGCGATGAGGCGCACCGGTTCGCGCAGCATTACCATCATCTGCTCAGAAGTAAAAAACTTCTGGAATGATTTAAACCGCGAGACGGGTTGCCTTTAATCCTTTGCTTGTCAGGCCTGTTATGCGTATGTCGTCGCGGATGCGTTTTATATCCACACGCGACAATTGTAAATTATTTGTCGCCCACGAGATATCTGCGTCGCCTTTGTCGTCCAGTATTTTCGGCGCGACGTATATGACGATTTCATCGGCAAGTTTGGCTTTCAGGAATGAGCCGATGACAATCGGACCTCCTTCGACAAGCAATCTTTGAACACCGCGTTTGCCCAATTGAGTAAGAAGGAATTGCAAATTTGAACGCGATGCGGGGCAAGCGAGTATTTCAGCCCCCCTGCTAATGATTTGCTTTGCCTTTTTGGCTTTAGTTCGCAGAGAAGGAACCAGCGTTACTATGAGCAAGGGGACATCCGGCGACGTTTTCAGTAATTTGCAGTTGAGAGGGATGCGAAGGTGATTATCGAGGACGATTCGTAATGGTTTTTTGCCATTAGCGGGCCTTGGCGTTAAAAGCGGGTCGTCTTTGAGGACGGTATTGATGCCCACAAGGATTGCGCCGACCTGTTTTCGCAGGTTATGGGCGTCTTTTCTGCTTTGTTCACAGCTTATCCACCTGTGTTTGGCGTCGGTTTTGGCCCAGGCGAGTTTGCCATCGATTGACTGTGCCCATTTCAATGTTACCCAGGTTTTGCCTATTGAGACGAATTTGAGAAATGGCGCATTAAGAACCCGCGATTCAGTTTCACACAAACCAACCTCAACTTTGATACGCGCCTTTCGAAGCCGCCTGATGCCTTTGCCATTCGCGTGCTTTGATGGGTCGATAGTCGCGACGACGACTTTTTTCAATTTTGCGGCGATTAGTGCATCGGTGCAGGGGCCTGTTTTGCCGAAGTGACAGCAGGGTTCGAGTGTAACGAACATTGTCGCACCTTTGGGATTGGCCCCATGTTTTTTGCAATCCGCAATCGCGTTGATTTCGGCGTGCGGGCCGCCGAATTTTTTATGCCACCCCCTGCCGATAATTTTGCCGTTTTTGACAATAACCGCCCCTACAGCCGGATTCGGCTCAACGGAACCGAGACCTCGACACGCGAGTTGCAACGCTAATTCCATATAATTCCGGGCGCGTGTCATAACATTTCTTCAAATTCTTTTTCGGTAATAATTTTCACGCCGAGCTGACGGGCCTTGTCGAGTTTGCTGCCGGGGTTTTCGCCAGCGAGGACAAAATCGGTATTTTTACTGACACTGGATGATACCTTTGCGCCAGCGTTTCTGATTGCCTCTTCAATTTGCTGGCGGGAGAAATTCTGCAGTGTGCCCGTAACAACGATTGTTTTACCAGCGAGTTTACCTTCGGTTTTTTTCTTTTCAGGCAGTTGGGGCTTAACGCCCGCCGACAGCAATTCCTTTATGATTGTGATATTCCGCTCGTCGTTAAAATACTCATAAACGCCTTCGGCAAGTTTTTCGCCTACCTGTTCAATCGCATCGAGTTCGGCCTGGGTTGCCTTCATAATCGCTTCGAGCGAGCCGAAGTGCCCGGCCAAATCCTGCGCGGTCTGCACACCGATATGGCGAATACCAAGGCCCGCGACGAGCCGCCAAAGAGGACGGGTTTTGCTTTCCTCGATTGAGTCGATGACGTTTTGTGCGCTTTTATCCGCCATTCGCTCCAGACCGAGAAGGTCATCTTTGGTGAGTTTGTAAATGTCGGCGATATTTTTTACCAGGCCGGCTTCGACTAACTGGTCAATCAATGCCTCGCCCAGATTTTCGATATCCATTTGCCCTCTGCCGGCGAAATACCTGATTCGCTCCTTCCACTGGCCGAGGCAATGCGGGTTGATACATCGCAGGAAGACGCCTTCCGCGTCTTTTTTCACTTCGCCGCCACAATTCGGGCATTTGGTTGGCGGCTCAAAAGGTTTTGCTCCTTTTGGCCTGCGTTCTTTTTTGACTTCGACGACCTGCGGGATGATTTCGCCTGCTTTTTCGATAATAACGGTGTCGCCCTCGCGGACATCAAGACGACTGACCTGGTCGAAGTTATGCAAACTCGCCCTTTTGACGGTTGTGCCCGCCAATAACACCGGCGTCAGATTCGCCACGGGCGTCAGTGTGCCTCCCTTGCCCACCTGGACGACGATTGACTCGACTTTTGTTTCAGCCTGCTCGGCGGCAAATTTATAACTTATGCACCATCTCGGCGAACGACCCGTAAAGCCAAGAATCTCACGCTGTTCGAGATTGTTGACCTTGACCACCATACCATCGATTTGATACTCAAGCTTATCGCGCTTGTCGTCCCAGCTATTGCAAATATCGATGACCTCATCAATATTTTTTGCTTTTTTGATATTCGGGTTTACGGGCAGGCCAAGTTTTTTGAAGGCCTGCAACATTTCGTAGTGGTCTTTTGCCAACGGCTTTGAAACCTCGCCGATAGCATACGCGAAAAAGGACAGGTTCCTTTGCGCGGTGATTTTCGAATCGAGGAGCTTTAATGAGCCGGCGGCAGCGTTGCGGGGATTGGCGAATAGCAGTTCGCCCTCTTTCTCGCGTTGCTTATTGAGGCCTACGAATGACTTTGTGGGCATATAGACCTCGCCTCGAACCTCAATGGTCTGGGGCGCATCGCCCGTCAGTCGCAGCGGAATCGCTTTTATCGTCCTGATATTGTGCGTTACATCATCCCCTTTTGAGCCGTCGCCCCTTGTGGCGCCGAGCACAAGCACTCCTTTTTCGTATCGCAAACTTACCGCGAGGCCGTCGATTTTCAATTCGACAACGTAATCGTAATCTTTGCTTTCAAGCCCTTTAGCTACCCGCTCATCGAAGGCACGCAATTCTTCGGCGTTGTAGGTATTATCCATGCTAAGCATCGGGACGGCGTGGCGAACCTGGGCAAAACCATCAATCGGTCTTTCCGATACCCGCTGGGTAGGCGAATCGGGAGTGATAAGCTCAGGATGCTTTTCCTCAAGAGCCTTTAATTCGGCAAATAGCTTGTCGTATTGCTGGTCGGTTATTTCGGGCTGGTTGAGGACGTAATAGAGGTAATCGTGCCTGCGTATCTCGGCACGTAACTGCTCGATTCGCTTTTTAATATCCGCTGTCATACGTAAGGTAAGTTTATACGTTCAAAAGGGTTATTTTGCAATACGCAGATAATACTTACCAATCAAACCCCGGGGGATACATTCTTTAAAAAAAAGTAAGATAATTGTTGCTTACAGGCCGGTGGAAGCATAGAATATCAAGCGGTTGTGTTTTGCGTATTCAGGCGGTGTTCGCACTGTCAAAATCGGCCAAAGAGATTAAGAAAGGAAAGCAAATGAACATTTATGTGGGCAATCTGGCACCTGATGTAACCGAAGACGAACTGAAACAGGCGTTCGAGGCATTCGGTCAGGTACAAACGGCAACAGTAATAAAGGACAAGTTCAGCGGCGAGTCCAGAGGATTCGGATTTGTTGAAATGCCGGCAAAAGCCGAGGCACAGACGGCTATCACCGAAATGAACGGCAAAGACCTGAAAGGGCGAACACTGAACGTCAATGAGGCAAGGCCGAAGACCGAGCATCGCGGCGGCGGTGGCGGATACGGCGGCGGCGGCGGTGGTGGCAGACGCGGCGGTGGCGGCGGTTATGGCGGCGGCGGTGGCGGCAGACGCAGCGGCGGCGGCGGTGGTGGCTATGGTGGTGGCGGCGGCGGCGGCAGGTACTAACCGTTATTGCCCAAATGCAGTATTTTCGGGCAACCGAAATTCAATTCTGCACAGGGCCATTAGTCAATAAAATATAAGAGCCCCTCTAAACAACGAGGGGCTCTTTTTTTGAACAATAAAAAAACTCGAAACGCCATTATTCAACCCGTTGCTTTTTCATATACCTGTTTAGCGTAAAGCAGGTTCCATATGAACAAGCACATCGACAATCTGCGGGAACACACTCATTATCTCTTTTTGAATTGTATGATTAAGCAGGTGCGATTCTCGCATCGTCATATCCGCGTCAATCTGGATATGAAGGTCGAGATGCACGTCATCGAGCCGGCCGCGGGTGCGAATCTTGTGGCAGCTTTTTACGCCCTTTATTCCAAGCACAACCGCTTCAATCCTCTTCGTATCGGTTATCGCGACGGCATCGCATAATATCGCCGACTCCTGCCGTATGATAACGAACGCGGAATGGGCGATAAATCCCGCAATAACCAGCGTAATGACAGGGTCAACAATCGGCATGCCCAGCTTCACGAAAACCAGCGCCACGATAACCGAAAACGAGGTAAATATGTCCGCCCGCGTATGCATCGAATCGACAACCAGAATATCGCTCTGCAGTTGTTTCCCTCGCCGATATTCATAAATCATAACCGCGATATTGACTATAAGGGTAATAATCATTACCGCAAAACTGATATAATCGACGTGGGGAACTATGGGCTTGATAATCCGGACGACGCCCGCTTTGCCGAGATTGAACGCCACTATAAGAAGCATCGCGGCTATCCCCAGGGCAAAAAGCGTCTCGTATTTCTTATGACCGTAAGGATGGTCCTCATCCTTCGGCTGCGAACAGAAGCGAATCCCGATGAGACCGATTATATTCGAAATGCCATCGGACAAAGAATGGAAACCGTCTGCGGTCATACTGGTCGAGCCGCTTATATATCCAAAAATCATCTTGGCTGCCGCGACCGCCCAGTTCAAAACCAAAACAATCCACAGGACTTTTTGAATCTCACGATAATGCTTTTTCATATCAGCCATTATGCGATTCCTCTTGCCCCGAAAGTTGTCTCTGCGGTCTGCATACTATCAGGGGATGTAATTTTTCATATTAACAAAACACCCCCCTTTCACAAGGGAGGCGTCTATCAACAATACGAATGTCGTATAGCTGTTCAAAAACTCCCCGAGTAGGATTCGAACCTACGACCTGGCGGTTAACAGCCGCCCGCTCTACCGGTTGAGCTATCGGGGAAAAACAAATATCACATCAGATTATCACAGATTTAGCGGGGTTGTCAAGCGAAAGGGCCGGTTTTGAAGTAATATCCGCAAAAAATTAAGGGGTAAAAATAAGGTCTGCCCTATGGACAAAAAGGTAAATTATCTGTATACTATGGGTTTTTCAAGGTTTAGGCGGTCGCGGCGAGAGCCGATAATAAAGGGGGTTTAAGCCACCCGGCCTGTCGGCAGACAAGGCAGACACGCATATTCCAACGGTTTTAAAGACATGGCAAGAGATATACTTGACATAGGCGGATACACTATTAAAAAACGCATCGGAGTAGGTGCGCGCACGACAATCTACCTTGCCACCGATGACTCAGACGGTAAAGAAATCGCGTTAAAACGGGTCATTCTCGAAAGGCCGGAAGACGTCCGCATTTTCGAACAAGTCGAAACCGAATTCAAAATCGCGCAGAAAATCACCCACCCGTATATTCGCAAGTGTTACAAGCTCAAAAAAATACGCAGTATGCTCAAGACCAAGGAAATGCTGCTTGCGATGGAATATTTTGACGGACAATCGCTTGAGGAAGGGCCTGCGCTGAGCTTACTCGACGTAATGCTCGTATTCAGAATGGTGGCGACGGGGCTTAACGCAATGCACCAGTGCGGGCTGGCTCACTGTGATATAAAGCCGAATAATATCCTGCTGAACAAAACAGATGGCGCTATCAGAATCATCGACCTTGGACAGAGCTGCCGGATAGGAACAACCAAACGGCGGATTCAGGGAACACCCGATTATATCGCGCCCGAACAGGTTCAACGCAAGCCATTAGGCCCCAAGACCGACATTTTCAACCTCGGCGCAACAATGTACTGGGCGTTGACCGGCAGGACAATCCCGACCATGATACCCAAAAAAGACCCATTCGGACTGCCCGTGCCGCAGGAAGCAGTGCGCCCACCTAATGAAATCAGACCCCAGATACCAGCAGGCATATCCAAATTAGTGATGGATTGCATCGAGGAAGACCCAATAAAACGGCCCGCAGATATGATGGCTGTGATATCCCGTCTGGATTTGATGATACACAGCATACTCAGCAACAAGTCAAAGACAAACTCCCAATAACTCTTGACAGAACAAAGCCGTAAAGCTATCCTTCCCTTAGGTTTAGGCAAGAATATGCTATTTAAACGATACGGACCTGAAAGATGCCCGAAAAAATCGTCGAACTGTTGAATAAAGGCATGGAAGCCAACAATGCGGACAAATTCAGACAGGGCAATCTTATTCGTCTGCCTTCTCACGGGTCTGTAATAATCACGGGCGACCTTCACGGACATCGGAGGAATTTTGAACGGATAGTTGCGTTAGCCAACCTGGCACAGAATAAAAACACCCATGTAATCCTTCAGGAAATCATACACGGCGGCCCGGAAGACGAAGAGGGAGGATGCCTGTCATACAAGCTGCTGTTCGACGCAGTCGCTTACAAGGTGAAATTCCCGGACCGTGTGCACATAATAATGGGCAACCACGATACGGCGTTCATCAGCAACACCGACGTTATGAAAAACGGCAAAGAAATGAACGTGGCGATGCGTTCCGCGTTAGACAGGGAATTCCGTCACGCCAGCGAGCGGGTAAAACTGGCGATAAAGCAATTTTTATTTTCCCAGCCGCTTGCGGTCAAATGCGACAACGGAATACTTGTCTGTCATTCACTTCCGGGGGACCATTATGCCGAGAAGTTTGACAAACGCATTTTTGAAAGGCAGCTCAGAATCAACGACATAATCAGGCCTGGTTCGGCGTATTTGCTGACGTGGGGCAGAAGTCACAGCCAGCGTTTGCTGGATGTTATGTCAAAGTCGCTTGACGCGGACACTTTTATCCTCGGCCACCAGAGACAGGAAACCGGATGCAGCAAGGCGGGAAATAATCTGATAATTATCGCCTCGGACCACGACCACGGATGCGTGCTGCCCATAGACCTTGCCAAATCATACACCGTCGAGAAACTGCTGCAACTAATTATACCATTGGCGGCAATAGCATAGCTTGTCGCCTAAGGACAGCTTTTTTATTTATACCACCGACCGACTATCCCCAGAGAACCGCGTTTGGACGCCCCAATAATATCGGACCATCAAAATTCTAATTGCGCTTAGTTAAAACACCATCTAAACCACATATCGCCCCCTGCCATTCATAGCATATAACTATCTTATTTACAAGGACTTATGCGCTACATATACCGCCTAACGGTTGAGCCGGAAGCGTCCTGGGTTAAACCGCACACAAAAACCGTGTTTTGATTAAATCGGGCCTGAAAGATGCCGATGTTACAACATCGTAACTTTTAGAAAACTGTGCACTTGCGAAAAAATATTGTAAACAATTGGGTATAAAGTCGTTTTTGGCTACTACTTATCGCTAAATGTTATGGTCTTAAACTATGAGTGAGCAATTTACAATACTGGTTGTCGAAGATGAGGCGCATATCAGGAGGGTGCTGGAATACAACCTCAAGCTGGATGGTTTTGAGGTGTATCTGGCCGAAGATGGCGCTACGGGCCTGAAGCTTGCGCATGAGAAAAACCCGGATGTAATACTGCTTGACTGGCTTATGCCCGTAATGAACGGGCTACAGATTCTCGCGGAACTGAAGGCCGACAGCAGCACCGAACATATCCCGGTCTTTATGCTTACCGCCAAGGGTATGATTAGCGACGTCACACAGGCGATTGAAATTGGCGCCGATGACTACATCACAAAACCATTTAACCCAATACAGTTGGGCAAAACCATCAGGGAAAAGCTTGAAAAATGCGCAAAGGTAAAAAAAAGTTGAAAATCGTTTTATTCGTCAGCCGTACTGACGATACGAACAGATTTATGTCAACCAGACCCGTATACGGGGGAAACTTTTCGTTTGGAGAACACCGTCATGAAAACACGTGAAAACCAGCCGGCAACAAAATGGCGCCTGTTGCTATCCACCATGATGATGATGGCCATAACTGTGAGCGTGCAAACATTCGCAGCGGAACAAAAGGGAACAAAACAAAAAACTGATTTGACCGAGCTATCCATCGAAGACCTGATGAACGTCGAGGTCACGTCAACCGCCACACTGACGGATACCAAGCCGCGTCTTGTTCCGGCAGCCGTGACGACAATCACTGCGGAGCAGATACAGGCATCCGGCGCCCGCAGCTTGGAAGAGCTTTTAGATATTTACGTGCCCAACCTGCAAATACTACGGCACCACTGGGAAGCCGACGCTATTGGGCTGCGAGGTATCATTGGCGACCGGGACGATAAATATCTACTGTTAGTCAATGGACGCAATATAAATGAACATACCCACTTCGGGGCGGTAACCGAGCGTGACCTGGTGCTGCTATCCGATATTCATCACGTTGACGTCGTTCGAGGTCCCGGCTCAGCGTTGTATGGACCTGGCGCGGTATCGATGGTGATTAATATTGTAACCTTCAGCCCCGATACATTCCAGGGCACAGAGATGACCAGCCGACTCGGCGCAGTCGAAGAGTTCTATTCAGGCGAAATGAAGCACGGCCAGAAGTTCGACGACAACGACGGCGGCGTGTTCGTTTACACAGGCATTAGCAAATACTCCGGCGCAAGCAAGTATGACGCACCTCAGATTTTCGCGCATGATTTCAGTAGGGAAACGGACGTACCGTATTGGAACTCAAAGCCGTGGCCGGCTGGCTGGGGTCCAAACCCACTTGGCGACGTTCATCTGCCGGCCGACGGCACCAAGGCAGGGGAGCCGATGACGGGGGACCCAATGAATCGTGAAGGAGCAGACGCCAGAGACCTGCCTGAGGTCAAACTATACGGCGAGGCAAAGAGAGATAACTGGGATATCTGGGCACGTTACACTCAAGGCGGCAAACAGTACAACTATGCCCCCGCGCTTTGGGAACGCGCCAGCTGGGGACAAGCCGAATCGGTATTTGATAGCTACGATTGGGCCACCGGCGTGCACACGCCTAAAGATGTGAGCGTCAACTTCTACAATTACGACCAGACGACCGGCTACGTTGGGTATAAACAGGAGGTGACGAATAACCTCGACATCGATTACGCATTCAGCTATCTAATGACTGATTTTGTGGAATACAGACAAAACGCGGTAAGTGATGCCTATCGTGAAGACGAGTATTACGGCAAGATACTATCGCGATGGCAGGCCAATGACCAGCACAAGGTTGCCTTCGGCACTGAGCTTGTACACCGGGAGCTTGGTCTGCCCATCCTCGGCAACTGGCCTACCGGAGCCCCCATCAGCCAGCGATTTTCAGACGCGGGTGTCCCAATGCCGCGATGGGGCACCAATATGTATTCACTGTTGGGAGAAGATCAGTGGACCATCAACGACCAATGGACAACGTTTCTTGGCGGCCGAATCGACAAGCACACATTTACCGACTACATGTTCTCTCCTCGTGCGGCGATAGTATTTACCCCGAACGAAAAAGACACATACAAGACGATATGGTCGCGGTCGGTGCGTGCAAATACCGAGGAAGAGATGAAGGTGAATGCCGATTCCAACGGCGGCGGTAAGAGCACGCCGGAAAAACTCGACAGTATAGAGTTCCGTTATGAAAGGCAGCAAAGCAAGAACCTCGACTTAGCCGCATCAATATTCGTCGACTATGACCTGAAAGTGATATCATGGAACTACACTACTAAAACAATGGCCCCTGTTGGCACACAAAGGGATTATGGTCTGGAGTTTGAGGCCACTTATCACACCGAGAAGACCCGTTTGAGTATCTCCCATAGCTATACGAAACTTTATAGTTTTAGCCTTAATAAGGGCCAAAACACGTATCTCACTGCGAAGCCATACGGCCGTGGCGACGACCTGGCCAACTGGTCCAATAACATAAGCAAATTAGTGTTACAGCAAAAGCTCGATGACAAGTGGAGCTTCAACGCGTCACTGCGTGTCTACTGGGGATTCCCGGGGATGAAGGATGCTGACCGGAATGACCCCTACGAAAGCACTGTTGGTGCGAACTCGACTCTTACATACCCCGATGGGAGTGCCTTCCCGCTTCACCCATCTATCGAACCCGGGTGGGAAAAGGCGTATCGCGGCAACTACTACCTGGACATGGGTCTGCAATATCAGGCGAGCAAAAACCTTACCATTGGCGTGACTGGCTACAATCTGCTTGGCATTTTCAACAGAGATTTCAACAAGCGTAACTACATAACAAGCAACGGCCTATCGAGCGGCGGCGATTATCGTGACTATGCGCCGGCTGTCGGAGTTACACTTACATATAAATTCTAAACTGAAATTGGGAACGACCGAACAGGAGATATGCTCCGATGACTAAAGAGAGACATAACGCGGTCAACACCCAACCGTGGCTGATACACGGGTGGACCGGTCGCATTAGCCGACTAATGGGACCTATCCTCGTGCTATTCGCCTGCCTTTGGGCGGCCGATGCGTACCCGGAATCACAGTCAGCCCAGTATAAGGAATACGAGGTCAAAGCCGCCTTTATGTACAACTTCCTGAAATTCATCGACTGGCCTGCAGAAAAAATGGCGGCTAACAGCAACCAGATAATCATCGGTATCATCGGCCAGAACCCGTTTGGCACCGCTACCGATATCCTAAAAGACAAAAAACTCGAAGAACGGGACGTTGTTTTAAAACGTATTGACAGCTTACAGCAGCTCAAAGACGCCGCAGAAAAAGACAAGGCGGAATTGACTGAAAAACTTAAAGCCCTGACCAAAAGCCATATCATATACAGAGACAATGACAACAAAATCGTTATAAAGCCAGCAGATGAGTTCAACGAACTGAAAAGCATAACTGACGGAGCTGCCCGCGAAAAGAAAATCGAAGAGCTTAAAAAACGGGGATTTCTTCTTGCCGACCCGTCAAAGACGGCAGAAATCAAGACAATCGTTGAAACAATCGCCAATGGACAAATGAACGTTCTCAAAAAGTGCCATTTGCTGTTTATCTGCCAATCGGAGAGAAAAAACACCGGGGAGATAATTGACCTTTTAAAGAATAATGGCGTCCTGACAGTATCCGACACGCAGGGATTTCTCGATGATGGCGGTATCGTAAACTTCGTTATAGAAGACAATAAGGTTCGCTTCGACATAAATCTGACCGCATCCGAAAAGGCCGGACTTAAAATCAGGTCTCAGCTTCTCCGTCTTGCAAAAAAAGTAATCAAAGATGGTTCTGAGGTAACGGGCTCCTCCGAAACGACACAGAAGGAGGCCAAATAACCGTGTTGCTTATCCGTAATTTGGCCATTAAGCAAAAGTTGATTGCCATCGTTATGCTAACCTGCGTTTTGGCATTGACGGTGGTGGGCGGAGCATTTGTGTTCTGGGAATGGCGAGGCCTGCGGAGCAACCTCGTTGAAAAGCTTTTTACCGAAGCACAAATCACCGCAGACAACTGCAAAGCCGCGTTAACATTTGAGGACACAGAAGATACGGCAAAAACCTTAAAAGCCCTCAAGGCCGATTCCTCAATCGTCTTCGGCTGTGTTTACAAGAAAAACGGAAACGTGTTCGTCAGTTACGCAAGGACCAACGTAGACAAAGAATATTTGACAATCCAGGTCCAACAGCCGGGTTATAGTTTCGCAAACAATCTGTTGACCGTCTTTGAGCCAATAGTGCTCGACAACGAGACAATAGGTACGGTATGCCTGCGTTCGGATCTAAGCCCGATGTACGCGGCATTAAGACGCAACGCACAAAACACTGGTGCCGTTCTGTTTCTGGCTATCATAGCCGCATGGATTGTCTCAGCACGACTGCAGCGTCTCATTTCAGGACCGATTCTCAACCTGGCCAAACTCGCACGAGGCGTATCAGAAAAGAAAGATTATTCTGCCAGAGCGATTAAAGACAGCAATGATGAGGTTGGCCTGCTCATCGATTCATTCAATGAAATGCTTGAGCAAATACAGGAACGCGACTCTGAACTGGTCAAAGCCAAAGGAGACCTGGAGTTGCGAGTTCAGGAACGCACTTCCGAACTGACCACCTCCAATAAACAGCTCACCTCTGAAATAACAGAGCGAGAAAAAGCGGAACATAAACAGGTGGAACTGGTCAAGGAACTTGAGGGCGTCAACCAGGAGTTAAAAGATTTTGCCTATATCGCCAGCCACGACCTTAAAGCGCCTCTTCGAGCGATAAAGACGCTTGCGGACTGGATATCCACCGACTATGCAGACAAAATCGACCAGGACGGCCAGGAGCAATTGAAGCTGCTCAGGCAACGAGTTGACAGGATGCACAACCTTATCGACGGCATTCTGCAATATTCCAGGGTGGGCCGTGTCCGTGAAAAACTTACCGAAGTCGAGCTTAACAAGCTTCTGCCCGAAATCATAGATATGCTCGCCCCACCGGCGAATATAAAGATAACTGTCGAATCGGACCTGCCGACGGTCAAATGCGAAGAAACACGCATTACCCAGGTCTTCCAGAACCTGCTCAGCAATGCCGTGAAATATATGGACAAGCCCGAAGGGCATATAAAAGTGCTTTGCTCGGAAGACGGCGAATACTGGAGATTCGGCATCGCAGACAACGGCCCCGGTATCGAGAAGAAACACTGGGAACGCATCTTCAAGATATTCCAGACCCTTGCGCCGCGTGATGAATTCGAAAGCACTGGTATCGGGCTTACGGTTGTTAAGAAAATAGTAGAGCTTTACGGAGGCCAAATCTGGCTCGAATCCGAGGTCGGCAAGGGAACAACGTTCCTGTTCACCTTCCCCAAAGCGGGCGCTCCTGAGCAGCCGCCGGAAGAAGAAACCGTTGAAGTCAGCGCAGAGGAGAACTCTGATGGCAGCGAAGGCCAGAACAATGAGGGCTGAAAATGAAAAACTATAAACCAACATTGTTAGTTGAAGATGACAGCGTAAATGCAATGAAGGCACATTATCTGATAATCATGCGAACTTCGGCACAAAATGGAGGAAAGGCAATATGTTGGATACCGTAGCCGTTCCAGAACAGTTTGAGCCGATTTTCCGGAAAGCTCAAGAGTATGTGAGCACTTACTTCAGTCAAAAGAAGGAAGACGCCTCGACGGGTACGATAGAGGTATTCGGCCAGAGGTATATTCTTATCAGAGCGGCCTCGATGTCGGTGGATTTCTTCGACACCATAAAGGGTATGTTCAAGGACTGGGGAGAGGAAAATGCATCAGAAATGGCGAGGACCCTTCTTTTTGACGTTGCACACACCATCGGAAAGATGGACGCCAGGAACTTCCATCAACGAATGGGTCTGCGGGACCCCATAGAGAAGCTTTCCACAGGGCCAATTCATTTTGCTTATACAGGATGGGCTTTTGTTGACATATCCGCTGAATCAAAACCGACACCGGACGAGAACTACTATCTTCTATATGATCACCCATTTTCGTTTGAAGCCGATGCGTGGGAAAAGAGCGGCAAAAAGAGCAGTTCCTGTGTCTGTACTATGAATGCCGGATATTCATCCGGATGGTGTGAGGAGAGCTTTGGAATTCCGCTGGTTGCCTCTGAGATAATGTGTAAAGCCAGGGGTGATAGCGCCTGCCGGTTCATTATGGCACATCCCTCCAAGATAACACAGCACCTTCAGGCATATTTGCACAGCCATCCGGAAATACCTGACGATGCAATGCTCTACAGAACAGGCGGATTTTTTCAAGAGTTCAAGCAAACACAAGAAACTCTGCGAAAGAGTGAGGAGCGATTTAGAACCGTCTTTGAGAATACCGTCGTCGGCCTGTACAGAACGACACCCGACGGACGAATACTGCTGGCAAACCCGGCGCTGGTGAAAATGATGGGGTACCAGTCCTTCGAAGAGCTGGCACAACTCAGCCTCGAAAAAGAAGGTATCGACTCATCCACGCCCCGCTCGGTGTTTAAAGAACGCATCGAAAAAGAGGGCAGAGTTGTTGGGCTTGAGTCCGTCTGGATAAGACGCGACGGCACCAAACTGTTCGTCTCCGAAAGCGCATCCGCCGTAAGAGACAGCAACGGTAATATCCTTTATTATGAGAGCACCGCCGAGGACATCACAGAACGCAGAAAGGCAGAAGAGGCACTGCGGGAAAGAGAAAGCCAGCTCAAAACCATCATAGACAACATACAGACGGGGATTTTTATCATAGACCCTGAGACACACACGATTGTAGACGCCAATCCAGTCGCCGCAAGACTCGTGGGCGTTCAAAAAAATCAACTGGTCGGCTCAAACTGCCATAAATATATTTGCCCGGCCGAGAAAGGCCAATGTCCCATCACCGACCTGGGCCAAACCGTGGACAACGCGGAGCGTGTGCTGCTGACCGCCAAAGGCGAAAAACGCCTGATTATCAAGACGGTCGTAACCGTAACGCTCGGCGGACGGAAGCATCTGCTGGAAAGCTTCATTGACATAACCGAGCGCAGAAAGGTAGAGCAGGCGCTCGATAAACTCAACCAGGACCTTCAGTCGACAATTGACGAGCTCAGCCAGTCGAACAAGCAGCTTCATGATTTTGTCCACATTGCCGCCCATGACCTGAAAACACCGGTTCGCGGAATCGGCACCCTGGCGGACTGGATTATCACCGACTATGGCGACAAGCTCGACAACCAGGGCCGCGAACAGGTACGCCTGCTTAAAACCAGGGTCATTCGAATCGACAAATTAATCGATGGAATGCTTCAATTCTCGAAAATCGTCAGAACCAGGCACAGAGAAAAACTGGTCAATCTCAATGCCGTGTTGTCCGACATTACAGGCACGATACCACCATCCGACCACGTCGAAATAGCCGTGGACAGTATGCCCACTATCGCCTGCGAACACGACCATATTGAACTTGTCTTCCAGAATCTTATTACAAACGCGGTAACCTTCATGGATAAAACGAATGGCCTTGTAAAGGTCGGCTGCGTCGAACAGGGAGATTTTTGGAAGTTCTATGTCAGTGACAACGGACCTGGCATTGAGCAGAAGTATTTCGAAAAAATCTTCAGGATATTCCAGACGCTGCCCAAAAATGATGAGCCGGAAACCGCCGGGACAGGCCTGGCAATTGCAAAAAAAATAGTCGAACTCTATGGAGGCAAAATATGGGTGGAATCACAGCCCGGTTCCGGCAGCACATTCTATTTCACATTCCCCAGAGCTATTGAGGATATATCATATGCAGCCACTAAAACCAGTACTGCTTGTTGAAGACGATAACGTTGATGCTATGACAGTCAAACGGGCGATGCGAGACCTGCATGTCGAGCATTCCGTTATACGTTCTGTCAACGGCGAAGAGGCAATGAAATATCTGACTAACCCCGACAATGAAAAACCCTTTGTTATCCTGCTCGACCTCAATATGCCCAAGATGAGCGGTATTGAGTTTTTGAAGGTAATTAAATCGCATCACGAGCTTAAAACCATACCAATTATTGTGCTGACAACATCAAAGGAAAAACGGGACGTTCTCGAAAGCTTTGAACTCGGCGCCGTGGGATATATGGTTAAGCCGGTGGATTACTCAAAATTCGTGGAAATACTCGGCAATATAATGATGTACTGGAGCACAAGCGAGCTGCCAAAATCCGAACTTATAACTGCCGGAATACATCGTAACCTTAATGCTCCCTTTTGAGCAAAAAAGTCGAACAACTTGAAATTGCCGGATAAAAAATGGAAACAAAAATAATCAAAAATACGCAGACGATTGCAGCCCAAAACACTGCTCCCGACAACTATCAGCATCAGGAACAGCAAACAAGAGAGCAGTTGTTAAGCTGCATAACGTCTCTGCGAGCCCGCATTGGCGGCATGGAACGGCTCGAAAGCGAGCACGAACGCGTAGAGCAGGCGCTCATCAATGCGCTGCGGGAATGGGAGGAGACATTCAACGCGACACAAGACCCGATTATGCTCGTGGATAAAGAATTCCGAATCGTGCAGGCCAACCATTCCGCATCGCTATTTTTCGGCAAACCGCTCGGCACGCTGCTTGGACAAACCACCCACGGATTGCTTTATGAAACAGAACTCCCCCCGGACAATTGTCCTTTAAAAATTGCCAGGCAAACCAACAAACACGAGGAAGCAGAATTATACCTGCCTCAGAAAGACGTATGGGTTGTCGCTTCTGCTGACCCGGTAATGGATGATGACGGAGATACCGCTTATTTTGTCTATATATTCAGGGATATTACCTACCACAAAAAATCTGAGGAGACCCTTGCAAAACTAAATCAGGACCTCAGCAAAACCGTCAGGGATTTAGAGGCCTCAAACCACGAGCACCGCAATTTCGCTCACGTTATAGCACACGACCTCAAATCACCGCTGAGGGGCATTGGGGCTATCGCCGACCGCCTGATTAGAAGCTACTCCGGGAAATTTGACAAGGAAGGCGCCGAACAGCTGCGATTGCTTATTGTCAGGGCCAGACGGATGAGCGATTTCATCGACGGCATTTTACGATATGCCGAAATCGGATACGTGTGTGAAGAACGACACAACGTGGACGTAAACGCCCTGCTCACGGAAATAATCGGGGAAATCGTAATCCCGGACAATATCGAAGTCGTTATTGAACCAAATATGCCCACTGTGCTCGCCGAACGGCTGCGGCTCAAACAGATATTACAGAACCTTTTGAGCAACGCCGTTAAATACATTGATAAGCCAAAAGGGCTGATAAAAATCGGCTGCACCGAAGAAAACAACTTCTGGAAATTCAGCGTCGCGGACAACGGGTGCGGAATCAACGAAAAATACTTCGAAAGAATATTCGAGATATTTCAAACGCTCGTGCCACGCGATAAAAAGGAAAGCACCGGTATCGGGCTGACCATAGTAAGAAAAATAGTAGAGCTATATGGCGGCAAAGTATGGTTAACATCCAAAATAGACGAAGGCAGTACGTTTTTCTTTACTCTGCCTAAAACTATTAATCAGGGAGACGAAAAATGTCTTTGCTAAAACCAATATTGCTTGTTGAAGACGACGTGGTGGACGCAGCCACCTCAAAACAAGCCCTGCAAGACATCAGGGTCAAAAATCCTGTCATTCACAAAATGGACGGTGAAGAAGCCCTCGAATATCTCAGGGACCCGAACAACGACAGGCCTGCGTTCATACTGCTGGACCTCAATATGCCCAGGTTAAACGGAATCGAGCTGCTCCAGATTATGAAGGCCGACGCCGAGCTTCAGCATATACCGGTTGTTGCGCTGACGGTTTCGAAATATGAGCAGGACAAGCTCGACACATTCAACTTCGGCGTAGCAGGATATGTAATAAAAGCGGTTGATTACGACGCTTTCCTGCGGTCCATGGACATTATTATTCAATACTGGGCCTGGAACGGGCTTGTAGAAAAAGAAAAGGAGACAGATAATGCGAGATTATAAACCTATCTTACTGCTTGAAGATGACACCGTTGACGCAATGACCGTCAAAAGGGCATTGAGGGACCTCAAAGTCACAAATCCGCTGGTGCGGGTTGCCAACGGCGAAGAGGCCCTTGTTTACCTTAGAGACGAAACAAAAACCAAACCCTGCGTCATCCTGCTCGACCTCAATATGCCCAAGATGAACGGCATAGAATTCCTCAAGATCGCTAAAGCCGATGACAAGCTCAGAAGAATTCCCGCGATAGTGCTGACCACCTCGAAAGATGATCAGGACAGGTTCGCAACCTTCCAGCTCAGCATCGCCGGCTTTATCGTCAAACCGGTGGACTATATCAAATTCGTGGAGGCAATGAAAATCGTTAACCTGTACTGGACTCTAAGTGAACTGCCAAACACCGAACAGGAGAACACCGATGCGAAGCTCACGACCGATACTGCTTGTCGATGATGATAATGCCGAGATGATGACGGTAAAGCGGGCATTGGACGAGCTCAATGTTCATAATGAGCTTGTGCATCATCTCGATGGCGAAAATGCCCTGAATTATCTCAGGAACAATGCCGATAAGGGCCCCTGCGTCATTTTGCTTGACCTGAATATGCCCAAAATGAACGGTGTTGATTTTCTTGCCGCCGTCAAAGCAAACGCGAAATTGAAGCAAATACCCATAATTATCCTTACTGTTTCCGACGACGAAGACGACAAGATAAAATGTTTTGAGTCGTGCGCAGCCGGCTACATTGTAAAACCAGCCACCTACGAAGAATTCATCAAAGCGATGGATACGCTCGACGCATACTGGACTCTAAGCGAACTGCCCTTCCCGGACGCATAAACCTATGGAAGAGAACAGATACAGAATACTACTGGTTGAGGACGACCGGCTTGACCAGATGGCGTTCAAACGAATGGTCAAGGAGGAAAACCTCCCTTACGATTACATAATCGCCGGCTCGGTCGCCCAGGCAGGAAAAGTCCTCGGCGGGGAAAAATTCGACCTGATTTTCGTGGACTATCTCCTCGGCGACGGGACCGCTTTCGACCTCCTCGATTCCATCGTCGATACCCCTACTGTCTTTGCCACCGGAACCGGCAGCGAGGAACTGGCGGTTAAAGCGATGAAGGCGGGAGCTTCCGACTATCTCATAAAAGACCAGGCCAGGAATTATCTGAAGGTCCTTCCTGAAATCGTAAAAAACGCCATAAGGCATAAAAAGGACGAGGACGAGCTTAAACAATACCACGAGAAGCTTGTCGATTTGGTAAAAGAACGCACCGAACAGCTCGCGGAGGAAAAAGAGCTGCTGGCGGTAACCCTTTCGAGTATGGGCGACGCCGTAATCGCGGTTGATGCCGAGAACAGGATAACGCTTCTTAACAAAGCCGCCGAACAGCTTACCGGCTGGCGATTCGAAGAAGTAAACCATAAGCCGGTCGATGAGATAATCAGGATTATCAATGAACAAACCAAAAAGCCCGTTGACAGCCCCATAGACCGGGTGCTTGAATCACGAGTAATCGAAAGCGGCACAGGCAATGACGCCCTGATTGCCAGAACAGGACGCGAATGTCCCATAGCCGCGACGGCCTCGCCCATCCGAAGAAACGACGGGACAATGACCGGCATCGTAATGGTGCTCCGCGACGTCTCGCAGCAGCGCGAAATCGACCGTATGAAGTCGGACTTTATTTCATCCGTTTCCCACGAGTTGCGAACCCCGCTGACGTCGATAAAGGCATACGCCGAAACAATGCACGATGACCCCAATATGACACAACCAACAAGGCAGGAATTCCTGCAGATCATCAATGAGGAATCCGACCGGCTCACCGACCTCATCAATGGAATCCTCGACATTTCCAAGATAGAGGCAGGCACAATCGAAATCATCCGTAAACCCATCAACATCGCCTCGGTCGCAAAACACGCCGCTGAATCGCTCGAATGCATCGCAGGCAAAAAGAAAATCCGGCTGCAAACTGATATTGCGGAGTATCTGCCGGAAATACTCGGCGACGAAAACAAAATCTACTCGATGATTACCAACCTGATTAATAACGCTATCAAATTCACTCCCGAAAACGGCATTGTCTCGGTATCCGCCCAGCTCGTCAATAATGAGCTGGTCATCAAAGTTTCCGATACCGGTATGGGAATACCGAAAGATGACCTGAATAAAATTTTTGGCCGATTCTATCGCGTCCACCGCCCCGGCAAACAAATCCAGGGCACTGGTCTGGGCCTGGCAATCGTAAAGGAAATCGTCATCAGGCACGACGGCAGAATCGACGTCGAAAGCGAGCTCGAAAAAGGCAGCACCTTCACGGTATATCTGCCTGTCGCCCCACAACCCGCCCACGCCGAAACAAGATAACTCCACTCCGCATCCCAAAATCGGCAATCGACAATCGGCAATCGTCAATTATTTAATCCACATCCCCCCGCCTGTCCCCGAGAAGTCGCTACTTTGGTCGTACAACAGGAGACCCATTTAAAAATCCGCATCCCTAAATCTGAAATCTAAAATTTTACCCGCCGTAGTGGTAACGAAGGCGGGCTGCAATCTGCAATTTATTATTGCCCCTCGTAGCGAAGCGAAGATCCCCGCATGCCGTTGGCGGGGACCCACACTCACTTGGCTTTACAACAGGGAAGCTCCTAAGCAATCGCCCAATTGGCATTAAGCAAATTCCCAATAGACGTTCCATGCCCTGATATTTTATATTGGCGACTAAAGGGCAACGATGGAATTGCAGATAAGACAGTAATCTTAATAAGCTTTTCATCACCCTCCTCCGAAGCCAGACTCTTAAATGAGACTCTGGCTTTTTTCTTGTCCTCTCGTAGTGCAGCGAAGATCCTCGGGGTTAGCTCCATTGGTTTTCTGCCGGGGACCCAATAAATCGGCAATCGACAATCAGCAATCGGCAATTGCTTAATCACCCTGCCGAAAAAATAATTGCACGTTAAAATTACGCTGCTTTAAAATCGCAGCAGGTCAATAGAAAGTCTAGATTTATCGGGATTCCTTTTTGCGCAGTATAGTGCCCCCGGATTTTCCCTGCAATTCTTTCAGGCATTTTTCGCACAGAAATTGGCCCGAGACGATTTTGATCAATGGCGCAACCTCTCGTTCGCAGGCATCGCATTTATTGCGCACGACATCAAAAACTATATGAACAGTCGTTTCATCTGTTTTTTTGTCGGTCTCGACGTGTGAAACAACGGATAAAAGCCCCTTTCTATTTGGGTCAGGTTTGGGTTCATTCGGATCAAGTGTGGCAACCCAACAACATCGGCAGCTCTGGTCCCATGGATCAGATGTGCATGAAAATACTTTTGTGATATTCCTCGCCTCACTGATTGTAAAAATTCTCTCTCCCAATTTTCTGCAGGCTGGGCAAACAAGCTTATCATTTGCATGACACCATTGAGCGTGTGTTATTCCAGCATGTTCAAACCCATCCAATCTCGCTATCAACTGTTCCTGAATTTCTTTAATCGGCAATAGCCCTCTTGCTCGCCCGATTATGCTGTTGCACTTAGGACATGTTGCGGAAGATGATTCCGCTGAAACATCGAATTTATGGCGACAGTTATAACAGCGAACTATCATAAAAAGCTTTCCGTGGCGTTATCATCGGAGATTATTTGTCTAACAGCCTTAATATCAGTCTTTTGTTCGTTATTAGGCCAAAAATGCGCTTTTCGGCCTTTACACGCTCAGATTCTGTTAAGATAAAGAGCAGGGAGATAGTCAGCCGTTTCGTGTAGCGACTTCTTAGAAGTCTTCTGCTATCTTTGGTATAGATAACCCTGATGCTCTCCTGCTTTTAATTTCTTCCCTAATCTTGTCTTCCTTCATTGGTATTACAGAAGTTTTCGCTAATGCAACATTAAAAGCTAATAATGCGGCCTTTCTTCCAGGCTGAAGTCTCAACATAAATTCGGTTAACAAGCGAAGACTTCCTACATATGTATCGAAATAAGGTAACATCTCAATACGTGGAGAATATATGAAAACGAAATCTTCTGGTTCTTCCGAGTAATCGATATCTTTAAGACCGATGGCCCGAAAGTATATTTCGGATGCACTCTTAATACCTCTCATCATTATCATTGCTGGCCCTTCGATAGTCATCCATACTTTAAATTGCTCAAGAACTTCATGCGGATCACTAGACTTTAAAATTACACCTAAAGAAGAGAAATCTATATAGTTGGTAAAAATGTCAGTTATAGCGTTCAGTTTTGGATTTTGTTTAAGAGCTTTTCCTTCCGCATCTTTTAGAACATCTCGAACAAACATCAGGGCATCGCGGCGGGCCCCTTCTCTTAGCGTCTGAAATTCAGCCAAAAATTGATCCTTCTGATTCTCAAGCTGCTCTGACTGTGATTTCAAAGCAGCAAAGAACCATACAAAAGCCAAAACACTACCAAAGCCTCCAATAACCGATCCAATCGTTGAGGCCTTTGTGTCACTGGCACAAAGAAGAACGCAAACACACACTCCAGCACCAACTATCGTTATGCTTATTAATAACCAGTATTTCTTTATTACTGGAAAGGACTTGCCCCATGACTCTTTGACACTAGCAAGTGCGAGTCTCTTCCATTTCATGTTTTTATCCTAATCGAGCAATGATACCGTCTTTATAAAACGCATTACAAAACCACCATCACCGTATTTACGGTTGCTTTCCGGGTCAAAGGTGCGTAACTCCTGCTTTTGTCAGTCCGGCTACGCTCGGCTAAGCCGTGACAGATATTATCCTCACGATTGTCGTCAAAAGCAATGGGAATAGTAGCAGGCCATCATGAAAAAAACACGGATTCACGCAGATTTTAAACTGCAAAACAGGCGACTGTCCCTATTTGTTTTCGAGCCAATGCTCTGTTAATTTCCCTAAATCCGGCAAGTCCACTTTGCCGTTATGGTTGATGTCTGTATTTCCACACCAATTATTGAGGTCATTGCAGTCGGAACGCCCCCACGAGGAACCGAATATCGCAAGGTCTTTCAAGTCCACATCATTATCATAATTCAGATGCCCGACCGGCGTGAGCAGAATCGCATATCCCTGACCGTCTAATACGCCGGTTCCGACGATCCGGCCATTATTGTTAATACTTCTTGTCAGGGTAATAGTCCAATCCAAATCGGTATATAGCAAATTATTGACATCTATAATTTGCCCATCTATCCAGAGGCAGCCTTTTGCCGAGTCATCCGCCCAGATACTCCGTCCAACAATTATACCGCTATTACTGATACTATATGCTGCCGAATCAACCGCTCCATTAAGTGTTCCCAAGTCGGTCATTACCCCATTGGAATCATCATATAAAAACGCATGATAGCCGTCCGGGGAACCGGTCGAATAACCCACGACTTGTGACTTATTATTAATCGCATAGCCATAACTTTGTACTTGACCAGGCAGAACACCGATATCTCTCAGCCCATTAACATCATCATAAATAAAAGCCCGCCTCGCCGGATTCGATGACGTCGAAAAATCGCCCACCGCTTCATTATTATCATTGATACCCATGGCCCTTCCCCAGCTAATGCCGACAATATCCGTTATATTATTCGGATTTAAGGTAACGGGCTCCCATACACACCCTAACCTCGTGTTGCCGTTTTCTCTCGCCTGGCCTGCTATATAACCCCTATTGTTGATTCCATATGCTGTGCTAAGCTGGTTGCTTCCTAACGGGGGCAGATACAATAAGCTCTCACCTTCCAATAAGAAACCCCGAATCGCAAATGCGTATGAGGGGGGCATAAGACATTCCCCAACGATTTGTCCTGAGTTGTTAATTGACCTTGCTATCATAGAATCAACGTCATTGGGTTTATTAAGAAGTGTGAAATTTCCATCTTTCCAGATGAAAGAATCATAGTTGTTGCTTGTGCCTATACTACCAACAATCTGGCCATTATCATTTATACAAAAAGGATATGCCAATCCTGTGGGTTCTATAATCGTTATTTGGTATTCCAGAGCTTTGGCAGAACCGGTAATAGTTAAAACGCCTGCAACTGTTAATAACATGATCGCGTTATATCTCATATTCGTCCCTTTTGTGTTACAGTAAGTTTTAACAAAAACCTATTGTTCACTATCCTGTTTTTGACTTTTGTGTCAAAGGTGCGTAACTCCTGCTTTTGCAAGTATTATACTAACGATTGTCGCGAAAGACAAGGACAATTGCGGCGGGTTTTCCGCTTTTCAAAAACCGTATCTCAAAAACTTCGCCCTAAACACGGAGCGAAGCGACGAGCCCGCTTCGGAAACCTCGACCGTTGGAGCACTATATAAGTACATACGCATATACTTATATACTATCGTGCCACCACCAAAACCGTGTACAACGACATACTACGTTTTTTAGCGTAAAAATGCGACTCCCCCGCCTCCGGCGGTATCCGCATCCCAAATCATAAATCAGCAATCATAAATCATAAATGGCTTTTGCCCCCTTGACTTTCCCCCCTTCAGGCGATAACCTTATCGCCATAATATTGGGCAGCCCCCTGGCGCAAGGGATTGCATATTTATCCAGCGTAGCGTAAGCGAAGTTGGAAGCAAACCACTATAAGTAACAAAGGATGGTTTGAACCTATGAAGAAAGACAATGAGCCGCAGGAGCGGTTCGAGAATATACCAATACTCGACGAGCTGAAGAACTCATACCTCAATTACGCGATGAGCGTCATCGTATCGCGTGCATTGCCTGACGTCCGCGACGGCTTAAAACCCTCCCAAAGACGCATTCTGGTCGCGATGAACGACCTCAGCCTCGGTCCGCGAAGCAAACACCGCAAATGCGCAAAAATCGTCGGCGACACAGGCGGTAATTACCACCCGCACGGCGACCAGGCGACCTACGGAACACTCGTCCGCATGGGCCAGGACTGGAATATGCGTTACACGCTGGTTGACCCGCAGGGAAACTTCGGCTCAATCGACGCAGACCCCCCCGCCGCTATGCGTTACACGGAGGCAAGAATGACCTCCGCCGCGACGGACATGCTCGAAGACCTCGAATACGAAACTGTCGATTTTGTGCCCAACTACGATGAGACAAGAACCGAGCCGACGGTGTTGCCCTCGAAACTTCCGAACCTGTTAGTCAACGGCTCAACCGGCATCGCAGTCGGTATGGCAACCAACCTCCCGCCTCATAATATCGCCGAGGTTTGCGACGCCCTGCTGCTCGTCGTCGATGACCCCAAATGCGGCTTCAAAGACATAATGGCAAAACTCCCCGGCCCTGATTTTCCGACAGGCGGAATCATCTGCGGCAGGCAGGGAATTGTCGAGGCCTACACAAAAGGCAAAGGACACTTAGTCGTAAGAGCCAAGGCCGAGGTCGAACAGTCAAAAAAGGGAAGAGAATGTATCATCATAACTGAAATTCCCTATATGGTGGTCAAGACGAGCATCGTTTCGAAGATAGCCGACTGCGTCCGCGACGGGCAAATCGCCGAGATTTCCGATGTCAGGGATGAATCCGACCGCCACGGTATGAGAATCGTGGTCGAAATCAAAAAAGATTGCGATGCGCAGGTCGCGCTGAACAAACTTTTCGAGTTCACCCAGTTGCAAACCACCTTCGCAATCGCCAACGTCGCGCTGGTCAACAACAGGCCCGAAACGCTCAATATCCGCCAGATGCTCGACCTGTTTATCGACCATCGCAAGGTGGTCATACGCAGGCGCAGTATGTTCCTGCTCAAACGCTGCCAAAACAGGGCGCATATTCTCGAAGGCCTTATCCTCGCGGTCAGCGATATAGATGAAATAATCGAACTTATCAAAAAATCACCCGACGCCCCAACGGCTAAGCTGAACTTGATGAAAAAGCCGTTGAAACTGGCGGAAACGGAAACCCTGCGAAAACTCCTCCCAAAAGAATTTCTAAAAGAAAAAACAAAGGAAAAGCAATTCCTCACCAGCCCGCAGGCGGACGCCATCCTGACGATGCAATTACAACGCCTGACAGGTCTCGAAATTGAAAAGCTCGCAAAAGAATACACCGGCCTCGTTGAGGAGATTGAAGGTTACGAGGCAATTTTAGCCAAGGATTCAGTGCTGATGGACATCATCCGCGAAGATATTCTCGAAATGAAGACCAAATACGGCGATGCCAGACGCACAAAAATCACCGCAAAACAAGCCGAGACCTTCGACCTTGAAGACCTCATAGCTGACGAAGAGGTCATCGTTACCGTAAGCCACTCCGGCTACGTCAAGCGAATGCCTATCGACACCTACCGCAAGCAGGGTCGTGGCGGCCAGGGCGTCATCGGTTCCGATACAAAGGAAGGCGATTTCATCGAACACATGTTCACCGCCTCCACGCACGATTACCTGCTGATTTTCACCAACCGCGGCAAATGTTATTGGCTAAAGGTCTATGATATTCCCAGCTTGACGCGACAGAGCAGAGGCAGGAGTATCGCCAATCTGCTCAACCTCGGCGACCAGTCAATCGCCTCGGTAATCAACGTTGCCCGGCTTGTCGAAAACGAGGAATTGCCCGAAGACAAGCAGCCGCAGCTCGTGATGGCTACGCAGAACGGCCTCATCAAGAAAACGAAACTCTCCGCATACAGCCACCCGCGCTCCGTAGGCGTTACAGCAATCAAGCTCGACCCCAATGATACCCTTATTGAGGTCGCCCAAACTACCGGCAAAGACCACATAATCCTCGGAACGCGCGACGGTATGGCCATAAGATTCGATGAACAGCAGGCACGCTCAATGGGCAGGGTATCAAGGGGCGTCCACGGAATCAGGTTACGCTCCGGCGACGCGGTCGTCGATATGGTAATCGCCGAGGAAAAGGCGTCGCTATTGACCGTCTGCGAAAAGGGTTACGGCAAACGCACCTCGCTCGATAACTACAGGTCCCAGAACCGCGGCGGCGTAGGACTGATAAATATCAAGACCACAGACCGCAACGGCAAAGTCGTCGCCCTAAAGGCAGTCCAGTTCGAAGACGAATTGATGCTGATTACCGCAAACGGAATCATCATCAGAACGGGCCTCGACCAGATTCGCCCGATAGGCAGAAACACACAGGGCGTCCGGCTTATAAAGCTCAAAGAAGGCGACAAGCTCGTCGCCGCGGCAAAAATAGGCCCCGAAGTAGCAAAGGAACAGTCCGACGACGCAGCGATACAAAAGGCTGAACTTCCCCCGCCTGAAGAAACCGAACCGGGTCCGGAAGAGGAAGAAGAAATCGAAGCTGATGATAAGCCTCAAAAGGACGAACCCAAGGACAAGGGCAAAAAGCCGGACAAAAAACCCCGCAAGTAAAATCGGCTTATAAAAACACAGGCGGTTACTGCTATGGCAAAAGCCGGCGACAAGACGAAAACTAAGCAATCGCTTGTTTATGTAATCGCGGGCGAAGACCCTTCGTCGGTAAACGCAAGATACCTTGAGATTATCAATCAGCTTGTCACACCTGAAGAAAGAGACACCGGTCTGCTGGTCATCGACGCCGACAAAGCTGTTATAGGCGAAATCTTCGACGAGCTTCGCACTCTGCCTTTCCTCACAAAAAGACGTATAGTCGCCCTGCGAAACGCCGACAAATTTATCTCCGCCAACCGCGAAGCACTCGAAAGATATTTTGAAAGCCCCTCCCCTACCGGCATACTCGTAATGACAGTTGTCTCCTGGCCGAATAATACCCGTTTAGCTAAAAAACTCCCTGGTATCGGAACTCTCGTAACAATCGAACAACCTAAGGGAGAAGAGATTACTCGTCGGCTTATCGATTACGCCCGCGACGCGCACAGCAAAGGCCTCGATAACCGAACAGCGGGCCTCCTCATCGAACTCGCCGGGGACAACCTCACCCGGCTATACACTGAAATCGATAAACTCGCCACTTATGCCGCAGCCGAAAAAGCAATAACAACCGCTCACGTCGAATCGCTTATCGGTCGCAATCGCGAATTTGACGCCTTCGAGGTCATAGAATCCTGTCTCCAGCGAAAAACAGGCCCCGCAATCGAACGGCTGCGCAAAATGTTCGCCGAAGACAAGGCCGCCGAATATACAACCATCGGCGCGTTCGCGTATCACATCCGCAGGTTATTTACTGCGAAGAAAATGCTTGATGAAGGATGCTCACAGTATGACGTCGCAGGCAAAGCCCGCATTTTTTACAATAAAGAGGCACACTTTGCGCTGCTTAAACGATTGACGCTCAGGCAAATTGGCGACCAGATTCAACGGTTAGCCGAAACCGATTATGCCATCAAACGCGGCCAGTCCCAGCCCAGAATCGCAATTGAACAGTTTGTATTGCAATTGGCGGCGTTGTAAAATTTTGCCACCAAGGCACGAAGACACGAAGAAATTTCTAACCACCCGCCTGACCAAGGGAGATAACTTCAACAGCGTTTCCGAAGTAACACTTAATGGCAAAACGTTGGGCCATTCCCGCTAAATTCACAACCCTTTAACAGCCGCACATGTTTTTACGCCCTGCTTCCTACGCAGATTCAAAACGAGCCGTGGTGGGGAATTTTTTATACCCCCTCAAATCAAAGATGTCGGACTTTTTAGCCCATGCCGCGCCCACTTCGGAAAACAGTTTGCCGTTTTCATGAGCAACGCGCAAAATATGATCAATGTCCTCGATTACCGTCTTAATAGTGCCGCCATTGGAATCGCTCTGTTCACGAAAGGTCAGATATTTTTTGTCAATCGGATGGGGAAGGCCGCACGATTCGAATGCGCCGTTTACCACAAGCGTAAAAGGTCTGCATGTCTCAAGAATCACAGGATACGGCGTCCCGCTTTCATAATGCTCAGCCAGTTTTGTAAGCATGTTGATGCGTTTTTCATTATCGTCGTTTATACGGTCAACTTCTCCGTTTTTAAGCATTATCGTTGCCTTACAAAAACCGGTATATTCGATTTTCGCCTTTTCGCATTCGATAATAACAAACGGGTCCATTTTCGCATCGGAACAAAGCGAGGCATTAAACAGTATCTCAACACCTTTATCGGTCATAATCCTTAAACTGCTTGTGTCCTCGCTCTCAATATCATGACCATGGTACAGCTCCGCCTGGACACTTACGGGCTCTGCCATCTCGCCTGGCTTCATCGAAGCAAGATAAAGCTCGTCGCCGAGCATATGGGCCAGAGGATTATTTATCGTGCCGTCGAGAATCCATTCGCCGTTTATATGCAGCTTACCCGCCCAGTCACTGCGTTTGTAATACGTGTCGAACCTCGGCCAGCCGGCCATTCCCCGCACCCGTTTCACCTTGCCATAACGGCCCTCGACAATCCGTTTCTTTAACTCCTGTATAATCGACGAATACAGATATTGGAACGCAACAGGGACCTTTTTGCCTCGCTTAGATACATATCTCGTCAGTTCATCGAGGTCCTGAATTGTGGCAACGGGCGGTTTTTCAAGAAAAATATCGAAGCCGGCGTCTATGCACTTGGTTGTCAAACTGAAATGTTTGTGAATTGGTACCGGAATATAAATCACATCAGCGATGCCCTTGACGTTCTTAATCATCGAGTCGGTATCATCATAAATCACGATACCCTTGCTCTGACAAAACGACCTGCCTGACGAATCCCTAGCCGGATTGCTCGTCACTGCCACCAGCTTTATTTTGTCGGGCAAATCCACGATACGTTTTATCAGCTCATAAGCGTATCCGCCTGCACCGACCATCGCCAATTTAATCATCGTCTGTTCCATTACTATTCTATATTCAAAACCTTGTCCTTTTGGGCGGCCTCGCGGGCAATCAGGCACACTTTTGTAAGCATAAAAGATACCTGTGCGATTTCGTCATTGCTTTTGCCGTCAAGAACATTCAAAAGAAACCTGCTGAATATCTTATCTTTTCCGTCGGGCAAAGGATACTGAAAACTGCCTTTATCTTTACTGATAACAGAACATTCCTTTTTAGAGCCGCTTGCCTCGAGCACTCCTTTTGTCCCGACGATTCTTATCCAGTCATCCCCGTGAGTCGTGGCAATTTCCGGACGGCAATAATCAACACTGATCGTAGCATGTCCGCCATTGCCAAGTTCCGCCATAAGAGCACAATTATCTTCGCAGGCAGGCCGTTCGCCATGTGCAAAATTACTTTGCATCGCAGCAACTTTAGTAAAACCCAAACCCGTAATATAGTTGATATAATCAAAGGCGTGTATGCCGACCCACCCTATTGTGCCGCCGTACTTGTCCTTGTCTCCAAACCAGTCGGGTCTTGTACCCCATTTGTAGCTTTTTCGGGCATTAACTAAAACAGCTTCGCCAATGGCGCCGCTGTCATAAACCTGCCGGGCGGCCACAAATTGAGGGTCACTGCGCATAGTCAGCATAGCCGTAAGGTTAATTTTATTCCGCTCCACTGATTTGCGGACTTTTCCCAGCATTGCCAAATCCAAAGCAAGCGGTTTTTCGGCTATTATGTGACAGCCCGCATCGGCAGCATCTATTATCAGGAGTGGTATAAGGTCAAGTCTTGTGCTGACTATCGCCACATCAGGTTTTAGCTCCTTGAGCATCTGTTTATAGTCATCATATACCTTCTTCCCGACAGCCGGCTGAAGTCCCAGGGGTTTCGAAATGTCTTCGCCATGATACGCAGGAGCCAGCCCGATCAGTTCGGCTTTCTGCATTCCAACTAAATCGCGAAAAACCGCATCTGAATGGCCAAAGCCGCCTATGTTGACTACTGTTAGCTTATCCATCAAAAATTTCCAAAAGAACTTAATTAACGTTTAACGCCGGTCCGCGAGGCACTATCAGGATCAACCACACGGACACCATTAATATTTACCGATTTGCCCGGCATCGGCTTTCCCAGCGGAAGCCAGTTAATATATTCTTCAATATTAGTATAGCCGTCTCCATCGCGGTCACCGCGGGCATCGTTTGCATCGTTGGGATTAAGGCCAACAGCCAACTCCCACTTATCAGGCATCCCGTCGTGGTCGCTATCGACAGGCGGTGTGCCGGACTCCATTATCGGATAGCCGCCGACTTCGTCTATATGATTAATTATACCGCCCGTTTTTTTTGCCACGCTGTCCACAACACGTTTGTCCACTGCATCCCGGACAGGAAATACTGTGCCGGCATCGGCTAAAACCCGCGTATACGCTGTTGACGCATCCTCAGCAGCTACTGGCGCAACCGGTATCGGAACTGCTTGTTTATACGCATCTTTCTGCGCCTGAGTAAAACCAACAAATTCAACAAGGCCCCAAGGGTCCTTTGGACAATTGCCATCCATCCAGTTGCCGCTGAAATATGCCTTGCAGCAAGTAGTCGTTTCGTTGAAAGCGGTAGCGCCTGTGGAGTTAGGACCCATTATGTAATAGTTATCCACAAAATTCATATTAGTAATGCTGTTGTCTTTGTTTTTGCCGTCGTCGTTGTATCCTGCGTGCTTCCCGCCCCAGTTATATACTACATTATCACGAAAATCAAAAATTAAACCGCAGGGGTCACGCTTAGAGTCAATGTAATTACCCGGACGGGGACTTCGGCCTTCATGATGAGCATAAAGATTATGATGATAGGTAATACCATTGCCATAGCCCCCACGGATTAAAGAACCATAGCCATGACAGCCCTTACTATGAACAGAACAATTTAAACTCTCGGTAATCATACACCACTGGACAGTAACATTGCCCAGGTTATGTCCCCCCGAAGCCACCGAGACTACTTCGTCCGTTGACCAGCTTGCCGAGCAATGGTCGATGATAATATTGTGGCCGGTAAAAACCGAGATAGCGTCGAATTCCTCTTTTGCAATATCGCTGGGCCTCACACGCAAATAACGAATAATCACATTGTCAGCATGCACCGCAATATAGTAATTCTTAAGACATATTCCGTCACCCGGAGCGGTCTGGCCGGCAATCGTGATATTCGGCTTGTTAATATCCAACACCGACTTCAGTTCAATATAACCCCCAACACGAAAAACGACGATCCTTGGGCCATTGGCGTCGACGGCCGCCCTTAAACTGCCCGGACCGCTGTCATTGAGATTGGCAACTTCAATAACCTGGCCGCCTCGGCCGCCGGAAGCAGCCATCCCGAAACCTTCGGCGCCCGGAAAGGCCGGCAATGATGCTACAGCAGACCTAAAACTAAGCAATACAACCAAACAAAAAATCCCAATCTTAACGGTTTTCATAAATACTTAATTTTTAAGAGCAGTTGTTTTCCTAAAATCAAGAATTTCACGAAGCCACTGGTCAATAGTATGTTCGTCGAGCTTCATAAAGTTTTCCGGCAAAAACTTTTTGGCCTCTGCATCGGTAAGCTGATGCGACCATTTCACTCGCGAAGAAGGATTAGCGCCGGGGCCGAAGCTTTTATATTCGGCATAAAAAGCTGTTTTCTCTCTGTTGGGGTCGCGCCAGTTATCCCAACCCTCTGGCTTTATGCCTTTGTCAAGCCAGCAATCATAATAAACCACCTTTGCGTAAGGGCGCCACGGCCTGCCAAGGTCCGTCATAATACCATCGGCCGTAGTGACCCGGCAACTATAAAATACAAAGCCGGTAGGAAGATTCGGCTCGGTAGCTGCATGGGCTGTAATATGACTGTTCCCCTTCGAATGTATCATACAGTTGTCGAAAACGGCCTGAGCATAACCATAAATAAAATCCGTGCCGCCTTCCACATAACAGTTCACGTAATACTGGCGGCCCGAATTCGCCATCAGGGTGTCCTGTCCGCCCAGAAAACGGCAATTAACGGCAATCGCACGTTCGCAAACCAGCTTTGCAGCCAGTGCCTGCGGATGAGGGCCGTAGGTATTTTCAATGGTAAGATTTTCCAGTATAAGATCCGGGCTTTCGACAATGAGCGTCGCGCAATCAGCGAGGTATTTGCCTGAGCCGTCGGGCTTGTTCATATCATGATTGAGATTATAACTTACAGTCGTTTTGAACGGGTCAGTGCCCCGTAAGGTGATAAAAGGTTTATTTTTGGGTATCAGGACCCGTTGTTTATAAAAACCGGGTTTTATCAGCACGATAACTCTTTCTTTATTATCTTTGTCAACGGAATCAATAGCTTTTTGTATCGAATTAAAATCGGCATTGCCGTCGGTGCTTACTACTATCTGGCGGGTTTTGCCGGTCTCAAAAAGCTTGGTTAGACCGGATAGCTTTACATCCGGCTGCCAGGACGCATTACTATCCTGGACTGCGTTACACACGCAACCTGTCAGCAAAGATAAAACCATCGACAACTTAAAAACTTTCCCTGTCATAAATACTCCCCTTTAAATTCTGGGGCATTTGTTAATAAGATTAATGCTCCCGTTTGCCTGCTCAGGCACATTTTGGTCTGAAGTATTGCGCTTCAGATTAAAATCAGGGCAATCGTTTGATCTGAATGATTCACTAATTTCCTTTCGCAGGGCTAATATTCCTGGCCGCTTGTCAGCCAATCCTGTGCGATATAAAATAAATCATCCATTGATATCATACCATTATGGTAAAAATCGTATCTTTCATCGTAAAGCGGGTTGCCTACAGAAGTATTCCAGTGCTTGGCAAATTCCGCAAAGTCATAAAAATTAACTATACCATCATAAATAATATCCGTCCTGACAGAAGACACCAGCCAGTCGAGATATACTTCCAGATTTGTGTAGTCAGTGTTAAGGGTATAATCGTTGCGGTCGCTCGAATCATTTGGATTCAGACCGTGCGAGGTCTCCCATATATCCGGCATTCCATCATGGTCGCTGTCTGTCAGAGCGGGCCGCGAGTTAAGCGCAGGCCAGCCGCCTTCGGGCTGCGAGTTAGTATCGACGATAGAGTGTCCTGTTTTGTTGAGCACGTCTTTAACGATACGGGTATCGATTATATCTCGCCTTGGGTAACTTGCGCCGGCATAGGCCAGCACGTCTATTTTGGCCTGTGCCGCCGAGGTTGTTGTCACCGGTTCCATCGGCACCAAAGACGAGGCTCTATAACGGTTTATCAGATCAAAGGAGGTAAAATAATCAGGATTTAAATTAACCAAAAACCACTGACCGGGATACCCTGTCGGCACGACATCGTCCTTGGCATTGTCGGCAAAATAGCCGTTGGCATCGGTAGCACTCTCGCGGAAGGCGAAACCGCCGCTGCCGGATTCCGGGCCTCTGATAAAGTCATTGCCTATGAAGTTATAACGGCTGACAAAGCCGGGGAGGTCATCGTTATACCCCGAAACGCTCCCCAACCAGTTGTACGTCACATTGTTGCGGAAATCGAAATGCAATCCTTCCGGGTCTGTGCCGATAGCCAAATAGTTGCCCGGCCTCGGATTTCGGCCCTGATTATGCGCATACAGATTATGGTGATATGTTTTTTCCTGTCCATATTGGCCCCGAACAAGCGAACCATAACTGTGCCCCTCAAAGGTCAATGCTTCGCTCATTATGCACCACTGTACGGTAACATGATCAGTATTTTCCTGGCACGAAATAGTTTCGTCACGCGCATAAGAAGCAGTAACGTGGTCGATGATGATATTATATCCGCTGGCGATATCAATCGCGTCACCAGCGGAATTTGCCTTGCCCGCGTCCACCCGAACACGAATATAGCGAATCACAATATCATGAGCATTGTTTTTTATCTGGATTCGGCCTTTCAGGCAGATGCCGTCGCCCGGAGCGGTCTGTCCCGCGATTGTTATATTGGATTTGGGCGTAAGAATAACGGTATCCAGGTCAATGTTTCCGGACACTTTGAACACAATCGTTCTATTGGGCTGGCTTACAGCATCGACGATAGAGCCCGCTCCGCTGTTACTGAGGTTGGTTACTTCGTAAACGGCGCCGCCTCGCCCGCCTGTCGCAAAACGGCCGGAACCTTCCGCGCCGGGAAAGGCATCAACTGCCAAAGCATTGCTTACTCCGAACAGCACAAAACAAAAAAAAACACAAATTGGGCTACTTTTTATCACCCGCTTTTCCCCCTCGCGCTTCCCTGCCCCGAAAAACACCTGTTCCGTGCGACCAGGATATTATCATCATACTCCAACGGCGATTCAATTCTGTGCTGCCGGACCAAATCATCAGGGCTTGATCAGCCTGTATATGTTGTAGTAAATTATCCTGGAATCAACCCCATCCGGCTTGGTTGATTCCGGGGGATCCCAGTAGAGATTCCAATAGTCATTATCGAAGAGTGTGCCCTGTTTAATAGGATCCGGAGGTTTAACCTTATACGAAACCGGCTCATCTGTAACAAACCTGACATGGCCGTCCTTAAACACAGCATTGATGCCGCCATTTTTTAAATGATAGGTCGTTTTCTCTATTCCTGACTTATGGCTTATCGCGTTTCTACTCCACATTCTATCTGCCGCAAACGGGGCACTCCGGCTAAGCTGACTATATCTTCTGGATGTATATTTAGGCACCATGGTCTTGGCAAAGCTCTCCGGCTCCATACCAGTAGAGCCTCCGAGGGTCTCATCTATCGGATAATATTCATATCCTACACGTATCCACTCATTTAATGTTTTTGTTGGTGATTGGGCCTGCAGTACCTTGTTAAACTCCTGCGGCAGAGTACCCCATTTGGTGGGGTATGTATACGATTTATATTGGTATGAGGCGTCACGAGCAGACGGGCAATAAAGTGCCTTTGGGTCCCCTATTAAACCGCGAGCATAAAGACAGCCCAGTCTCATTGGGATTGGCTCGCCCGTACCAAACCATTTATATTGTGCGTCGTCGTCGCCCCCCCTGTACGCAACAAAAGGATGCGATTCACTATCATCAGAAGGTCCCGTCAAAGAACCCGACATACTCTTTCCTTTATAGGTGGGGTCTGTGCCGCCATAAAAGGGCAACAAATCGGTATCCGCGCTATACGCAATTATCGCAAGCCCGATTTGCTTAAGGTTATTGGCGCAAACTACACGCCTGGCAGACTCTCTGGCCCTGTTCAATGCGGGCAGAAGTATCCCCATGAGCAGGGCGATAATCGAGATTACCACCAACAATTCGACCAATGTAAAACCTTGTTTTCTTTTCATAGCGTCAATTCCTAATCATCCTGAAAAGGCACTTGTTTACCAAACGCACAATTCATCTAAAAGCCGGCACAACCGCCGTCTGTTCTATTAAAACACTGGTGCCATTCACTTGCTAACCTGGCGGCAAAATCAACAAATTCAAGCGTGTAGGTGCCAAATGCGGGGTTTAGCCAATTATCAGCAAAATAGTCGAAATCTTCAATGTCAAGGACGCAGTCACGATTGATATCCCACTCTGGTCCACCCAGATGAGGAGCGGTTCCATCATACTGCCTGCACCTCCAGTTGACCGTCTTAAATGACCAAATATCGCTGCTGACACCGTCAGTTACAACCTTCATATAGTAGGTATTTCCGGAAGCAACAGTCATACCTACGCTGTGCTGACCGCGAGTCGCGGCAACCGAACCACGCGAAGTGGTTGGGTTCGGATTAGTGTCACAGAAAACCTCATCGGTTGTGCCGCCGTAACCGGAGTACCACTTCAACTGCATAGTACAAGGGTCGGGATTACAATAAACCATCTTATTGCCGTTTGCAGGCGTGGGCGCTGAGGCCTTCTTGGGCGAAACAGTCGCACTGTTTACAACATAAATAGTACCATCCTGGCCATCTTGAGAAAGAGCCGTTGGGGGATTACCCGCAGCAATACCCTTAGCGCCGCCATTAGCGGTAATTGTGCCGGTGTTAGTGTAGGTGGTGCCATAGAAAATGGCCACGCGGCCGCCGCCGCCGCCGCCGCCGGTCTGATTGGTCTGACCGCCATCGCCGCCTTTGCCTCCGTTTACATCGATAATACCTTCATTTGTAACAGAGCCGCCGGCAATAATCTTTACCGAACCGCCGCCGCCGCCGCCCGCCGCAATAGCTACCGAAGAACACAGTTGACCGCCGCCATTGGCCCTGATTTGGGAATTGACGTCAAGAAATACGTTGCCGGTAGCGGCAATCTCAATACCGCCGCCGCCCGCGGCGCCACCTGTAGTAGTGCCGCCCCATCCGCCGGAGCTGCCGCCAAACGGAACAGGCACTTCTTTATCGCCATAGCTGGGGCCGCCGGAAAATACAGCAAAAAAGTAGCCGCGACCTGCCTCGCCGCCGACACCGCCGGAACCGCCGCCGCCGCCGCCTTTATATGGGGGGTTTACGGGCTGACCCGGACCAAATGTACTTAGCGCAAGGGCTGTTGGGACACATATATAATGGTCAGTACTCGAACTATATACACTAAAGCGCCCATGGTTATTCTGTGGGAGGGTGTACGAAGTCCAGTAATCGGCAAGTGTAACGGTACGATCATTAAATACACTACCGTCAGGGGGCCCATTATTATGTTTGGGTCCGGGGAAACCGCCCGAACGCGCAAAGGTGATATCCTGACTTGTAGTTAAAATATCATCTCCGGCAATCTTCACTATGCCGTCATAATAGAAATCGCCTGTTACGTGAATAGCAAGCGGTGTGGGAAAGATAACAGAACAAACATCTGTAGCGCGATACGCCGGCACTACGATAACATCAAATCGCTTGTCGTAATTAAAGCCGTTGAAGTTAAAGACCACCACACCGTCCGAAGCAAGAGTGCCTGTTGAACAAGCGTCCGACCAGCCGTCCTTGTGAGCAAGACAGGTATAGGCCGGGATAATATGGCTCGCATAGGTTCTATCGACGCCTGCAGTGTTGAAAACAAGCTCGTACGCATTGGTGCGGAAACTCCATATATCTCCCGCTACCGTACCTGAACCAGCATAAGTGCTGTTTACACGCCAATAATAGACTGCGCCTCTGCTGCCTGTGGTAGCGATTACGTTATGATCTGAGATGCCATTGGCAATCCGCACACTGACGCTGCTGGCCGCCACCAGGCACGGGTCTTGCGAAAGATAAACCGAATAGGTTGCCGCAGTAGGAGTACGCCAGTTAACATCGACAAAATTTTCATTTACATCTTCCGCGCCGTCTATAGGAGATACATTTATCGCTTTGCCTGTTTCGGAAGTAAACGACCAGACCGGGCCATTCGAATCAACACCGCCGATGGTTGATTTAACATACCAATAATACTTTATATTAAACGTTAATGGTCCGCCAATTTCAGCATTTGTTGCTATATGTGTTGTGCCGTCGGTTGTTTTTTTAAGCGGCAGAAGATTCGCATCTGTGTTTGTGCCAAAATATACTTTCTGTGCCGTAGCGCCTGGTGCAGGCACCCAGTTCACATCTGTCGAAATAACCACATTTGAAGACCCCGGAATAGGAAGCAGGGCTCTCGGTTGGGTGGTATCGGGCTGATTGAGAATACTGACCTCCACCGGGGTCAGGGCACGGCTATAAAGACGCACATCATCAAGCAGGCCGTCAAATTCGCGCTCCCCTGCTCCAATCCATAAAGGTGAATCATAAAACAAGTCAACATCCATACTGTTAGCATTAAGAGAAGTAACTATTATGGGCACTTCAACGCCATCGACGTATATCTTGGTGCTTAACTGCGTTGTGGGAGTGCTTGTCTCTTGGCTGTTGCTTCTGTCAATTACAACGGCTGCATGATGCCATGTGTTGACTGTAACCCCCAATCCGCTCAGTGTCGATGCTGTTTCCATCTTCAGGCAGTTGTCCTTGTGATAAAACTGGAGTACGCCGCCATATATGCGTATTTCCCATAATTGATTCTTGTAAGCATCATCGGTCAGGTAGAGGCTTGCGTGCCTTATTATAGTGCCATCGGTGATACTCGGCGCATTGAACCAGAATGTCCACGTATGCTTATCTGCCGGAAGGCCAAGGTCGAAGATGCCTGTACCTGACGGCACACTCACCCTAACATCATTGGGGGTTGGAATGCTGGACGCTACACCGGCACCAGGGGCGTTGTCATGCATCGCCGCGAAGTTCGCGTCGAAACCGAGACCAGGTGCGCTTGTTTCTCCAAACACATTAGGATATGTACTGTTATAATCTTCCAGCGTTCCAGTAAGAGCATTAGGAGGAGCGGGCGTTGCGCTCGTGGTCGTATGCGCCCCGTTATTAAAAGCTTCAAAATTCATGTTGAAGACCAGAGCGGTATCCGCATCGGGATCCCATACCGCCCACGCACTTGTAGAAACCAATGCCACTATGACCAAAACCACCCACATCAATCTACTCTTCATAGCTATGTCCTCCTTATAAGACAAAAAACTGCCCCAATATGCCAAAAGGCTTACAAAACACTCTAAAATTTCAATCTGAAGTACATTGCTTCAGACACCTGTTAGTTTATTATTACTATGTTTACGCAAGGCCCCCGGACTATAATAAATTAAGACCTGTAAGAATCCCGGAATAACGCCTTAACAGCAGAAATGTTCACTTTGACTTGCAAAAGAGCATAGACCGACACTTCATACCGCCCAAATTCCCTCAGGGCCATACTCTTTTATTGAATATGGCCCTGAGTTTTTAATTCTGATAAAACTTTCCCTTTACTTCTTGTTACGTCTAATGGCAAGTAAGCCAAGACCAAGCAATGCAATCGTAGCCGGCTCAGGAGTATACGTCAGGCGAAGAGTATCTTTGAAGTTATCGGCATTTGTATCCACCCAGGAAGCCGTCCAGCCAACCGGAAGGACGCTGAATGCGCCACTGCCATTGTCGTAAGTGCTGCTCTTGGTGTTGAACGTCCAAACATCAAAGAAGCTGTTCACGGCCGGGGCCTCGCCCAGCACGTCGACCTGTAACGTTGCGCCCGCGGTGTTGGCATAATTCCCGTACTGGAGAACCGTATCATACGAGCTTGCGGAAGCAATGTCAAAATTCAGGATTCCGCCTGTACCAACTGTATAATCCATTGAATTGGTGCTGTTGCCTACGGTTATTGCTTTAACCGTATCAATAGCGCCTATTTCCAGTTTGCACGTGCCCTGATTAAAACCACCGCCTGCGCTATTAAGCCCGAACCGATAGATCATGTTACGGATGACCAACGTTCCGCCAGTAGCATTGAACTGGGCGCTATTGTTGGTGGCATTACCCTTGCTGAGTACCTCAGTATCAAGGACGCCCCCGGACAGATTGTAAATTGCCGTCCCAAGAGTTGTACTGGCCGAAACAAGACGTGTTTCGCCTGTTCCAGGATAACCGGGCTGAAAGACGCTTACAGTTCCGGCACTCTGGTTGACGGTCACTGATGTAGCAGCATTCGAAGTCTTTACGAGCGTAAAGAGCTCCGCCGAGGCCTTGGAGCTGGTCAGATTCGAGCTGATGTTCAACACAACAGTGTCTGTTCCAGCAGCAACGCCCATCAAAAGCTGGGGAGTCACCTGACTTGAATTAACTGTCACATTGCCAACATCGATTTGTGCCGTTTGATCTGAAGGCACCGCACCACCACTCCATTTAGTCGTGTCGCTCCAGTTGCCAGTGCTACCACTGACCCAGGTCCTGGTTGCCTGGGCTGTCGAACCAATCGACAATAACAAAACACATACCATTAATACACCTACACATCTTCTCATTCTGTCTCCTCCTAAAACTAAAACAATAAAAAAAACACGCGCGCTTTACTTGTATTTACAAATAGATACCTGGCACACACCAGGCACCCTTCTTCACTATCGATTTTCACAAAAATTAACATTTTAAACAAGACCATTTTGCGCACATATAAAGTCGATTTCGCGCAAAGGCCGTAACTGCATCAAAATCAAGGGTTTAGCACATAATTTTGCTCAGATATGCGGTTTGTTTTCTTAAAATTACCCAATACTTTTAACGCGATAAAATTCAAGAATTTACAAAGAAATCTGCATTTTAGGATTAGTCCCAAAAAATGCCGTCTAAATCGCTAATTTTGATGTTCCGGCGATATCTGTCGCCTGATACTTTGAATTCTTAATCACCCCTGGTTTCACCCGCAAAGGCCGTATTATTCGCTCGTCCCTGGGGTTCGGTGCTCAAGAAAAACGAAAATAAAATATACTCTTCGCCAGATTATACTGTATACTTCGTTTCGGATATTGCCGCTGCGCCTGCGCAAAATCATTTAAAATTTACTGCCTCAAAAATGAAAATCGGCGAGCAATGCGCGGCGGTCTCAGCTTACAAGCTGCAGCATGTTGACAAATCTATTTAAATCGATATAATAGTTTACCACTTCGGTTTTCTCGAAAGTGTTTTGTGTACACACAAAAACTAAAAAACAGACAAAGATCGCGATGAGATGAAAGAAAAAATAAAAATAGCTTTCGCTCACAATAATATCACTCACAACACCGAAGGGTTGATGGCCGGCATCTCTGAATACATCCGTGACAAGGGGAACCGGCAGTTGATTATCTGGCCTGATTGCTCGCAAAAATCACTGATGTTTCTCAAGGAAAGAGGGTGTAAAGGCGCTTTTGCAAGCATACAGACAACTATAAAGGCAGAAGAATTGCTCCGGATCGGCATACCCGTAATAGGAGTGGCCACAATACAAAATTTGCTCAATATTCCCTTTGTGAGCGCGAATTCCAAAGAGGTCGCACAGATGGCCTGCGAATATCTGCTGGAAAAGAAATTCGGAAATCTTGCATTTTTCGGCCTTACGCAGGCAAAGTGGTCCGCTGAAAGGCTGGAACACTTTTCCCAATACCTGGCCAAGCGAGGTTATAATGTCCACGTGTTCAAAGAAAAGCAGGTGCTACTTAGGAATGATGTGACTCCATTTACCAGATTATGGATTAACACGGCTCTCAACGCCGGCCAACAGAAACTAATAGAATGGCTTAAACAACTCCCCAAGCCGGTAGCCATACTGGCCAGTTGCGACATATTCGCCTGCTATTTGCTCAATGTGGCCAAAGAAGCCGGCTTCAGCATTCCGGACGAAATTGCCATCCTCGGCGTCAATAACGACAATGCCCTCTGCAATATCTGCGACCCGCCACTGTCGAGCATCGCATTTAATTTCAAAAAAGCCGGTTATGATGCCGCCAAACTGCTCGACAAAATGATATCAGGACAGGAAACTATGCAGGGTCAGTGCATAGAAATTCAGCCGACGCATGTCGAAACACGCGGCTCAACAGATATCTACGCAATCGACGACACTGCTATCGTAGAAGCCATGAAGTATATCAGGCAAAACGGCCATACCCCCCTTCAGGTCGATGCAATCGCCAACCACGTTTGTATGAGCAAGCGCCTGCTGCAGTTGAGGTTCCATGATTTAATCGGGAAATCCGTACACGATGAAATCATTCAGGCGCACTTTGAAATCGCTAAAGCAATGCTCATTGAGACAAATCTTCCAGTCGATGAAATAGCTGTTCACTCGGGATTTCATTACACCTCAAATATGAGACGTGCCTTTACAAAAATCACCGGAATGCTGCCTCAGAAATACCGCCAGGTTTACCACGCTCATTAGACCGTGTTTGTTTTGTTGTCAGCACTCGCCCGCAGTAAATTAATATTTGAAAAACATAGAATTATTTCTTTGTATCTTCTGACGTTTCGTCTTTAGGTTTCTGCTTTTCGGCCAGAAAGATATCGAGATTAACTTTTGCGGGTTTATAGTCCGGCCTGATTTGCAGGGCCAGTCTAAATTGTTCGATTGCCTCGTCAAGTTTCCCCATCTTTGCCAGCACATAGCCCAGATTGTTATGTACGGCGGGCGTATTCATTGTTTTAACCGCGATTCTGTAGTGCTTCGCCGCCTGGGCATAATCGCCTTTAGTCGCAAGAGCAACGCCAATATTGGCATTGACTTCCACATCAGCGGGATTTATTTCTAACGCCCTTTTATAGCTATCAATGGCTTCATCAACCCGTCCTATCTTGTATAGATTAGAGCCAAGGTCGTTATGGGTTTCAATAAAATCGGGCCTGATTCGGACAGCTTCAATGTTATGATAAATTGCCTCATCGACACGGCCTTCTTCCAGAAGCACGCCCGCCAGGCAAAGATGCGCTTTGTAATTATTGTCGGTTACTTTCAGTGCGTGCTGAAAAAGCGGTAAGCTGTCTTTCCAGTATTGCAGTTGAATAAATGTGCATACAGCCAGTGCAAAAAAAAACGCCACCGAAAACGCCACCAGCGCGACCTTTCGACATCCGAACAATTCCGGTAAGCCCCAGGCGATGATAATAAATAAACCTGTCAAAGTAATGTAGCTGTAACGGTCTGCCATGGCCTGCGTACCGACTTGTATCAGGCCTATAACGGGTATAAGTGTTCCAAGATACCAGAACCAGCCTGTAACCAGGTATTGATGTTTTTTGGCAAATCGAATTACGAAAACCGTTACGGCTAAGAGTAAAACGGCTGAAACAAAAGCATATAGAATCGATACGTTTGGTCCGGGGTGGGGATAAAAGCAGACAAGCCGGACAGGCCAAATCATTTTCTCTATATATCCTGTGTAAGAAACAAGAGCATTGAGAATGCGGAACTTTAAAGGGAGCATAGCAAATATTGTTACAGCTCCCCCTTTTATCTGGATAAGGTATGTAACTACGGAAGATGCGATGACCATCACAAACAGCGGAATTTTCTCGATGAAAAGCGGCAGCAGCGAATGTTTTGATTTAATTCTGTTCAACGGCCAATAGTCCAAAAGCAAAAGCACAAAGGGTAAAGTAACCAGCATAGGTTTCGCCATCAGGCCCAGAGCAAAAAATGCGACTATCAATAAATAATTAGCAATTCTCGGACGATTGACGAAACGAACATAAGCCCACATTGTAAGCAACCAGAAAAAAGTGCTCAACACGTCTTTGCGTTCGGAAACCCAGGCGACAGATTCGACGTGAAGCGGATGAAGAGCAAATAGAGCCGCCACAAAGGCACTCGGCCAAAGCCTTTGCGTCATTTGTTTCAGAACAATAAAAAGGAGCAGCGTATTTGCAATGTGAAAGATAAGATTAGTAAGGTGATGACCACCAGCATTAGAACCGAAAAGCCGCCAGTCCAGCATGTGCGACAGCCATGTTAAGGGATGCCAATTGCCAATATAGCCCGTGGTAAATGCCCATTTTACTGCCTGGAGCGTTATGCCGTTCTGGATATTCGGATTTTCACAAACATAGCCGGGGTCGTCATAATTAATAAAATCATAGCTGCGAACCTGACAATAGACCGCTGCGGTGGCAAGCGTCAATACCAAACAAATCCAAAAACTGCCGTATTTAGTCAATTTGTTGCTCATTTTCGATATAAGGTTTGCCCGCCTTGTACAGAGCCAGCCGGCTTCCAAGCTCCTTTTTAAGCGTTTCCTGTTCGGAAGATTGGCATAATTCCAGGGCTTTTTCAGTTATTTCTATGGCTTTACTGAAGTTGCCTGCTGCCGCATAAGCAACAGCCAGAGTATCCAAAAATTCCGGTCTCTTATAATCAGTAAGTCCACAGACCCGCTGAGCAAGTTTGACTGCTTTTTCAGGATTGCGAACCGAGGCTTTATCACTCGAAGCCAAAAACCAAGCCAATTCATTCATCGGCTCAACCCAGTCAGGTTTGAGAAGCACAGCCTTCTCGAAGTGTGCAACAGCTTCATTGATTTTACCCACTTGCACCAAAACTTGTCCAAGATGGTAGTGAGTCAAAGCAGAGTCAGGATTTATTCGCAGCGATTCATCAAAATTGGCCACCGCACTATCGAGCTTGCCTTGATTAGTCAGGACATAACCAAGATTGATACGAGCATCCTTAAGATTCGGGTCAATATTCAAAGCTTTTGTAAAATATTCGCCAGCCTGGGCGAACTTGCCCTGCCGGCCGAATATAATGCCAAGACCATTAAGTGCAAGGGGTGTATCCGGCTTTATCTGAAGGCACTTTTGAAACTCTGCGGCAGCTTCGTCAAACTCGTCCGTATCTCTCAGAGCTACTGCCATATTAAAATGAGCTTTATAATTATCCTTTGTAACTTTTAACGCATGCGTGCATAACGATAGGCTGTCTTTCCAATATCCCGACTGGATATTTGAGCATATAGCCAAAATCAGTAAAATAATTAACGAAGATGTCGCTAATATAAATTTACGATATTGCCAATTAACAAGCATTTCAGATACGCCCCAGGCAATAATAATGAATAACCCTGTCAGGGTGATGTAGCTATAACGATCGGCCATTGCCTGGTCGCCAACCTGAATAAGGCCGATGACAGGAACAAGCGTTCCAAGATACCAAAACCAGCCTGTTAAAAGATACCGATGTTTTGAAGAAAATCTAAGAATGAAAAAAGTTACGGCAAGCAGAAAAAATGCTGAAACAACCGCATACAATATCGAAATATTCCGGCCGGGGTGTGGATAAAAATAAGCTAATCCGGCGGGCCAAAACATCTTTTCAATATATTTCACATAAGAGATGAAAGCATTGCTGATGCGAGTTGTTAAACTAAGGTCAGTGATCTGAGATACTGCTCTCCCGCTTCGCTGAACAAGAAAAGTAACAATACTCGATATTGCCGTTAAAAAAACAAAAGGGATTTTTTCTAAAATCAAACGATAGAATCTCAGCTTGCCAAAACGTTCAAGCGGCCAATAATCTAACAGCAGCAATATAAAAGGCAGAGTAACCAGCATAGGCTTCGACATCAGGCCAAGAGCAAAAAATACAATCACTAAAAGATATCTGCCGGTCTTTGGACGATTGACATAACGAACATAGGCCCACATTGTAAGCAGCCAGAAAAAAGTGCTCAGCACATCTTTGCGTTCGGAAACCCAGGCGACAGATTCGACGTGAAGCGGATGAAGTGCAAATAAAGCCGCCACAAATGCGCTTAGCCAAGTCGCCCTTGTCATTCGTTTCAGAACGAGGAAAAGCAACAAAGTATTTGCAATGTGAAAGATAAGATTAGTGATATGATGGCCGCCTGCGTTAGAGCCGTATAATTGCCAATCAAGAATATGTGAAATCCAGGTTAAGGGATGCCAGTTGGCGGCATAACCGGAGGTGAAAGCCCACTCGACCGCCTTAAGTGTGATACCAGCCTGAATGTTTGAGTTTTCATAGACATAAGGCGGGTCGTCATAATTAACAAACTCATAGCTGCCAACCTGACAATAGACCGCTACGGTGGCGAGCGTCAATGCCAGACAAATCCAAAAACTGCTGTATTTAGTCAATTTGTTGCTCATTTTCGATATAAGGTTTACCCGCCTTATAAAGAGCCAGCCGGCTTTCAAGCTCCTTTTTAAGCGTTTCCTGGTCGGAAGATTGGCATAATTCCAGGGTTTTTTCAGTTATTTCTATGGCTTTACTGAAGTTGCCTGCTGCAGCATAAGCAACAGCCAGGGTATCCAAATTTTCGGGGTCGCTGTAATGAGTAATTTTACAGGCCTCTTTGGCAAGCTGTATTGCCCTGTAAGGATTGTACGCCGTAATTTTCGGGTCAACCGCTAAAAACCGGGCCAATTCATTCATCGCCATAAAATTATCTTTCGTCACATCAATGGCATGCTGAAACAAAGTCGAGGTATTTCGCCAGTAGCGAAGCTGATTATAAGTACATATCGATATGGTTGAAACAATCAGCAGCGCCAATGAAGCAAGTATGATTTTTTCATATCGCCATTTTGCCAACAGGTCCGGTATTCCCCATGCAATGATAATAAATAAACCTGTCAGTGTAATATAACTATAACGGTCGGCCATACCCTGGATGCCAACCTGAATAATGCCGATGACGGGCACAAGCGTTCCAATATACCAGAACCATCCTGTCACCAAGTATCGGCGATTTTTTCCAAATCGAATCACAAGAACAGTCGCGGCCATCAGAAGACTTGCGGATATTATAACGAACGTAATCGAAACATTGCGGCCGGGGTGCGGATAGAATATGGCCAAATGATCCGGCCAGAACATTTTCTTTATATATACTATGTAAGAAACAAGAACATTGAAAATGCGGAACTTTAAAGGGAGCAGATTAAGCGATACTACCGCCATGCTGCTTCGCTGTACAAGAAATGTAACAACACTTGAAGCCGCCGAGAGAACAAAGAAAGGAATTTTTTCTTCAATCAAATAGAAAAGTGTGCGCCGCCTGAAGCGTTCAAGAGGCCAATAATCAAGCAGAAGCAATACAAAAGGCAAAGTTACCAGCATAGGTTTTGCCATTAAACCGAGAGCGAGAAACGAAACTGTCCACAAATATCGGCTGATACCTGGCTTATTCACATAACGCAAATATGCCCACATTGTCAGCAGCCAGAAAAAAGTGCTCAGCACATCTTTGCGTTCAGAGACCCACGCGACGGATTCGATGTGAAGAGGATGAAGCGCAAACAGTGCCGCTACAAATGCGCTCTGCCAAAGTACCCCCGTCATTTGTTTTAGAACAATGAAAAGCAGCAGGGTATTTACAATATGGAAAATCAGGTTAGTAATATGGTGGGCGCCTGCGTTTTCACCGAAAAGCTGCCAGTCCAGCATATACGACAGCCATATTAATGGATGCCAGTTGGCCGTAGAATCGGTAGTAAAAGCCCATTTGATGGATTCAAACGTGATGCCAGATTGTATATCCGGGTTTTTATAGACGTAATAGGGGTCATCATAAGTAATAAACTTGAAACTGTGTACCTGATAAAAAACGGCAAAGGTAGTTAGTCCTAATACCAGGCAAATCAAAAAAGACCGTCTGTTTGAGCTTGTATCCATCTATTCAAAAATAAGCATTACTGTAAAACTTTCAAGATATTAATCGCTAAAGCAATGCTCATTAGACGGCGTTCAGTTTATTGCCAACACTCACTAGCGGGGTCTCGATTACACCTCAGCCAGTCTATTGCGAATTGAGCTATCTCCGTCAAGTTGCCTGCCCACGCGTCAGCCAGTTGAGCATAGTCGAGGAAATCTACCTCGCAGTCACCATCGAGGTCAGAGATTATAGGGGCGGTGCAGACATATGCTGTAGTAAAGCTCCACACTGTGCCAGTTGTCTCCCCTGCCGAATTTTTTTCATCGACGCGCCAGTAATAATTCGCATCTGGCAATATTCCCGTCGCAAATGAAGTGCCCGTTTGTTCGCCGACAAACTCCGGCGGGTTGGTCGTACCGAAATATACCATATGTGATGTGGCTTCCGCACCCGCCGCCCATGTCAGCGAGATACCTTCGGGAGCAACTCCTGTTGCCCCGTCAATCGGCCTCGGCTGCCACGCGGTAGAGGGCAATTCGCCGAGATTTTTGGGATTCCATGGGTTTTGTGCAAAGACGTTGTTTACATCCCTCCATATCGCTGCCTCTTCATCAGTGAGCTGCCTCGACCCGGGCGTGAGCCGATGACTTACGTTAATAAGGTTGCCGGACCGGTCAACCGACTTATACTCCCACCACCTGAAATTACTGAAATCATTAACATCCGCTGACGGTTTCCATCCGACAGGGTAAACAACAGAGCCGGACATAATGCAGTTTAGAAAAACGCTCTGACAGTAAGGGTAGCTGTTATTCGTCGTTCGCCCGAGGTATATTCCAAAAACTCCCGGCGGCACTGTCAGATTGCAGTCCACCAGGAAAAGGCCGTTGACATTCTGTGCAGCCCTCGGCTGTGTTATATATGAAGTACTCGATGTAAGCGAACGCATTTCGCATTTGTCGAAGTAGGCTGTCCCCGCTCCCCAGATATAATCCGTGTCCCCTTCGATGTAACAATTATTGAAATACGTCTGGCCGGCGTTAAGCAGCAGCGTATCCTGATAGCTTTTGTATTTGCAGTTCTGCGCAAGGCACTGCAACGCGTCATTTCTTATTGTTTCCGCCTGGCCTGAATTGTCCGGCGCGGTGTTGAGGAACGTCATATTGTACATCCTGAACCCGTTGCCGCAATTTTTTACCATCATTCGGATGGAGGTGCCGCTGTTGAATGCGTTACGATTATATCCTGCTATAATTGTCGTATTCGTATCCTCGCCAAGCCACGTCACATTGGCTTTGCCGCTGGGTATATTAACTATTTCCCTATAAGTGCCTTTCTTTATCCTTATGAGCGTCCGCATCGCATCGTTGTTTGCCACGGCATCAACGGCGCCCTGCAACGTGCAGAAATCTCCGCTTCCATCCAACGCTACCGTATAATCGTGGTCTGCCGTTGGCGCAGATGCTTTAGTTGTGAACCGCCACGTTGTGTTGTCGGTTATCGCGGGCGAAGTATTGCCGCCGGCGTCCGTGCAGAAACCGGCAGTCATCTTCACATAGTATGCTGTGTTATAAGCCAGACGCACCGATGGGTATATCTCTACCGTATTGCCGCTTACGGCAAAAGGCTCGTAGTTCAGTGTTAATCCGTTTAGAGTAATCTGATACGGCCAGCCGCTTGCCGTATGCCCGTAAGAATCGACGGGCAGTGTCTGCAGATTAAGTTGATAGACCACCGAATCATCCGATACCTTGCATATCTGCAAATTGCCGCTGGTCGCTACAATCGGCACCGTGCCAAAAGTTATCCACAGTTTGGTATCTGCGTATGCTTCGACAGCATTATTTGCCGGCAAAAGATTCGTTATCGTCATATCGGCAGCCCCGGCACTTGAGCCCCCAGGGAGTCCTAATGCGACAAGCAGCACAAAAACCCAAATATACCGCCTCATGACCAACTTACAGATAACCATATTCCGCCCTATCCGAAAATCAAACTGTTCTCTAAATTATGGTTAACCGCCGGTCTGTAACGACCGGTGTTCTTCTTATTGCCAACACTCGCTGGCAGGGTCTCGATTGCAGGTCAGCCATTCTGTTGCGAATTTGGCTATGTCCAGAAGATTCAGGTAGCCGTCGTCGTTCAAATCAATCCTAGGCGGGTTGCTTCCCCACACGTCGGCCAGTTGAGCATAGTCGAGGAAATCCACCTCGCAGTCGCCATTGAGGTCAGAGGCAAACGGTGTTATGCAGCCGCCATACTCAAAGTATCCGAGGTCGGGTGCAGTTCCGTGGTAAGGCAATCCGACATAGGTTCCACCATTAATGAGATCGCTTCCGGCCGCAAGGTGCATAAAATTAATGTCCGGCAAACTGCCATCGGCTTTTCGCGGACCATACGCCGCAGAAGGATCAGTATTGACAAAATCCGCACTGGTAGTAACAAACGGGCTCTGCCAGCTATTTGTTTTTTGCGTTGCATAAGCAAGGTGAATCGCGCCTGATAAACTAACGCAATTGGTAACTGTTGCCGTATAGCCGCTACTCAGCGCTTCTGAAATTTCAAAATTATTTGTTGAAGAACCATTACCATTATAAAATGCTGTACAATTGTAGAGAGTCATCGAACCTTTATTGTGATTCTGGTCAAATCCTTCCTTCTGATTATTGAATGAAAGGCAGTTCTTCAGAATCACATTATGATGATTGGTCGAAGAACCCATCTTGAATCCGTTACCATTACCCTGACTGACAGTTCCATCTTTTAGATAACCGGCCTTAAAAGCCCAGCAGTTTTCAAATGTTGTAGTTACATTATCAGTCGGTGCGTTCAGATAGCAATCATACCCGTCATCTGAATTCTGCCATGACCTGCATCCATAAAAATAATTGCCAGTGCCGAGAGTAAGTTTTGGAGAAAAACCATCGGCATTTCCTCCCGGCGTAGGAGTTGAAAGATAATCATAATTATAGTAAGAATCACAATTTATAATTTGATTGTATGTTGCTCCATTGGATAATTGCAAACCACTGTCACAATTCTCATAGAAAGAACAAAATTCAACGATGTTATATTGGCCTTGAATAATCATTCCATTGTCGCCGGCTTTGTAAACATCAAAACCTTTCATATACCAGTAACTGCCGCTCAAGGTTATCCCTCTATTTGTGCTATCATATGCCAAAGCGGAAAAATCAAGGATTGGACGTGGGTCGCCGGGATATGCCAATAAATAAAATTTGGAAGTGCTCGAACCGGAATTCGATATCGAAACCCTGGAAGTATAAAGATATCTTCCTCCGCGAAGGTAAGTTGTATCTCCGGCTGCCATTGCTGTTACAGCTTTCGTAATTGTAAACCAGGGATTACCTATCGAACCGTTGCCGGTAGTATCATTTCCATTCGGGTCAAGATAATAAGTGCTGCAATACGCAGGATACGCTGCAAAAAGAATCCACAGCATAAGCGGCAACACCCCCTGCCAAAACGCTCTTTTCATACCTGCTACTCCAAAAGACAGTCAACTTCCGTACCATTATACCATAAAACCTGGTAAAATTACGGCCTGATAGGAATATTTGCGCGATATTATCTTTTTATTTGCGCAAAAAGACTACCTTAGGAACTTAACTGTGCATTAAAATGAGTGTTTCTAAAAGTCGTATTTTTGATAAAATATTTGGAGTGACCAGTATGCGAAAAAACCTCGTTTTATTCGTCGCCTTTTCAATATGGTTTGGTTGTGCCGCCTTCCAAAAACAGGCCCAAAGTGCAACTACACCCGATTCCAACGCACCCAAAACGGCCGTTGGTAAAGCTGCATCCGTTGCCGCGCCTCAAAAATTGATGGTCCCCCCTATGGCTTATGATGATTCAAGCATTACGGCTATTTGGAGCAAACCATCTGATTATTCTAATGTTGCCAGTTACAATGTGTATCAAAACGGGTCTCTGGCCGGAAATACAAAAAACCTTTTTTTCAATATTACAGGATTGGAACCCAATTCCCCCTATTCGCTTATTGTAAAAGCCGTAGACGCATCCGGAAAAGAATCCGGGCCCAGCAATAAAGTCATACAATCAACAGCTCCGGCAATGAAAGTATTTAATGTTACGGCATACGGTGCAGTCGGCGACGGCAAAACATTAAATACCGCCGCAATTCAAAAGGCGATTGATGAATGCACGTCGGGCGGGAAAGTTTTAATTCCTTCCGGCACATTCGTCAGCGGCGCCCTTTTCTTAAAAAGCAATATGACACTTCAAATCGACGGGACTCTGCGAGGCAGCGATGACGCTAATGATTATCCGCTGACAAGTAAAAGATTCCCGTACTACATATCCGGCAACAATTATATGGGTTTGATAAACGCTTATACTACAAATTATGGAAGCATTACTAATGTTAGGATATGCGGCAGCGGAAATGTCTGCGGCGGGAGCTGGGCAGGCGGTAATGCTATCGATACCGTCCTCGGCATAAATGAAAGGAACGCAAGCGGAGGCAATGACAGCGCCAGGGCAGATATGATTACCGTTAAAGGCGTTGATGGTTTATATCTCGGCGGACTCACACTGATAAACTCGCCGATGCACGTCATCTTTATCAGCTATTCCAAAGACATCACAGTAAACGGACTTACGGTTACTACTTACGATATTCATAACGCAGACGGCATTGACCTTGCGACAAGCGACTCAGCATATATATTCAACTCGAGCTTCGATACCGGCGATGATTGTATTAATTTTAATGCCGGTGTCGGCGCTGATGGTGTAAAAGAAAATTACCCGGATAACAATATCAGAGTCTTCAATTGCATAACCAAACGAGGTCATGGCGGCGTAGTTTTCGGCAGTTTCACGGCAGCGTGGATTCAGAATGTTTTAGTAGAGGACTGTAATTTTGACGGAACGGACATCGGCCTTCGATTTAAAACCAACCAATCAAACGGCGGCGGCGCCAGAAACGTCATTTGCAGGGACATTATAATCAAGAATATTGCAAAAGACGCGGCAATATTTTTCGATAGCGCTTATGCACATACACCTTCCAAGTATACTTCTGCAGGGCCGGGGCAATTCAAGGATATTACAGTAAAGAACATTACCTGCACCAACCTTAAAAAGTATGGTATTTATGTAAGCGGATTAGAAGGCACGCCGCATACTAATCTGTCTCTGAGCAACATTTCTATAGACGGCGCCGCGTCCGGCGGAGCATATATCAAATATTGCACAAACAGCACATTTGACACGATTAGCACTACAAACAGCCCCCCCGCCTGGACAATTGATGCGAATTCAACCTCCGGGCTTACTTTCAAAAATTGCAGTCCGTCGCCAAAATATGTAACTTCAGAATAACTCCGTTTTTTAACATTATGGTTTTTTATTGTTAAATTTGGGATTTTTTATGAAACACAAAAAGATTACAGGATTAGTTTTAACGGTTTGTATTTTTAATTTAATCGGATTCGTCTCGACCATCGCTTTCGGGGCCGGGGCCGCGCAGGACCCCAACGGCGCAGCCCATAAAGTGCGCATAATTATTGTGGGCGATACGACGGCCAAAGACAAGCAGGGCTGGGGGCCTGGTTTCAAAAGCTTTCTCACCGACCGTGCGGAGTGCACCAATATGGCCATAGGCGGGCGCAGCTCCAAAAAGTTTATAGATGAAGGACGCTGGACCAAGGCACTGGCCCTTAAGGGCGATTACTATTTAATCCAGTTCGGCCACAATGATGAATCGGCCAAAGACGACAGTAAGACGGACCCCAACACCACTTATCGTCAATTTCTAACGAGATACATAGACGAGACCCGCGCAATCGGCGCAAAACCGGTACTTGTAACTTCGCTGGTGCGCCGTCAGTGGGATGCAGCTGACAGCAACAAAATAAAGTCAGATTTGGCACCTTACGCGGAAGCAATGAGGCAGCTTGCCAAGGAAAAAAACGTGCCGCTGGTTGACCTTCACGCCCGAAGCAAGGAATTGTGTGAACAGTTAGGCAAAGAAAAGTGCAATGAGCTCAGCCCGCTCAAGGGGGATAATCAAATTGACAATACGCACCTTAACGACAAAGGCAGTGTGGTGTTTGGCAAAATTGTTGTTGAGGAACTTGTCAAGGCCGTACCCGAACTAAAGCCGTGTTTCCGCAGCGAACCGGCAGCGGATGCGAACTCAGCGGCCAAAATTCCTGCTGGTTCTGCGCATTGAGGGATTATTTTTTAACAAAAAAGAAATATTTTTATGACCCGCAGAAAGATTATAGGATTAACTTTAACGGTTTGTATTTTTAATTTGATCGGATTAGCCGCAGGCAATACCGAGGGGGCCGGGACCGTGCAGGACCCCAACGGAGCAATCCGCAAGGTGCGGCTCGTTCTTGTGGGCGATTCGACAGTGACAGACAAGCAGGGGTGGGGGCTTGGTTTCAAGCGTTTTCTTACCGACCGCGCAGAGTGCATAAATACGGCCAGAGGCGGCCGCAGCTCTAAAAGCTTTATTAACGAGGGACTCTGGACCGAGGCGTTGGCTCTCAAAGGCGATTATTATTTAATCCAGTTCGGCCACAACGATGAGCCCAACAAAGGTGACCGCACCACGGACCCCAATACCACATATCGTGAATTTATGACAAAATACATAGACGAAACTCGCGCAATCGGCGCAAAGCCGATACTCGTAACCTCGATAGTGCGCCGCCAGTGGGACAAATCCGGCAATGGAAAAATTAACTCCAGCTTGATTCCCTACGTCGAAGCGGTCAAGAAGCTCGCGAAGGAAAAGAACGTGCCGCTTGTCGACCTTCACGCAAGCAGCAAACAATTGTGCGAACAGCTTGGCAAAGAAAAGTGCTGGGAGTTCAGCCCAGTCAAAGACAACAACGAGTTTGACAACACGCATCTCAACGCCAAAGGCAGCGTGATGTTTGCTCAACTTGTTGTTGAGGAACTGGTCAAGGTCGCCCCCGAATTAAAGCCCTGCTTCCGCAGCGAACCAGCAGCGGATGCGAACACGCCAGCTAAAGTTCCCGCCGGTTCTGCGCAATAAGGCGTTATTTTTTGCGCGGTTTTGTGTAGATAGACAATTTTGTCTTCTGTATATTATTATGTCAATATTCTACACTGTAACTTAAAGTTAAGTGGAAGAAGGGACAGTATGTATATTTTAGGTTTTCACCCGGTAGATGTTTTATTAATCGTGGCTTACCTGGCGGCTATCACCTACGTTGGTAAAAGAACCGTGGGCAAAGTGCGCAGCCAGGAAGACTTCTTTATGGCCGGCCGCTCCGTAGGCAAACTTCTCCAGTATTTTATGAACATGGCCACCATAATTGACGCCAGCAACGCTGTAAGTACCGCCAGTTTCGCATTCAGCAAAGGACTCGCCGGCGTATGGCTTCTGCTGGCCCCTATCTTTTCAGGGCCCTACTATTGGTTCATAGCCGGCTGGTTCAGACGAGTCCGGCTGATTACAATGGCTGAGCTTTTTGATGAACGCTTCAAAAGCAAATTCCTTTCTGTCTTTTATGCCAGTGTTGGAATCTGGCTGACTGTTATTCTGGCCGGAATGAGCTACAAAATCACGTTTCGAACTTTTGAGGCAATGACAATCAAACCGGTTGAGAAATGCACCGTCGCTGAAAAGCAGCAAATGGATTTGTTCAAGGAATACGACCAGCTCAACAAGCTATACAAAGCAAAACAGCTCCCGCCGGAAAACATTGAAAGATATAAAGCTCTCGACAGTATGTACCTGAAAGAGCAAATCAAAGCTTCGATATCTTACACCCCGGCTTCCTGGTTTTATATCCTCTATACAATCTTTGTAGGCGCGTATGTAATAATGGGAGGGCTTAAGGCAACGGTCTGGAACAATGTAATCCAGGGACTTTTAATATTCGCATTTTCAATAATGATGATACCGCTTGCGCTTGTCAAACTGGGGGGCTGGAGTATATTTGCCGCAAAAGTGCCTGAGCATATGCTGTCCATGTTTGGCTCCGGCTTGGACGAATTCTCCTTGGGTTCAATAGCTGCATTTCTGCTGGCCAATTATGTAATCGGTATTACCGGCCACCAGGGAAATATGGCCCACAACGGCTCAGCTAAAGATGAAATTACCGCAAGAGTCGGGGGATTGGGCGGCAACTATACCAAAAGAGTTCTCACTATTATGTGGGCGTTGTGCGGCTTACTTGCTTATGCACTCTACCAGAGCTCAATCTCCGATCCCGATACCGCCTGGGGCGTGATGAGCAATAATCTTTTAGGGGTCGGACTGCGAGGCATTATGATAGCGGGCATCCTGGCGGCTAATATGGCCGCCCTCGCCTGCAACTGTGTTTACCTCTCGGCGCTATTCGTTAGAAATTTGTATAAACCGTTTGTCCAAAACAAAACCGAACGTCATTACATTAACGTGTCGCGAATCGCTATCGCCGGCGTTCTTCTGCTCGCTATTTACATCGCGGTACACTACAAAAGTCTGATTGACATAATTAAGATGCAGCCCTTACTGAATATTATATTCGGCGCCCCGGTAATGCTACTGCTGTTCTGGAAGCGTCTGACCCTGAAGGCCGTTTATATACAGGTAATAATCTGCACAATGCTGTTCGCGGTTCTGCCGGAAATACTGCCGCTATTCAGTTCAGTCCAGCATTCAAAATGGCTCACCCAGCAAACCTCTGAACAAACAGTTACGCGCAGTACGTCGGCTACACAGCAGGACGTTGATAAAGGGCTTGCTTCCACTGTCGGACAAAAAATAAGAAAAGAATTTATAATTCCTCCTGCAAGTTTATACTTTGATTCAGTGGCAAGGAGCAATCCCGAGGATGCCAACTCATCGATGACCGGTTTGGGCAGATTGAAAGCCGAGCTTGTTGTCGGCAGAATGACAGGATTGGACCTGCAAAATATGAAACCGTCCACGCTGATGACGCTACGATATCTTATAGCTTCGCTTTTGCCGTTTATTATCCTTATCCCCGTAAGCCTGATTACGAGGGATAAGGGCCTGGAAAAAAACATAGCCCGCTTCTACGTCAAAATGAAAACAAAGGTCATTGCCGACCGCGAACTTGACAAGGCCGAACTGCAAAAAAGCTATGACAACCCGACCCGCTTCGACCATTTGAAACTTTTCCCGAATTCAAACTGGGAATTCTGCAAATGGGACAAGGACGACACTTGGGGCGTCCTCGCCAGCACCGCTCTTACTGTCGGTATCCTGCTGGCATTCTGGCTGCTTATCAGAACGCTCGTACACTGACACTGGCGCTGCATCAGCCAGTCCGGTTAGTCGGCATCCACACTGCTTGCAGAGGCAAGCTTGCCGTTAATCTTCACATTTTCCAGAACCAGATTTTTTACGTTGCTGATAACATCGGGATTTGCAACATTATCAAGCGTACAATTCTTCAGGCGGACATCGATTATCGGCGCATCCTCAAAGCCCCTGAGGAACAGAGCGTACTTGCTTTTCCTGCTTGTGACGTTTTCCATATTGATATTGCGAACAACCGGCTTGAAATCGCCTTTCTCAACGTCCGGATAAAAGAAATCAATCAAGAGCACGGCTTCCTTCACCTGGCCGATAGTGATATCTTTTACATAAACGTTCTCAATAAAACCGCCGCGGACAGAGTTGGTTTTAAGCCTTATTGCCCTGTCCAGGTTCGGGTCGTCCATTGTACATTTTTCAACAAATATATTTCTGGCGCCGCCCGTTATTTCGCTGCCAACGGCAACCCCTGCGTGGCCGGCTTTCATCTGACAATCGCGGATAACGATGTTTTCACTTGGCACATTTACTCGTCTGGCATCGTTATTTCTGCCGGACTTTATCGCGATACAGTCATCCCCGGTGTTGAAGGAGCAGCCCTCGATGAGCATGTCTTTGCACGATTCGGGGTCGCACCCGTCATTGTTGGGCCCCATACCATCCACCCGGACATTTCTGACAATAATATTTTGTGACAGCACGGGATGAATGTGCCAGAAAGGGCTGTTCAGGATTGTTATGCCTTCTATAAGAACATTCTCACATTTGCAGGGTTCAATCATAGTGGGCCTGAGGTATTTGCCTCCATAAAGACGCTGCTTGACCGGGACGCCGGCTTGTCCCTGCGTAAATAATTCCTGCCTGTCCTTGCTCTGAAGACCTTTCCTCCATCCCCACCAATTATCGTTGCTCCCCTGCCCATCGAGCGTTCCTTTGCCTGTTACGGCAATATTTTTCTCTTTGTAAGCGTAGATTAACGGCGAGTAATTCATGCACTCAACACCTTCCCACCGCGTGAACACCGCCGGAAGATATTGATTGGGGTCAGTTGAAAATTTAACAACCGCGTCCTGTGATATGTATAAGTTAACGTTACTTTTCAGATAAATTGCGCCAGTCAGGAATGTGCCGGGTGGAACTACTACACGCCCCCCGCCAGCTTTATTAGCGGCAGATATCGCTTTGTTGATCGCCTGGGTACAATTGGTTTCCCCATCCCCCACCGCACCATAATCGGTAATATTAAAATCCTTGGCCGGAAACTGAGGAGCTTTAATCCTGCTTAAAATATTATCAGCTTGTCCCCAGCCGGAATTTGTCTGACTGATACATCCGTTTAATAAAATGACACATAACGTTGCTAAAACAAATTTGTTTATTCTCATTTTATGCTCACATTCCTTTGGATAAAATCTTTCACAAATTCGGAGACGATTCCCTGGCCCTGCATTTCTTTAATGCCAAAGGCCATAGCCGGGCGTGCGGGTTTGCCGTCTTTGGCCATAGTAATTTTAACGTTTTCAAACAAAATATTCTCAATGGGTCTTTCAGGCAGGCCTAACAGAAAAGCCGCCGCTACTCGTGCATTTTCGGCTGTTACGTTTGTTATTTTTATGTTTCGAATGCACGGGGTAGTATCTGTGACGGGCCTCGGATTGCGGTCAGAAATTGCCGCAATCTCTTCGGTCTTGGCGCCGCATTCGTAATATAAATGCATCACTACCGGGCAGCCGACGCCGTTCATAGTGATTTTATTAAGTGTGATATTTTCTACGGTGCCGGCCCTTCCCCGGCGGGATTTGATTCTCAGCCCCCGGTCGTTGCCGTTGAAAACACAATCGGATATTTCGATATTTCGAATACCGGCTGCGGTCTCAGAACCCATAACAACGCTGCCGTGGCCTCGCAGCATTTTGCAATTTCTTACGACAACGTTTTGACAAGGCCGGTTGACCCGCATACCGTCTTTGCCGATACCCGATTTAAAACCACAGCAATCATCGTTAACATCAAAGGTGCAATCAAATACTTTCACGCCATCACAGGAATCAATCGCAAGGCCGTCGCCATTTACGCCATCCTGTGGATTTTGAAACGTCACATTTTTAACAGTAACATTTTTGCAATAAAGAAGATGCGTATTCCAGAAGGGAGAATTGCGTGTTGTAAAGCCATCAAGCAGCACCTCCTGGCAATTATTAAATTGAATAAGCTGCGGCCTGAAAAAGAAAGAACCAATGCCGCCTCCTCCGCAATCGGATAAGTCGGTATTCTCATTGAGTTTTGCGAATTCCTTATCGCGAGCTGAAATCGGCTGGGTCTGGCCATTTGTTTTGCGTCGTTTAAATTCGTTCCACCATGCCTGTCCCCGGCCATCAATTGTTCCAGTACCTGTGATTGAAACATTCGTGAGGTTTTCGCCATAGATACAAGGCGAGTATCCGTAGCATTCTACGCCTTCCCACCTTGATTTGACAGGCGGCCACTCGTCGAGATTGTCGCCCAGTAATATTACTGCACCTTTTTCAAGATGCAGGTTTATATTGCTCTTTAAATGAATCGGCCCGGTCAGATATGTGCCAGCAGTAACGACAATCGTGCCGCCATTATTTTTGTTAGCTTGTTCGATAGCGTTAGTGAACGCTAAACTATCATCAACGACGCCGTCACCAACGGCCCCGAAATCACGGATACTCAAATTATTTTGTGCTGACATTCTATTCAGTTACCTTTGTATTCGCGCCGAACCGCCGCCGGCAAATGCCTTCACCTGGTCTACCGTAACCATTGTCGTATCGCCCGGCGTGGTTGTTAAAAGTGCGCCGTGCGCCCATCCGAGCTTCACCGCATCCTGAGGCGATTGGCCTGTGAGGAGACCATAGAAGAAACCGGCCGCATAGCCATCTCCGCCGCCAACGCGGTCAACCACATTAAGTTCGCACGTCGGCGCCATATAAGGTGTGCCGTCAATCCAAGCCACCGCGCTCCAGCTGTGGTGGTTTGTCGAATGCACTTCACGCAGCGTCGTCGCCACGATTTTAATCTGGGGGTGTTTTTTGATGACTTTGTCTATCATGCCGATGAAAACGCTTGAATCCAGCTTGGACTTTGCGGCCACTTCCGGCCCCGGTATCCCCAAGCCCAATTGCAGGTCTTCTTCATTTCCGACAAGCACATCGACGTTTTTCACGATACGGTCGAGCACCGCGACTGCTCGCTCGTGGCCTCCGGAGATATTCCAGAGTTTGGCTCGATAGTTGAGATCGAACGATACGATAGCGCCGGCTTTCTTGGCTGCCTGCATACCTTCTATAATCACTTCGGCCGTTGTCGGCGAAAGCGCCGCAAAGATACCGCCGCTGTGGAACCATCGCACTCCGCCCGCGAAAATCGACTTCCAGTCGAAATCGCCTGGCTTAAGCTGTGCCGCCGCCTCGTTGCAGCGATTGTAGAATACCACAGGGGCACGCACGCCGCAGCCGCGGTCGCTGTACACGGTGGCCATGTTAGGCCCATTCACACCATCATGTTTGAAATGTTTATAAAAAGGCTTAACGCCCATTGCACGTACCCGCTGGCTTATCAAATCGCCTATTGGGTAATCCACCATCGCCGACGCGATACCTGTATTTAGCCCGAAGCAATCCGACAAATTAGCTGCCACGTTAAATTCCCCGCCGCTGACATGCACCTCGAAATTCGTCGCTTTCTTAAACGGCACAATGCCCGGATCCAGCCGGTGTACCAGCGCACCCAGCGATACCAAATCCAGCTCACCCTTTTCAGGAATATTCAACCCATACTTCATTATATTTTCCTTTCTGCTTTATAAAGTCTTAAAGCCAATCTTTTACCATTGGACAAATTTTTATATACTACATGACAGGATAATACAACTTGTTATTCCGGCAAAGGTCTGCCCTTCGTTTCAGGGCAAAACCAGATAAATACAATTCCTAAACAATAAACCAAGCTTACAACTGCGCACATTCGCGCGTAATCCTCATTAAAATAATTCAAAAGCCGACCGGCACCTAAGGTTCCTGCCGCTGCGAGCACCCGCCCGATATTATACGCAAATCCCTGCGCGGTCGCTCGAATCCGCGTCGGGAAAAGCTCCGGCAGATACAGGGGCAGCCAGCCGAAGAAACTCGCCGTCACGCCTCCGACAATAAACACCCAGAACAAAAACCAGCCGCCATATTCAAAAGGCGTTCTGAAAAGATAAGCGCAGGAGCCAGCGGCCAAGATACAAAGGATGAAATACGCCCATCTTCTGCTTGTCCACTTCGCCAAATATGCTGCAAGAAAAGCGCCGACAATTGCCCCGGTGGCAGACCAGATTTGTGCCCATGATTTGGCTGTTGGAATCTGTCCGCTTAATTTGTCCGCCCAGGCCGGCAGCCACTGCGTCGAACCCCACGTTCCCAAAAGGATAATCGCCCCCAGAATAGAACCCTGTATTGTTGACTTTGCCAGCCCGCCTTTGAAAATATCTGAAATGCGATTAGCTGGTGAATGAGCCGTCGCTTGTTTCCAGCGAGGCGATTCCGGGACGAACAATCGAATAAAAAAAGTCAAAATCGCCGGCGTCGCCCCAAGAAATAGGAGCAATCTCCAGGCCGAATTGGATAACAGGGCATTTTTCCATTCCACAGGCATACCTATCGTAGTGAAAAATGAATCGATGCTGCCAATTACTTTGGTCAGCCCCAGCCCCATCAATGCAATCAGAAGAAATCCTGCGTTTGAAGCCACGCCTATAAGCCCCGCCAGCATCGGCCTCGACGACGAAGGCCACACCTCCATCACAAGCGCGACCCCCAGCGCCCATTCGCCGCCCATACCAAGCGATGCGATAAATCTCAAAACCGCCAAATGCCAGGGCGCTGTGGCAAAACCGCACAAACCTGAAAATATCGCATATGTAGCAACGCTCCAGACAAGCGCACGAACCCTTCCGATGCGGTCGCCGAGCCAGCCGAAGAACAGACCACCGCACGCAGCGCCGACGAGGAACATAGCAATTATTACCGAAAACCAGGTGCCGATAGTTTTACTTGCCTCAGGCCCCATCAATTCCATCAACGCAGGCCTGGCGACAAGGGGAAAAAGTCCCATCTCAAACCCGTCAAACATCCACCCAAGCAACGCCGCCGCAAGTGTCATTGTCAGCGCATATCGGGTGGTTCGACTTGGCTCACCACAGGATACCGGCTGGTCAATCATAGATTTTCCCTTGTCGGTAATCTTTCCAGGCCGGCTCGAACGCTTTGTGTTCGGCTGGGATTGGTCTTGGCGCTATTGTTTCGCAACGAAACAGGTCCGGACAATTGAGGTCGTATTCAACTCGCAGGATTGAATTGCGCAAATCCGTATTTTCCGGCTTGAACCGAAGCTCGGTGCCGGCGATATGAACACCATCTGGCGAAAGTACCAGATGCGAGCCGCGCGAACCGCTGCCTTGTTCAAGCAGGGATACAATCGCTTTTAAATACGCTACGCTTGCCAGTGCAAGATGCTCGGCTCTGACAGTCGCAGGAACGTCCTTTGAACTGCTTGTCGAAATACCTTCCTCCTTTATACGGTTCACAAGAGCGATAGCCCGGCTCAACGCGTTACGGGCATCATTAATCTCGCGAATATGGCCTGCGGAGGCAGTCATACGGGCCTGAATCTCGGCGATTACGTCTTTGGCGTTGCGACTCCCTGAACGTATAAAACCTGTAAACCTCGTAATCAGTTCATCTACTTGTGTCTCAATCTCATTTTTAGCTGAATTTTTTGATGGTATTCCAGCGCCATAGACATTCGCTATGAACTCAGCGGCGCGGAGCGAGCCAACCTGTCCTGAATTCAGGGCAGCGCCGCCGGGCCGTTTCACCCCGTGTGTCCCCGCCATTTCGCCGACGACAAATGTTCTTTTAATATTGGATTCCCACCAGTGATTGACTGCAAAACCGCCGTTATTGTGCTGCGCGCAGACGGTAATCTCCAAAGGTTCTTTCCGGAGGTTGATGCCGTGTTCTTTATAAATATCAATCGCCGGCTGATTCATATGGGCAAGACGTTCGATTGGCGTATTCTGCGTCGCGCCCGTCTTTTGCAAATACACAAGCGATTCTTCTTCGAGGTCGTTCAACTCAAATCTCTTCATGGATTTTGTGCCAATCGGATTTTTTAGAAAATCCATGAAAACCCTGCGACCTTTTTGTGTTTCATTAAATACCAGCACATCAATCAGCGACGACTGATAATTCTCAATTCTCTGCGGGTCAAACGGCCACTGATAACCCTTGAGAAAAATATTCGTGGCCATTTTGCTCATCGTCGGGAAAAAATCCGTCAGGAATTCCCTCTTGTCTTTTGCATTCGCGTCGGTGCTGAAGATGCGAGGAATAACCTGCATATAGGAACCTGATACATTCCAGCGAAACTTAATGCTGGCAAGGCCGAACTGTGATTCGGTGAGGTTTTCAGCAGCCAAGCCCGCCTGGAACGCAAGGCCATGAATGCCCGTTTGATTTTTGGGATAGACACTCGTTTTGTATAATTCGCCCGGACCTCCGGCAGCGAGAATTAGATTTTCGCACAGGAAAACATTGATGCCTAAATTTCTGGCATTCAGGGACTTTTTATCAATCGTAACGACGCCTATGATACGCTTGTCCTTGCTTTTGCCTGCGGTGAGCAAATGGGCAACTTCCTGATTATCGAAAATCTTAATGCCGTAACCAACAACCTGCCTTTGCAGACATTCGCACATTAGTTTACTTGTCTTTGGTCCGGCAGACGTCGCCCGCTCATACGGGTCATTGTCGGTCTTATAGCCGAGAAAACTACCTGTTGAATCGTGCGGAAACGGCACGCCTGCCTCGACGAGATGATAGAATTCTCTCAGTGAGCCGACTGCCTCGGCAATCGCCAGGTCGCCGTGACAGCAGCCCGCGGCGGTAATGCTTTTGGCAAATGCCTCGGCGCTATCAGCAACCTCAGGACTGGTGCCCATTTTATAATAGGTTTGCTTGTCTGAGCCGCTCATTCGGGAAGCGCCGAGAGAAACGCCCGCTGTTACTACCGCGATACGATTTTGAGCGTCCTTGATTCCTTTTTGTGTGAAGAATTCATAAAGGTGAACGGCCGCGTTCATCCCAGCTGCACCGGCGCCGACGATAACGGTGTTGAATCTATGAACGATGACTTTTTGCCTGGCTATTTTTACTGATTCCATAAGTTACCTGATATTGAAGTTTCTGCCCGTTATCCGGCTGATTTCTTCTATCGAGGCCTTCGCAAAATCAATCTTCGGCCATTTCTGGCTGCGTTTGCTGTCGATAAGCTCTTTGGTCTTTTTCAATTCGTTAGCCAACAGCTTATAATCCTGCTGCTCGACAATCTTCGCAAACACTGGTTTTTCAATCGCGCTGAAAGAACCGCCCAGCACCAGCACACCCGTATCAATATAATCAGGAATATTTTGTGCGTTTGTTCCGCCGGTCGGGACAAGTGAGATTAACTTATGGATAGCGGGGTCAACCGCCTTGATAAAGGCCGGCCCCCCAAGCTCTTTTGCGGGGAAAACCTTGCAGAAATTTGCTCCAAGCGAAAACTGTGTTACTATCTCTGTTGCGCTTCCACAGCCCGGTATAATCGGCAGTTTTCCGGCGTATTTTTCGTAAGTTGCTTTCCTGAAATTGACCGCTGAGACAAGATAATGCGCCCCCGCGTCAACAACATCATCGACCGAGGGCAGTGGATTATCAGTATGGGCCAGATTGAAAGTTTTTAGCATTTCAGGGTAATCAATCAAGCTTGCGGCGCCGGCGACAAATTCGGGCAATTCTCTGCGCAGCCGACTGAGCTTTTCCAGTGGCTTTTTGATTCGGCAGGTAACTTCCATATTGCCGATACCCGCCTCAAGCAGTGATTCGGCTGTTTTAACGATATCGAGCCGGTCTTCATTGAAAACGAGAATAAAGCCATCCTTGAGTAAAACCTGCACTGTTGTTTTGATGTCCATCGTTAATCCTTTATAATCTTCTCAAATGAAACCCGCCATCAACGTTGATAACCTGCCCCGTCGAAAAATCCAGTTTGCCTTCGGCAATTGCGCTGACGGCTTTTGCGACATCTTCAGGCTGTCCCCAGCGTTTAATCGGCGTAATTCCGTCGGCTATAAGTTTATCGTACTTTTCTTTAACGACACTTGTCATATCAGTTTCAATAATGCCGGGGCGAATTTCAAATACGCCTATCCCGAATTCCGCTAAGCGGTCGGCGTAGAGCATAGTCATCATACTGACACCTGCCTTGCTTATACAATATTCGCCGCGGGCCGGCGAACTCGTATAGGAAGACATTGAGCCGATGTTGACAATGCGGTAATTTCTTTCCGGGAACTGTTTTTGCAGCTCAATCATCCATTTTGCAACAAGCTGCGTAAGGAAATACGGTCCCTTGAGATTAATGCCCAGCACCCTGTCGAAACTCGCTTCGGTCGCTTCAAGCAGGTCAATGCGTTTAAAAGGCGCAACGCCCGCGTTGTTCACAAGCATATCGCATCTGCCGAATTCGTCTTTAACTGCTTTCACGAGTGCCACGCGGTCGGCTTCGCTGCTGACATCCCCACGCAATACGATATAGCGGGCGCCTTTGGCTATAATATCCGACGACGTTTTTTGTGCCGCTGTTTCATCCGGCTTGCCGTCCGCTGTGAAATCATAATGATTGATAACTATGTTAAACCCGAGTCCCGCAAGCTCGATTGCTATTGCCCTGCCAATACCCCGGCTTGCCCCAGTTACGATGGCGACCTGCCGGTTTCCACTGAGTGATTCTTTTACGTTCATGCCGTGCCCTCCAAAAAATGATTTATCTGCTCAGCGGCTTTCATACCGTCAGCCACCGCGCCGACAACCGTTGACGCCCCGCGTACAATATCGCCGCCTGCAAATATATCGGGCCTGCTTGTCTGAAAATGCTCATTTATCTTTATTAGTCCGTCCGCCATATCGATACCGCATAGCGCATCGCCGATATCTTCAGGCATCTTTTGACCAATGGCCTCAACAACTACATCGAAATTCAAAACATACGTTATGTCTTTTAAAGCAACGGGTTTGCGCCGGCCGCTTTTATCCGGAAGCCCAAGTTCGGTCGGACAAAGTTTAGTGGCTGTAAGTTTGCCGTCACGTGTCTCGTATTCAAGCTGCTGGGTAAGAATCAGAAAATGTACCCCCGCATCCATTGCCCTTTCGAGTTCCGCCGGCCATGCAGGCATCTCTCCGAATGAACGGCGGTATATTACATACACGTCCTTAGCTCCAAGCCGTTTTGCCGTACATGCCGCATCCATAGCCGTATTGCCGCCGCCGATAACGGCAACGCGTTTGCCGCCTAAGTCGAGATTTTCTTTTTTGGCTTTGTTCAAAAACTCAATCGCGTCCCAGATTCCATCTGCACGGGTTTCAGAGCTTCTTATCGCCTTTGATAAACCAAGCCCGATGAAACATGCGTCAAATCCGCCAGACATCACTGACTCAAGCGTAAAACTTGTATTCAGCACTTTTGGTGATTCGATTTTAAATCTTTGCGCCGGCACTCCGTCAAATATCGCCTTCACCTCGTTGGTCAAAGCAGCCCCGATTCTGTCAGCAGGTATTGCCGACTCAACCATTCCTCCCGGCGATTTGTTTTTATCAAATACGGTCACTTCATGCCCTGCTTCAAGCAATCTCGCCGCAGCAGACAATCCCGCGGGTCCCGCACCGATTATCGCCACACGTTTGCCGGATGACTTTGGTGGAATATTCAGTTTCGACCAGCCGTTCTTATTGGCCAGTTCAGCCAGATATCGTTGAATTTCAGCGATCGGCAATGGACCATCGCCTATGAATTTTTGCAAACAGCTTCCCTCGCATTGCGACTCAACAGGGCACAGCCACGCGCATATCTCGGGAAACACATTGCTCTTACGGATTGATTCGTAGGCCTCTTTATCTTTGCCATCGAGGAAAAGGCTGATGAATTTTGGAATATTCACGCCCGCCGGACAGGCACACCGACAGCTTGGTTGTTCGCATTTTCGGCAATGCTGGGCCAACCGCATGAGATTATCACGGTTGCTCATTCTTCCGTGCTTATAGATTGGGCCATAAACTTTGTTATCGCGCACAACGCAGCCGGTTGTTCCACCATCACGCATAATCTGAGTGCATGCGCTGCAGGCAATACAAACCTTATTGGGGTCAAGCTTACCCTTAGTGAGTATATCTTTAGCAAAATCGGGATATGCCAGGGACATTCTGCCAGCGCCGATTATGCCTGCGGAACCATTTTTCAAAACAGCCGCCCCCACATAAGGCATCAAATGGCGCAGCCAGCTATACCCAGGCCCCACTAAAATCATATTGGGAAACGCCCTCTGCATTTCACCGGTCAATCGAATCATTCTTTCGACGCCTGCAAGGGGATTCTCCGGCGAAGCGTACAAACCAGCAATAGGTTCATTATAGGGTCTGCCATAATGCGGATTATAATACGGATTGCCAATCGTCACATTAATCATCGGGATATTACGCTGGCTAAGCAAAGCGAACAGCTTTTTGGGTTCGGTCAGGTCGGGTTTTGTGTAATCGTTTTTATCCACCGCCCAGCCGTATGGGTATGGTATCGCATCATAAATACCCAGCCGCGTTGTAATAATCATGTCTTTTCCAAGCTTTTGTTTAATCGCGTCAATGATAGCCAATAGCAGCCGTGTGCGATTTTCAAATGACCCGCCGTATCTGCCTTCTCTATTATGACATGCCAGTAACTCATTGATTAAATAACCATGGCACGCCTTGATATCAACCGCGTCAAAACCAACCTCAAACGCCAGCTTGGCGGCCTTTACGTAATGCTCAACAAGCCCGTCGAGATAGCCGTCTGTTACTATCGGCCAATTATCAGGAATCGCTTGTTTAGCATTCTTTATCGGCGGCTGCTGTGGAACCATCGCATCACGATATGGGTCCCGCTGCGGAATAATCGGATTGGCTTTCCCCTCCGGCCTCGAATATCGGCCTGAATGTGTCAATTGCGCGACGATAATGGGATTGTGCTGTTTGCCCATTGATTCTTGTGCGGCCTTTCGCGATTGTTTAACCATATTTGCGAAGGCATCCTTACTCTCGTCGTGAAGCCATAACTGACGGGGATTTGCCCGGCCTTGGGGAACTACAGCTATTGCTTCAACCCATAAAATACCGCTGCCGCCCGCGGCAAAACGTTTATATCTTCTCAAGGTCAGTTCGCAGGGAGAGCCATCGCTATCCCCATCCGCGCCTTCCATAGGGTTAACAGCCAGGCGATTCGGTGCTGTAAGCGGTCCGATTTTAAGGGCTTGGTCCAGAATTGAAACGTCCTCCTGCATCGGCATATCGAGCGACAACGACGCAGCGAGCTTGCGGAGGTCTTCAGTTTTCTCTAAATCAAATTCAAACATCGCATAATCTCTACATACTCAGCAAAATGGTGATTATCTCAAAAAGTTCACGCATAATCTACGCAATTAGTGTCAATTATGAGGCGTGTCGGGACATTTTTTTAAGCCCTAATTCGATAATTATATGTTCGGTTTTTTCTAGAGGAGAATAGGCTGGATTCTCTGACATGGTATCTCTTAAGCTCTTTGTTTAAAAGTAGTTACAGCCCTGTAGTAAAATCAACGGAGAGGCCGGGATTCGAACCCGGGGTACGGCAAGCCGCACACACGCTTTCCAAGCGTGCTCCTTCAGCCACTCGGACACCTCTCCATAAATCGTTACTCGTCGCTCGTGACTCGTTACTCGAAATCGCCTGTTCGACGCTTCTTAAAGAACTCTGTCAGTAACGCGCTGCATTCATCGGCCAATACGCCGTTTGTTACCTCGACACGGTGATTCAGGCGTTTATCCTGAACGATATTATACAAGCTTTTCACCGCGCCCGTCTTCGGGTCGTCGCAACCATATACTAATCGGCCGATACGGGCCAAAACCAAAGCCCCGGCACACATACAGCACGGCTCCAAGGTAACATAAATCGTGCAATCATTCAAATGCCAGTTTTCCAGGGCCGCAGCCGCCTGGGTAAGCGCGATTATTTCCGCGTGGGCCGTCGGGTCCTGCAATTGTTCCCGCTGATTGTATGCCTTGGCGATTATGGTGTTGTTATGAACAATCACCGCCCCAATAGGCACATCGCCATTCTCCTCGGCGATTTGCGCCTGCGCTATCGCGATACGCATATACTGCTCGTCAGTAACCGGCTGTATGGTGGGATTAGAAGCTGATTCAATCATAAATTAAAAGTTGAACAGTAGAACAGTTGACCGCCCCCGCTGCTGTCTTGTGACAGCAAGACGCGGGGAGCTCTATTTTTTGCCAAAGACAAAAAATACCCCCAAGGGGAGTCGAACCCCTGTCTCCAGGATGAGAACCTGATATCCTAGGCCACTGGACGATGGGGGCAGAAATAAATCAAAAATTAAAACGCAAAAATCAAATATCTGCCTGGGAAAAGTATAGCGGAAATCAGCGGGCGGTCAATAAAAAAACAGTCGGCAGGAATGCTGCCGACCCTCATCAATTGATGCTACCACCATTTTGTCATTGCGAGGAGTCACCCCCGCATCTTGCCCCTGCTGCTTAGTTTGCATTAAGCAAACTGCTGGGGCAGAGGGGGAACGACGCAGCAATCTCGCATAGTATAAAAACGGGCTTATAAATAGAGCGATAACACCCATCGGATGTAGATGTTACCCGGGAAATAAACCCTAATGAAAGGCAATAGCGGCGGTCGGATTCGAACCGACGACCCTGGGCTTATGAATCCCATGCTCTAACCAACTGAGCTACACCGCCTCAAAATCTGTAACCACCTATGTAATAACAGCTTCCGGCTTTGTCTGTCAACTGTTTCATTCTCAAAAAGTGTCAAAAATGGCAAAATGTGTCAGTTTTGTGTCAGCCGCCCTGCGTTCTTCGTTATAATTCTCCCCAGTTCTCTCTGTAATGTCGTCCTTGATAAGAAAGGGCATATTTGGTAATATGGAGAATCGATTATGTTCGGCTTTTTGGTCTTTTGGGAGCGAATTGCAGGTGGGTGAAAAAAGCATGACAGAACAAGGTTGTGATATGTCGGGCAACGTTCAACGTGCCACGGCAATCTTTTTTGAGCACGGCGATTTTATCCGTGCTGTTATTCGCCACAAAATTAAGGATGAAAGCCGGGCCGAGGATTTGTTCCATAATTTCTTCCTTTCGCTTGTATCAAGACCTGTCCCGGCAGAAGTGCAGGACATCAAAGGTTATATCTACATGGCGATAATCAATGATATAACAGACCATATACGACACCTCGGAAGATACCAGGCAATGACACACAGACGTGCCGATTATAACAAAATAATCGTCAACAATCGGCTGCCCGAAGACGCCTTAATGGAGAAAGAGCAGTCAGATAAGATGATAGAATTAATCAAAAAGCGGGTAACCAGGAACGAATTTAAGGCTATTGCATCAAGATACCGTGATGATTTATCCATAAAAGAAGCGGCTGACAGGATGAATATTGATGATCGCTCTGTAGTCAGATATATTTCCACCGGGCTTAGGAAGGTTAAGAAATATTTGGCAATTAAGCAAGAGGCCGAAAATGATAGCGCCCAATTATAACAAATTTTGTGCGGAAGCCGAGCGGCACTACTTTGACTTTTTACGTGATGAGGCCGAACGGCCCGTTCCCAGTGAAGTCATCGACCACATTATGGGATGTCTTTACTGTCGTGAGCAAATGAGCCGGCTTGAAGCGATGCTGGCCGAATGCAAAGAGCGTCCACAAGCACACCTGACACAATGTCAGATGGCGAGTACCGCCATACTTAAGCTGCACTTTTCGTTTTTGGGCAAACACGTTAATTGCGCTGATGCAAGGCCTTTTTTGCCGAATCTTTTGGTCCCGACGACGCAAATCAGGATGCCTACGCCCATAACGGCCCATATCGATAGTTGCGACCAATGCAAAGAGGACTCTAAAAAGCTGCAAAACTTGGGCCTCAGCCCAAAACAGCTTATCACCCTCAGCCAATTGTTTGCAGATGAGCTTGATGCCGACGAAACAGATTGCACCGCGGCTCGTGAGGCAATCCCCACTGTTGTTGCGATGGCCTTTGGCCAAACAGATGCAAAAACCTTAAGACATTTATCTTTATGCCCGAAATGTCGGCAGGAACTGTACAAATTCCGTCAGACAATCCTGGAACAAACAAAAATACTGCATAGCGAGAATGAAACACAAAAGAGTACCTTCCCGTGTTCATCCGTAGGAGCAAATGACGTCTTTGATTATTGCATCCCATACGGCATAGACCCGGCAAGTGACGAATATGCCAAATTCCGCAAATCTTTAACCACACACATTGTCTGTTGTGCCGATTGTCTTGACAAAATCCAGCAATTGCACAAGACGATTTATGATATTGCCGACAGGTCGGAATCCGGCGTTGCGACGGTCTTCCACATAGACACGACTGCCAACGTTGAGACAGAAAGTATATACGCGGGTTTCCCTGTCAGGGTGGAAACGGCCAATTTGGATAGCCGGGAGCAAACACATTCTGAGAAGTTTGAAACAACCGTAAAACTCAAATCTGCATCAAAGAGCTTCAGACCTTTATTGAAAACGGCACTCCCGATTGCAGCGGTGCTGATGGTGGGAATAGGCTTGTTTTTCAACGTCCATACTGCAAAAGGTCTTGTCATTGAACAGATTTACAGGGCTATAGATATGGTTAAGAATATCCATATTTCCAGCTTTGCTCCCGATAAGCAGAAAGCTGTGCAGGAGACATGGATAGCCAGAAGCTCCGGCTTGTACGTTATTAAAACAGAAAATAAGTGCACGTTAAGTAACATTTCTGACCGCATACAGAGGTCTAAAGATTTGGGCACCGGCATAATCAAACAAACCTCATTGGGCAGTGATGCTCTGGCCGGTATCGCAACAAGGATTCACAGTTCATTAGATATAATGCCTTTCCGCACGCCCACTGACATCCCCGCGAACGCAAAGTGGTCCGAGTTAACAGATTCTGAGCTTACCGTTAAAGCCAGCAATACGAAAGTATATGAACTGAGTTGGGCCGAGAATGCTTATGATGGCTCAACGATACAAAAGAGTTGTCGGATATTTACGGACGCCTCCACCAATCTGCCACAGAAGATTCAGTCGTTTAAGCAATCACCATCTGACCTTCAGCCGGTCATGGAATCGATTATGATTATCGAATATCCCGGCGACGAAGAAATGCTTGCCAAAGCAGAAGTTATGTCGTTCTAATCCGCAGTTATTTGGAATCCGGCACCCATAGTGGAAACTTGTTTTCGTAGTGGCCGTCGGGCTTTTTTTTGACGAGCAAATCTTCCGCTTTGGTGCGGGCCACGTGACCATCGACAAATCCAGCGTTAACCGTCATCTGGGGATGTCTCCCATAGAGAGCGTCTATCTTCTGTTCCGGTTTAAGTTGTCTTTGGCGATTTATAGACAAGCCCGGAATATAGGCAGTATCCTCTATTTGTGTGTTGCCCAGCGTTGCAGTGAAAGAATCAGCCGCGTGCCGCCAGCTTATGATTGCATAACCGCTATCGATTATGAGCAATGTCTGCCCGGGCCGGAAAACCTCCGAAACCCCTCGCGGATTACCGACTTCATTCTGGTCCCCGCCGCCAATCAACATTCTGCAAATCAACAGATTGGTGCCATAATTCCCGCAAAGAATATCACTTTGGTATTTCGAGTGCTTTAATTGGTTGGATGGGCACTGGAGCACAGTATTATAACCCATATTTTTTTCGTAAAATCCGTCCAGGTAATTAAACCACCACCACCCACTTCTGTCATATGATTGATTGCCGGCATAACCACTGGCTGGAGGTGAATCAGGTGGAAATGGGTTGTAAAGCCCGTAAGAGAATTTGCTGTTGTCGGTGGCGTACATTAACAAGGCCGCATTTAATTGCCTGATATTAGACATACAGACGGCTGCTTTTGCCTGAAGCCGGGACCTCTGAAGAGAAGGAACCAAAAATGCAAAGAGAACAGCAATAATTCCTATTACTAAAATCAATTCAGTCAGTGTTAGCCCAAATCGCCGCATAGCCAGCACTGTATGATTTTCACGGAAGAAAGTCAACCGCGTCAGAGCAACAATATACGACAACCCTGATGCTGCTGTACCCTATTGAGGCAATATGATAAAGCCGCAGTTAATTACACGCCATCATATAATAGGATGTCCAAACGCCAGTCACAGTGCAATAATCAGGGATGTCAGGGTTGTTAATGCAGGGAGTTGACGAATATCTGATCATTTTTGTGCTGGAGCAACTGCCGCTATCGGCAGTTTCGCATCCGTAGCGGGGAGAATATACATAGTACTTTCCTATGCACAATCCGCTAATTTCGCTGCAAAAGATGACATTGTAGTCCTGCAAAAGTTTTGTGCAGGAGTAACCGGAGCCGATTATATCTGTCAACCGGTCGCTGCTGATTTCATTAAAATCGCCCTGAATCGGCTGTTTCGAGACAAGTAAAGCGGTCCCGTCTGGCCAGTCCATATCGAAAAAGCTGATTTCCGTGCGGTCATAAAATTTGGCCGATGAAAGGTCTGTTATCCAGACATATTGGTCATCAATGCGGTCCACAACAACAAAATGGTTCTTTCCGGGGAAATATAAAATTGCCTTGCAGCCGTTTAGTTTTTTGAGTGTATCGATGTTCGTCTCAACCGCCCGACAATAGAGCCCAAATCCCTGCAGGAAGTATTTCATATCGTACATGCTTGTAGTGCCTCTGGTCTGGTTAACCATGGATGCAAGGTCTTTATCTGAAATCGTAACGCCAAATTCCGACGCGACGTATCCTGTCGCAATTGTTGCACAATTTCGCGTATTCACTTCATCTGATTTGACTATCGTCAAACGTTTCGTCAGCAACCGGCCCGTATCAGCGGCGTTTGATTGCCGGTACACCGCCGGCTTAGTGCCCCCATCAGAATAATACTCAACCAGCGCATCCGACCCATAAGGGACATCAAAAGCGTTTGCTTGTGGAACATTATCGTCTATGGCGGTCAGATTCCACAAATCACGGGCCTTCAGCCGACCCGAGCCGGCTTCAAATTGTTCAATCAGGATGGTTTTAGGAACCCAGCCGCCTGCGATAGATGCATAATCCGAATACTGTCTTGAAATTGTCGAGCCATCCGGTTTTTCTATTAAACAATTTATTAACGCATAGTTTTTGGCGGAGTCCAGTGTAAAGTGACTTTCACTGCCGCTGGCTTCCTTGAGCGTCAAAACTATTTGTGTCTCACCGTTGGCGGTCGATTCAATACCCGATGATTCAACGGCACAAAGATTGCTGTATGTGTAGCGACCGTACCCCCACGGCACCACCCCCGCGGTTAAAGGCCCGTTTACAGGGTGTGGGCTGTTTCCTCCTGCATCGATAATTGCATTGTTGCCGGGCAGGAAATACGTAGTGTACTTTTCGCCATCCCAGGCAAATATACGCCTTTGGTTTCCGCCGAGGTCGAATTGCTTAGTCATAAAATTGCCGGCTAAATCCCTGCCCGGTTTTACCGAATCAGACCGTGAATCTACGTTAATTTCCCAGTAGAACCGCTTACCGTCAAATTTTACCTGCTCCGTAGAATGCATCCTGTATTCATTGGATAACTCGTGGCGAATGTTAAAGGGTATCGCGTCAAGATTCATTTTCCGCATCTCTTCGGCAAGCTCTCGTTTGTTTGACTCATTCTGATACCGCCGAATCTCCGCGGCGATTTGCCGGTTAATCTCATTTACGTCAGTAACGGTTGATGCAGCATATTCCTGATGTGACGCCTCAATTGTGCCCGCCTCAATCCATGTCTTGCGGGGGTGAGCGGTCAATTGTTCAAAGATTTGCAGAAGCTCGGCTCGCTCCAAGGGTCTGTCTGCAACTGCGATTCCGCTGCCAAGCAGCACTATGACGATAATTCCTGAAAATATTCGTGTGTTCATAACACACCTCCTCTCGTATCCACTGCGTTATCACAAAAACTGCCTTAACCAATCATCACCGGGCTTTTACATCAATGCCCATAACTTAAAGGCGTTGTAAAGAGAAAAATGTTGACGATTTTCTGCCCTCCTGTGACATAACTTGACCGATTGAGGAAAAATTCTTATAGTTTGATGGCCCTGCAAGGGTTAAATTGAGGTTGCTGATTATCTGGTCTTTTCCAGCCAATATTCGGCAAATTGCTTTAAGTCGCTGATGCCTACATGCCCATCGGCATCGAGGTCGGCTCCCGAGCAATTATCCGGTTCAGAACAGTCGGTTCTTTGCCAATTCAAGCCAAGCACCGCAAAGTCCTCAAAGTTGACTATTCCATCACCATTAAAATCGCGTGTTACGACATGAGTGAAAAACATTTGGTATAATGGGTGCATCCAATCGTAAAACACAACTGAGCAGGATCCGATACTGACTGCGTTATAATCAATGATAAACCAGTCGCCGACTACGGCATTATCGTCCCCGTACATTCTAAAACCTTTAGCATCGTGCTCCTGCTCGTCCACTATCTCAGTTTCTGCATAATCCCATACTGCGGCCATATCGCCAGCGGCCGGAAATCGTGAACCTTTCCAGTCAAGCGTCTCATCGTTATAATCCCTCCCGGACAAAACACCGTAATTCTGGTTTGCATCCCAAATAGTCAGTTCACCGCCGTCCCAGGAACCATCCGTATCAGAATTAATAATGATAGTAAGATGTATCCCAACCATAATTGGGCGGTAAACGTATGGAATACCAGGGTCGGCAAGCTCAAGCGGTGTATTACCATCCGCCAGACAAACCCTTGTGAATACTTCGGCGTGCGCTACTGGTGCTGCAACCAAGAACACTATGAAAAAAAACAATCTTTTCATAACTCACACTTCCTTTCATGAGTTTTTAGAACCTTAACCCAGCATCAATAGCTGTAACCTTTTCCCCACGGATGTGAATGGTCTGTTTACCCCTTGTTATTATCTATCCGTCTAAACACCAGAATTTTAGCACATTTTGTTTGCTAAAATCAAGCAAAATGCAATATGGCCTCAAAAAAACAATCAACCTTTGGCTGGTTCCAAACGCCTTATGGAGAAGATGGTACCGATGGGCAAATATCTAATAAACCGAGCATCAAAACAAAAGGGCGTATGAAAAACAGTAGAACCGGCAGAATAATGCAGTTATTGACAGCGTTGCAATCCCGGAGGGGCTATGCAATTTCGGAATTAACTGAGATATTGGGAAAAAGCCGTCGCACGGTATACAGAGATCTGAAAGAGCTGCAAGGGGCAGGTTTGCCCTGTCGTTTTGACACAAGGCGCCACTGTTATACTTTAGACCTTCAATCTCCTCTTCCAACACTTGCTCTGTCCAAAGATGAAGCATTCAGCTTGCTGTTACTGCTTCGCGAGGCGAACCACAATATGGGGCTTCCTTTTCCTTATCCTGCCCGGCTGTTATCCCTTAAAATTGAGAATTGTCTAAGACGCGAAGTAAGACAATATTGCGACGCATCGTTTCGATTTATCTCAATTAACCCTGCTCCTAAAACCAGGATGGACTTGTTGGATAAAACATTTATGCAGGTTCTGGAAGCTATTCAATTAAAGCGGGTTTTGGCCATTCATTGCTATTTACCTGTCGAACAAAGGTCTGTCACAACGGACTTAAATCCTTATCACCTGGTATATTCCGCGCACACCTGGCATGCAATAGGAGAATCGAGTTTTCACAAGGCGGTGCATACTTTCGAATTGAATCATATCACGCAGTTGAGTCCTTTAGACAGATATTTTGTGGAAGATGAAAAATTCGACCTTCGCGAGTATTTTGGGTATGCCTGGTCATTATTGCGAGAAGGCCAAATCCACGAAGTCGAATTGAGATTTTGCCCGCGAATCGCTGCGGAAGTGGCTGAAGTCCAATGGCACCAAACGCAGACCGCCTCTTTTGAGGATGACGGCTCGGTGGTACTGAAATTCCGTGTGGATGGGCTTAATGAGATAACATGGTGGATTTTGGGCTATGGCGACCAGGTAGAGGTTCTTGCGCCTAAGACATTAAGACAAAGGATTGCTCAAATAGCATCGAGAATAGTAGATTCACAACAACGCTGACGCAGTTATCTTGTAAAAATAACAAGTGTTTTTGGGATTAAAACCGTCAACATTTTGAGGCCGGAGACGCTATAAATGATAGTTCCTCGCCGAGGATTGCTTGCGCAAGACCAGCCAGGGTGTTGAATGATGCCATCCTTCCTTTCTGCGGCCCTCGGATGGATAAATGAGCGTTCTAAGCAGAAGCTTCCACACCAGCATATCTGCTGGAAATGGGGCAAAGGGACCAAAATCTCTTTGCCCCATGTTTTATAAAAATAAAACAATGTTAATCTGGGCAAAAGAAGGCAGTGCCAGATTCTGTCGCTCTTGTAAAACTGAGTAGTTTCTGATATACTCCACTATGAAGTTAACCTCAGCATTCGAAGCTTTATTTGAAGGCGCCGGGCTGGCTTTTGGGTGTGGGGTCAGTTCCGGCGCTTTCTTTCCACGAAAACGCAAATACACGAAGTCATTCAGGCGCTTATTTAACCCGCCAATAGACGAGATTCAATTTCAGCTTGCTTAGGTGAAAGGGGTTTTACCATTTCACGGATTTTCTGGTTTTGCCCTCTGTCATTCAGCACGAATTTGTTGTGAAAAACAATTTTTCGTCAACATTTTATGCGGTCAGTCGCTTTTAATTAGAGATAAATCATGTTGATAGTGGTTTGACGCGATAAACGACTGGTAATTGGCTCGTTCAGGAAAAATTATAGACGAATACGGCAGTGGGTGATCAGAAATACATCATTGAACAGATGGAAACCTATATCCGCCAGGGAGGTGGCGAATATGGGAATTGGTTCATAGGGTTGGCTGATAACCCTATCGCTCCTATCACGGAAACTTCTCGTCTTCGTAAGGTGCAAAACCACAGGTTTACATACGTCGAAACAATGTCAGTAGAAGTTGCCAAAGCGGTTGCTGATTATTTCATCAATGCATGCGGTATGGACGGCAATATAGGCAAAACAGAAAAAGACGGTGCCTGTCGGGCACTATATCTCTATAAAAAAGCCGAGCATCTCGTCGCCTGCGAAACCGGCACATCAAGCCGATTAATTTGCTGGGTGCGCAATAAGCTGTTTCGGGTTTGCGCCCCCGACAATAACAAAGTAATCAGGAGATTGTATGCACCGTGACCATGAGATTTTTATTCAGGCAATCAAAAACAATAAAAAGATTCTCATTAAACGCCGCAGTGAAAGTGGCCGTGACGCAAGCACAAAGGTTTGCTGCCCCCTTTTTTATGTCCCGGCCGGCGACAAGGGTAGTTGTGACCACTATTACTTCTGGGAGAATGAAAAAGGCCCAAAAGGTAATGTTGTGAGCGTTAAAGCAGAAAACATAGTCCATATCGGGCAGACACAGGAACCATTCGACCCGGCTGGTTTGACTCTTGTTGGCGACGAAGATATATCACTTGAACATCAACAATCCCACTAATCAACTAAAACATCGCTTTGACAGTAACTTTTGGTGTCAAAAAAGTGCCCGTCGCCAGTGGTTTGCCACTGTAAGTTCACTGGTAAATGATTAGTTAATCACTTGCAATCCTCATTTTGACACAAAAAAACAACCATAAGCATATGATTAACAATCGCGGAATATTTTGCTTTGACGCTGGCGACAACTCCCGCTATCCTTTTTACCAATGACAATATGGTAAGGAGTTTAAAAGTGAAATATAAACCGGCTGACAAACGATACGAGAAAATGAAATACAATCGCTGCGGGCAAAGCGGCTTACTATTGCCTGCGGTTTCACTGGGCCTGTGGCATAACTTCGGCGACGTCGATGATTTTGAGACAGGCCGGGCAATCGTCCGCCGGGCATTCGACCTCGGCATAACCCACTTCGACCTCGCCAACAACTATGGCCCCCCGCCCGGCTCAGCCGAGAAAAACTTCGGCAAAATCCTCAAACAGGATTTGAAGGCATACCGCGACGAGCTGATTATCTCAACCAAGGCCGGCTACCTGATGTGGCCCGGCCCTTACGGCGAATGGGGCACAAGAAAATACCTCCTCGCAAGTTTGGACCAGTCACTTAAACGCCTCGGCCTCGATTACGTTGATATCTTCTATTCGCACAGGTTCGACCCCAATACGCCTCTCGATGAAACATTGTCCGCGCTCGATATGGCCGTCAAACAGGGTAAGGCCATTTATGCCGGCATATCGAATTACAAGCCCCAGCAAACCGAACAGGCGGCAAAAATCCTGCGCCAGTTCGGCACCCCCTGCCTGATTCATCAGCCGAGATATTCGATGTTCGACCGCTGGGTCGAAGACGGCCTGCTCGATGTCCTCGAAAAAGAAGGCATCGGCTGCATTTGCTTCTCGCCTCTGGCACAGGGATTATTAACCGATAAGTATCTAAAGGGCATCCCCAAAGACAGTCGGGCGGCAAAACCACACGGCTTCCTCAAACGCGAGCAGATTACCGAAGCCGTCGAGAAAAAAGTCGCCGCGCTCAACGAACTGGCAAAACAACGAGGCCAATCCCTCGCACAGATGGCCCTTGCCTGGGTTTTGCGGGACAAAAGGGTAACAACGGTCCTCATCGGCGCAAGCAAGGTTAAGCAGCTCGAACAAAATGTTGCCGCTCTCGATAATCTCTTGTTCGATGATGACGAGCTTAATCAAATCGAAACTATCCTGAAAAACCCGTAATGCCTTGTTTCCGCTGAGCTTACAGACATATTTGACGTGCGGCGTATTTGACATCTGAATTATTTTTGAAAGTATCTCTGGATTTTTCTTGCATATTAGCTCGCCTGTGTTCTAAAATGGCTTTCAGCAGGCAGGTAGAGTGATTTATATATATATGTTTTAGGTTGTCATCATAATTTCAGCAGTATTTCTTATCATCCTGCCTTTGTGACAAACAAGTTAATTTCTCTGTCCGGCAGCTTGTCCGTTGCGCGTTCATTTTTTGTTTAGAAGGGACAAAAAGATGGTGCGCAGAAAATCCGCAATTTTGAGTATTTCAACAAATACCGCAGATTCCGCGCGCAAAATCCGGCCCAACCCGACCCGGGCCTGTTGCCCAGGCCGTCTTAATAATTCATTCATCAATCATTTTGAAAGGGAAGTATCATGAAACCTGTAATTATCACAATCTGTCTGGTTTTGCTTGCCACAACGGTCTGCGCTTGTGGCGCAGAACGGCTTGTGCCAAGCCAGTACCCCACCATCCAGGCAGCCATTGATGCATCTGCGCTATATGGCGACGTTGTAATAATCGCCCCCGGCATTTACACCGGACCCGGAAACTGGGATATTGATCTACGCGGCAGGACCATAACCGTACAGAGTACAAATCCCGACGACCCTGACGTTGTGGCTGGTACTATAATTGATTGTTACAATCCTGTTCCCAGCGGTTATCACAGAGGTTTTATCTTCCAGTCATTCTATAGTTCAGAAACAATAGTCAGCGGTTTGACCATCATAGGCGGCCAGACAGGCCCAATGGACGGCGGCGGTGACCTTAAGGACGGCGGCGGTATGCGCTTTGCGAATTGCGGCAGTCCAACTATTAAAAATTGTGTAATAACATATAATAATGCGTCGCAGGGGGGCGGTATTTCCTGCACAAATAATGCCGCTCCGGTTTTCATAAACTGCACCATCTCTGAAAATTGGGCCACTCAAACTGGCGGCGGCGGTTACTGCTATTATGCTTCCCCTAAATTTTTCGATTGCACCATAATCGGAAATTTTACCACAGCAGCAGGATCAGCAGGACTTAATTATGGCGGCGGCATTTATTTCGAGGGAAACAGCAATCCAACTCTTGAAAATACTCAGATAATTGACAACCTCGCTTCAGGTGATGGTGGTGGAATCTATTCTCAATATGGACTGTATAATGGACTGAATATAAAACATTGTATTATCAGCGGTAATATTTCAGAACGGTCTGGCGGCGCTATTTTCTGTAACAGTAGCACCATGACGCTTTCAAATTGTATCATAACCGGAAATTCTGCGAGTTTATACGGCGGAGCCGTCTATGCCGGCGACACAACAATCACGAACTGCACTTTTAGCGGCAATCGTACGTATCAAGCATACAATGGTACGATTTATGCCGGCGCATCGGTATTCAAAATTACCAATACCATTGTTTGGGAAGATGGAAATATGCCGAATGCGATTCAGCCCCGTGGCATAATGCCCACAGTAATGTATTGCGATATACAAGGGCCCTCTAACTATAACATTTACGATGGGACAGGCAGCAATATTGGCAATATTGCTATAGACCCGTGCTTTGTGGCACCAGGTAAATGGCTGAATAATTATTGGGTATCAGGCGACTATCACCTGAGCATCGATTCGGGGTGCATCAATATGGGAGACCCGAATAATAATGCGTATAAGAATGACAGAGATATTGATAGCGAACCACGGATAAAATTCGGCAGAGTTGATATTGGTGCTGATGAAGCCAATACGCATCCAATGGATTTTGACCAGGATGGCTCAGTTGACTTCAGGGATTTTGCCCGATTTGCAGAAGCATGGCCTTGGCAGGCAAAGTGGGCCAGCCCAGATGCCGGCCTGGTCGCCTATTATCCGTTTAATGGAAATGCCAATGATGCCAGCGGCAATAAAAACAACGGAAATGTGGTTGGTGCAGCTTTTGAACCCTACGAAGCTGGTAATACCATGGCCTTGCACTTCCATGGAAACATATCATCGTACGTCTTAGTTAAGCGTTCTGCTTCGTTGGAGCCTATAGATGCAATATCTATCTCAATGTGGGTCAAAGGTGTGCCCGGGCAAGCATGCGGCCATGGATGGGGAACGATTCTTCGCAAGGCAGACGATTGCCAGCCGGGATACTTCATTAGGGGCTGCAACGGCGACACAAGTTTTTGGCTCTGTGGTGCAAATCCATGTAGCGGGGGAGATTGCTGGACCTCTGGTTTTCCGCTGTTCACAGGGACGAGTTGGCAACATATTGTTGCGACATATTCTCGCACCGATGGCTTGATGAAAAGTTTTGAAAACGGTGTGCTCGTCAACCAAACGCCCCTGGCGAATCAGCTTTTGCACTCCGGAAACTTGTACATCGGGGGTGCAGTCGTGCGTGGAGACGATGGCGGTTTTAACGGTTTGATTAACGAAGTCCGAATTTACAATCGTGCTCTCTCCGCCTCAGAGGTTCAGCGGCTCTACCTTTCAGGTACTGGTTCTCACCCGTAAGGTGTGCGCCACCTGATATATAAATATAATGATTTCGCAGGGGGCTGTTGCCTATATTAACAACCGCCCTCTGTTGCTTTATGCCCCATATTTCCTATTTGCCCTATCCTTTAAACTGCATTGATTTGAGACAATAATTTTACCTCATCGAGCATTTTTATCCCTGTGTTTTGTTCGTGCCGCTTTACAAATATGCAAGAAAGTGGTCTAATAACCCTTCAGCCAACGGGGGAGCTTAATATGTTTTTGAGAAAGGTATATGTCGGAGAGCAACGTTAATAGTAATGGCAATGACAAGGCGCCGATAGCGACCAGCAAGTCGTTTCTGACTGCCGGCCCAACGCTGCACTACAGCCATACTAACGTGCTCGGCTTCTGGCTGCTGACGATAACCGTCTTTGCTGTGACCTGTCTGTTCTGGTCAAAAATACTAACCGGCTCACCATGGGCATTCAATCCCGACTCGGCAACGACGCCTGCGTCCTGGCAGATAGGCCGATTCCTCCTGACGGGCGTAAGCATCTTTGAGTACCCCTGGCAAATACTCGTCCTTGCCCTGCTGATGGCGATAATGACAGTCGCACCTATCCTCACAGCCCAGCTTCTCAGTTTCAGTTACAGCTTGCCTTTGATTCTGGCCGTGTTTTTCCTCGCGGATTTGCCCGCTTTCGCAGTCAGCTTGCTGATAAGCTGCCTTGCGGTTACCTGTCGGCCTTTGCGGTTTCGCTCGCGCATAACCTCGCTTGCATTGTGTATGCTCCCTCAGCTTATATATTGGGGCATTTTCGGCGGCGCAAGAAACGTCGAGCCGATTAAATGGGGATTTTCCTTCACTCCCTGGATTGGCGCCTGGCTGATTGGGCTTGGCGTAGCGGGCGCGGTGCTCGGCATCGGGCATTTCAGCCGGTACAGGCCGGGGCTGATTTGGGCAGCCACCACAATTCTGCTCATTCTCGCGATAATAACCTTCAGATTATGGATAGGGTTTGATGAGCTGGATTACCAGCTTTACATCGCCCGCAATAACCCGGAGCAGGTAGCGGAATTTCACGACCACAGTATTACCAAGGCAATCGACCGGGCCATAAAAAATCCCGCCGTCGCAAAATACCTGGGCGGCTTTTTCTACCCGACTGAGCCGATAGCGTTGCGCAAAGAATTAAAGGACGAAATTCAGGCACAGCTCGTTCACGACCGATGGCCTACGTGGTTTGTCGTCCCGCAGGAATTAAGATACCAGGAAAAAAGAGAATGGCTGCTTGAGCAATACGACTTGTTTATCAACCGCCGACCCAAAAGCAAACGCATGCCCATCGCCCTGTATTACAAGGCCCTATTGACCGAATACAGCCCCGATTATCGTCTGCTTGACGAGAAAGAAACGCTTCATTTCTACAGCGATTACCCATTCGACCGTTCACGTGCCGTGTGGTTCCAGTTATACACCGGCTTTGCCAATAGTCCCGAATCGCTCGAAGCTCGCTGGCGAATCGCGATGCAATGGGCGGGCCAGGCAAGGTTTGACGAGGCACAAGCCATTATTGCCGAGGACTCCAACTTGCTCGAAACACGTCTGAAACTTCTTGCCGGCGACCAGCCCGCCGAGGACTCGATATTCGGTCTGTTCCGACCGCCTCTCGATTCGGCGATGACCGTATCCAAACTAATGGAATTGCAGCGAAAACTCAGCCAGTTGCGCACCCTTATCAGCTCAGATAACTACACCGCCAAACCTGATTCCGTAAAACGGCTCGCAAGATTTGTTACGCTGAACCAAAACAGCCCGGATTATGCAGGTCAGCTCGACGAACTGCTCTCCGAAATGGGCAAAAACGACCCCCTGCGCGACAACGTCCTGCTCGCACAGATTAAACTCATACCCGATGAACAGCTCCTCGCTGAAAAACTCGCCGAAATGCACACGCAGCATTACCGCACCGACGGCGGCATGCAGGCCCTCTACGAGCTTTCCCTGCTCAGAATCCACTTCTGGCAGCAGCAGGACCCCGCAAACATCGAACAGAAAAAGAAATCTCTCGCGGACGCAAGAGCAACACTCACGGAATTTCTGCGTATGTACCCCAATAGTTTTCCCGCGGAGCAGGTTAAGAAAAACCTCGCCAGTTTACCCGCAGGCGATTGATACCAGCCCCCCTGCTAACCCCAATTTATCCTGCACATAACAGGTGTTGACAATCACGTGCGTTTGCTTATGCTTTTGGTTGATTTTATGGAGATTTGACATTATGCCTAATGTTGCGGCGATAATTTGTGCAGCAGGCCCCGGTCGAAGATTCGGCGGTAAACGACATAAACAATTCGTCGATATCGGAGGTCGCGCCGCCTTCCTGCGAAGCGTCGAACTGTTCTCGAACCGCGAAGACGTCAAACAAATCCTCCTGGCTATCCCGCAGGAAGATGAAGAAATTGTGGAAATCCGCTATGGCGCCAACCTCTCGCTTTTCAACGTCAAGGTCCTCATAGGCGGCGTAACTCGTTTCGAAACCGTCAACAAGGCGCTCCAGTTATTAAAAGACGATATCGAGCTTGTCGCGATTCACGACGCCGCCCGATGCTGCGTAACCGCTAAATGGATTGATGATGCTATAAAGACCGCCGCCAAAACCGGCGCCGCGATTCTCGCCTGCCCCGTTATAGCCACCCTCAAAGAAGTCAAAGATGGTGTCATTGTAAAAAACGTTGACCGGACTACTCTTTACGAGGCGCAGACGCCTCAGGTCTTCGAGGTAAAGCTGTTGAAACAGTCCCGCGAAAAAGTCACTAAGGAAAACGCCGAAAAAATTACTGATGATTCACAGTTAGTCGAAGCGCTTGGCCACAAGGTCTCGATTGTCGAGACCGATTCCTCGAACATCAAGATTACATACCCTGCCGACGCCGCGATTGCTGAAGCCATTCTCAAGGCCCGACCCGACCCGAAAAAAGAGGGCTACATCGGCCCATTCTACGAAGCACAATGGTGATTTATCACCATTGTGCGCAGCCCCCATGTCGTTTTTCCGAAGGAAAATTTATGGGGGCGAAGCCCAGTGGTAACGTAACTGCTTTCCTGTCCTTGACTTATAGAAACCCCGTAAAGAACATTAAAAAAAATTTCAAAAATCTTCTTTTTCCCATTGACAAATACACGCTTATCGTGTAATAATCTATGATGATAGGTTAAACAAATATAATAGAAAGGAGGCACTTTATGACACAGTTCATTGAAAAACATCGTCGGCTATTACAGGCATACTGCCTTATAGCCCGCGGCCTCGGCTTGGTCTTGCTTCTGGGTGGAGTTTTCTGGCTTTTTGCGATTCTCGGAAATCATTGGCAAATCCAGGATGAGCAACGGCAGATAGATTTCCTGCTTTATGTTATTTCCAGCCTGGTCTATGACTTTGTTATCCCGGGTTTCCTGGCCTTCGCCATCGGGGGACTCCTTGATTATTTACTCCGCCCCATGAAAAAGCCGCCTCTTATCCTCGGAATGACGGACAAATTATGCTATATCTACGCCTTCTTTCTGATTTTCAAAATGCTGCCCTTAAGGGTCATGCACGACGGCATCCTGTTTGTAAATCTCAGGTATTTAACAATTCCCGAACTATCGGAACATGCCCAACTACTGTTAGTGCAGCCGGTGCTTGTGACAACCATTGTGAAAATTCTGCTTCTCATCGGCATCGGGATGATACTGCATCGTTTGCTTCCCGTCATCGAAGAATCGAAAACGCTGGTCTAAGGAGGACAATAGATGATTAATATTCGACTCGATTACGTTCTTCTTGACAAGCGGATGAAACTAACGGAACTTGCGGACGCCACCGGCATCGCCCTGAATAACCTCTCGGTACTGAAGACCAACAAGGCGCGTGCGATTCGTTTTTCCACGCTCAACTCAATCTGCAAGGCGTTGAATTGCTCGCCAGGCGATTTGCTCGAATACGTCCCTGACCCGCCTAAGGCGTGATTTACTTGGTCATTGGCTATTGGACATTTATCCGCCGTAGTTTTAACGAAGGCGGATTGGACATTTCCCTCCCTTCTCCCTTCTAACTTCTCAATTCTAACTTCTAAATTCTAAATTCTCCCTTCTCACTTCTAACTTCTAACTTCTAAATTCTAACTTGCGTTTTATTAACGCGCCAATCCTCGCAAACAATGCTCTTGAACTCTCTTCTTTTTCCGGAAAGTTCAGTCGGGCAAATTCGCCATAATACTTTTTAGCCGCTTCATCATAAGCCCGGGCGGCTTCTATTTCGGTCTCGAATCTGCCTATTTTAATCCGTTTCCCCTTGTGTGTTATCCGGCAGTCCCATTTTTTTGATGGTTTATAAAAATTTACGCAGATATATTGAGACGAGGTGTTTTTCTTCTTTCGCCTGTTAAGCATATTTTCTGATCGCGTCGCAAATCGAAGGTTCGCCCGACGATTATCCAATGAATCGCAATTCCTGTGGTCAACAAACCTCTCATCGACCGGCTTCATTATCTCCCTGTGCATATACACCATCTTTGTCTTTCTTGGACTTACTAATTTGTGTCGAATCGCGTATAAATTTACTCCTCCCTTCCCGCTTGCGTGTGCAACCCATTTGTATTTCCGCAGCTGATAATAATCGGCCTGTTCTAAAATCGTCCATATACCTTCGCCCAAGTAAATCCGCCGATATGTGTAGCCATAACGGAACAGGCGATAGGCGAGCAGTGGACATACGAAAATAAAGTCGAGCCAGTTTTGAATCGTTATTAGTTGTGCAGACATACTTCAATCCTCCAATCTCTTTTGCCACAGAGATATTTTTTTGGCCACCGAGGGCACAGAGTTCACAGAGTATTTTTGTTTTAACTACAATTAGAAATCCAAAATTAAATCGCCAATCGGCAATCGAAAATCTTCCTGGAACTTCTGTTCCTGATGCCTTGCCCTCCCGGGGTGAAATGCGTGCGCTTCTGCGCTACTACGGAGGAACTACGTCCCTCTATATATAAGGTGAAATTTTGGGCATTTTAAGCACTTACGAAACTTTATTTTTCCGCCCAAAATTGGTAAGTCCTTGCACCGTAAGGAATAAAAAAATATTTAGAAAATCGCTGGATTTTTTTGTCAATATGGGTAATCTCGAAAAAAACGGTTGCTGTACCCATTATTCCCCTCCTACTCCTTTGTGTCTTTGATTTCCTGCTTTGCTTTTTTTCTTTCCCTAAGACCTTCCATTGATTCCCAAAAAAAGGAAGACCCCAGCATAACAAGGGGAACGCCAGATAGAATTGTAGCAATAGAACGGCCATCCAATTTTAAAGCTGGAACGAGAATAGTAATAACACCGCCAAGCGTTAATATAATCGAAAGAAATAACCTTTTCCATTCAATATCAGGTTTCATATCAGGCATATCAAAATTCCTTTCCAAATAATCCGCAACCACGAAAATCTGGGGATGCCATACTTGTTTTCATTTTACCCTAGGCGGATAAATCTCGCCCTTATCAAAAATAGGTGATTGCCCGAAGTTATTCCCCTAGCTATTTCTTAGTTTCAGAATCACCAATTCCGCGAGACACCATCGCCGGAAGCACAAATAGGTATTGAGCAAACGACAATGCAAAATCAAAGGTCAATTTGGCATCCTTATCAGTTGGCAACGGGGATTTCTTGTCGGCGTGTCTTTGGTCGTTTGCATCCAATCTGATTTGATGAGCCCATTTTGACATTTCGCCTGTAATTAAATGGTCTTGTGCAGCTTTATCAATTCTCTCGTATAATGAGCCCTTTGTGTAACCTTTCTCTTTTAGCATTGCATCGACCGCACTCGCACAAAGCATAATAGCACCAGCAGGTGCGTGGAGTGAGTTTTGTGCCTGTCGTAAAAGTTCACGGGATTTCTCTGGGATTGAATCGCTAATGATTGGTATGTCAGGGTAAATTGCTACGATTTGACATTCTTCATCTGGAATACCTTCGTAATAATATGCCATAGCAGTGACAACACCACCACAGGAGTTACAGGCGTAAACACCCCACCATTTTTTATCAACTCCCATATTGTTCTTGGTTCCAAAAATATCTCTGGCACGACACAACGTTGGACTCGCTCTACCACAGTGAGGGCAAGAGTCGATAGCGAGTTGGTCCCTTAAATATATAGGTTTCATAGATATATCCTTAAAATGATTTATCACAGGAAAGGATATACTACTGACCCCTTACAGTCAAGGATTGTGTAAACCGAATCTCTTCCGGCCTTAAGAAAACAATATAACGCTAAACAGCAAAAGAAGACAAGTATTTTTTGGTTAACCATAATATTTGTCCCTTGAAAACCGGGCAGATTTTTATTACCCTTGGTCTCTATGATAAAATGGCTATTAGGGGAGCGCAAAATGAAACAGTTGATATTACAAATAATCGTACTTTTCGCAGTCATTGGATGTAACTCTGCGCAGAATCCGCCGAAAATGTCTGGTTGTAATAATCATGTTAGCGACGCAGCGTCCACGGAGCCATTTAAGCTGCTTGAAAAATCGCCATGTTTCCGCCTTGGCGGAGTAGGATATGCTGGCGTTATTGCTCCGGAGGAGATTGCCCTTCGCAAAATAATGAAACAAGATGACGCTTCTGCTGCATTAGAAGAACTTTATTCAAAAGGCTCGCCGGTGGGTAAGCTTTATGCCTTGCTCGGCTTGCGTTTCGTCAACAAGGCCAAATATGAAGAATTAATGCCTCAACTAAAGCAAAACACAGATAAGGTAGAAACTCAAGCAGGATGTATAGTGTTCAAGAAAACAGTGCAGGAAATCGTTAGTTCAATAGAAGCTGGACAGTATGACTATTATATCAAGCATGACGGAGACCGTGACTAATTTTTGCTTTCATTGTTTTTTCTGCGTGTTAAAATCCCCGCCTTCGGCGGAATCTAAATAACGATATACTAAATACTAACGACTAAAGACAAAGGATTAAAAAATGTACGAGCATCATTCCCAACCGCTACTGTCGGTAAGAAAATTCGTATATCGGCTTTTGTGGCATGGGCTGGTAGCCCTGGCCGCTATTGCGTGCGCTTTGGGAATAGGGATTTTGGGCTACCATTGTCTTGAAGGTATCCCATGGCTCGATTCATTTCTCAATGCCTCAATGATTCTCGGAGGAATGGGGCCTGTCAACGAATTGCATTCCTCGGCTGCTAAACTATTCGCGGGTTTTTATGCGCTTTTTTCGGGACTTATATTTATCGGCGTAGCCGGCGTCATTATGTTTCCCATCGCCCACCGTTTTCTCCATGTCCTCCATCTGGACACCCCCGACAAAAAACGCGACAGATAACGTCCGCCGTTTTCCTCATCCCTAAATCGACAATCGGAAATCGGAAATTGAACTGTGGTCTTGTGTCTGGGGTCCGTAGTCTAAAATTCTCTTCCTTTGCTCTGCCTTGCGCGATAAAATCCCTGTTTTAATGGGTGATGAAATCAAGGATGAAATATGCTCAAAAGCAATGTAAGGATACAACAGCCGGCGACGAAAGCAACAAGGGCCGGTAAAGGATTAGAAGTGGTTACGAACGGATTTAACGGACTTGCGGGCAAACGGTTTCATTTCATAGGCGTCGGCGGCATCGGCATGAGCGGCCTGGCGATGCTCCTCTTGAAGCATAAGGCAATCGTTACCGGCTCCGACCAGAACCCGGGCGAAACAATCGACCACCTCTGCGAATTCGGCGCGGATATAAAAATCGGCCACAAAGAGCACAACCTCAACCCAGAAGCGGACGCGGTAGTGATATCAGCCGCGATAAAAGAGGAAAACCCCGAATTGAAGCTCGCCCGCCGTGAAGGCATCCGCGTCTATAAATACGCCGAGATGCTGGGCAAGGTGTTCGGGTTTTATCAGGGTATCGCAATATCGGGCACTCACGGCAAAAGCACAACCAGCGGCTGGCTCGCCTATCTCCTCAAACAGGCGGGCATTGAGCCGAATTTCGTCGTCGGGGCGGTCGTTACCCAGCTTGCCGGCTCATCGGGCATAGGCAGCGGCCAGCATTTCGTCGCCGAGGCCTGCGAATACGACCGCAGCTTTTTAAACCTCAAACCGCAAATCGCCGTCATTCTGAATATCGAGGCAGACCATCTCGACTACTACAAAGACGAAGCCGAAATCGTTGAGGCATTCCGCGATTTCGCGCTTGGCACAAAAAATTCGGGCGTAATCGTAGTCAACGGCGAAGACAAAAACATCGCCAAAATCATCTCCGACCCGCGCCTGCTTGAAAACAACCGAAAAATCGAGACATTCGGCTTTAGCGAGGATTGCAATTATCACCCCGCCAATATCGTCGAAAAAGACGGGCTTTATTCCTTCGACGTTTATCACAACAAGGAATTGCTCGGCTCAACCCATATTAGCGTGCCTGGCAAGCATAACGTCGCCAACGCCCTTGCGGTAATCGCCGCCGCCCAAAATGCCGGCATCGCCGCAAAGGACATATTGCGGCTCTTGCCCGGCTTCACAGGCGTTGACCGCCGGCTTATGCTAAAGGCGAAAATCAACGGCGTAACCATTCTCGACGATTATGCTCATCATCCTACCGAGATTCGGGCGTCGTTAAAGGCGATTAAGGAGCATTACCAGCCCAAACGCCTGTGGTGTATTTTCCAACCTCACCAGTATAGCCGGACGCGATTTTTGCTTGCCGACTTCGCCGAAAGCTTCAAACTTGCCGATATTACCATCATGCCGGAAATTTACTTCGTCCGCGACTCGCAGCAATCGAAAAAAGAGGTGAACGCCCGGGTCCTTGTCGATAAAATCCGGGCAAAAGGAAGCGAAGCTTTGTTTATTGACGGCTTCGACGCAATCTGCGATTATTTAACCAAGCAAGTTCGCTCCGGCGACGTGGTCGTTACCATGGGCGCAGGCGACGTTTGGAAGGTAAGCGATGGCTATATTCAGTGGCTTAGAAAAAATAGTTGAAACAAAGCATCCCATGGCGAAAGAGACGTGGTACGGGCTGGGCGGACCGGCGGACTTTTTTATACGGCCGGAGAATACCGAGCAGCTTGCCCAGGTTGTCAAGCGATGCAATGAAAATAAGGTGCCGATTTACGTCCTCGGATACGGCTCGAATATCCTCGTCAGCGACAAGGGCGTTCGCGGAGTGGTAATCCAGCTCAAGGGCGAGAAATTTTCGCAGATTAGTTTCGTCAAAGAGCAGGCCATCGCGGGCGCGGGTGTCGAGCTTAGCCGGCTTATCCTGACCTGCGCGAAAAAAGGACTTTCGGGCCTCGAACCGCTGACGGGCATTCCCGGCTCGATAGGCGGAGCGATACGGATGAACTCGGGCGGAAACTTCGGCGATATCGGAACCGTCGTCGAAAGCGTTACCCTGATGGACAAAGACGGCAAAGTTTCCGAAAAGAAAAAGCCAGAGCTTCAGTTCGATTATCGCCAGACAAATATCACGACGAAATTCATCCTCGAAGCGAGGATAAATATGGCCCCCGGCGACCCGGAACAGATTACAAAAACGATTAAGGAAAACTGGGTCTATAAGAAAAATAACCAGCCCCTCAACACCGTTAACGCGGGCTGCGTATTCAAAAACCCGAGGGGGCTTTCCGCAGGCGCTATGTCCGCTGGGGCTATGATTGACCGCGCGGGGCTAAAGGGTATGCAAATCGGCGGCGCCATCGTCAGCGAAAAGCACGCCAACTTTTTCATAGCTCAAAAAGGATGCACAAGCCAGGATGTTCTAAGGCTGATTGACGTCGTAAAAGAAAAGGTATTAAAGCAGTTCAACGTCGAGCTGGAGCTTGAGATCGAAATCTGGAAATAGAAAAATGCGGTCTCATCCATCTCCAAATCAAGAGTCATCACCGTCGCCCGACAAGATTAATCCGCCAGACGGATGGCAGCTTAAAGCGGCGGTCCTAATGGGAGGCATAAGCAGGGAGCGAGAAGTCAGTATCCAAAGCGGCAAATGCGTGGCAGATGCCCTGAAAAAAGCGGGCGTCAACGTCATAACCTCCGATATAAAACCCGATGCGCTGGGCATACTCGACGACGAAACAATCGACGTGTTTTTCATCGCCCTTCACGGCACGTTCGGCGAAGACGGTCAGTTGCAGAAAATCCTCGAATCAAAAGACCTCCTTTATACGGGGAGCTCTTCGAGAGCCAGCCGGCTGGCGTTTGACAAGTGGGAAAGCAAAAAACGATTTACCGCCGCGGGAGTAAAGATGCCTGATTCGATTTTGTTCGAGCCGGACAAAAAAAACGCGGACCTTGAGAAACAGATTCACCGGCTCGGGTCGAAATACGTCATAAAACCGCTTCGTGAAGGCAGCACAATAGGCATATCAATCGCGGATGACCCTAAGAATGCGGTCGAGGCAGCAAAAAAATGCGCAGCGGAATTCGGCGAGTGTATGATTGAAAGATTCATAAAGGGCAGGGAGATTACCGTGAGCATCCTCGGGAAACAAGCCCTGCCAATCCTGGAAATACGCCCACCCGCCGGATTCTACGATTATCACGCCAAATACATCGGCGACAAGACAGAATATCTCTTCGACTCAATAAATGACCCCGTTCTGGTCGATAAAATACAGGAATCGGCGATTACCTGCTTTAATTCGCTCGGATGCAGGGGCGCCGCGCGAGTTGACTTTATTATCGGCGACGACGGCGAACCTTATGCGCTCGAAATAAACACCATTCCGGGAATGACGGGCCATTCGCTTTTGCCGAAAGCCGCCGCTAAAATAGGGCTTTCAATAAGTCGGCTGTGTCTGAAAATCGTGGAGTTGGCGCTGGCTGATTCTGCAATAGCCCATAAAACAACCGGCCGGAGGCAATAAAATTGGCTGCGAAGAAAAAAGGATTTAATATATTCGGACTTGGCTCGGAGGGCGATAAGCCATCCAGCAAGTCAAACGTCATAGGATTCGTCAAGGTGTCATTGTTCGTATGCGCCTTTATCCTGGTATTGGCGGGCTTCACCTTCTTAGACGGATACGTAAAAAAGCAAACCACAGGCTCATCGGGCAATCGAACAATTGAGCTGGTGGGCGACGTCCCGAACTGGGTCAGTGAAGAGATTAAAAACAGGATTTACGCCGCCGCCACCGCTGAAGCGAACAACAGCAGTAACGACGACGAAAAAATCGCCGCCTCCGCGCAGCAAAATATCGCTCACCTCGTCCCGTGGCTTGCCGAGGCGAGGGTCCGGACCACTCACAAAAGCATACTCATCACGGGACACTGGCGAAAACCCATGCTCTTAGTTACCGCCGACAACAAAAATAAATTCTTCATCGACGCCGATATGGTCGTCCTCGATTATTCGCCGATTGGTAATCTGCCCGTCATAAACATAACGGGTATGGAGCTTAGCAAAATCCCCCCTACCCCGGGACAGGTCTGGCAGGGAGACGACCTCACGGCGGCTATAGCGGTGCTTAATCGGCTCGCGCGTATGGATACCGCTGTAACACCCGATAAGCCGCTGCTTCACCATATCGACAGAATCGACGTCGCTAATTTTGATGGCCGGAAAAACAAACGCGAACCCCATATCTCGCTCTACACAAAAGACGGCACGCAAATCATCTGGGGGGCGGAACTCGGAACATGGCAAAGGCATCTTGAAAGCCCCGACGACGACAAACTCGCCAAACTTTATACCTACTACCAGCAGTACGGAACCCTGTCGGGCGTAAAATACATCAACCTTCGCGACCCTCAGCAGAAGATTTACCTGCCGGTGGATAAATACTAAAAAGCCACGAAGACGCTAAGGCACGAAAAGTTTTGATTCTCGATACTTGATACTCGATGCTCGATTTTTAGCCACAGAGGCCTTATATTTTTTTAGTCACAGTGGTTTATGAGGGTGTTTTATCGGTATCATCCTTTTTGTGTACCGCTCCTCGCAGGCCCTCCATTTTCAAAAAACCCATCCGCCAGACAACAAGGAACGACACGAGGAAAATCAACGGGCAGGCGATGAAGCCATATCTCGTTTTAATCATGCTTATTAAAATGCCCGCGATGGCATAAAGCCCGGCGAGCGCATAACATATACCGACTGTCCGATTCAAGGGTATGCCGCGGTCAATCAACTGGTCATAAATATGGCCACGGTCCGAGACAAACAAGGGCCTTTTATTGATAAACCGTCTCAGTAAGGCGGTCCCTGTGTCTAATATCGGCAGTCCGAAGACGACTATTGACGCCACCCACCAGCGAGGGACTATGCGGGCAAACAGTATCATAAGCGCCGCGACGACAAAGCCGAGCAGCATAGAGCCGGCATCGCCCATAAATATCTTGGCGGGATGTCGATTGAAAGGCAGAAACCCACAAACTCCGCCTACAAGTGCAAGGCAAACGATAATCCTGACTGTATCGCCCCGATCGCTAAAGGCGAATGTGGAACGACGGATTACAAGAATCAGCATCCCGACGGTGATTATAACGGTTACTCCCCCGCACAAACCATCGAGTCCGTCTAACAAATTCAGCGAGTTGGTGGCCCCAAGAACGAAGAGAAAAACGATCGGAATAGCAATCGCTATTTCGACGGTATCCGACACCTGCCAGCCAATAGGTTTAACAATCTCACTTATGTCCGGCCAGATTCCTGCGAACAAAAGGGTGAATGCAGCGACGGTCTGGCCGAGTATTTTTTTTGTAGGGCTTATATCAAACAAATCGTCGATAAGACCGACAAAACAGGCTATGGCAGCCCCGGCAAGAATACCGAAAAGCCACCGCATCGCATCAGGCAGGACATGTTGACCTCGGATAAGATAAATACCGCATAGCACACCGACGACAAAACCGGCCAGCACCCCCACGCCTCCAAGATAAGCAACCGGCTTTTTATGTGTTTTGACGAAGCCGTCCGGTTTGTCAACTATGTTGAACCGAATCGCAATAGCTTTGCATAACCATGTGGCAATCAGCGCAAAAACAAAAGACAACACCAGCACAGGCCAAAACTGCACACACCAATCGAGCGACCTTTTGGTTCCCAGAAAATCGTCCAGCATATCTTTTTTATCCAGCCCTATTGTTAATAAGTTGGTATTTCCCGATATTAGCCAGAGGCGGATAAAACGCTTAGCTACGCAACCAAGCCTTTAGGTTCAACATTCCTTATTAACATAAGACGCCTCTATTCCTTTTGCTCCCCCCCATTATACACATCAGGGCTTGAAAGAAAAAGAGGTCAGGAGTCGTTTTTTTACTATGCGTTTTCTGTCCGCCTTTGGCGAGACCTCGCTTATTGGCGGGCATGCTCGGCGATGAGAAAATTCTTCAACGCTGTGGGTAATTCAACATATCGGTATGGTATCTGTAATTCAGAGCAAAGGGCCTTGAATTTTTTAATGACTGCCTCCGTCAATTCGCTTTGGAAATCGGCATTGCCTTTACAGGAGAAGATTCTACAGCCAGCGAAGCGATAATCATAAACAGAACATTTATTATCAATCTGATAACTGCAACGCCCGCCGGTCATCTTCTTAATGTTCTTTTCGCTTAATTTATCAACAAAAAACAATATCTCAGGCGTGGTAACATACAGGCGATGGTCATAGGACTCGAAATCACAGCATTTGCCGCAAGCGGCGCATTGGCCCGCAATCTCCTTATTAGCGAGCTGCTGCTGCTCAATCCATTTATAGATTTCGCTCACTCGCACGGCGATTTGTTCATTTCGGCTCATTATGCCACCACTTTTTATTTTCCTTTTTTTCCAGTATCTGTTCGGGGCTGTGTAACTCGCCTCGATTTATACCGGGGCACCCCTGGCCTGTCGAATTCCAGGTATCCGGAGTGGCTAAATTGTGCTCCCAGAAAGGCCAGTTGCGGCACTGTGCCGGGCGGACATCGTAAACCGCGCAACCTCTGCCCTGACTGGTTTGCTGGAGGAATACGCAATCGCGCGTATGGGGGTCCTCGACAATCGTCATGCGAAAGCCCACACGTCTCAAAAATTTTTGCTTCAATTCTTTGGGCGGCATTTTCAGGAAATCGGCGATTCGTCGGATTTCAGGCCTGCTAACCCAAATATATCCCATCTCAGGCCCGGCGCAGCAACGGCCGCAGTGCAAACACTCGAATTGCAGCCCAGCCGAATACCACGGAATTTTATCACCGAGATTCATAACAACCATTTTACCACAGGATTCAGAAAGATTTACAATTGATTATGCTCTGTAGAAAAGATGATTTGTCATTTGGAGATTTGAGATTTTGCTATCTGCGCCACTCGGCTTTGCGAACCATAAGGGGAGGCATAAGATGTAGCCGGGATTTGTGATGTCTGGGGCTGCCGAAACACCGAGAGCTGGGATACCAGCGTATCGTCATAAGCTCCGGCTTAATCGCCAACTTGCCTGTTTTTGCTGTGCCTGACATCATTAAATCCCTGCTAATATATCCGCACGAAGTTTGCTGCGATAATGGTATCGACTAAAACAGGCGTTCACTTAATCTGTTTAATTTCCTGCATTATAGGACGCTGCCGCCTCGACCCGGGGCTTTAGAATATCTCGCCGCCGCCCTGCGTGTTTTTCCAGCCGGCGGGCTGCAAATTAATTGTAAGAATCTCCGTCCTGCTGAAAAACCACTGGCTTCCCTCTTTTGTCAAATCCGCCTCAAGCTTAAAAAGCATCATTTTCTGGTATTCGTAAACAGGCCCTTTGGGGTCAAACATAACACGGGCAGTAAAAATGACCTTCGCCTCGGAAGGTTTGATATCAAGGGAAACAATCGCAGGCACAATCTTCTCGATTATTGGTTCATCGAGTCGCTCCCTGAAATGGTCCAGCAGCTCCTGTTTGGACGGATGAACCGAGTCGCTGTAATTTTTCCAAATCAACGGCTCAATCGCTTTGATATCTTCTCTCTCGACCGCCCTGCTCGCTTTGGCGAGGACCGCCTCTATCTTCTCCCTGTCGGTCTGGACTAAATAATCGATTCCAAAAGCCGCTACCGCGATAACCACAGGTAAAAGCCAGAAAATCCAAGCCCGCCTGGGCGGCAGCAAATCGCGAAAAAACGCCACACCCAGAAAAACCACACCCGCCACAATCAGCAGCAGCCGCGGCTGTTCAAATATATTTGTCATTGGCTCACCTCCGGCCAATATTTCAATTATTCCGGCAGGTCCAATTTGGCAAGCGACTTGCGGATTTGTTTGGTCCTGTCGTAATCGGTAACGTCCGGCGCCAAAGCCGTAACGCTAATGTACCCTTCCATTAACGCCATCATATCCGTCGATGGGTCGTCAAACGGCCCAGGCCCGCCCGCAAGCTGATAAACCGTCTGGCCCTTCTCGTCAACCTGCGGCTGGTAATACTCATCGAATGCCTTGTTCGACTGGGGCACAACCTTAATCCCACGTGGTTTCCCAGCCGAAAGCCGCGGTATATTTATATTGACCAGAGCGCCCGTCTTTACAGGCATAAGCTTTTTAAGGATGTGCATACAATAACTCGCGGCGGTATCGTAATCCATTTTTTCCTCCGCCGCCAGGCTCGTTGCCACCGAGGGGATACCCAGCAGTACCCCTTCCATTGCCGCCGCAACCGTCCCAGAATAATAAATGTTAATCCCGGCGTTTGCGCCGTTATTTATCCCCGCGACCAAAAGCTCAATCGGTTTGGCGCACAATTGCATCACCGCGAGCTTGACGCAGTCCGCGGGAGATCCCTCGATGCTGTAGCCCGAAAAAAGACCGTTCACGTCAACCTTGCTGCAAACCACAGGTCTGTTGAAAGTGATACTGTGGCTTGCGCCCGACTTGCTCACAGCTGGCGCAACAACCTCCACGTCGCCTATTTTCACAAGCTCCTTGTATATCGCCGACAGCCCCGGCGCAAATATCCCGTCATCGTTGGTCAGTAGTATGTTCATATTTTTCTGTTGATTATTGATGATTGATGATTGATTATCAATACTGATTATGAAAAAGTTTCAGCCGGACCAGAAGTGTTTATTGATGAGCAGAGACGAGGTGCGGGCCTTCGACGCCTGGGCAATCAACGAGCTGGGCATACCGGGCATCGTGCTAATGGAAAACGCGGGCAGCAAATGCGCACAGTTTATCATAGAAACACTGTCTAAAACTAAAAATCCTGTGGTCTGCATTTTCTGCGGAACCGGCAACAACGGCGGCGACGGCTTCGTCATCGCGAGACACCTCTTCAACGCGGGATTTGCCGTAACAGTCGTGGTATGCGGCGACATCGACAAAATCAGGGGCGACGCCAAAATCAATCTCGATATACTCACCCGTCTCGATTTGAAAATCGAACTGCTGGATATGGAAGGCACAGAGATAATCGAGGCAAACGTTATCAAACTCGCCAATGATGCCAATATGATTATCGACGCCATCTTCGGGACGGGACTTATCGGAGCAGTGCGCGATGAATACAAACGGCTGATTGAAAGTATAAACGGACTCGGCTGCCCCATCCTCTCCGTCGATATTCCCTCGGGCCTGGATTGCGATACGGGTCTGCCGTTCGGTGCGTCGATAAAAGCCAATTGCACCGTTACATTCGTTGCCGTCAAAAAGGGATTTGTTTTCGAAAACACAAGGGTATATACGGGCGATATATTCGTCGCCTCGATTGGCATCGAACCAAAACACGGGTCGCCGCAGAAATAATGTTTAACCTGTTATGTGGTTCAAAACGCTCCTGGATTGCCCGCCTGCGTCTTGTACCCGATGAAATACAGGAATCTGTCCGCATTCAGTATCGGTATCGATAACGCCTGTGCCTGGCTCTGAATATCCTTGTAGCCGGCTGCCTGCTGCACCGCACGCTCGTATTTCTCCATCGCATTGGGATACTTTTCCGTATCCTGCATTGTCGGCTTCGGCGGCACCACGGGCAGCGTCCCCAGAATCACGTAATCCGTATTCATGGTCACAGTGTCGGCAACCTTGCCGCCCCACTTCTCCACCAAGACGCGTATCTTAGCGACAGCATCATCCTCAGGGACACCGTCGCCAGTGAGGTCGAAATCGCCCGCGACCACGAAAATATTCGCCTTCGTCGGCGACCAGATAAGATTCGCGATTATATCATCCGCTACAATCGGGTTTTTCTTGTCGGAACGTATAATTCTCGCCGCCGAGAAACTGTCCCCGATGTTATAAACCTCTATATCGGCCTTGCCTTTACCGTTTTTCGGAATGGGCTGGCCCCTGTCGTAAACCGCAAAAGTAAGCCCGCGGTAAATATGGTCATTAGTGCCAAGATTAATTTGCACAGTTTTGGCCTGGTCATCGACCAGGATTATCTTTCCATCCGGCTCAAACGCCTTTACCTCTTTATCCGGCGGCGGCTGAACGGGCCACACGCTTTCCTTCAATATCTTCTGGATGCGGTCCTGGGCCATCTGAAGCTCCGCCTGGCTCTTCAATAACTGCTTGTTCATTTCTTCCCGGGCCGTTTTTTCCTGGTCGAGCTTGCCATACAGGTCTTTAACCTGCTCATTGCTCTTTTCCTTGAGCAGCACCTCCAGATCATTATAATCCGTCTTAACCTTGTTAAACTGCTGCTGTAACCTGTCCTTTTCCGCCAGCAGCGTATTTTCTTTTTCCATACTGACTTTTTGCGCGTCTTCAAACTGCGCCTGAAGATTACCAAGCTGTTCCTTTGCGGCCGCCTCAGATGTTTTGGTATTTGCCAGCGAGGCGTTCAGTTTGTCCGCCACCTGAAGCAAAGTCGAGTTCGGGTCAATGTCGTTCATTTCAGAATATTGTTTCGCAACCGCGGCAGTCATTTCTTTTACCTTCGCCGTCGCCTCGTTAACCTTGACTTCCGCCGATTTATCGCCCGGCAAACCGGGTAATATCAATGACGCCGCCTGGTCGAGATAGTCCGACATTGCCTTCAGCTTGCTCTTGCCTGATTGCTCGGAGCCGACAATGGCAGTTATCTTCTGCTGCTCAGCGGGACTGGCAAACTCGCTTAGCTTCTTTTGGGCCGCCTCGGCAAGACCATGCTGCTCTTCATATTTTAAATAGTAGATTACCCCCGCCGTTGCCGCTATAATAAACAGCGTCACAAATGCTATCAGGGCGTAAAGGGTACTGTCAGTCGAGCTCTTCTTGCCGATTGGCATAACTGCAACTCCTCAGAAATTAGTAAAAAACCTTGGTTTTCAAGGCCTATAAGCATTATATTATCGTCAGAAAGTTACCCAAAGTCAACAAAAAAACCGGCTGAAAGTAAAACTGGGCAAGAGCTGCCGGTTCTGTGAATTGGAACAGTAATTATGGCAATTGAGCGATTACAAAAGATATTATCGGCCTCTGGCGTCGCATCACGCCGAAAATGCGAGGAAATAATCCTCGAAGGCCTCGTCTCCGTAAATGGCAAAATAGTCGATACCATCCCCGCCTTCGCGGACATCGATAAGGACACCATAATAGCCAACGGCAAGCGAATTAAGCCCCAGCCCAAGATTTATTTCCTTCTCAATAAACCCAAAGGCGTCATCTGCACCAATTTTGACCCACAGGGCAGGACCAAAGCCATCGACCTCATCCCCACACGCCATCGAATCTTCTGTGTTGGCCGGCTCGACTTCGACACACCGGGCCTGATTATCCTCACCAATGATAACGACCTCGCCAACCGCCTGACCCACCCAAAATATGGCATCACCAAAACCTATCTCGCCGAAGTAAAAGGACGAATCGAAGGCGAACACGTCGAAAAACTCAACAAGGGCATCTGGCTTTCCGAGGGCAAATCCTCCCATACCGCCGTCAGGATACTAAAAAGGGGACACCAAAGCTCGCTCATCGAAGTCAGCATTACCGAACGGCTTAACCGCGAAGTCCGCAGAATGTTAGCTCGCGTAGGACTGCCCGTCAAATCACTCAGACGAACCGGCATCGGCAAAATCTCCGACCGAGGCCTCGGAATAGGCCAATTCCGACTCCTCACTCACTCCGAAGTCAACTATCTGCGAAAATCCACCGCAGATAAAATTTGACAAAATCTCCCGCTTAAAATATAATCTCATTCTGTAAACGATACCCGTGGGCCTTGTCCCACTCCCAAGTTACCATGAGGTATTTTAATAATGGCGTTCGACCCCCTATCCTGGGCCATCGGCTACGCCCTCAAAAAAGGGCTTCATCGCCTCCTCACCCATAAATCCTTGTCATTACCCCTTGAGAAAGGACCACGCCCTTGAAGATATTCGTCAGTTCCACAACCAAAGCCCCAGCAGAAAAACTGCTGGAGCGGATAAAGGCAGAGAAGGAAAAGATAAAAATAAATAAGAAATAATGCGAGAGTAAGGAAGTTAAATGATGGAACAGTATATACCATTTATATTTCGCGGATCTGAAAGGTGCTTAATAGTATCAGGTGCCATAGTAATAGCTGTGCTCGGTTATAAGCTTTTTGTTTTGGGGTCGAAGGGAAGCCACAGTGAGGTTTCCATCAAAACCAAAATCGCCGATTTTTTTATGAAAGGTTCAGCGCCTGGTCTATTCTTCATTATATGTAGTTGCGCTATATTGATGGCTGCGCTTTACACAGGCAAAGTTACGGCAGACATGGGGGGAAAATCACAGACAAAATAATTAATGCGGATTTAGATAAGCTCTCACCGGCAGAATTGAAGGAAATCATCAAGGAATTTAGAGAAAGCCACCAGACAAAATTGCAAAGCGGTCGTAACGAGTTGTTAACGCTAAATAGCATTATGCTTCTTTTTGCATTGAGTTTTGTATTTCTAATGATCCTCAATAATCGGAAAATGTCAGAATTGCGTATGCACCACGAACGAATAATATCAGAATTGCATATGGATATTGAGAAAGCTAAAGATATACGAAGAGATACGGAAGCTATTCAGGCTCTTCTTGAGAAGCTCCAAAATCAAACGGACGTTGACGCTATACCAGGAAGCATAGCAGCTATTCGTGAACTTCTTGAGAATCTTCGGAATCGAATAAACACAACACGCGAATCGGTAGAGCAAGTAGGAGGCAAGCCAGGAACAAAACCTCCACAACGATAATGAACAGCATTGGCTAATCACGGTTTTTTACGAATCAGTAAAGGTTTAGGTATACCTATGGCAGATAATTCACAGTAAATCACTCAAAAAGTTTGGATTTTCGGGAACGGAGAAATGAAGAAAAAACGAAATCGTTAGGAAAATTTAAATTTGCGAGGGGTTAGAATGAAAATAAATTATGGGATACTTATTAACGGATTAAAAGCGGCTTGGGATAGGATAGCTAAAAATCGGAGCGAAGAAATGGCTCGATTTGACCGTGCTTTTGCAGCATTATATAAGGCGGTGATAGAGACAAGAATAATTTTGGGAAAACAGAAAAGGCAGCCAATTACAAGCGAAGATAAAGAAAAATTATCACGATTATGGGGAGATGCAGGGATGTATGTAAGTGAGTTTGACCACGAATTAGCAATGAGATGTGATATAAAGTCGGGATTTTGGGCTGACCCGGAACACTGGACTAACGAACAGATTGACGATGCCAATATACGAATTGTTGCAATGGAGAGGGAAATGAGAGAATTGCTTCGCGGCAACAGGAAAGCAAAAAGGCAGAACAGAACCGATGGCAAATGAATCAAGTGCGATTGTAAGCAAGATTAGGAGTTGGTAAATGACACAGATTTGGCAAATAGCAGCCGGTGAAACAGGAAGGGACTATACAAAACTGTTTCTTGATTACGATGTGATGTTTATGGGGCCGGGTAATCCCGGAAGTTATGATAAACAGGCTTACGATGCTTTGGTTCAGAAAGGTTTAGTTAGAAAGAGTATTGCAACACAACTACGTCAATTCTGCACGGAAGTAAAAGGCGGAGATATTGTTTTGCTTCGTTTGGGGGCGCAAGCAAAAGCAATCGGCTTGATTAGGTATTGGAAGTCACCAGAGTATAGCTGGACACAGACTTTTAATGATGTTTTCGGCTGGGATTTACAGCACACTCGCCGAGTTATATGGCAGCATCATTTGACGGACGAGTTGCAAAAAATACAAAAAGGCAAGGGCTTGTTCCATTATCGTGGTTCTACTTTCAGCAAGGTTCATAAACGATTAGAGGGCCAGCTAAAGGACTTGTTCGGCCAATGCAAACTCAGAGAATTTAAACCTTTGCCTTCCTTGCCTCAACCATTGACTTTAGAAGAGCTTGGCACAGAGTTATTTTCAAAGGGTTTGCCAAACGAAGATGTAGATAAGTTCATATTGGCGATACAAAGGCAAAGACGGCTGGCAAAATGGTATAGAGAAAACAGGGCGCAATCTAAAAAGCCCGCGGAGCACGAGGTTGTGGCTCATATGATATTGCCATTTATGCTTGCCTTGGGATGGTCTGAACAACTGCTCGCCGTTGAGTGGAATCGAATTGACCTTGCTGCCTTCTCGTGCACACCCAGGAAAAAAGAGAATGTGTGCCTTCTGTGCGAAGCAAAGGAATATGGGCACGGACTTCAGAATAAGACTTTCTCTCAGGCTACAAATTATGTTAAAAGACTTAGACTTGATAACTGCAACAGAATATTACTCACAGATGGGGAACGGCTGTATCTTCACCAAAAGAAAAAAGATGGTAGTTGGGATGAGAATCCGGTTGGATATTTGAATGTGAAGCTGATTCGCACCAATCACATAGCCCCAGCGGGGACGAGTGCAGTCGATACCATAATAGCATTGACCCCAGCAGGTATTACAAGGGAAGTAGGAAAATAGTTTCGGCCCCGACCATCCCAAAACAATAATCGTCCGCCAAAACCTCGAACTCCTCGGCTGATTGGTTTAAGTCCGTGGCAAAAAAAACAGTGTTAATCCGTGTAAATCAGTGTCTAAAAATTCTCTGCGGTCTCTGCGATCTCAGCGGTAAAATATTTTGTGAGTTTTAATTTACCAGCAGTTTTTGAATATTGGAATATTCCGTTTCGCCGGATGCGTTCTTTGCCTTGACCCTGTAATAGTATGTTACGCCCTTTTGAACGGATTTGTCGGAAAAGAGTTTTCTGCTTTTCGCCGCATCTTCAATATTTTTCCCGACCAGTCCCCAGGGCCCGCCCGGATTTTCCGCACGCTCAATATCATATCCGCTTGCACCGACAGAGCCGCGCCAGATGATATCGTCAGCAGATTTAATTTCCAGCAGCACCGGGGCCGGCGCGGGTATGGGCACAGCGGGGACAGTTAACCCGCGAATCTGATACGCTTTTTCGCGCAGGATGCGCAACAAATTTCGCTCGTCAATTTCATCACCCGATGAAAAGCCGGGCCAGTGATAAGAGGCATAGCCACCCGATTCATTATGAAAATAGAACCCGCCATCCCTGCGATGCGACCGAACGCCCCACAAAAGTGCTCCTGATGTGCCGTTTTGCATGACCTCATCCATAAACGAGATTAGAACGTCCGTAGTGCCCATGCCGAATTCGTCGGCAATCATGACCTTGTTGGCTGATTTTGCCCGCTCTCTATCCATCCTGCACAAGGACGCCAAATTAGTGGAGCGACCCGCGAGCATGTTCCAATACTCATAATAGTGCTTGCTGATAATATCGATATGCGGGTCTTTCAGGAACGTATCCATATCCCCGCCCGCCTCCATAACCAGATGTTTCTTATCGATGCTTTTAATATACGCAGCCATTTCAACGGACCAGTCCGTGAGTTTTCCCGTCCAGTATCCGTTCTTGTCCATCAAAAGATTGTCACGAATATAAACGTCCATTTCATTGCCTAACTGCCACGCCAGAATCGCAGGGTCATCTTTATAAGCAACGCCCGTGTAATAATTTTTCCTGTTGAGCAGGTCATAAACCAGGTTTTTGAAATCTTCTCTTAACTGCGGGTCATCCCAGAAATCGTCTCCGCCTTTTCCCCTGAAAGAGGCAAACTCCTTGATGCCTCGCCATCCCCAAAACGTGTGAGAATCGATAATAGGGAAGATGAGCCGGATATCAAGCTCATTGCATATCTGCAATACTTTATCGAGCGTACGGAAAGCTTCTTCGTTATATTGCCTGATGCCCTCTATATGAACCGGGACTTCCTGTTTGCCCCCTTTGTTTCGGACGGAAAGCGTAAAGCACCGCGTTGCGGTCCCTCCCATTTGACGAATGGTCATTAACGTGTCGCGGATTTCAAACTCATCCGGAAACCGGTTGGAATTATCAGGCAGTATCTGCTCTTCATTCTGATGAAGGTTGGATGAGGCCAGCGCAAAAAACCGGAATTCTTTATCGCCGTCCATTAGCATCGAGCCGTTTCTTGTAATGAAATTCCTCGCAACAGGCGCTTTATCTTTTTTGCACGCCGGGGAGCATCCGACAAAACCGGGATTAACCAGGACAAAAAAACCGATGAGCAGCAGGACAACCTTCGCAATTTTCATATTACATCTCCCTGTAAAGCCCTGCTAAGGCAGCGTAACTTTATCGCTTCCGCTGAAACTGGCAAAATCAATTCCAAAAACCGTCTCGCCGGAAGCGGCGGTGAAATTAGTATTCTTAATCGTCAGCGTAAACGTGCATTTGCTGTAATCGAATGTTGCGGAAGCGATGCCATTCGAGGTATCAACCTTTGAGCAGGTGAATTTGCCTTTGGTGTTTTTGAAGTTACCCCCCGGTATCGTAAATGCCTGTGAGCCAATAATGTTAACATCGAGCGGATTAGTGAGCAGGTCCGTATCATTAGCGTTTTTATCGGAGAACCCGCCGCTGACAACCAGCTTGGTGATAGCTCCCGATTTATTTGTGAATTTTGACTTATCGACCCGCAGAGAATCTTTGACGCCCATCAAAAGGTTAATCGGTATCGTCTTCTTGCCGTTGACTATTGCCTCATCGACATCCGTCTCGGCATAATAATAATCGCCGATTTCAATTCGCACTGTTAATGGGCACGACAAACCAGACAAGTCAACATTTTTGGCCACAAATGAAAACTTCGATGTCTTTGTATCGAAAGCGAACGACGTTTTCGAGGACTTGCCTGAGTTGAATTTGCCCTTCTTAAAGGTCGTTGAATTCACCGGGAAGGCCTGCACGAAATGGCTGGCCATATTTGCAGAATTAATGTCAACTACAATCTCGCTGGCGGCTGAAATCTCATCCATAGTGGCGTTTACCGTTCCAGACAACGAAATCCCGTCGTTGTTATTCTTGCCTGCCTTTACGGTGCATTTCCCGACCGCGCATTCCCCGACCACAACCGTTTTGTTGTTAATAGAGACCGGAACAATATCGCTCCAGGCCGTTTCGTCGCTTACATCCACAGACCTGGCCAAAATGACGTAATTGCCGTTGCTGACCTGTCTCGTATCGAATGTGTATTGCCATTCCCCGCTCGTATCATTGAAATCAGCAGGCATGTTCTCGTAACCAATCGGGACGCCGTTTCCGCTGTTTGGCTCCCGGAGATAGAAATAAACCTCGTTTACGGCGTAATCACTGTCTGTCCGGGCCGTAAAAGTAACCACGCCTGAAATAGCGGAATTGAAGCTGCCTACGACGGGTATCGTGACATCATCCCGTGAGGAGACAAAATCTATCGCCCAGCGGTTCCCCGACGTAATCTCGCTATCCCGCGACTGGCCTGTGCTTATTACCTGGTCGGTAAATGAATGGCCGGCACTGACAACACTGATTGTATAGGTCGAATTCGACGAAACTTTGGCAAGGGCGTAAATGCCTCTGGCATTGGTTGTGGTCTGATATGTTTCGCTGCTATCATGGGTATTCACAGCAGTTACGGTCGCACCTGAAATCGGCGTTTGGGAATCGGCTGCCGTAACGCGCCCGCTTATAATTTCACCCGTGCCGCCGATGTAAATGTTATAAATCGCACTGTCAACAATGTTAAACGAATACGATGAAGTATCGATGTTAGGCAGATTATACCAAATGTCCTCATCGCCGTCCCAGCCCATATTCAAATGATGATACAGAGTCGAGCTTTGATATCCGTAACCGTCAGCCACAACGGCGTGGCCCCCGTCACCTGAAATACCTAACATAACCGGGTTGCCATAATCAAGATTCGGGTTAATCATTCCATTCAAGCCGTCTCCTACATTGTCTGTCTCATTACCACCTATAATCGCGTTGTTGTAACCAAATGTGTCAACCATCGCTGTGGCAGCATCACTCATATTTGCGCCGGAAGCGTCGGACTCGTAATCCATTACAACGGCCACCCCGGCATCGTAAGTAAGGGAGCCGATGGCTTGTCTTTGCGCATCTGTCGTGCTGCAATTGGGAACAAGCGGCATCTGATTCCAGTCATACGGTCCGCCTGAGCCGTCGCCCCCGCGAAGTTGCGCTGTCTGGTCGGACCCATTAACAGTAATCGTAAAACTCGGTGTCCCTACGCCGGACGTGGGATACTGACAAAACCGCATATACTGTGCCATCGCCGTAGCCACGCACCCACACAGATAGTTGTGCGTGTTTCCCGCGCTATGCGGCGGCGTGTAGTAGTTGTAGCACGCCTTATTGCTGCAGATAACATCCTGTCCCCACGTGGTCTGAAGAAGAGGTGAGACGCGAACATCCGAAATACCGCTTACAGGCGCTGCAAATACAAGGGGGCCGCCCCCCCTGCCAAGCAATTCCGTCCATTTGCCAAAGGCCTTTTCTCCCGATTTATGCACCCTTGCCTGCTGTGTTGTAAGCTCTCCCGTCGAACTGCCGGCGAGGAATTTCGCGTGAACCGACCGTGATACATCAACTCTTGCGGGAATGTCCCGGCTGACTAATGCAACAAGTGGATTACGAGCCGACGAATCATAGCTGCCTCCCGATGAAAAACACACTATCGGCTCAACAAGGTCGTCTGCGGATACAATCACAAACCCGTTGGGCTTAAGACCAACAACATAATAAACCGGCTGACCGTTGGAATCCGTAAATGTCTCAACGTTTTCAACCTCGCTGCCGAGCCGGCTGCCCATGGGCTTCGCTTCCTTCGCCAGCCATTTGTTTACCACCTCATGCGCCAAACTTGAAGGGACGGCCTTTGCCAATACTATTGCGCACCAAGACCCCTGCAGCACGAAAAAGCACAATAACGCCGACAGGTAAGCCCTAAGCGCAAAGCATAAATGTAATGTCTTTTTCGGACCTTTCATCGCATCGGTACCTAAGCTGCACCCCCGAATCCTAATCAATGGTTATGAACTACACCCTTTGTCATTTAACCCAAACACTCTCAATTTGTCAATAACCTTTGCAAAAACAACATCAATCCCCTGCTGTTTACACTATTTACGCGTATTGCCTATCGGTTGTGCGGCTCGTCTTTCACATGCCGTTTGGCATCCCTTTGCCTTAGACATCCCTTACGGGAACGGGAGGCGGATAAATTTCGTCCGGAAAGTTAAGGCGGACAAGTCGCAAATCATCAATTGGCTGATTCCACGCCATCGGCAGACCTGTTTTAACGCTAAAAATGGCTTGCATTTGGACCCCAAATCGGTTATAATTACCCTATAAGTTACGGAGCTTTTGTGCCCCCTAATCCGGGTGAAAATCAGTGGCGGGGTTATTGGGCGCTCACGTCGAAAAAACGTCGGTTTTTTGAAATTTCAGACGGGTCGCGTGAATCTGATATAAACGCACGGATGCGCAATAATTACTTTTCGGACTTGTCCGACAAGTTGGGGAGCAAACACTTATGGCCGGTATGTTTTACTCAATCAAAGAGGTCGCTGAAAAGCTCGGCAAAAGCGAAGATGAGGTGAGGCAGATAGTAAAAGGCGGTCGGCTGCGCGAGTTCCGCGACGGGCCAAACCTGCTGTTCAAGGTCGATGAGGTAAATTCGCTGCTTTCGGACACGAGTTTTATGGCAGCCAATAAGCCCTCCGATACAGCGCCCCCGGCGAAAAGCGAAGGAACCGGGGCAGATGAAATACTGCTTGCGCCGGACACTACTGAATCCCCGGAAAAAGGCGGCGAGGAGCTTCAACTGACCGACGCCGATACGCAGATTGTCGATGACGGCATTAAGGTGCTGGGCGATACCGATTCATTAAAACAAGGCAGCGATGAGACATTCAAAGGCCTCGATGAAACACCCGCGTCGCCGGGAAAAGAGGCATCGCTTGAGGAAATCGAAAAAGACGCGAATTTAGACACCTTCGGCAGCGGTTCGGGTCTTCTTGACCTGTCGTTGCAGGCGGATGACACATCCTTGGGCGGAATACTTGACGAAATTTATACCCCAGGCGGAGAAGGCAAAGCCCCGGCAGCAGGTGAGCCGGCAACGGTAGAGTCAGCAGCAGAATCGGCGGCAGCAGAAGGTTCGGCAATGGAAATAGCGGCAGAAGCGGAACAATTCCCCGAAACACCTATGGCAGCGCCCGCAGCAATGGCTATGGCGTATGCCGAGCCGGCTCCTGACGCGATGAGCAACGCACTGGGCGTTATGATGTTCATACCCTTCGTCGCGGTAATTTACACAATTATCGCGGCAATATCGGCGCTGAGCAGCGTTACGCCGAATATCGTGAAGATGTCGCAGAGTTTCATCTGGTATATCGCTATCAGTATGGCTGTCGCATCAGTCCTGATAGCTGTAGTAGGTATGGCAATGAGCGGCGAAAAGAAGCCCAAGGTGCCGAAGCCGCCAAAGCCGCCAAAAGTCAAAAAGGAAAAGCCGCCTAAACCGGTCAAAGAGAAAAAAGGAAAATAAACGACGCCCTGCGTCGATTGCGGATTGTAGATTGCAGATTATGGATTCCCGCTTGCGCGGGAATGACAAATACGAAACTACCTTTCCAGCAGCCGACTAATATTCCTTCATCAACTCGAGCATTTTGCGGTCGAGCTTGTGGCCCTTGTAGTTTTCGTATTTCACGTCTGTTCGCTCGCTGTCGAGAACGCCGATTGCCCCTTTCAAATTCCACATTGCATATCCCCAGCCGGCCTGTTTCCAGAGTGAAAGTGCGTCTTTCATCCAGCCAAGCGCGGCATCGTGCGGCGTCTTGTTGTAGCAGCCAAATTCGCCCACGTGGACAGGGACGCCCATTCTCACAAGAGGCATCCACGGGTCAATTATTTTGGTCTTCAGATATGCCTTGTCCCAGACCGTTCCGTTATCTGCTTTCAAGGGCCAGGTGGGCACTTTGGAAGATTCGAGCCATTCCTGCTTTATCCATTCCGCCTTATAACAACTTATTGTTAGGGGGTCGTAGCAGTGAGCGCTTTGAACTATGTCGAGGTGAGCGAGGCCGAAAACCGGCGTTCTGCCCACGTCTTTGCCATCTGAGACAATCAGCCGGTTCGGGTCTTCTTCCCTTATCCCCTTAACCAGCGCGGTAATCACCCGAACGTGAGGTATTTCATCTTTCGTTTCGGGCGGCTCATTAATCAAATCGAAACTAAGCTGCGAGTTCGGTATGCTTTTGTATCTTTTGGCGAACATTTTCCAGTGGAAAACCGCGCCGTCGAGCGCCTTTTGCATATTTTCAGGCGTGTCTTCGTAAAGGTCCACGGGTTCCTTTTTGCGGTCGTTGATGCAATAGCCGGGGATGCGGTGCAGGTTTAGGTTGATGTGAATTTTGTATTTTTTGCCCAGGGCGACGACTTCGTCGATATCTTTTATCACTTCCTCGTCAATCTTGAACCAGTCGTCTTTCGATGCCCATCTCCAGTAGGACATCGGTATGCGGGCAAAGTCAAAACCCCATTCGGTCATTATCTCGAAATCTTCCTCTTCGAATTTGGCTCTCGGCCCCCATTCGCCGAATTTCTCTAATAGATTAAAGCCCCGGTAGCGAGGAAAACTAACACCCTGCTTTTGCGGCGTGGCCGCTGCTTTGGTTTCTAATCCCCCAAGATATGCTGCTGCAAGGGCATTGCCTGCTTTTTTAAAAAAATCTCGCCTGTTCTGAGCACCGCCGAAGGGCTTGTCCATACCGGTTCTCCATAGACCATTTCGATTGTTTCATCGCCTGCGAATATCCTAACAAACTGACAGATTAAGTCAATCACAGAGGCAGCGTACAGCGTACAGCGTTCAGCGGACAGCGGACAGTAAATTTCCCTACGAGAAACCCCGGTGAGATAGGCAAGGCCATCTCACGGGGTAAAGTTTAATCGGGCGAATTGGCCACGATATTTAATTGCTGCCCGGTCATAAGCTTTTGCCGCTTCGATTTCGTCGGTAAATAAGCCAATTTCTATTTGCTTATTTTTATGATGAATCCGGACACGCCATTTTTTGCATTTCTTGTCCCAGGAAACGCCTGTGAACTTAGACGAGGAGGATTTGGCATATTTTTTGCGATTCCAGACGTTTTGCATTTGTGAAACGACGCGGAGATTTGCCCTGCGATTGTCGAGGCCATCGCCATTTTCGTGGTCAACGACGAGGTGATCGGGCGGGTTCATAAGGAAACGGTGCATAAGAACGCCTCTATACTTTTGGGCGTAATCATCCCATACATTGTGAATAGCGTAGAATTTTTCTCCCTGGTCAAGAATCGACCATTTAAATTTCGAGAGAACGTAATAATCCCGCTGGTCAACACGGGCAAATTGGCCGCGAGACAAAGGGACGCGGCGGAAAGAAACGCCACAAAGCAGCCGGCGGTAAAACAGAACGGGGGCAGCAAGAATGCGGTCGAGCCAGTTAGGTATCCTGATTGTGAAGTTAATGTTCATAAATCTCTCTCCTCTCTTTTCAAATGATACTCGATACAATTTTTATGACCCGCAGGCGGGCCTGCGGGCTAACCAATAAGGAAATGGTGTGCAAAGCACACACTACGATTTTTATTGAATCGTGGGAATCTATCCCGAAATGTCCGCCTACGGCGGATAAACTGGCGCTTCTGCGCTACTACAGAGGAACAACGTCCCTCTATATATAGGGTGATTTCGCGTGTGTTTTAAGGAGTTACGAAATATTTTTTTCCTGCTCAAAATCGGTAAGTTCTTGTAGGAAAAGGAATAAAAAAATATTTCAAAATTCCCGGATTTTTTTCTCGCGTTTTTGTAAACAAACGCATCGCTTGCCTATTTTAACATTTCCCGCAGAGAATTTTTAGACGCAGATTGCACAAATTGACGCTGTTTGGTCAGCCGGAGAAGCGAGGGGTGAGCCGATCTTATTTCTAATTCGGCTTATATTTCCGGAACATCTATATCGTCTGGATATGGAAGACCTAAGTTAAATTCGTCTATCATTTCTATATATTTTTTAACATATGTGTCAAAATCACTAAATGTGCCAATACCCCTGTCTTTAAATGCATGAATTGCATTCCGATACTGTTGTACGTCAATGACATAACTGTCCCAGTCATCGGACCAAAGTTCAACCTTATTGAAAAACACCCTTAGTCTTTCAAGTGTCAAACCGTCAGGATCTACCACCTTGCCTTTTTTATCATTGAATATATCTTCTCGTCGGTAATCTTCATAATATGCTGCGAGATATAGCTTTAATGTCCCTTCAATTAAGCTGCCGAGATTAGCCCATGCCAAAATCAGAGCCCCTTCTTCGTGTTTCAGCGTTTTGTTAGAAATCCATATATTGAGACATTTTGATAATGATACTTGGCGATCGAGACGAGATTTGCTCATTAAAGCAGCGGCTTTACTTGGAGCCCATCCATGTGCATTGCTCCAGAAATCGCAAAGCCATTCGTTTATTTCTATTATACGTTTCACAACAACTTGCACAGTGGATTTCATTGTTGTGGTTTCCCTATCATATTCTTCAGATCGCCAACTGGACCTGCGATCAGGAATCTAACAAACTCATCCTGTGACATTGTGTGCTCGGCACGCTCGACAATCTTGCTTCGGTCTTTGTTGGGGGTAAGGATCAAGAAAGTGACGGATCCCGAGAACCTCTCCGGTATTCCTGTGGATGCTTCGGCACTGGATGCGGTCTTGACTTGGACGCAAAGAGAAATGCTCTTGAGGGCTTCAGCCCAGACCTTGTATGCATCAGCAGTGTCGTATACGGTATCTCCTTGTTTGAACGAAAACGCAGATCCTTGTGTCCAAACGAGATTTTTCTTCTTGCCCTCAACGCGTTCGGTTCGCTTGATATCTAGTGCTTCGTTGAAGCAAGGCGGCACACACATGTACCACCCCTCCGTAGCTTCTGCGGCGGGATCTTTGAGGAGATCAGTCCCACGCTTTTCTCTCGTGGGTTTATCTCGGATAAGGTCATCCAGAATCGTGAGGGCCTTCGAGATCATTGAGAATTCTCCGGAATCGCTATGCCTTCTTGCAGTTTATCCCCAAACTGCTTTTTGAGAGTCTTAAGTTTAGCTTGCTCTCGTTGAATCAGTTTTTCTGAGGCAGCAATGCTGCCCGCAAGGCTCAATACTTCAGGCGTTTTGGAAATAATGGATGTCAGTTCTGTCAGCTTCTGTTTTTCAGATACGTCGAACAATCGGGATGCGTCACCAGCAATGAGTTCTGTCTTGTGCTTACATAGTTGTCCGAATATCCCTGCCTTGCAATTGCATTGAACGAAGAGTTTCCCATTCTGAACAAGAAAATCCACGTTGTAGGGTTCACCGGTACTGCTTTTGGCTTTGAGCGTCATCTTCATCATTTATCTGCACCCAACAATGATTATACAATCTGCATAAACCGGTTCAAAGATACCTGCTGGTCGGCAAAGGTGCGAATCTCTCTAATTTTTACCACTAAGTCCCTGATAAGACAACAAGTTTTAATTAACCCCGTTAGATGGCGGCTTCGCCTATCTCACGGGGTGAATCCGTGGTTAAAAATCCACTTTTTTCTTGACAAACTGTCCCTTACCCCCTTAGTATTATCATAGTCGAATGGCTGGGGGGCCAAATCGGCTGAAGAGAGAAGGGTATGAGAGAAGAAACACGTCTATCGGGAGCAATCCGCTTACATAAACATCTGTGCGCTCAAAATGCGCTAAAACCATTATGAACTTTTTGAAGAGGAGAGAAAATGAAAACAAACCATAACCAACTTTGCACGGCGTTGTTCGCCGTAATCGTGCTGGTCTTGCTGCCCAGCACCCTCGCACTCGCTGATAATATCTACGTGGCAACCGGTGGTAACAATACGATTCTGCGATTCGATTCGAGCGGAAACATGACCGTCTTTGCCAACTCGGGCCTAAGCGACCCTGTTGGTCTTGCCTTTGACAGCAGCGGCAATCTTTACGCGGCGAATTATCTCGGCAACACAATTGAGAAATTCGATTCGAGCGGACACGGGACCGTGTTCGCCAACTCGGGGTTGAACTACCCTGATGGCCTTGCCTTTGACAGCAGCGGCAATCTCTACGCGGCGAATGCTTACAACAACACAATTATGCGATTTAATTCGAGCGGAATCGGAACGCTCTTCGCCAACTCGGGCTTGAATCACCCTGCTGGTCTTGCCTTTGACAGCAGCGGCTATCTCTACGCGGCGAACTTTAGTAACAACACGATTGAGAGATTCGATTCGAGCGGAAACGGGTCGGTCTTCGCCAACTCCGGCTTAAGCTATCCTTGGGGTCTCACCTTTGACAGCAGCGGCTATCTCTACGTGGCGAACACAGGCAGCGACACGATTGAGAGATTCGATTCGAGCGGTCACGGAACGCTCTTTGCTAACTCGGGCTTGAACACTCCTATGGGCCTTGCCTTTGACGGCAGCGGCAATCTCTACGTGGCGAATCAAGGCAACAATACAATTGAGAAATTCAATTCGAGCGGAATCGGCACCATTTTCGCATCGGGCTTGAGCGGTCCGTCTTCTTTCGCAGTGCAGACCCCCGAACCCGCCACGCTTTTGCTTCTCGGTCTCGGCGGCTTAGTTTTGCGAAGGAGAAAATAAAAACCAACGCTCTATGTTGAGCATACACTAACCACATATTTTGAAGAGGAGAGAAAATGAAAACAAATCATAAACAACCTCCGGTGAATCTGTCGAATCCGTTCTGCACGGCGTTGTTCGCCGTGTTCGTGCTGGTATTGCCTATCAGCGGCCTCGCACTCGCTGATAACATCTTCGTTGCGAATGGTGGCAACTATACAATTGAGAAATTCGATTCGAGCGGACACGGGTCGGTCTTCGCCAACTTGGGGTCGAGCCAACCTCAGGGTCTTGCCTTTGACAACAGCGGCAACCTCTACACGGCGAATGGTGGCAACACGATTGTGAAATTTGATTCGAGCGGACATGGGTCGGTCTTCGCCAACTCGGGCCTAATCGCTCCTACTGGTCTTGCCTTTGACAGCAGCGGCAATCTCTACGCGGCGAACTATCTCGGCAACACGATTGAGAAATTCTCTCCCACTGGCACTGACCTTGGTGCGTTCGCCAACTCGGGCTTGAACCAGCCCGCTGGTCTTGCCTTTGACGACAGCGGCAATCTCTACGCGGCGAACTATCTCGGCAACACGATTGAGAAATTCGATTCGAGCGGACATGGAACGCTCTTTGCTAACTCAGGCTTGAGCCGCCCTATGGGTCTTGCCTTTGACGACAACGGCAATCTCTACGCGGCGAACTTTGGCAATGGCACGATTGAGAAATTCGATTCGAGCGGAAACGGAACGCTCTTTGCCAACCCGGGCCTAATCGCTCCTTTTGGTCTTGCCTTTGACAGCAGCGGCAACCTCTACGTGGCAAACGCTGGCAACAACACGATTGAGAAATTCGATTCGAGCGGACACGGGTCAATCTTCGCCAACTCGGGCTTGAGCGGTCCGACTTATATCGCAATACAGACGCCTGAACCCGCCACGCTTTTGCTTCTCACCCTCGGCGGCTTAACGGTTTTGCGAAAACGATAACCACAGATTGCACAGATTACACAGAAGAAAAAACTTGAGCTGCGAGTTTCGATTACTTCGAGACTCGCAGCTTTTTTATTTCCCACCTTGGTAGATAAGACAATGTTACCTGTCCTGAGCGACCCGTGGTGAGCGAAGTCGAACCAGGTCGAATGGTGGTTAAAATTATTCGTGTTTTTTCGTGTTCTTCGTGGTAAAAATGAAATTATGAAACAAGATAAGAATGAATCCAGCATTGTTATTTATACCACCGAAGACGGCCAAGCCAGATTAGCGGTAAAAATTGAGGGTGAAACTGTATGGCTCACGCAGGACCAGATGGCAGAGCTTTTTGATAAAGGCCGCTCAACGATTACCGAACATATCCAGAATGCCTTTAAGGAAGGCGAAATGGATGAGAATTCAGTATGTCGGGAATTCCGACGAACTGGTTCTGACGGCAAAGATTACAGCGTAAAACATTACAATCTTGATGTCGTTATTTCCGTGGGATACCGGGTCAAATCCCTGCGAGGCACACAGTTTCGTATCTGGGCGACACAACGGCTGCGGGAATATATCGTAAAGGGCTTTACCCTCGACGATGAAAGATTTAAACAAGCAGGCGGCAGGAACCGCTATTTCGAAGAACTGCTCCAGCGAATCCGCGATATTCGCAGCAGCGAACGCTACTTCTACCAGAAAGTGACTGATATTTACGCCACCAGTATTGACTATCGCAAAGATGACAAGCTTACACAGGAGTTTTTCGCCACAGTGCAAAACAAGATGCATTATGCCGTTCACGGCCACACGGCGGCGGAGATTATCGCAAAAAGAGCCGACGGCAGCAAGCCGTTGATGGGGCTTACCAGCTTCAAGGGTAATTACATAACCGCAGGCGATATTACTATTGCCAAGAATTATCTTGCTGAGAATGAGCTTAAGCAGCTAAACCTGATTGTTTCAATGTACCTGGATTTTGCCGAACTTCAGGCAAACACCGGCCGGCTGATGAAAATGGCCGACTGGATTACCAAGCTCGATGAATTTCTTAAAATCAGTGAGCGAGAACTTCTCAAAGACGCCGGAAAAGTAAGCGCCGAAACTGCCGCCGCCAAAGCACATCAGGAATTTGAAAGATACAAAAAAGAGCAGGACAAAAATTACATCTCCGATTTTGATAAGATTGTGGAAAAAACAAAACAACTTGAAAAGAAAAGTACGCCCCCAAAAGACAAAAAGAAAAAAGAATAAATGAGGTATTAAAAATGAACGAGTTTGAGAAATCGGACGACAAATGGCAATCGTTAATCAATCACAAGAGGCAGTTGATGTATATTCTTATCCTGCTGCTGATAACGAATATCGGCTGCTCCTCAAAGCAGCAATCGGTAAGCGGCCTCCGTGATAATTTCTACAATGTAAAATTTTACGGAACAAAAGGCGACGGGACGGCAATCGAATCCAACGCTATAAATAAGGCGATTGAGGCCGCATCGAAGGCGGGAGGCGGAACGGTGTATTTCCCGCCTGGAAATTACCTGACGGGTTCCATTCGGCTTAAAAGCAATATCTGCTTATTTATTGACCAGGGAGCAACTATTATCGCCGCGGCGGTGAGCAAAGAAAACGGATACGATGACGAAGAACCCGGGAGTAATAATAAATTTCAGGATTACGGTCACAGCCACTGGCACAACAGTTTGATATGGGGCGAGGATATTAATAACGTATCCATTATGGGCACGGGAAAAATATGGGCAAAGGCATTATATAAGGACTGGATTGACAGCAACGACAACAAACAATCCGCGAATAAAGCAATCTCGCTGGTACGGTGCAGAAACATGATTATCCGGGACATAACCATTTTGCAGGGCGGCTGGTTTGCTATCCTTGCGACGGGAGTCGATAACTTTACAATCGATAACATCAAGATAGACACCAACCGCGACGGCATCGATATCGACTGCTGCAAAAACGTGCGCATATCCAATTGCCTTGTTAATTCGCCATACGACGACGGTATATGCCCGAAAAGCTCATTTGCCCTGGGCTACGCGAGAGCGACTGAAAACGTAACAATCACGAACTGCCAGGTAAGCGGCTACGACGAAGGGACGCTGCTGGACGGCACTTTTAAACGCACGGAAAATCCGCACTATAAATATCGTCCCACCGGAAGAATCAAGTTCGGGACGGAATCCAACGGCGGATTTAAAAATATCACGATTTCCAATTGTGTTTTCGATTATTGCAAAGGGTTTGCGCTGGAAACGGTGGACGGAGGCCTGCTTGAAGACGTTACCATAACAAATATAACCATGCGCGATATTGTAAATGACCCTATATTCCTGCGCCTCGGCTCACGGATGCGGGGGCCTGCGGGCACGCCTGTCGGAGAACTGCGCAGGGTTATTATAAGCAATGTAATTGTTTATAACGCCGACCCGTCGAACGCATGCACAATAAGCGGCATCCCGGGCCATTACATCGAGGACGTTCGCTTAAGCAATATTCGCATTTACTATAAAGGGGGCGGGGCTGCGCCCGAACCCAACATGATAAATCCAGAGCAGGAAAATAAATATCCCGAGCCCGGAATGTTCGGGCCTCCTCCCGCTTATGGCTTTTTTATACGGCACGCCAAAAATATAAAAATGAACGACGTTGAAATAACTTTGCTGAATGAAGACGCGAGGCCCCCTTTTGTGTTCGAAGACGTCAACGGGATTTATATGAGCCGGGTGACGTCGCAGAAAAAGGAAGATGTGAGCCGGTTTGTATTGAAAAATGTGAGCGATTTTCAAATATATAAAAGCCGGGACGTAAACGAGCAATACATTAAAAATATCGCACAGGGCGTCATTGACTAAAGAATGAGCGAGTTTGGACAACAACCGAATAAGCACCAGAGGCGGCGCAGATACAGCGGGACGCACCCCAAGCATTTCAATGAGAAATACAAGGAGCACAACCTCGCGGCCCACCCGGAAATCAAAGAGCATCTGCGCGCCAAGGGCAAAACACCCGCGGGCACACACGTGCCGGTGCTCGTCGAAGAGGTGATGGCGTGCCTGAGTCCAAAGCCGGGCGAAATCGTCGCTGACTGCACAGTTGGTTACGGAGGCCACGCATACGAATTTCTCAAACGCATCGGGCCAACGGGAAAACTGATTGCGATAGACGCGGATAATACGGAACTCGAACGCACACGCAATCGACTAAGCAAAGATAACGCTCCGATTAGTTTTCATCACAGCAATTTCGCGGGGTTAGCTAAGGTGCTGAAAAAAGAAGGTCTCGCGGGTTGCGATATAATTTTCGCGGATTTGGGCGTTTCGAGTATGCAGATTGATAATCCGCAGCGAGGGATGAGCTATAAGCACGAAGGGCCAATCGATATGCGAATGGATGCCCGGCTAAAGCAGACCGGCGCGGATTTGCTCAATACTCTTTCCGAAGAAGAATTGTCGAAGGCGTTTTTGGAATTGGCGGATGAGCCGGACCATAAGAAAATCGCAGAGTTTATTGTCAACCAGCGGAAGGTTACGCCGATTACGCAGACCGACCAGTTAATAAGAATAATTTTCAGCGTCAAGGGCCTGACCGAGAAGCTATGGAAAAAACAGAACCGGGCGGGGTTCGGAAAGCTGCACCCTGCGGCGAGGACGTTCCAGGCGCTACGCATATTGGTCAATGACGAGCTTGGCTCATTGAAGGAGCTATTGAGAATCGCGCAATACTGCCTGAAGCCCGGCGGGCGAATCGGGATAATAAGTTTTCACAGCGGCGAGGACCGGCTTGTAAAGCGGTGGTTTCGCGACAACGTTCGAGCGGGCATATACCAGACGGCCTCACCGGACGCGATAGTGCCGAGAACAAAAGAGATTATGTCGAACCCGCGCAGCTCGTCTGCCAAATTCCGCTGGGCGATAATAAAATCGCAGGAGAACGCAACAACCCCGTCCACAGGAGCCGGGGCTAACCAATGAGGAAGAGATGTGGAATAACCTGTAAGATTTTGCAATTTTGGTCTTGACGGGCGGGGTGAAAATGGTTCTATTTGTATAGTAGTCCCGGAACGCCGGGAGATGATAAAATGGATTTGTCAGTCAATCACGCTTGAAAGGATGATAAGATGCGACTCGCCACAGTTTCAGTAATCAGTATCGTATGTGCCGCAATGATATTTACCACCGGCTGCGTTTCCGACCAGCAGAAAGACCTCAAAATGCAGAACTCCGCGCAGGAAAGACGCATAAAAGAGCTTGAAGGCCAGCTGCAGGCGGCGAACCTGGAGCTTGAGCAGGCCAAGAGGCAAATAGAAGCGCTGGGCGGCAAGGGTAACGTTGAAATGCAGGCCCTGCAGCAGAAAATCGCGGCTTTGGAAGAGGAGAAGAAGAACCTGATCGAGGCAATGCAAAAACTTGGCGTGACGCAACTGCCCGCTGAACTCAATTCAATGCTTGAGGACTGGGCAAAGGGAAGCGACTTGGTCAGCTTCGACTCGGCGAGGGGTATTGTGAAATTCAAGAGCGATTTGCTCTTCGAGAAAGGCAGCGACGAGGTAGCGCCATCGGCAATGGAGGCAGTAAAGGCACTTTGCGGGATTCTTAATACCGAACAGGCCAAGGCGTTTGACATTATAATCGCGGGCCATACCGACGATTTACGCATCTCGCAACCCGAGACAAAGGCAAAACATCCGAGCAACTGGTATTTGTCGGCACACAGGGCCATTGCGGTTCTCGATGCTATGACAGCCAACGGCCTTGTGCCCGAGCGTGCCAGCGTCAGAGGATTCGGCGAGTTCAGACCCATCGTGCCAAACGAGCTAAACAAGAAGGGCAACCCGCAAAACAGGCGTGTTGAGATTTACATCGTCCCGAAAGGCATGTAACGGTCGAAATTCGCAATGGCTGACAGGACACTGATAATTATCAAGCCGGATGGGGTGCAGCGGCATCTTATCGGGGAAATCATAGGCCGATTCGAAAAGAAGGGCCTGAAGCTTGTCGCGGCCAAATTCTTAAAACCAGACAATACCATCGCGACAAAACTCTACGCGGTTCATAAAGGCAAACCATTTTACGATGGCTTAGTGAAATTCCTCTGCTCGTCGCCCGTGCTGGCGACGGTATGGGAGGCACAGGGGGCAATCGAAATCGCCAGAAAGATGCTTGGTTCGACATTTGGTTATGAGGCAACATCGGGAACAATTCGCGGCGATTTGGGCTGTTCGAGGGGCTTCAATCTTGTTCACGGTTCAGACAGCACACAATCGGCCGATTATGAAATCTCGATATTTTTCAGGCCTGAAGAAATAGTGAATTACGAGTTCGCAGACGAACACTGGCTGTATGGCAAAAACGAGTAAAAGGTTTTAGCCACCCTCCTTCGCTAAAGCTACGCAGGGCAGGCCCTCCTTCGCTAAGAGCTACGCAGGGCAGGCCCTCCTTCGCTAAAGCTACGCAGGGCAGGCAGATTGCACAGATTACACAGTTTTTTTAGCCACCGAGGACACAGAGAGCACAGAGAATTATTTTTTGACGCGGATTAACATCCGTCTTCGTCTCTGACTTCGCCGTGACAAGCGGATTTTCATCTGCTTCCCCTAAGAGGTATCGGCTAACAAAAAACACCCTTCTTCGCCGGGGCGGCTACGCAGGGCAGGCGGATTTAATGCCGAAGTTGGCTGAAAACGCTGAATTAAGCCGGGAAAAACACGCTGAACGCTGTCATGAGTCACAATAGTATATAAGTATATGCGTATATACTTATGGAGTGCTCCAACGGTCAAGGTTTTTGAAGCGAGGTTTGGGGAAGTTTTGATTGCCGATTGACGATTGTCGAATGACGATTTTAGATACTCGATACTGGATTCTCGATACTAGATATTCGTTAGTCCGCCTCCCGTGAGGGACGCCAAACGGCGGAAGGCGCAAAAAACCAATTATTGACGAAAGACAAAAACTGGGGTATTGTGGGGTCCCGATGAGATAGACAACATCATCTCACGGGATAAAGTCGGGAAATTACTGCATTTTAAGGGAATAACATGGCAGAGGATACGTTTGATAAGCATCTTCGCGAAACGAATAAGTTGGTCGAGGGTTTCCGAGTTAATTTGCAGAGTCTGCGCGACGAACAAACTCCCGAAGCAGTCATAAGACAGGAATATATAGACGCATTTTGGACGCTATTGGGATGGGATGTTGCCAACAATGCACACCGTTCTTCAGCCGAAAAAGATGTGATTATTGAATCAACTGTTGGGACAGTCGAAGCTGAGCAAACTCGTTCACGTCGCCCTGATTACATTTTCAGAATCGATGGTTTTCCAAAGTTTGTTGTCGAAGCTAAAAAACCGACAATAGACATAGAAAGAAACAAAGATGCAATTTTTCAAGCCAAAACTTATGCTTGGAACGCACAAATCCCATTTGTAATACTAACTAACTTCGAACAATTCCGATTATTTGATGCTACTGTTAAACCCTATCACGCAGAACCCAACCGAGGACTTATTTCAGACTTCGATTTACGTTTTGAAAATTATATCAATCAGTGGGATATTCTAAGGGATACATTTGGCCGAGAATCGGTAGCTAATGGGTCTCTTGAACAGCTTCTTGCCAAGATTAAGCACGTTCAAAAGGGCAGGCGAATACGTGGAATTGACGGATTGCTAATCGACCTGCGTGGAACCGAACCGGTTGACCGGGTGTTTTTGCAACATCTCGAAGATTTCAGATTGCGTTTCGCTCGTGCTTTGTATAACGAAAATAGGAATAATTTCCCCGAAGCAAATACGCATCATGGAGCCGCTCGGCTCACAGAAGCAACACAACGATTAATAGACCGTCTCGTCTTTATAAGGGTCTGCGAAGACAGAGATATTACCCCTTATGGCGAACTCCGTGATATTTTGAATTCTTGCTCTAAAAATCGCCTTGACCTTTATTCCGAACTTACTACCAAATTCAGACGTTTCGATGAAGAATACAACGGCTACCTTTTCAAACCGCATTTTTCAGAGAATCTTAAGATAGCACCAGAACTTCTTGCTGATTTTATTCGTTCGCTTTATATGCCAGATGGCGCTTACAGATTTGAAGCCATCGGGGATGATTTGCTGGGTATAATCTACGAACGATTTCTTGGCAGTACGATTACCATTAAACAAAATAATGTTGAGGCCGAGCCAAAGCCGGAAGTCCGTCATGCAGGCGGCGTTTACTATACTCCTCGATTTGTGGTGAATACAATAATTCGCCGTGTCGTTGGGCCAAAAATCAAAGATAAAAGCCCCCTCGAAGTTCTTAATACGAAGATTCTTGACCCGGCTTGCGGTTCCGGCTCATTTCTGATTGCGGCTTTACAGTTTCTTTTTGATCATTGTACTCGATACATATCGGAACATCCGGAGGCCGCAGAAATCCCGGCAAGCCCGAGGGCTAAAGAGAAAAAAGTCAAAATAGCCTTCAAAGACAAGGAAAATAACTGGCATTTATCCCCGAAGTTTCGCAGTCAATTGCTTGCTTCCTGCATTTATGGCGTTGATATAGATGCTCAGGCCGTTGAAGTTACCATTATGAGCCTTTATCTCAAATTGCTGGAGGGAAGATTACCACCGGATTGGCAGCGTGATTTTCTTCAATCGAGATTGCTGCCATCTCTGGATAATAATATTTGTTGTGGTAATAGCTTATTATCGCAGGCCGATTTTGACAGATATTGGGATAACAAGGTCGGAAGTTTGTTCGGCGGTGATGAAGATTTGAGGTTTAGAATCAACGCGTTCGATTGGAACAGTCAAACTCGTGGATTTGGTCGATTATTTGATGAACACAAGGGCTTCGATTGTATAATCGGTAATCCCCCATATATTCGCGTTCAGGAATTAAAAAAATGGGCAAATGAGGAATGCGAATTCTATAGGATACAATATAAATCAGCAGCGAAAGGCAATTACGATATATATGTGGTTTTCATAGAAAAAGGATTGCAGCTTCTCACTCCGGATGGGGTTCTCGGATTCATTTGTCCCCATAAGTTTTGGCAAGCAACGTACGGGCAAGGTATTCGAAAGATTGTCTCAACGGGCAAGTATATTCGGTCTATTATAGATTTCTCCGATCAACAAGTGTTCCGTGGAGCAACCACATATACTGCGATACATATTTTCTCTAATACTCCTAATGAAGCAATGGTGGACTATTCCCGTATAATCAAGCTTTATGACGGCGAGACGCAATGCCGTATGCTTGACTCACATCGAACCTTGAGATCTGCGGACATTCTTAAATGGGACGCGGTTCATCCGATACAGGGAGATGGAATGTGGAGTTTCCTGGAATCAGGAACGACAACAATCTCATCATGTCCTGAGACTGATTGTTTTCCTCTTAGTGAACTGGTTAATTTCTCACAAGGATTTAAAACGGGTGCGGATAAAGTCTTTGTGGTAGAGCTTATTAGAGAAAAAGATAGCATTGCAACGATCTATTCGGAGGCTACTGGCCGAGAGCACGAAATTGAATCGCATCTTCTTCGTCCATTGATTAAGAGCGAACATATGCGGCGGTTTGAAATATGCCCGACAACCTTGCGTCTTATATTTCCATATCTTGTTAAAAACGATACGTGGCGGATACTTGAACCCGAAGAATTATCAAAAGAATGCCCAAAGTTATGGTCTGGCTATCTTTCATTACTACGTCCCGCTCTAAACAAACGAGAGTCCGGCCGGTTTGAAGGGAATTATTTCTATCAGTACTCAAGACAGCAGAATTTCGTGCCGTTGACTAAACCTAAGTTAATAACTCCAGACATGGCAGATCGGATGAGATTTTGTTTTGATGCTAAAGGTCAATTTGTTTTTTCGGGCGGTGCGGCGGGTGGTGTTTGTGTAATCCCAAAGGAGGAAAATGATCCGTTATTTATCATAGGTGTGCTTAATAGCAATCTTATTGAGAAATACCTTAGGCAAAAAAACGGTGCTGGCTTCAGGGGAGGATATTTGAATTGCGAAATTCGTTTCCTGAGAGATATACCAATTCTTGTCGCTCGCTCGGCATCACAGAAAAAACATGCCAGCCAAATTTCCTCGTATGTCGAAAAGATAATAAAGACAAAAACTAAGGTGCAGAACAATAAGCTTAGTGACAGAGAACAAGAGCGTTTCGAGCGTGAGATAGAGGCCAACGAATCACGAATTGACGAGTTGGTATGTGAATTGTACGGAGTCGATAAGATTCCAGATTAATAGAGTTTTATAAAAGGAAGAATAAGCTGAAGGAGGAATTATCATGGCAATATGGTTAGTGAGGGCAGGCGGACACGGCGAGGAACAGAATTGGGCTCTTGAGAATAATAAAGTTGTCAATGGATGGGATGATGTAGTTGATCTTTCTAAATTTAAGACAAGGATGGATTTGCTTAAGTATCTTGGAGAACTTTATCTTGATGCGAAGCCGGCAAAACTTAGAAATCATTGCGCCCAGCTTTGGGCTTTTTCGAAAAGAATTTCTAAGGATGATCTTGTAGCTCTTCCACTAAAAGGACGAAGTGCAATAGCAATAGGAAGAGTTATAGGAGAATATAAGTATTTCCCCGCCAATCCCCCTGGTACCAAGCATACTCTACCTGTTGAATGGATTACCAAAGATATGCCGAGGAATAGGTTTGACCAAGACTTGTTATATTCATTCGGTGCATTTATGACTATCTGCCAGATAACACGTAACAACGCAGAGCAACGCATAAGAGCATTATTAGAAGGCAAGGCTGCTCCGATAGTTGTTTCGACAACGGAAGGTATAGATGAAGTTACGGATGAAGCCCCTGAAACACTTGTTAATCTTACTGAATATGCCGCTGACCAGATAAGTCAGTGGCTTGCCACTAAATTTACCGGGCATCGACTTGCAGACCTGATTAATGCAGTTCTTGAAGCGCAGGGCTACAAAACCCAGGTTTCTCCTGCCGGGCCGGACGGGGGTGTTGATATTTTAGCAGGCAGCGGCCCGCTTGGGTTTGACCCGCCAAGAATCGTAGTTCAAGTCAAAAGTGGCAACAGTCAACAGGATGTAAAAATTCTTCGTGAATTAAAAGGAGTTATGCACGATTTTAATGCTCAGCAGGGATTGCTTGCTGCGTGGGGAGGGTTTAAGCATAACGTTTACACGGAATCGCATAAAAACTTCTTTGAAGTACGACTGTGGGACGCGAGAGATATTGTTGAAAATGTACTTCTTTATTATGACAAATTTGATGAAGAGATCAAAGCTGAACTTCCCCTCAAACGCATATGGATTCTTGTGCAAGAAGGTGAAGAGTAACATAAAGAAAAACCAATAAGCAGGCCGAACTTCTTGCTGACGAATGGGCAGCATAAATCAGCGTCTAAATTAAATCCGCCCTGACCCCGGCCGAGATTAAAGGGCAAAAACGAGTAAAAGCTAACTGGTCTTCGCAAAACAAAAGGCCGCCGTCTCCTTCGAAAGGGAAACGACGGCCTTTAAAATTCAAAACTCAACAATACGTTTACAATCCCGGTTTTTTAGTCGCCCCATACGTTGCCGAAAACCGCGAAGTCCGTAAAGTCAACGGTCCCGCTGGCATCGAAATCACCAGGGATAGTACCGGTCATGAGCCAGTTATCGCATATCACTTTAACATCGCCAAGGTCGATATAGCCATCACAGTCAAGGTCGTAGATGTTGTCCGCTGTGTAGTTTTGCCCGGCCTGGTCAACCAGCACGCCGACATAACTCCCATTGCCCGGCGTAAACGTAAAGTGCTTTTTGGTCGGCGTTACCGTGCCCGTCCAGGCGTAACTGACCCAGACCTCATAGAAACCATTGGCATCGGTCATGGCCTGCCCGCCGCCATTGTCGGCGCTAACCAGCACGTTCTCGATTGGCACATTGCATTTGTTGGTGATGTAACCGGCGATTTTGAACGTGAGCAGCGTGCCGGCATAGTTCTGGCCGGTAGTATCCGCGTTGACATTCTCGTAGCTTATGCTGTTCGGTTCGAAGGCATAGGCATACTTAGTTGGCGTTACTTTTCCTGACCAGTTGTAATCAACCCAGACCTCATAGTAACCGCTGGCATCGGTCATTGCAGAACCGCCGCCGTATTTGCTTGTCCAGGGGCCGCCACCGTTTTCGGCAGAGACGCTTGTATTGCTTATCGGCGCGGAATTGCCGGAATCAAGCACATAACCGGCAATCTTAAAGGTCATAAGTGTAGCCGTGTAATTCGCATCGTTGTAACTCTGCGTAACATTGTTGTATGTATTGCTACCTGGTTCAAAGACGTATCCTTGCTTCCCAGGAGTGATGACGCCCGACCAGCCATAGGCGGCCGACAATTCGTAGTAGCCGTTTGCATCCGTCAGGGTATTAGTATCACCCGCTGACATCAGCACGTCTTTGACCGGCGTGTTACCGTCAATCTCAACCACGTAACCGGAAATCGAGAAGATAATCCTGCTGAACGTCACTGCAACCGTATGAGTAGTTGTGATATCGCTTAATGTGTAAGTCGTGCCGCCAACCTGGGCCTCGCTGCCATCCACCATCCACTTGTCAACCACATAACCAGTTGTCGGCGTGGCGGTAAACAATTGAGATGAGCCGTAATCCTTGGTTATATCACCCATCGGGTCAACACTGCCGTTAGCGTCTGTAGAAGCAGTCACGGTGTATGTAAATATCTTAAAGCTGACACTAACCGTATGTGTCGCTGTGATTGAGCTTAACGTGTAAGTCGTGCCGCCTGTCTGGACATCAGCGCCGTCAACCTGCCACTTATCAACTGCGTAACCTGTTGCCGGAGTGGCCGTGAATAACTGGCTGCTGCCGTAATCCTTGGTCATTGCGCCTGTCGGATCAATTGAACCATTAGCGCCAGCACTGGCGGTAACCGTATAGGTAATAATCTTGAAGCTCACAGCAACGGTATGAGTGGCTGTGATTGTGCTTAACGTGTAAGTGTTGCCGCCTGTCTGAGCATCAGCGCCATCCAAAGTCCACTTGTCAACCTCATAACCAGTAGTCGGAGTGGCGGTGAACAATTGACTGCTGCCGTAATCCTTGGTCGTATCGCCCATCGGGTCAATCGAGCCGTTGGCACCCGCCGAGGATGTAATCGTGTACTGGTCAATCGCGAAGCTGGCGGTTACGGAAATGTTCGCCGTTACGCTTGCATCAGTCCTCGGATTGACCGTCGAGTCATCGCTCCATTTGACAAAGTGGTATCCGGTAGCCGGTACCGCTGTCACAGCAGAACCGCTCGCATTGTAATTGACCGTCTGCGGGCTTGTTCCGGTGATGGTACCGTTACTGCCGGCTGTGTAAGTAAGTGTGAACGTATCAATAGCGAAGCTGGCGGTCACGGCAATGTTCGCCGTTACGCTTGAGTCAGTCCTCGGATTGACAACCGAATCATCGCTCCATTTAACAAAGTGGTATCCGGTAGCCGGTACCGCTGTTACAGCAGAACCGCTCGCATTGTAATTGACCGTCTGCGGGCTCGTTCCACTGATAGTACCGTTTGAACCGGCCGTATAGGTCAGTGTAAACGTATCAATCGCGAAGCTGGCGGTTACGGCAATGTCCGCCGTTACGCTTGAGTCAGTCCTCGGATTGACCGTCGAGTCATCACTCCATTTGACGAAGTGGTATCCGGTGCTCGGTACCGCCGTTACAGCCGAACCGCTCGTATTGTAATTGATTGTCTGCGGGCTTGTTCCGGTGATGGTACCGTTACTGCCTGCTGTGTAAGTAAGTGTAAACGTATCAATCGCGAAGCTGGCGGTCACGGCAATGTTCGCCGTTACGCTGGTGTCAGTCCTCGGGTTGACCGTCGAGTCATCACTCCATTTAACAAAGTGGTATCCGGTAGCCGGTACCGCCGTCACAGCAGAACCGCTCGCATTGTAATTGACTGTCTGCGGGCTTGTTCCGGTGATGGTACCGTTACTGCCTGGTGTGTAAGTAAGTGTAAACGTATCAATCGCGAAGCTGGCGGTCACGGCTATGTTCGCCGTTACGCTGGTGTCAGTCCTCGGATTGACAGTCGAGTCATCACTCCATTTAACAAAGTGGTATCCGGTACTCGGTACCGCCGTTACAGCAGAACCGCTCGCATTGTAATTGACCGTCTGCGGGCTCGTTCCGCTAATTGTACCGTTAGCGCCCGGTGTGTAAGTAAGTGTAAACGTATCAATCGCAAAATTGGCTGTAATCGTCATATCAGCAGTCACGTTGGTGATAGTCAACGGATTGGTAGTTCCCGTATAACCGCCCGTCCAGCCGGTAAAGTGGTAGTTGGTATTGGCCTGCGCCGTAACCGGCGTACAGCTACTGCCGTGATTAACTACCTGAACCAAAGTCCCCGTAATACTGCCGTTGGCCCCCGCTACGAACGTTACCGTGTGAGTGTCAATCGCGAAATTGGCCGTAACGGTCATATCAGCAGTCACGTTGGTGATAGTCAACGGGTTGGTAGCTCCCGTATAACCGCCCGTCCAGCTGGTAAAGTGGTAATTGGCATTGGGCACCGCTGTAACTGCCGTACAGTTGCCGCCGTGATTAACTACCTGAACCAAAGTCCCCGTAATACTGCCGTTAGCCCCGGCTACAAACGTTACCGTGTGGGTGTTTATCGCAAAGTTGGCCGTAACGGTGATATTGGCAGTTACGCTGGTGTCGGTCCTCGGGTTGGCTGCTGAGCCATCACTCCAGTTGACAAAGTGATAATTGGCATTAGGTACCGCCGTTACCGCTGTACCGCTACCACCATAGCTGACCGTCTGCGGGCTTGTTCCACTAATTGTACCGTTAGCGCCCGGTGTATAAGTTAACGTGTAAGTATTTATTGCAAAATTCGCCTGGACGGCATAGTTGGCGTCCACAAGAACAGTAGTACTCACCGAAGTGGGACTTGCGACCTTGCCGGCCGTTACAGCCGTGCCTGTCCAGTTGACAAAATAATAACCAGTGTTATTCGACGCAATGATAGGATTACTGGTGCCCTGGTTATACAAATATGTGCCTATACCGGGCGTACTGACAGTACCGCCGGCTGTTGCAGAAGTCGTTAACGACCTTGTGTTAACGGCAAAGTTGGCGGTGACGGTATAGTTAGCGTCCATAAGGACGGTTGTGCTGGCCGAAGTGGGACTTGCGACCTTGCCAGCCGTGACTGCTGAGCCGGTCCAGTTTACAAAATGATAATTCACGTCATTTGCAGCCACGATACTGGCATTGGTTCCGTTGTTATAATTAAAATTCCCAATACCTGGTGTAGTTACAGTTCCGCCCGTAGTAGTAGAAATCGCAAGGGTCCAAGTAGCAACTTGAGGTTTGAGCGCGATAGTCATATGTCCATCAACACTTGATGTTACCGTCGCTGTAGTCGAACCGGTACTTCCGGCAGTTGCTTTAAGGCCTGTTGCAATTCCTATACCTCCACCGTTGCCTGACGTGGTTCCTCCGTCTGATTGCTCTGTGAGGCCTGAGAGATTTGCGTTAGTCCAGCTTGACCATTCCGCTGAGGATGAGTCGTCGTCTCTTGATGCTGCAAGCACAATCAAGTCGTTAGCGACAGTTGTGGTGACCGTTCCGAATGTCGTAGTGGTTGAGGCCGTTCCTTTCGTTCCGCCTGCCGTCACGTCCCACGGGTTACCGGTTGTGACAGCGCCGCGGAATGCAAGAATCAGGCCAATTTGATGGTCGCCCGAGTCAGAAACGGTTGGCGCACCCTGAGTTCCATTATATCGTGACCAGTAGACCGTAAGCATTGTCGCACCTGTGCCACCAGCCGTTCCTGTTCCCTGCGGTGAATTAGCAACCGCGGTCCAGGTTCCGCCGTTCTGGTTTGAAATAGAGGAGGCCTGATTGGCCGTTTCAATAAACATCAGCAAGATGTCGTTTACAGCGATACCCGAAGGAAGCGCCGGTGAAATCGTTGATGTTCCAGATGCAGCAGTCCCTGCCGCAACAAAAGTAACGCTCGGTGGTAGTGCCGTTGCTGTATAATTCTGGGCCGTTTGATTGGATATAACGACGATGTAAGTTTTTGTTGCCGGACTAAATGTATATCCGGCTTTTATCGGGGTAACAGTTCCAATCCAGCCGGAGGTTACCGTGGCGGTGTAAAAACCGTTGGCGTCGGTAACCGGGACACCCGGCAGACCGCTCATCTGGACGCCGGCCAGAGCCGAACCGCCCGATGTAATTGTGCCGGAAATCGTATAATTCTTAGTATTAACCAGGCCCATATTAGAGGCGGTCTGCATTATATCAGTTGTCCAGGCGTAATCGTTGCCGGTACTTCCCTGCTGGGGGATGCCGCCATCGTTATCGCCATCGTTACCTAAAAGCGTATTGATTATATTCTGGTATTTTGTGAAAGAGTCAGCACCGCGAACTTCGCTGAGGGCATAGTGTCCCCAGGCATACCAGCCGTTGTGCCCGTTCTGGTAACCGTCGCTTGTGCCGGTATCACTGGCGGGCATATAAGTATTTGCGGTTTCAGCCCAAGCAAGAGCTTCAGCGGAGTGATTAGGGTCTTTGAAATATGAGTTCATAACGCCCCAGACGGCAACGCCAGCCGATACGGCCCAACCGTCTGAAGAGAAGTTCGATGTGCTACCATTCAACCAGGTCCGTACATTATTACCAAAAGTAAGGGCATCTGCCTGAGCTACCGTATTGGAGTCAAATAACCCATATTGATACAGGGCACCTGCGGCAAGTCCAAGAACACAGGCCTCCCCGTTGGAGCCACTTGTGCCACAATTACCTTGATGAAGAGTGCTCGCACATCGTCTGCCATAGGCAGTATGATCAACATATCCTGCTTTGCCCAGATAGACCTGCCGGTATTTCATCTCTGCACGCATACCCCATGCGCAGTTATATGTGGTGTAATAATTCGTGATGCTACCCCCTTCATTCCAAGCCGGGAAATTATTGAGGTAAGTCCAGGCATTGTTTATTTTTGTTTGATATGTTGTGTAGTCCCCCGTCAATTCAGCATAACGAGACCATATCCATATCGCCTCCTGCGTGTTGTCGGATTCGACGATAGTGGTCGAACCTTCATATTCTTCTATGCCGCCGAGATTCCCCCCGCTGGTTATCTGCTGTGTAACGAGCCAGGCAGCCGTTTGATTAACTTCGGCCGCATAGTCGTAGCTTACGGCAATCGCAGGCGCTGCCCCCATTGCAATTATGAGGGTGCATAAGACCATCAAGCTAATCGATGCTTTTGCTTTTGCTCCTCTGAGTGTTAATGACGATTTCATCACTTTGTCCTCCAACAAAAAATGTGTAAACGATGACCCTGTAATTACACCGGGTGTGCGATATATGCGCACATCCGGCACATACATCCTTGAGGAGGGTAACTGGATTCGGGCAGATAGCACTACCTACCCGCTGTTTTTCACCATCCGCCTACCCGTACATATCCATCCGTGTGAATAAAGAAAAAAACCAAAGCCAGAAACGACTTTGGTTTTTTGTATGCTTCAGTAACTTAAAGAAAAGATATGATGTGAAAGAATTATGTGTTGTCAGAGTTACAGAACGGCACCTTGTTCCAAGAAGAACCCTTACACACCTGTCGTGACGCCAGTTTTTCCTCACCAAACCTCCCGAAAAACAACCAATAAATATCGTAGAGAGTATTATAACAGATAAGAACCATACCCGTCAAGAGAATTCGTGTTGAAATTACGTCCCATAACAAAAATGCAATACTTAAGCTAACTATTGATATTACCTAGGCTTACGCTCAAAAAACACGTATTTAAGTATTGCTCGACTAACTTTAGGTCTGGCGGGCAAAGCGGCGTCTGTCGGATTCTTTGAGCTGGCGTTTGCGCAGCCGAATCGTATTGGGGCAAACCTCTACCAGCTCATCTTCCTGGATATATTCCATCGCGACCTCAAGAGACATTATGCGTGCGGGTCTGATTTTGGCGGCTTCGTCCTTGCTGGTCGTACGCATGTTGGAAAGCTGCTTGAGCTTCGCGACGTTCACCGCTATGTCGTCGTCTTTGCAGTGTTCGCCGACAACCTGGCCATCATATACGACTTCGCCCGGCTCGACAAAAAACAGGCCGCGGTCATAAAGAGCATCGAGGGCATAGGCGGTAACGGGGCCGGTGGTGGTAGCAATCATAACACCCGCTTTTCGCTGTGGAATTGCGCCACGCATCGGCTCATATCTTTCGAAGGTATGGTGCATAACTGCCCTGCCCTGAGTGGCGTTCATCATTCGGGCGTGGAGGCCAAAGAGTCCGCGGGAAGGAATTAAAAATTCCATGTGAATAAAAGTGTTTGCGCCGCTTTTGGCGTCCATTTTAATCATTTCACTTCTTCGGTCGCCAACCAAACTCATAACCGCGCTCTGACAATCCGTAGGGCAATCAATCGCGAGCAATTCTATCGGCTCGTGGTCTATGCCGTTTATTTTCCTAATAATGACGCTGGGTTTTCCGACGCAGACCTCATAACCTTCGCGTCTCATATTTTCGAGGAGGATACCGAGATGCATAAGTCCCCTGCCTGATACGTTGAATTCTTCGGGCGTTTTGCCCGGCTCGACTCTCAGTGCAACGTTATGCTGAAGCTCTTTTTCGAGGCGTTCGCCGATGTGCCTGCTGGTAACGTATTTGCCGTCCCTGCCGGCAAAAGGTCCGTCGTTGACGCGGAAGGTCATAGTCATCGTTGGCTCATCGACTGGAATAACCGGGAGCTGGGTGGGGTTATCGGGGCAGGCAATGGTGTCGCCGATACCAATAGGGTCAAGTCCTGAGACGGCGCAAATATCACCTGCCTGAACGCTTGAAACGACCTTGCGTGTAAGCCCCTGGAATTGATAAATCTGCATAATTTTCTGCTGAGTATGAACACCAGTAGTGTCAATTACGGTAACATTCTGGCCTTCACTGAGATTGCCCGCGAAAACTCTTCCGATGGCGATTTTGCCTACGTAATCTGAATACTCCTGATTTGTCACAAGCATTTGCAGCGGAGCATCGGGAATTGCCTCCGGCGGCGGGACGTATTTTATGATGGCATCGTAAACGGCCTGCATATTGTCGGTTTTAATTTTGAGATCGTTTGACGCCCAACCCTGCCTGGCGGAGGCGTAAATAATGGGAAAATCCAGCGCTTTGTCACCGGCACCGAGCTGAACAAGCAAATCAAATACTTCATTGACGACATCGTCGGGGCGGCTATTTTCGCGGTCAACTTTATTGATAACCACTATTGGCCGGAGTTTATTTTCGAGCGCTTTGGTCAATACGAACCGCGTCTGAGGCATAGGACCTTCAAAGGCATCGACCAGAAGGAGGACGCCATCCGCCATTTTGAGGACCCGCTCGACCTCGCCGCCGAAATCGGCGTGGCCCGGGGTATCGATGATGTTAATTTTGTATTCGTCGTCCTGTGAATCGGTATAAAAAATAGAGCAATTTTTGCTGAGGATTGTAATGCCCCGTTCCTGTTCAAGGGGGTTTGAGTCCATAATGAGTTTGTTTTCGCCGCCCTGGAGCTTATCAAGCTCTTCTGCGCGGAACATCCCGGACTGGTAGAGAAGCTGGTCAACCAGGGTTGTTTTGCCGTGGTCAACGTGAGCAATTACAGCAACATTACGAATATAATCTGAATACATCAAAGACCCTTACAAGGAATAACAAGCATTCGAGGTTCGGCTTAGTCACTTTCGCGTGAGGAGGATAGTTTATACTATTTTTTGCCTGTGTCAATATAAAACTGCGTAAGAAGCCCGACGAAAGACAAATTTGCGTGATTTTCAACCATTTCGAGGGCGGCGATTGACAAACGCGGCAAAATTATCGATAATCCTGCCTAAATAGCCGAAGTGGCGGAACTGGCAGACGCGCAGGATTCAAAATCCTGTCCTGGCAACAGGGTGTGGGTTCAAGTCCCTCCTTCGGCATTTTTTGTTGCTCGTATCTCAATATGGATTTTCACTTTCGTCCGCCGTAATGATGGATTCAACTAAAACACGATTTACGACAAGTCCGTGGGTAAAGGCGCTTTTGATTTGCGCCGGATTTGCAGCATTATATCTGCTGATAGCGAGCAGCAGCACGCTTTGGGACCGAGATGAGCCGAGGTACGCGAGGGTAACAGCGGAGATGGTTGAGAGCGGCAATTATCTTGTGCCGACTTTTAACGGGGAGGTCTGGTTCGATAAGCCTATTCTGCTTTACTGGCTGATGTCTGTCCCGGTTAGATTGCTGGGGCCAAGCGAAATAGCGTGCAGATTCGCGGGGGTTATGGGGACTGCGGCAACTTTACTTTTGACGTTTTTTGTCGGGAAAAAACTTTTCGATGCAAAAGCGGGATTATGGGCCGAGGCGATTTTAGGCACGACGCTGCTGATGCTTTTTGTGGGAAGCTCAGCGCTGGTTGACGGCATAGCGATGCCGTTTATTATCGGGGCGATGGCGATTTTTGTCGGTCGGCTGGGGAAAAAAATACGGGTGTTTGACGCAGGAGCAATGGGAGTTTTGATTGGACTTGGGATGTTAGCAAAAGGGCCTTTAGGGTTGCTACCTGTGTTTGTGATAATTGTCGCGCTCTGGTTCGGGCGGGAGAATACCGGGAGTTTTATTCGCAATTTTCTATGGGTTTGTCTTGCGGTGGTTATCGCAGCAGGGATATTTTTGCTGTGGGCAATTCCGGCCAACAGGGCAACCGACGGGGAGCTATACCGGGTATTTTTCGGAAAACATATTGTCGGGCGTGCGCTTTCACCGATGGAAGGCCACGGAGGAAACTTCCTGTTATACCTGCCATATTACCCGGCGATTATGGTCGCGGGATTTTTCCCGTGGGTGATTTTTCTGCCCGGGGCATTTTCGGCAAGTTTGGGAAAAAGAATCGGGAACGCCGGGGCAAGAAATATTTTATTGAGCTGGATAATAGTAACGGTCGTCCTGATGACTATCGCGGCGACGAAGCTGCCGCATTATATATTGTTTGCGTGGCCCGCAATGGCGGTGATGACAGGAGCAACAATTGTCGCATCAGGACAAAACGTTTTAAATGAGCGTGACCGCAAATGGCTTCGAGGCGGCGTGTGGTTTTCGGGACCAGTGGGATTGGGCATCGCGGCGAGTTTAATCGGCATCGGGTATTTGACAAAAAGCGAAGGGCTTATAACGCCGGGGCTTATTTGCGGAGCAATTACGCTGGTGATGACAATAATCTGCTGTTATTTACAGGTACGGGAAAAATTCAAGGGCACGGCAAAAGCTATTCTCACAGGAACACTGATTCTCATTATACCGGTATTATTCGTATTGCTGCCCGCGGTTGAGTCGATTAAAATCAGCCCTCTTATAGCAAAGGCAATCAGAGAAAAAACGAGCAAAGACGTGCCAGTTGCTATGTATAAATACGCTGAGCCAACGCTGAATTTTTATATTGGAAGAAAAATTACGCAACTGCGCAAAACAGACGACGTCGTTAACTGGCTTAAAGGTGCAGAAACCAGAGCGCTGATAATTCCGAGAAAGGACTTCGAGAGCATCAGGCAAAACGCAGGTGATATCACTTTTGAAGAGATAGCGTCAAAAAAAGGCATTAACTATTCCAAGGGCAGGGAAGTCGAGGTTATCGCATTATTAGTCAAGACACAAACCAGACAGTAACCGCTGAGGCCCGGAAAACAAGCCGGGGGACGGTTGTACTACTTTTGCTTGCAGGCCTTCTGTTGGCCGCGGCAACAGTTTGCTTTTTTGTTGTAGATGAGCGAGTGTTCTCATATCTTCGGGAAAATCCGCAGAAGTGGGACAGGGCCCTTTGGGTTCAGGCGCTAAAACAATTAGGAAGAGGTTACCCTTTAATCTGGCTTCTGCTGGCGTGGGTGTGGCTTACGGGAAAGCACAAGACGGTAATTGTGTGCCTTCTGTCGTTATTGATAACATTAGCCGCGCTAACGGTAATAAAAGAGACAGTCAGAAGACCCAGGCCAAGGGACGTTATAACCGCGGAAACAAAAGTAGGGGACAAGAAAGCTATTTTTAAAAGCTGGTCGTTTCCATCCGGTGACGTAGCGAGCGTATTCGCAGCAGGAGCGGTCCTGGTGTTTGCGATGCCCTGGCCGGCCACGATTGTTTTCGTCGCTTGCTGCTGCGGGGTCGCTATTTTACGAGTTGTTGTGCTCGCGCACTATCCTTCAGACGCACTGGGAGGGGCAGCAACCGGAATTTTATGCGGGTGGGCGGCAATTTGTATAAGAAACCGATACCCCGGAATTGAAAACATTTTCAAGGGACGGGAGAGGATGCTTTCTTTAATAGGGGTCATTCTTATCCCGATATTAATATGGCGTTTACAAGGCCTTGATAAGCTGATTATACTGCTGGAGTTTTACGCGCCCATCGCGTTAATTATCGCCGTTGTTGACCGGCGGGGACAGTTAAATAAAATTTAAGCAGAAGTAAATAAACGCGCACAGTAAAAATCCCGATAGCCGTCTCTATTTTTTTATGAATGGTGACAACTCTCTCAGACGAGCGATTATCGGCGGTATTTTTTCGACGGTGAAATCTACTTCTTCCTCAGTATTGTATCGGCTTAAGCTGAAACGGATTGAGCCGTGGGCCGCGGTAAAGGGAACGCCCATAGCACGAAGGACGTGAGATGGTTCGAGCGAGCCGGAAGTGCAGGCGGAGCCGCTGGAAGCGCAGATGCCGAACCTGTCGAGCATAAGCAGGATTGATTCCCCCTCGATAAATTCAAAGCTGATGTTACTGGTATTGGGCAAACGGCTTTCGGTATCACCGTTGACCATACAGTCGGGACATTTTGCGAGAATGCCTTTTTCGAGCTTGTCGCGAAGGGACTTGACCTTTTTATTTTCCTGGTCGAAATTCCGCATCGCCAGTTCGCAGGCCCTGCCGAGACCTATTATGCCGGGGACGTTCTCAGTGCCCGCCCGGCGGCCTCCTTCCTGATGGCCACCAAGCATAAAAGGAGCGAGACGAGTGCCCTTGCGGACATACAGAATGCCGACGCCTTTGGGGGCGTGTAGCTTGTGACCCGATAAGCTGAGCAAATCGATATTGCTTTTAGAAAGATTGATTGGGATTTTGCCGACGGCCTGGACGGCGTCGGTATGAAAAATGACACCTTTACTTTTCACTATCTCGGCGATTTTCTCGACGGGGAATACCACGCCTGTTTCGTTATTGGCGAACATAATCGTTACGATTGCTGTGTTATCGTCGAGATGTGATTTCAACTCCGACAAATCGAGCCGGCCTTTTTTATCGACAGATAATTCGACAACGGTGTAACCCTGGTTTTCGAGGTCACGGCAGACCGACAAGACGGCCGGGTGTTCGACGCGAGTCGTAATCACCTTTCGCTTGTCGGGATGAGCAGCGAGCGTGCCTTTTATGGCGGTGTTGTCGCTTTCGGTGCCGCAGCCGGTGAAAATGATTTCGCCAGGGTCGCAACCGAGGAGAGCAGCAGTTTTTTCGCGTGCCTCTCGGATTTTGATGCCAATCTGGCCGCCGAAGGTGTGCATACTCGAAGGGTTGCCATAGAGGTCGCAGAAATACGGTTTGATTTCTTCGAGGACCTCATCAGCAACTTTTGTGGTGGCGTTGTTGTCGAAGTATATTGTTTTCATTTTCTATTTCCCTTGTTCGTCTGCCAAATCTTTTGCTTCCTCAACATAGATTTCAGGGCTTACAAACTCTCTTATTTTGGCCTCAACGAGGTCCTTCATCGTTATATTCGCCAGGGCGCATTGTGCGCACATACCGCGAAGAGCGACAATAACCTTGTTGCCGTCAACGTCTATCAGGTCGATATTTCCGCCATCAGCTCGCAGTGCAGGGCGAATCTGTTCATTGATTGTCTGCTGAATGAGTTGGATTTTTTGGATGTTGGTCAGCTTCTGGCCTTTTACAGGAGCGGGCACGGTTTTTTGTTTTGCTCTTTCGCCCTTGATGCGTTCGATGATTTTCTCGATTTCTCCTTTGCAGCCGCCGCAGCCGCCCCCTGCTTTACAGTAATTGGTAACCTGCTCGACGGTATCGAGGTTGTTTTCATGTATGACTCTTTCGATTTCTTTTTCGGTAACGCCGAAGCAATTGCAAACGACTTTGCCTTCAAGCACATGTTTCTTTTTGCTGCCGCCTTTGTAATTTTCTATTGCCGCTTCAAGGGCTTCTCTGCCCATAACCGAACAGTGCATTTTTTGTTCCGGAAGACCGCCGAGATAATCGGCGATATCTTTATTTGTAACTTTGGCGGCCTCTTCAAGTGGCATTCCTTTGATTATCTCGGTCAAGGCGGAAGAGCTGGCGATTGCGCTGGCACAGCCGAAGGTTTTGAATTTGGCGTCTTTTATTCTGCCTTTTTCGTCGAGTTTGAAAGTCAGTTTCAGCGCATCACCGCACGCAAGCGAACCTACTTCGCCGACGCCGTCGGGATCGGGTATCTCGCCTACGTTTCGCGGATTAAAAAAGTGTTCTCTAACCTTATCCGTATATTCCCACATAATTTTCTACCTTTGACTTGCCTTAAGCGCTTGTTCAAAGTCAGCTATTATATCATCGATATGTTCAGTGCCAACCGAGACGCGTATATAATCGGGCGTTACGCCGGCGGCGAGCTGTTCGGGTTCATTTAACTGCTGATGCGTGGTGCTGGCAGGATGTATCACGAGGGTTTTGCTGTCGCCGATATTGGCGAGATGGCTCGCGAGCTTGACGGCATTTATGAATTTGACTCCTGCTTCTTTGCCGCCCTTGATACCGAAGCCCAGTATAGCCCCCTGCCCATCAGGCATATATTTTTTCGCCAGCTTATGGTCGGGATGCGAGGGCAGGCCGGGATAGTTCACCCAATTTACCGATTTGTGCCCTTCGAGCCACTTGGCGAGCTTGAGGGCGTTTTCGCTATGGCGGGGCATACGCAAATGCAGCGTCTCGATTCCCTGCAGGAACAAAAAAGCGTTAAATGGGGACATACACGAGCCCATATCGCGCAGGAGTTGAACTCTCGCCTTGAGGATATAAGCGAGATTGCCGAAACTTTCGACGTACTTGATTCCGTGGTAGCTGGGGTCCGGCTCGGTAAGCTCGGGATATTTGCCGTTTGCCCAGTTGAAGCTGCCTGAATCGACGATTGCGCCGCCTATGCTTGTGCCATGGCCGCCGATAAATTTAGTGCAGCTATGAACGACGATATCGATACCGTACTCAAATGGTCTGAATAATATCGGAGTCATAACGGTGTTATCGCATATAACGGGTAGGCCGTTCTTATGGGCAATGTCGGCTATTTTATCGTATTGTAAAATGTCGTTTTTGGGATTGCCCACACTCTCGATGTAAATGAGGCGGGTATTTTTCTTAATCGCGTTGGCGAAATTTTCCGGTTTTTTAGCGTCAACGAACGTTACCTCGATTCCCAGTTTGCGGAAGGTATGACTGAAAAGCGTAACCGTTCCGCCATAAAGCGAGCTGGACGAAATGAAGTGGCCGCCTGCGCCGCAGATATTCAGGATGCTTACATAAATCGCTGATTGCCCGGAACTTAGCCCAAGGCCAGCAACGCCGCCTTCAAGGGCAGCCAGACGTTTTTCCAAAACGTCGGTCGTAGGATTCATCAAGCGCGTATAGATGTTGCCGAATTCCTTGAGCGCAAACAGGTTTGCGGCATGATTGCTGTCTTTGAATACGTAGCTCGATGTCTGATAAATCGGGACCGCCCTGCTGCCTGTGTCTGAATCCGGCTGCTGGCCCGCGTGTATGGCTAACGTTTCGATATGAAGTTTTTTCTCATCGCTCATTATTTATGACCTTTCTATTTGGCGGGTAAAATCGCGACCATTTTTTCGAGCGCGTTTTTAGCCCTTGCCGCAATATCCGCCGGCACTGTGATTTTATAATGCATATCTTCAAGAGACCAGAGCACCTTATCGAGGGTTATGCGTTTCATATTCGGGCAAATCGCCCGAGTAGTCGCCGGGTAAAATTCCTTGCCTGGGTTCTCTTTTTTCAGCGTATGAATTATTCCTGCTTCAGTAGCAATAATAAATCGTTTGGCGTCGCTTTGCTTGGCGAATTTGAGCATCTGGCCCGTGCTGAGGAGCTTATCGCTTACGGCCTTTACCGGCTCTGTGCATTCCGGATGCGCCATAACAATAGCGTCGGGATGAGCGTCCCTGGCTTTTTTTATGTCGTCTTCGGTAATAAACGCGTGCGTCGGGCAATATCCGGGCCACAAAATCATTTCACGGCCTGTCTTTTCAATCACAAACCGCCCCAAATGCTGGTCGGGAACAAAAATTATTTTGCTGTTTTTAGGCAGCGACTCGACCACTTCGACGGCGTTCGCGCTTGTGCAGCAATAATCGCTTTCGGCTTTCACTTCCGCGGAGCTGTTCACGTAGCAGACCACCAAAGCGCCGGGGTTTTTGCGTTTCAATTCTCTTAACTGCTCTCCTGTCATCATATCCGCCATGGGGCAGCCAGCGTTTTTATCCGGCAAAAGGACGGTTTTGCCGGGCGACAAAATCGCGGCGGTTTCCGCCATAAATTTGACGCCGCAGAAAACTATAACGTCGGCATCCGTCGCGGCCGCTTTGACACTCAGCGCAAGCGAATCGCCCGTGAAATCCGCGATATCCTGGATTTCGCCGGGCTGGTAATTATGCGCAAGTATGACGGCGTTGCGCTCGGCCTTCAATTGCCCGATTTTTTCAATCAACCGTTCGTTCATTTTTTCGTTTTTCTTTTGCCGCTCTTTTTGGCGGAATGTTTTTTATATACAAGCTCGGCGTTGGGGGTTGTAACGGTAACACCCGGCGGAACGGAGTCCTTAATCCAGACGTTTCCGCCGACAACAGCGCCTTTACCTATTGTTATATCGCCCAAGATTGTCGCTTCCGCGTAAATCGTTACATTATCTTCAATTGTCGGGTGGCGTTTGCCTCCCTTAATAATCCTGCCTTTCTCATCTTTCTGGAAACTTAACGCTCCGAGCGTCGTGCCCTGGTAGATTTTCACGTTATCGCCAATAATGCTCGTCTCGCCAATCACGACGCCCGTGCCGTGGTCGATAAAGAAGTTTTTGCCGATTGTTGCGCCTGGGTGAATATCGATACCCGTCCTTGTATGTGCGCACTCGGTCATAATTCGCGGAATCAGCGGCACTTCTTTTATGAACAGCTCATGGGCAATGCGATATATGGCTATCGCTATTATGCAGGGATAACTTATGACAATCTCTTCAGGAGATTTCGCAGCCGGGTCGCCGTCATAGGCGGCCTTGACGTCGCCTTTGAGCATTTCCCGAATATGAGGCAGTTGGGTCAGGAGATGAATAGTAGCGTCTTCGGCCATTTTATGACAGCCGCCAGTCGTGCAATTTTCCATCCGGCAACGATATTTGAGCGCCCGTTCTATCTGGGTGGAAAGCTCAGTGTAAATGTGGCAAAGGACGTCTATCACGACAAAATTGACGTTCGATTTTGTTACAACCCTTTTGCCGGTAAAACCGGGGAAAAGAACCTCGAAAATCATATCAAGCACTTCGAGGATTTTGTCTCGCACAGGCAAATTCGTCGCGTCGATAAAATTTATCCCCAAATCGCCCTGATAGGTTCCGACGATTTCAGCGACTAATTGCTCAAGCTTTTTGTCTGTCAAATCAGCTTTGGCCATATTAAAGAATCCTCTCCTGCAACCACCACGCGGTTTCTATGTGACGGTGGCAAACATTTCAGTAGATATATAACGCTCGCCGGTATCGGGCAGAATCACGACTATCGTTTTGCCCTGGTTTTCGGGACGCTGCGAGACCTGTATCGCAGCCCACACCGCCGCGCCGCAACTTATTCCGGCCAGTATTCCTTCTTTGGATGCCAGTTGACGAGCGGTCTCCATCGCATCCTGGTTTGTAACCTGAATTATTTCATCGATTATCTCACGGTTTAGCACATCCGGAACAAAACCGGCGCCGATACCCTGAATTTTATGTGGGCCTGGTTTGCCGCCTGAAAGAACTGCCGAATCTTTCGGCTCAACTGCAATGACTTTGAGATTATTGTTTCGGTTTTTCAACACCTCGCCGCAGCCGGTAATCGTTCCACCTGTACCGACGCCGCAGACAAAAAAATCGACTTTACCATCGGTATCCGCCCATATTTCCTCGGCTGTTGTTTCACGGTGAACCTGCGGATTGGCAGGATTATTGAACTGCTGAGGCATAAAAGCATTTGGTGTTTCTGCAAGCAGCTTTTCAGCTCTTTTAACAGCCCCGGTCATTCCTTCAGCAGCGGGGGTGAGAACAATTTTAGCTCCGAACATAGCAAGTATTTTGCGCCTTTCTATGCTCATAGATTCGGGCATAGTCAGAGTCAGATGATACCCCCTTGCCGCACAGACAAAGGCGAGACCTATACCCGTGTTGCCGCTTGTCGGCTCGATGATTACTGTGTCCGGCTTTATCAATCCCTTCTTTTCAGCGTCCTCAATCATTGAGAACGCAATCCTGTCCTTAACACTGCCGCAGGGATTCCTGGACTCGAGTTTTGCAAGTATAGCCGCCCCGCCCGGACTCAATTTGTTAATCCGGACAAGAGGCGTAAAACCAATCGAAGCGGTTATATCATCAAATATCGCGCTCATAGCAATTTCCAATCCTATATCTGGTAATCCGACTTGTTGTCTTTCGCCTTTTCAATTACGTCTTTAAGGGTCGTTGCCTGTAAAACATTTCTTACTACTCGCTGAATCTCGGCCCATATTTGCCTCGCCACACAATTTCCTGACCTATTACAGTATTTATCATTGGCTACACATTCGACAGTCACAACCGGCCCCTCAAAGACATCGAAAACATCGCTTAGTTTAATCTTTTCCGGCGGATTAGCCAGAATATATCCCCCCTTTGCGCCGCGCTGACTTCGTATAAGGCCCGCCGATTTAAGGGCAGCCATAATTTGCTCAAGGTATTTAACTGAAATATCCTGGTTTTTGGCAATTACCCTTGTCTGGAGAGGCCCTTTGCCGAAGTTTTCCGCCAACTCCAAAACCGCCCGCATCGCATATCTTGTTCTTGTCGATAGTTTCATGGTCAATTCTCCATTATTCCTACTGCACTGGTAGTATATTATACGAACAAACCCCACACTGGCATTAAAAAATAACAAAATTTTTTAAAAAAAGTGTTTGACACTGACTTTTCAATATGCTACTATTCCTATTATATGAGTAGGCATAGTAGGATATGCTTATATAGGACATAGGTTCAGAAAGGCAATATATGGGCTTGAAACAAGACACCAATGAACCCGCGACAAATGACGCCATCATCCGGGATATCCGAAACGCGATTATCGGTCTTGATTATGGAACCGTAACGATAAAGGTGCATAACTCAAAAATAACACAAATCGAGATAACCCAGAAGAGACGCTACGATGACAGCGGCTTAGTTGAGAAAGGAGGTGGCATTTAGCACAAGTAGTGTTTTTGGGCCAAGCGGTCAGACCGCGTTGGCTGAAGTAGCATAACGGTTGGTTAAAAAACTAAAACTATTTGCAGGAACAACCAGTCATCTGGAAACCCCCTGCCAGACAGTAAGGAGATTTTCAGATGAAAAAGTTAATTGTTGTAAGTTTGGTTGTTTTGGCAAGCGTTTTTACGAATATGACTTTAGCAGGTGTTCCACTAAACAATCTCGAAGGAGTCGGAGGTATCGCATTTAACCCCCTTGCGTACACAGCGGGCACCGCCGGCGAAGCAAATTCATTTTTCGGTGGAAACATCAGCAAGCCGCAGGTTGGCTTGTGGCGCATTGGTCTTCACGAAGCAGGCATCGACTGGACGACATTCGGCGTCGCGGAAACATTTTTCAAACGTGTCGAGCTTTCATACGGCCACGAGACAATCGACTTTTCAAATTCCAAGACAATAAATAAAGACAATTTCGGAGCGAAAGTGCTGTTGCTCCCCGAAGGCGATATTCTGCCGGCGATTTCAATCGGAGGGGTCTTTAAAAGCACTACACAGGACATGGTACCCGGCGTAGAAAATTCAGGAGCTGACTATTATCTGGTTGGAACAAAGCTCGTTAAGGCGCTGCCATGGCCTGTGCTGTTATCCGGCGGTGTGCTTTCCACCCAGGGCCAGGTACTTGGCGTTCTCGGATTTAACGACAACAGAAAAGAAGTGTTGTTCGGAAACGTCGATGTCCTTCCGCTGTCAAACGTCGCGATCGGCTTCGAATACAGACAGGGAGCACATTACGACAATTGGAAAGATGCCAACTACTGGGATGGACACGTTGCCTGGTTTGTGAACCCGAACCTGACGCTGGTTGCGGCGTATGTCAACACCGGTGACCAGGGATCAACGAAAGCATTTGGTCTCGGCGACGGATTCGTATTAAGCGCTCAATACGCATTTTAAGCAGGAATAAGAGATTTAACTCAAGGAAAGGAATATACAAAATGAGCAAGATTGACCAGAAACTGAAATCGGAATCGATACTGTTACACGGCGGGCAGGAGCCCGACCCGACAACCGGCTCGCGAGCTGTGCCGATTTATCAGACAACATCGTACCAGTTCAAAAATACCGAGCACGCCGCAAACCTGTTCGGGCTCCGGGAGTTTGGCAATATCTATACCCGGATTATGAACCCGACAAATGACGTGCTCGAAAAGCGAATCGCCCTGTTGGACGGCGGCGTCGGCGCATTAGCTGTATCGAGCGGACAGGCGGCAAGCACGCTGGCGATTCTGAATATCGCGCAGGCAGGCGATGAGATTGTGTCGGCGGATAATCTTTACGGCGGGACATACAATCTGTTTCACTATACGCTGCCTAAGTTCGGGGTAAACGTAAAATTCGTAAAATCAAACGATTTGGCAGCGTTTCAAAAGGCCATAACTCCGCGGACTAAGGCAGTTTACGCTGAATCGATAGGCAACCCGAAATTAGACGTGGCGGATTTAGAGGGCATTTCCAAAGTTGCCCACAAAAACGGTATTCCTTTTATACTGGATAATACCGTTTCGCCATATCTTCTGCGACCGTTTGACTTCGGGGTCGATATCATCGTGTATTCCGCGACGAAGTTTATCGGCGGGCACGGGACATCTATCGGCGGGCTGATTGTCGATTCCGGAAAGTTCGACTGGACAAACGGGAAGTTCCCGCTGATTGCGGACGCGGACCCGAGTTATCACGGCCTGAATTTCGTCGAGGCGCTGAAGCCATTGGGCAACATCGCCTATATTATCAAAGCTCGTGTAACCCTGTTACGCGACGTTGGGGCCGCCCTATCACCCTTCAACGCGTTTCTGTTCCTTCAGGGGCTGGAGACACTGCACCTGAGAATGCCAAGACACTCGGAAAACGCGCTGGCCGTGGCTAAATATCTGAGCAAGCACCCCAAGGTTTCCTGGGTGAATTACCCGGGTCTTGATTCAAGTCCGGACAAGGAAAAAGTTAAGAAATATCTGCCAAAAGGCGCAGGGGCAATACTGGGCTTCGGGATTAAAGGCGGCTCAGAGGCGGGAAAAAAGTTTATCGATTCGCTGGAGCTGATTTCGCACCTTGCAAACGTTGGCGACGCGAAAACCTTAGCCATTCATCCGGCAACCACCACGCATCAGCAGTTGTCGCCAGAGGAGCAGATAGCAACAGGTGTAACGCCTGACTTCGTGCGGCTGTCAATCGGTATCGAACATATCGATGACATTATCGCGGATATCGAACAGGCATTGAAAAAGGTATGAACATAAGTAAGGAGAAATAAAATGAGCAGGATATTTAAAGATATAACCAAGACCATCGGCAATACGCCTTTGGTGCAACTGAACAGAATTACGGAAGGCCTGAACGCCACGGTATTAGCCAAGCTGGAGTCGTTCAATCCGCTTTCGAGCGTCAAGGACCGCATTGGGGTAGCGATGATAGAAGACGCCGAAAGACGGGGGCTTCTTCACAAGGATTCCGTGATTATCGAGCCGACAAGCGGCAATACCGGAATCGCGCTGGCGTTTGTAGCGGCGGCAAAGGGATATCGGCTTATACTGACGATGCCCGAAACGATGAGCGTCGAAAGGAGACAGTTGCTGAAAATATTCGGCGCGGAATTAGTGCTCACGGAAGGCCCGAAGGGAATGAAAGGCGCAATTGAAAAAGCAGAAGAACTCGCCAAAACGATACCAAACAGCATCATTTTGCAGCAGTTCAGCAACCCTGCCAACCCTGAAATACACCGCAGGACGACGGCGGAAGAGATATGGAACGATACCGACGGCAAGGTAGATATCGTCGTGGCCGGCATCGGGACGGGCGGAACTATCACAGGCGTTGCCGAGGTAATCAAGCAGCGAAAACCAACCTTCAAGGCAATCGCTGTCGAACCTGATGCGTCGCCTGTGCTGTCAGGTGGAAAGCCGGGGCCGCACAAAATCCAGGGAATAGGCGCGGGTTTTGTCCCGCAAGTCCTGAACCGGGCGATAATAGATGAGATAATCCGCGTAAAGGAAACGGATGCGGGCGATGCCGCGAGACGACTGGCACGGCTGGAAGGCATACTCGTCGGTATCTCGTGCGGTGCTGCCTTATGGGCTGCACTTGAAGTGGCGAAACGCCCGGAAAACACCGGCAAGACAATCGTGGTTATCCTGCCTGACACCGGCGAACGGTATCTCTCGACGTGGCTGTTCCAGGAACCGTAGTATATAGCGAAACTGTCACGGATAACCTTGACGCAGGTTCGGCATAACAATAAGATTGGCGTATGGCAAAACAATCTCTGCCCAGACCGTCGCTGGAACATCTTCATCGGCTGACCGATGATACGGGGCTTTTTCAGCACGCCAAGTTCACGATACCGCTTCACAGCGAGGGCTACACGACCGACGACAACGCAAGAGCTTTAATCGTGGCAACCAAGCATTACGCCCTGTACCACAAGCCGGAAACACTTCAGCTTTTAGACAGATATTTGGCCTTTGTTCTTCATTCGCATAATGACGATGGCACCGTGAAGAATTTTATGGATTTCGACAGGACATGGCACAAAGCAGAGCCGGTTAGCGATGCGCTGGGACGGGTAATCTGGGCATTCGGTGAACTTTTAGCGCAGCCCCCTTCCCTAATTTATGTACCAATAGCTCAAGAGCGAATCGACATAGCGATGCCACTTATCAAGAAACAATACCCGCGTGGAATGGCGTATTCAATATTAGGTTTGGCTGGTTATCTGAAACAGTTTCCCGATGCGGAAAATGTAAAAAGCTGTATGGCAACCGCGGCGGATTTGATTGCGTCGCGGTTTGAAGAAAATATGAAGCCGGATTGGCCCTGGTTCGAGAACATACTCACATACGACAACGCGATGCTGCCTTGTGCGCTTTTCACGGCTGGGATATCACTGGGCGACAAGAAGTATATTGGGATTGCTAAAAAAATCTGCGATTTCCTTTTGGCCAATATCTTCACGGGAAAGCATTTCAGTTTTATCGGCTGTCAGGGATGGTTTCCGCGAGAAGGCAAAAAGGCACAATTTGACCAGCAGCCAATCGAGGCAGCGGGAACAATTTTGATGTTAGACGCCGCATATAAGGCAACGAGAGATAAAAAGTATTTGATGCTGCGGCAAAAAGCATTTAACTGGTTTTTGGGCGAGAATGACATAGGGATTCCGCTTTACGATTCGAAGAGCAAGGGCTGCGGCGATGGACTTGGCGCTGAAGGCGTCAGCTTAAATGAGGGTGCGGAAAGCACGCTTAGTTTTCTGCTTGGTCTGCTGATGATGTGCGAAGGTAAACGCTGATGATTGTGGCGAGTTTCAACGTCAATTCTCTGCGGGCGAGAATGCCTATTGTTCTCGACTGGCTAAACGAAAAACGACCAGACGTCCTGTGCGTGCAGGAAACAAAAGTTCAGGACAAGGATTTCCCGGCTGAAGTATTCGATGAGGCAGGATATAACTATGCCTTCGCGGGCCAGAAGAGTTATAACGGCGTGGCAATTCTGACGAAAAGCGGAATCGCGGATGTGCAGGCCGGCTTCGATGATGAGCCGAAGGACCAGCCCCGGCTGATAAAGGCCGAAATTAATGGGATGATAATTGTTAACACATACATCCCGCAGGGTTATCTGCCTGAATCGGAAAAATTCCAATATAAACTCGAATGGTTCAGACGATTGTACAGGTTCCTTGAAGAGCATTTCAAACCAACTGACCCGGTTTTGTGGGTAGGCGATTTGAATATCGCACCGGAAGCAATTGACGTTTACGACCCCGAAGGACTATTGGGGAATGTTTGTTATCATCCTGACGTTCACAAAGAGCTGAAAAACGTAATGAACTGGGGATTTGTTGACGCATTTCGGCTGCACTGCAAAGAACAGGGGCAATATACGTTTTGGGATTACAGGCCAATTAACGCCGTAAAACGCAATCTCGGCTGGCGATTAGACCATATTATGGCAACAAAGCCATTAGCCGAAAAATGCGCCGCTTGTTACATCGACAAAGCCCCACGCCTGCTGCCCCGCCCCAGCGACCACACGCCAATCGTCGCGGAGCTTGACTGGTAAAGAAACTGATATACCGCAAGTCCAACCTGCTAATGCGTCATCGGCATATTATTTGTTATGGCTTTGCCTGCTGCTGAGTCGCAAGGTTTCGCTGAGTTTGTCCCAGAGCCGCTATGCCGCCGAGATTCATCGTATCGAGAACGGAACTCGGCACAATCATAAGCGAGCCGCCTGCCCGTATGCCTTCATAGACGATGTTCATTGCGCGAAGCTGCAAAGCAACTGGGTTATCCTGGTATCCTTTGGACGCCATGGCAAACTTCTCGGCAATTTCCATTTCCGCCGTTCCGAGTATTCCTCGGGCCTGGCGTTCTCTTTCGGCCTGGGCCTGTTTGGAAAGAACATCCTTGAGGTTCTCAGGGATGGCTATGTCGCGGATTTCGATTGAGGTAACACTGATACCCCAGGCCTCGGTCTTGGCTTCAAGCACCTTCTGAAGCGTCTTGGCCACTTTTTCACGGTCGGAAAGAATCTCAGCAAGAGAATGGATGCCTACTATGTCACGAAGCGCGGTCTGAACAGCCAGTGAAATTGCCTGATAGTAGCTTTCGACCTCAAGCAGGGCTTTTTGGCTATCCCAGACATGCCAAAACGCGATTGCGTCGATATTCACAGGCACGGTGTCGCTGGTAAGCATCGACTCGCTGTAAAAAGTTGTGGTGCGGACTCGCATATCCACAATGCGGATAACGCTTTCGAGGATGGGTATAATCATAAAAAAGCCCGGGCCCCTGACAGAACGAAAACGACCCAATCGCAGCACAAGGGCTTTGTCCCATTCGGCTAAAAGGTGTGCTGACAAAGACCACAGTGCAGCCAGAATTCCGCCGACTATGAACGTGGCAACAGCAGGAGCCGTTTTGCCCGCCCGCAACAGAAATATGCCGCCAATAATTGTCCCTACAACGATGAGAACAGTAACCAGGGCAATTGGCGCACGGGTTTTGATTCGCTGAATCTGACGGACAGCATGGTCTTTGTTAAGTTGTGTCATTGCATCATACATAGGGTTCTCCTTTTTACGAATATTTTCAGTTATTTCGGACGATACTTTCTTTGTAATGGCTTGTATAAGCTTGAAAAGCATAATATTTTCCTTTCCGCCGAAAGTATCGGCCACTTATTCGGGTTGTTGTTTCTGCATACTCCGCAAACATTCGACTATCTCATCTATGGTAAGATTTTGCAAATGGGCCCTTGAAATAAAATCTCTGCAAAGCTCTTCAAGTACCCGCAGATTTTCAGCACTCTTCTCTGTCTGAGCTGGCGGCTGCGGACGGACAAATACGCCTGTTCCCTGCTGCGTATCGAGGAAGCCGAGAAGTTGAAGTTGCGAATAGGCCTTTACCACAGTATTGGGGTTGACTTCCAGTTTTACAGCCATATCGCGGATAGTTGGTAATCGTTCGCCGGGCAGGATCGTTCCGGCAGATATGCCGGAGAGGATGATATCCACAAGTTGGCGATAAAAAGGTACGTAGCTTTGTTTGTCTAACTTAAAGTTTATCATTGTATTAGTATTATAGTACAATAGGTAACCAAGTCAAGAAAAATCTTTTCAAAATTTTGATTTAAATTCGGGAACTGTGCTTTTTAACCTGAATATCTCACGAGATTCGCTATGAAATACCGCCTAACTGCTTATTGCGCAAAGAGATAGAGCAAAGACCAGCAAGTGTGCCCTACTTGTCTTTGGTATAATTCTCAATTCTAAAAAAACGCAGATGTGAAAATTTAATTTGCCTGCAATTTTTTTATCGACATGTCCGCCGCTTTACGAACGTCCGTGATTGAATCCTGGACCCTCGCTGTTTCAAGGGCAGGGATTGGCTTGGGATTCCTTACCTCGCCAAAAGCATTTGCCGCGGCCACACGAAGCTCGGGGTCCGTGTCTGAAAGCAGAACTTTTTCAAGGGCCAACCTGACTTTATCGTCAAAGGAATATCCGGCCAGCTCATGTATCGCCTTGATACGGTGCTCTTTGTCCCCACTCATAAGCACCTTTAAAAGCTCGTTTTTCTTTGCTCCAATGGGACCATACAACGACTCTGTATAACCACCCTGCTGCACGGGCTGAACAACCGCCGGTTGTTCCATTACGGGTACGGGCGGCGGTGCCTGCGGTACTGCCACTACCGGCGGCGGTGGAGCAACGTAATAATCCGAGGAAGTATAATACGGGTAAGAGTAATACGGGTAGGAATAATAACCCGAGTAGTAACCCGGCCAGCCCCAGTAACCATCAATGACAACCCCTGCACGATGATGCCGCCCGTACCAACCCGGCCCATAGTAACCATACCAGCCCGGATAATAACCAGGATAGTAGCCAGGACCACCCACGCCAATACCTATCGACACATTTGTGCGAGCCACAGCCGTATTTGACAGCCAAATAAGAAGAGCCAACATTACAATCGATACTATTGCAATCTTTGCCGTTTTCATTTTTCAGCTTCCTTATTCTTTCCGCTACCAGCGGTAACATTCATTCAGTTTTATTAAACCTTGTCTACTTATTATACCATAATAACAACGTCAATGTTCTGCGTCTGCGCCGGCGTTGTCCATATCAACGATATCCTCTTCCTCAACGGGCATAAACCACTTCTGGGCAACCATTTTAAAGAAACTCACCAAAAAACAAAAAACCTCTACCAAAAATTGGTAGAGGTCATCAGCTTAATCATTCTTTAAACGGTTCGGGCGAACCTCATCGCCTTTCTCAATATGAGCGATATTTTATGTTTCCCCTGGTGTTTTGGCAATATAATTAGGTTTGCACTTTAGAAAAATACTGTTGCCGCCCCGCCTTCGGTCGGCCATACGTCCTTCGTCACAGAATTCAACTGGCGATAAAAACTTCCTCGCCTTGAATCTATAGTCCTATTTCTTTCGCTGAAAGTTAAACAGACATTCATCGCCGTTATATGTAATACCAAGATTCCAGCCCGCTTTACTTGCCCTGTCCTGCCAGATAGTTTCAAAAAGTCGAAGGTAGTCTTCAAAAGAAATCTGTGTTTTCAGATGTGCCGTCTGTTTATAAAGCTGCAAATACATCGGCTTCATTCGCACTACGGCTTCATTACTATCAAATTTTTCCAGCGTGACTTTGTTTTCTCTCAAGTTTGCCTGTTCCCAGCATAAATACAGGATAAATGCCTTCTCAGGCGGATAAAACGGCACCCAAGTTTTTGCCGCCAGTAGGAACCCATCGCCGTCTTTGAACCAGTTGAATGCAAAATCCTTCCCTTTTTCCTTAGCAAAGAAATTGAACAGCCGCACCTGCTCGGTTGAGTAAATCTCCTCTCTCACCGCTGCCTTTTTCTCCTCCGGCAAATCAGGAAACTCCGAAGTCGGGGGCGCTGCTATTTTGTCGAGACGAATGATTATATTTTCCAGGTGGCGAAAATACCATTTGTCATCTTCGATGAGAAATGTGTGACAGAAGGTGCTTTTCCAATCGTCCTTGGCGAACGTCACAATGTAATGCACGTGTTGGCCTACCCTGTGAACTTCCGGCGTTCCCTGGATTTGCTCCCAAAGTTTTCCTTCTTTGAACATTTTGCACCATTGCAGGAGCATATCTTTTGGCAGATTGTCGTATGTGCGAATTTTATCAGGTGTTATCTGGTCATTTTTGACGGCCTCGACGAATTCGTTCCAGATTCTGAGGTCATCCTGAGCAAGGCCGGTGTTATACGCCGACGAAATGAATATACTGACAGTTATGATAATTAGCGTTAATCTTCTCATAAATGAGCCCTTTATGTTCAGCCATTTTTCTTTACAAATTTAGATGTCCTTGTCCGCCTTTTTACTGCGAATCGCAACGGAGTTACCATACCACAAAACAACCGTTACTGGTCGGCGACTGGCGCGGCACCGTGTTTAACAGCAGTTTTTCAGATACTGTCTAAAAACAAAAAATCTCTACCGATTCGGTAGAGGTCATCAGCTTAATCAATTGCTAAACGGTTCAGGCGAACCTCATCGCCTTTATCGACATGAACGGGATTTTACGTTTTCCCTGGCGTCTTGGCAATATAATTAGGTTTGCACTTTAGAAAAACAGCGTCGCCGCCCTACCTTCGGTCGGCATACGCCCTTTATCACGGGATTTGACTGATAAAATTAAAAGCTCCAGGCGCAAACTTTACAATCTCATCGCATGGAACTTTTAAGTGTCACCATCAGGATGACCGCCAGCAAGCTCACAATGACCCCGACTATCAGTGCCGCAAGGCCGGAGCCGATTGCTGCTGCAAGGAGCGTATAAACTCCAGCAATAATCAGCCCGACTCCCGCCAGGAGAACAAGCATACTGACTGCCAGAAAACCGCACCAGATATAAATACGCCTGAAACAGCATTCCATAGCTTTGGCCTGTTCATCGATTTTAAGCAGCAGTGATTTCGCCTGGTATTTAACAACACTCTGGAGCAGCTCTCCGGCGGTACACACAATATCCGTTAACAAGCTCATTAGCTCCTCCGCCCAATCAGAATGCCAACCAGTAACCCCACTCCAAGCGCTGTAAAGACAGCCGTAAGAGGCCTTTCCTCTATTTTCTTCCTGCTCAGCTCGACGGCCTCTTTGCTGTGCTCACGCAAGCTATCATAAGCTTCTCCGAGCTTCTCTTTTGCTTCTCCTCGGAGGGCTTTAATGGCGGATTCAAGCCGTTCTTTGCTTTCTTGCAGTTTTTCTTTTCCTTGTGCCCCGGCAGCATGAAGCACATCTTTGAGGTCGTTAGCCAGTTTCGCAACGTCGCCTTTGAGCGTCTCCAGTTCGATGGCTGATTCACCTCTCTTGTTCGGTTCCATGTTCATAATGTTCCCCTTTCATTAAGTAATAAAGTTTTTCCGTCTCCGTTTTATAATTCCCGACTCTTCAGAGTCGCAGGAAAAAGCTAAACTATCAAAACCTTTTATTCGTAATCACTCAGCCATGCTGTAGTCGTTTCAGAAAAACGCATATACTCGCTTTATATTGCGATTTCTTCCTAATCTCGCGTCTCAATTCATACCAAGGTTCAGGTGATTATACTATTGAACACCATCGATGTTCAAGGGTAATTGCTATTTATCATTTTTCGATTTTTGAGTCAAAATCGACTATGTCCTCTTCCTCAACGGACATAAACCACTTTTGCCGCTTACGAATAAACAAAAAACCTCTACCCGCAACGAACAGAGGTCATCAGCTTAATCAATCGCTAAGCGGTTCAGGCGAACCGCATCGTCTTTATCAATATGAGCGATATTTTATGTTTTACCTGACGTTTTGGCAATATAATTCAGAACGCACATTAGAAAAACCCCGCTGCCAGAAACCGAACTATTATTATTTCGGATTCCTCCAATACCTTTATTATACTGGCGATTCCAATTTAACAAGCTGGCTTTTGCTTATCTCTACGATCAGAATTCCCAAAAAGAACGGCTTCATAGCATAAATATGAACGCCATGGTTCGTACCGTAATTAAGTATTTTTAACATATTTAAGAGATTTTCTTTTGTATAAAAATCCTGTTCCGTCCAAGGCCATAATCGTTTGATGTGAAGAATATGCGTTAAAACATACCACACATAAAAAAAAGAGTACCGCGCGGGAACACTGATGACCACATTACCATTATTCTTACATATCCGTATATGCTCCTGAAGCACTTCTTCAGGATGATGAAAGTGCTCTAAAAGCCCCTGAGACCATACAAGGTCAAAGGTTTCATCTTTAATTTTTAATTTTCTGCAATCATCCTGCAGCAACTTAAAGTTTTTTACCCCTATCTTCCCGGCGTTGAGTTCGGAAAGAGCCAAAGCTTCCGTTGAGAGGTCTACACCGGTTATACTGTTGACGCATCGATGCAATTGCAATGTTATACTCGATGTACCACATCCAAGTTCCACAATATCACTTTTTTTGGTAACTTTTTTGCACAGAATTGCCAAGAAATACCTGCCGTAAATACGCCGGCCATAATTAACAATAGCATTCAAAAGACCTCGTTTTCCCCATATATTGTCCCATTGTGAAATATCTTTTTGTGAAATATTGTCTCCGTTCATTTTCATATTACAGTATGTCTCCCCAATCTTTTCTATTGTTTCATATTTTCTTCAGGTAGATATTTAAACGTTGTGAATCATTCTCGGCCATCTTGGTTTTAAACAAATGGAGACTCGTTTCCGGAATATTATTAACGAAATAATCAAAGACCGGAAATGATACCATGACATACTTGTTTCTTCCGAAAAACGGGGTAAATATTTTCTGTTCGCTGGTATATGTCCACTTCTTTCGCATAATAATTATATCAGGATTTGCCTTCATATCTTCCACGAGATTGTTGCCTACATAACCAATAATCACTTTACTGTTCAAATAGTACATATATGAGCATTCTTCATAGTTCGTAGCTATAACCAGGCTATCTGTGTTTTTATAGTTGTCTTTTATATATGGTATGGCAAAATCCAGCGGCCCTCTATATTGATGGGAAAGCTCATACAGGTGATTTCTTATTAATCCTGTCTTATCTGCCAAATTCACTACGAATATAACACTCATCAGGAGCAATATGGCCGGTGTAAGCATTCTACGGGGCAAACGATTCATACTTGAGAGCAATTCAAATATAATAAAAATATCCAACAGTAAAATTGCAATTAAAACGGGCTGCAGTCCTATGACATATCGCTCAAAAATCGTGGGATAAGGTATTTTTGCAACGGCAAGGATATGCATAATAAAATATAAACTCAAAAAGTCCGACAAAAAAAGTTTTTGTTTTACTGAGGCAGTTTTTTCCAATGCGGTTTTAGGCAATATAGACGCCGGCAGGCAGAATCTAAGGATCAGCAGAACTATTTTTGCAGCCATCGCCAAATATAAAAATTCATATTTAATAAAGAAGTTTAATATAGAAGAAACGTGCCTTATGTGTATTCCGGAGCCCATACCGAAAAACTTCTCAAATTCCCGGGAAATACGAAAAACATCAAAAAACATTAGTAATGGGATTATCACAATGAACGATATAAATAAAGGAAGCATACTTATCACTAAATTCCTGAAATTCCTTTTTTTAAAAAATTCAAATGAGTTGAATAATCCTATTGCGGCAGCGGCACTAAAATAAGAAATAGAGATATTATTGAACAATAACACCAATATCAATGTCGCTGATACGACGTAATTAGAGGCCCCCGTTTTTTTAAGTCCCGCATAGCTCACATAACTATAAAATAAACATGCGGACAAAAAAATGTTTATAGAATAGGCGCGCACCTCTCTTAAGTGCAAAACCAAAGAAACCGATAAAAGCTCAAAGAGAGAAAACAGAACAAGAAATATCAACATGTGGGTAAGATTTTCTCTGAAAAGGCGTGCAGCCAATAATGCTGTAACGAATACCCCCAAAAAGCCGATACCTGCAAAGGGGATTCTTAAGATAGCTGTTTTAGAGTAAATATCATCAACTTTTTCCGCGAAAAATGCGCCTATTGCAGCAAAATAATATTGACCCCATGTCACACAAGTCCATGCGTCAATTTTTTCATTCATTCCCAACCGTTTATCGGGAAGTTCCAAAAGATAAACTAAATTTTTACCATCATGTATTTTGGGGTAACCGTAATCCAATATCCTCGTCGCATACATTGCGGTTTCCGCTTCATCATTCCATAGAAGAGGATACTTAATATTTTTAAACAGACTGACCAAAAACAAACTTACTATGAGAAGAAGTGTTATAGCAAGTATTCTATTTTTAAGTTTTACTTCCATTGGCCAATCAGATTCTTAAATATCAAGGCAAAAAACAAGATTTAATAAACTCAATATAAACGCCAAGGCTTATTTTTGAAACTTCAGCTTTTCGGGTTTCAAATCTATAACAAACTTCTTCCACTTTTGTCCCACAAGGTAAACATTTTAACAAATCGAACACTATCTTGTAACCTTTTAACCGAAAACGATGCCTTTTAAGTTTATCGGAAATACTTTCACGACAGAAAGCGGACTCACATCCAAAATAACCGCCCAAAATATCATAGTTCAAATAATTTTTACCTCTCAATAACAACGAAATCTTCCCTAAAACACTGCCCGCAGAAGAAATCAACCTTCGCGATAAACTCCATTCCTCTTCTATTTCGATGCGGGATGCTATAACAAATTTGCCGCATAATCTCAGAACATTAACAATCTCTTCTATCTTCTTACAAGGATGCTGGCCGTCCGCATCCATAACGACAAAATATTTTGTTTTTACCAAATCAATGGCAGCAAGAACGCTCGCGGTTAAACCGTGAACAGGCTCTTTGGAACGGTCGAGAAAAACAAGATTTTCATAGCCAATATTCAAAACCGCTTGTTTTGTAGTATCTCTGGAGCCGTCATCAGCTACTATGATGCGACAGTCCTTGTACCTGCCGATTATGCCGCCCACCACGTTCTTGATGTTCCGTTCCTCGTTCAGCGTGGGCAGTATGACCGTTGTGTCCTCATATGACGATGAATCTGTGATCTCACCGTCCTTCCTGGCGCACGCGAATATCGTGAACCTTCGCATATCGAAAATGAACTCCACCGTGAAGCCATGCTTCTTCAGCACGCCTCTGATGTCATCCGGCGAGAAGTGCTGCACATGCCCGCATCTCGCCCGGTAGTATGCCTTCCGCAGGACGTACCCCTGCAATATCACCTGCATGAAGAACAGCGGCCGCCACATGCTCATCACGGTATCGTAAGGCACTGAAATGATGAAATGCCCACCCTTCTTCAACATGCGGTGGGCCTCGGCCACCACTATCTCGTAGTCCGCCAGGTGCTCCAGGAACTCGAACGCCGTTACTATTTCAAACGATTCGTCCGGCATCCCACTGGCCCCTGCGTCCGCTACTTTGTAGTCGTACAGCCGCCGATGCCGCTTTGCTCGCTCCATCAGGTTCTGATTGGCGTCAATGCCGAACACCGGCAGTTCGTCGAGGTTCCAGTCGCAGCTTCCACACCCCAAGTCCGCTATCTTCTGCCCCGACCGGTACTTGCTCTTCACAAGCGAATTCGCTATCCGGTACCGGTTCAGGTGGAACCACTTCCTCAGAGGATTCCGCGACACAGTCTGTTTGCAGTAAAAATCCTCTTCGATTTCCTCGTATCCGATGTGCTGGTTTAGGTTCATCTATCGTCCCTCAAAATGGGTCTGCATCGAACGCAAATCCAATCGCCATTTCTATTATCGCATCGACCGAGCCGTCGACCTTTCGCGACACCTTCATACCCGACGTGAAAAACACCAGAAAAACAGTATTTTGGGATACCATCTGCCCGCCTGTTTTCAATTCTTTCATTTTCTCCTTTTCGCCCGGTTCGGGGCAATATACCCGCCCCGGATAAATAATGCGATGAAAGAACTGGGGTACTAGGATTCGGACCTAGACTAACTGATCCAGAGTCAGTTGTGCTACCATTACACTATACCCCAATAAAAGTATTGACCGCAGGTGCGCATCTAATTTACACTGATTGCTATGGATTTGCAACTATTTTCAAACGACATCAAAAACGCAACAGATGTTCTCAGGAACATCCTGCTGTCGTTCATACCTTTGTTCGTGGCGGTGGACGCAATCGGGGTGCTGCCGATATTTGTGTCGCTGACGGACGGCCTTGACAAACAGCAAAAAAACAAAATCATAGTCCAGTCGATGGTAACTGCCTTTTTGTTAGCGGTCAGCTTTATCCTCGTCGGCAAACTGGTATTTAAGCTGCTTGGTATCTCAATCGGGGATTTTATGGTCGCAGGCGGCGCGCTGCTTTTCTGCATAGCAATCATAGACCTTGTGAGTCATACCAAAGAAAGGCGTATTCCTGTCAAAGACCTCGGGGCTGTGCCAATAGGCACCCCATTGATTGTGGGGCCGGCGGTTCTGACAACATCGCTCGTTATAATTTCCGAATATGGTTTGCTGCCTACCATCATCGCGGTGATTGGGAACATTCTTTTCGCAGGTCTTATTTTTGGCGGCTCATACTGGCTGATAAAAGTTCTTGGCGAGGCAGGAACGAAGGCACTTTCAAAGATTATGAGCTTGCTTCTGGCGGCGATTGCGGTGATGCTGATGAGAAAGGGCATCATGCTGTTTATAGGTCATACCTAACGAGCAATCAGGTATTGACGAACATATCGTGATTTAAGATGATATTGCCAATCCATCCTTCGCCCATTAGGGGTTACGGAGGACGGGCCGGAGACAGATACTATGGCGCTTTCAAAAGCAGGACAATCGTGGGAATTCAGTAACTGTCTGTTAATTGTTGCTCATCCAGATGATGAAATACTGTGGGCGGGCGGGCTGATGCTGCTGCACCCGCAGACACGCTGGACAGTCATAACGCTTTGCAGAAAAAGCGACCCCGACCGCTCCGCCAAATTCAATCGTGTAATGGAATTTCTCGGTGCCAAAGGTGTTATGGGCAACCTTGACGACAGCCCGGAACAAAAGCCACTTGCTGAAAAGGAAATCAGAAAAACAATTCAGGGGCTGCTACCTATGGATAAATTCGACCTGATTCTTACGCACAGCCGATGGGGCGAATACACCAGGCATTTGAGACATGAGGAGGTAAGCAGAGCCGTCCTGTCATTGCACACAACGGGCGAGCTTCCGAGCAAATTGATATGGATGTTCGCATATGAGGACGGGGGCGGCAAATACCTGCCGAAACCCAGCCGGGACGCAGATATACAGATTTGGCTGCCCGACCCAATCTGGCAGGAGAAATACAGAATCATTACAGAACTGTATGGTTTTGCAGCCGACAGCTTCGAGGCAAAATGCTGCCCGAAACAGGAAGGGTTCTGGCAATTCGGCACAACCGTAACGCCCAATCGAGGAGAAAAAAAATGAAGGTACTGCTGCTTTATGATTATCCTCCTTCGCCCGCGGGTCTGGCAACACAGGGGCATTTGCTGCACCGGGGCCTGACTGAGCTTGGCGTGGACGTGCATTCGGTGAATTTTGAATCGGCACAGGAAAAGGAATGGTATTACCGCTGGTTCGAGCCGGATATTGTTGTGGGCGTGGGATACTGGGGGCATACGCCTAATTTAGTGCTTCACCCGCAAAGGTATGGCGTTCAGCCCGTGCCGTGGTTGGTCGCGGATGGCTATATGGGCGACTATCACGAGATACTTGAAAAACTGCCTTTGATACTGGTAACCAGCAATTGGGTGAAAAGCGTTTATATTCGCGACGGCCTGAGCGGCAAGAATATTGAGGTTCTGCCCGTCGGCTGCGATACCGATGCCTTCATACCACGAGACAAGAATGACCTGAAGGTTGTGGCGGTTCGCGAATCGCTCGGCGTTGCGCCCGACCAGATAATGATTATGACCATTGGCGGCGATGCAACATCAAAAGGCGCGCAGGAGGTTATGCAGGCGCTTGCCCTGATTGATACAAAGGCGCCTGACTGGAAATATGTCTGCAAGGTCTGGCCCCAGCCGAGAACTGAAAAGCAGAATGATATCGATATGCAACTGGCAATCGATCTGGGAATCGAAAAAAACGTTATATATACGACGAACGTTACGAGCCGGAATTTTATGCCCTATCTTCTGGCTGCCTGTGATATTTACGCGGCGCCATCCCGGCTGGAAGGATTCGGTATGATTCAGGTTGAGGCGGGTGCCTGCGGTAAGCCGGTAATAGGCATCAAAGCAATGGGACTGCTCGATACTATCGTTGACGGCGAAACCGGCTTTCTGGCGGAGGTCTCAACCGAAATCCGGCTCAGGGAAACAATTCTCAATGACGAATCAGGGCACAAAATAAGCCGTAAAGTGGTCTTCAAAGAGCCACGAATCGTCGATTACAGGGCCAGTGTACACGACATCGCTAAATACCTGATGGAGCTGATGACCAACGCAAAACTAAGAAAGAAAATGGGCAAGGCGGGCAGACGGCGGGTGGTCGAGAAATTCGATTATCGCGTAGTCGCCAAAAGATTCGTCGAGATAATCTCAAAGCGACTGGAAATTTCGTAACGTGAATAAATCTGATAAATCGCTGGTTACCAGAGCAAAAGAGGCAGCGATGAAAGTCCTGCTTCACAACGCTCACGGCCCCTACAAGGGTCTGCCTCGAACAGCCGGCTGGGGCTACCCGGAACCATACACACGCGATCTGATGGTGTCGTCGCTGGGTATTCTGTTGACGAGAAACACCAAGTTAATAAAGTCCCTGCAAAAGACGCTTGAAACCATCGCTCGCAATCAAAGTCCGCAGGGGCATATCCCGTCATTAGTTCACGACCGCGAAGACCGCGGGTCAAGCGACTGTACTCCCCTGTTTTTGATAGCCGTCGCCCTGTTCAGGCGGGTAACGGGAAAGAAAATTTTTCTCGAGCAGACAATCCGTAAGGCAATGGTTTGGATGGAACATCAAAGCCCCACAAACCGCGTTCTCGTAGCTCAACTGCCGACAAGCGACTGGCGTGATGAGCAATGGGTTCTTGGATACGGGTTGTATGTGAATACCCTTGTGTATGCTTATCTGCATTTGTTCGGGCAGCACAAGCGAGCGGCAGAACTCAAAGAACAAATGGGGCAATTTTTCGTGCGCGGCGACAGACAAAACAGGCACATACACGAAGGTCTTGTGTTGCCGAATAAGCCGTACTATGCTTTGTGGGCTTACAAGATTTACAGAAGCGAACGCTTTGACCTGTTAGGCAACAGTATTGCGATTCTTACGGGGCTGGCATCGACCTCAAGGGCGAGAAGAATAATATCGTGGGTCGAGGCGGAATGCCGGTCAATGAGAAAAAACGGCGAACTGGCGGTGAATCTGCCGCCGAATTTTTTCCCGTATATCAGGCCAGGAAACCCTGACTGGGTTGCCCGATACGCAAAATACAACAAGCCGGGGGACTACCATAACGGGGGGATATGGCCTTTTGTTTGCGGGTTTTATGTTGCAGCACTTGTGGCGGCAGGCCAATATGAGCTTGCCGAGAAGAAACTCCTGGCGTTGACGGAACTTGTGAGGCCTGCCCGCAAGGCAAAGGTTGAGTTTGGATTTAACGAATGGTTCAAGGCACAAGACGGCATACCCCGAGGCGAGGACTGGCAAAGCTGGTCGGCTGCGATGTACTTTTACGCAGCCCAGTGCGTAGAGCAAAAACGAACGCCTTTTTTTGACCGGATTCGGCAGTTCGCCTGAAAATAATCCCTGTGCCCTTTCGATTGACAGATATTTCCTGACCAGCTAACCTATACTTATGGCTCGTCTGTTACAAATCTTGTTTGTCTGCTCGGTTGTAATGCTGCCTGCCGGCTGCGACAACGCTCAGAAGAAGTCGGAGACCGAAGGCATTAAAATAGGCGACCTTGCGCCGACCGGCAAGCGTGTTCAACCACAAGTTCTGCGAACTATCGATATCGAAATCGTAACTTATGAGCTGCCTGTGGGTAACATTGCATCAATGGAAGACATCTGGCGGATGCTGAAACCGGGGACACTGCGATACGACGACCTCGACGGTTTTGCGGCAAACGGGTTGCGAGCCGCTATGGGCAATTTCGCCGCGTTTGATAGAGTTACCGCAATGTTAAAAACCGCAAACGCGAAGAAACTGCCCACAATCTCGCTGTTAATGTCGGGCAACCAGCCGGAAACGGTCAATATCGCCAGAATGCCGCACAAGACCATTTCCTACATAGCTCAGCGTGGCGTCGTCAAAAACGCAGATGTCGGGCCTGGAATTGCCGGGCTACAGATACTACCGAGACAAATCGCCAGCAATCCAATTCCACCCAGGACAAGCAAGCCGCCTGAATCCTACGTTGAGGTACAGGCGAACAGGCCGCAGCAATTAGCAAGCATCCAGATAACGCCTGTAATTCTTTCCTCGACCGAAGGCGCTGCGCCTGCGCTAGCTGAACGAATCAGGCAAAACGACTTACGAATTTACTCAGCGGGATTTTCCACGAAGATGAATCCGGGCGATTTTGTCCTGCTAAGCCCGCGAGAATACAATCCGGATGAAACCACGGCGGCGGGCCGATTCTTTACCAAAAGCGGGCTCAAGCCGGTCATTACGGTTTATTTGCTGGTCTGCGTATCGATTTTTTAGTCATGCCGATAAAACCGATAGTAGCGCTGACACACTGCACCGAATACAGAGAACCTGTTGTTGCCGAGGCAATCGCCAGACAATTCGAACTTCTGGGCGGAATCGGACGATTCGTGAAAAGAAACGACAGCGTCCTTCTGAAGCCAAACTTTATTGCCCCGAAGCCCCGTCATTGCGCCACACAAACCGACCCCGCGGTCATAATAGAAACCGCCAGGATACTTAAGGATTTGGGGGCAAAGCCATTTGTCGGCGATTCGCCGGCGTGGGGAGATGTTTTTAAATGCGTCAACGTACTGGGACTCGAAGAGCCGCTGAAGAAACTGGGTGTCCCCGTCAGGCAGTTAGATAAGCCGGTAAAACGTCAGATAGCCGGCGTCGATGTCGGTATAAGCTCGGTTGCCCTTGATGCCGATAAAATTATCAACCTGCCGAAATTCAAGGCGCATCAGCAGCTTGTGGCAACATTCGCAGTAAAGAATATGTTCGGCTGTGTAAGCGGCAAGTGGAAGGCGTACTGGCATTTCGCAAAAGGCGGCAATGAAAAGAAATTCTGCAAGTTGCTCATCGAAATATACAAACTATTAAACCCCGCCCTGACCATTATCGACGGCATAATCGCGATGGACGGCCCGGGGCCAATCAGCGGCAGAGCAAAGCCGCTGGGCTGGATAATCGGAGGAACAGAGCCGATTGCCTGTGAAATAGTATGCAGCAAACTGATAAATTTATCGCCGGAATCACTGCCCATAGTCAAAGCCGCAAAACAAATCGGTTTCGGCTCGACAGGGCTCGCTGCAGGTGGCTGTGCAAATTTTGACGATATCGAAATCGCAGGCGACACATTCCCTAAAACCGTCTGCACCGACTTTGTATTAGCCAAGCCGATTCCAATCAGATTTTCGCTGCCTCACGTCTGCAAAAGCGTCTGCAAGCAAATCCTTATGCTCGCCCGTCCACGTTGACAGTCCCCTGCCGTTGGGCTAATATCCCTTTAATGACCGACAAATCAATTAACATACTGGGTATCGAGACGAGCTGCGATGAGACAGCCGCGGCGGTTGTCGCCGACGGCAAAACCGTCAAATCATCGATTGTAACCTCTCAGGCCAAACTGCACGAAAAATACGGCGGGGTCGTGCCTGAAATCGCCTCGCGCGCCCATATCGAGAATATATACCCCGTGATAACCGAGGCGCTCAAAACAGCCAACGTTAGCAAAGAGGATATCGCCGCAATCGCGGTCGCAAACCAGCCGGGGCTGGCTGTCGCACTGGTTGTGGGCGTAACAGCGGCAAAGACATTGAGCATGGCCTGGAATAAACCATTGATAGCGGTCAATCATCTTCACGCACATCTGCAATCGGCAATGATAGCGGAGCAGGATTTGCAACTTCCAGCAATTGCGCTGATTGTATCGGGCGGGCATACCTGTCTTTACGAATGCGAATCGCCTCTCGAATTGAAACTGATTGGTCGCTGTATCGATGACGCAGCGGGCGAGGCGTTCGACAAGGTCGCCACGATTTTGAAACTGCCCTACCCAGGCGGCCCCTCGATTGAAAATGCGGCGCAAACGGGCAATCCACGCGCGATAGATTTTCCGCGTTCGATGCTGGGGGCGGATTCGCTTGATTTTTCATTCAGCGGCCTGAAGACGGCTGTGCTTTATCACTGCCGGAGACAGAAAATGAAGGGGCAATCCAAAGTCGATTCGATGAGCAAGCAGGAAATCGCAGATATAGCGGCGTCGTTTCAATCGGCAGTGGTTGACGTGCTGATAGAAAAAACCCAAAGGGCAATCGACAATGTAAGGGCAAAGACCGTTTTATTGGGCGGAGGCGTCGCGGCAAACAGCTCATTGCGGGCCGCCCTTGCGAAGATGTGCGAATCATATACGCCGGCGAAAAAGCTGCTGGTAGCCCCGAAAGCATATTGCACCGACAACGCGGTTATGGTAGCTTCGCTTGCGTATCATAAATATAAAGCGGGTCTGTTCGCAGACCTGACGCTTGAACCAAAGGCAAACGGTTAAGGAGTAATCATATTCAGCCGGAACAGTTAAAACAGTTGCTGCAGCAGGTAAAAAACGGCGATGTCACAATCGACGAAGCGGTTGAGAAACTTCGCCATTTGCCTTACGAAGACCTCGGTTTTGCCCGCGTTGACCACCATCGTCATATCCGCCAGGGTTTTCCTGAGGTGATTTACTGTCCAGGCAAGACAATCGAACAGATAATCAAGATTTTCACTGCGCTTGCGGCAAAGGGCAATAACGTTTTAGCTACAAGGGCAGGAGAAGACGTCTTTGAAGCAATCGCAAAAACGGGGCAATTTCCCCTCGCACGATATGAAAAAGCAGCAAGAGCAATCGTTTTCGAACAAAAAAAGCTTACACCATCGAAATCTGTTCTTCCGATAGTAACCGCGGGCACAGCAGATTTGCCCGTCGCCAGCGAGGCCAAAGTTACCGCGGAGATTATGGGCCAGCGAACGGAACTGGTTTGCGACGTTGGCGTCGCAGGCCTGCACCGACTGCTTTCTCACGTGCCCAAACTGCAACAAGCCAACGTCATAATCGTAGTTGCGGGAATGGAAGGCGCACTTGCCAGCGTTGTGGGCGGACTCGTAAGCTGCCCGGTAATAGCCGTGCCGACGAGCGTTGGATACGGCGCAAGTTTCGAAGGGCTTTCCGCCCTTTTGACGATGCTTAACAGTTGCTCATCGGGCGTTACGGTCGTAAATATCGACAACGGTTTTTCCGCGGCTGTAACCGCAACACTAATAAACAAAAAAATTGACGAAAAATAAGATTGAGGTCATTATGCGGACAGTAACGAAAATCCCCCGGCTAAAACGACGTGCGGCGGACGCACATAAGGGCGATTTCGGCAAGATTTGCATTATCGCGGGCAGCATCGGTATGAGCGGAGCGGCGGCTCTTGCCGGAAGGGCTGCGTTGCGAGCAGGCGCGGGACTGGTACGAGTGGCGACACCTAAAAGCATTCTGCCGATTGTCGCGTCAATAGAGCCATCCTTCACAACCATCCCTTTGCCCGAAGATAACGCGGGCAGAATCGCTGCAAGTGCCATTAACACAATTCTCAATTTAATCCCCGACAACGATTGTATTGCCTTCGGACCGGGACTTGGCATTACGCAGGGCGTATCCTCGGTGCTTGAACGGCTGTTAGAGCAAAAAGGATTGCATCTGATTATTGATGCCGACGGGCTGAATAACCTGAGCAAAATAAATGACTGGTCGAGTAAAAACAAAGCTAACATTATTTTGACGCCCCATCCGGGTGAAATGAAACGGCTATGGGCGGGACTTTTCAGAATCCCCCTGCCCGCTGACAGAAAAATCCAGGCAATACAAATGGCAAACAAAACCGGGACGACCGTCGTACTTAAAGGGAAAGGCACGGTAGTTACTGACGGCGAAAAACTATATGTGAATAAAACGGGCAACCCCGGCATGGCTACGGGCGGAACGGGCGATGTCCTGACAGGCATAATTACCGCACTGGTTGGTCAGGGGTTGAGCAACTTTGATGCAGCGGTGCTTGGCGTTTATGTCCACGGGCTGGCCGGAGACATAGCAGCAAAGAAATTCGGACAAATAAGTTTAATCGCAACAGATGTTATTGAGTCGCTTGGCGAGGCGTTTAAGAAAATCTGAAATTACATAATACTGCGAGATTTAAAATGGACAAGACAAGAGAATTTTTCGGGAAGTTCAAAACGGATATGGATAAAATGAAGGCCGAGATTCCTGACACATTGCAGGGCTTCGGCGGACTATTTCAAAAAGTGATGAAAGACGGCGCATTGACCGTAAAGGAAAAGGAATTAATCGCTCTGGGCATAGGCGTAGCTTCACACTGCCCGCCCTGCATCCGTTCACACGTGCAAAAATGCTTAGAGTACGGAGCTACCCGGCAGCAAATTCTCGAAGCCGCATCGGTAGCGGTTGTAATGGGGGGCGGACCTGCTTATGTTCACATACCGATGGTTCTTGATACGCTCGACGATTTGGCAAACAGCGGTCCCGATAAAAAATAAGCTTTTGGGCATAAAAACAGTTGTTGTCTGATTGGGAGATGAATAATCTTCTCGCCAACTTTCCGGCCAGTTTTTTCTGGCAATTTACATTAATCGCTGGTAGATTGTAATCACTTATATGGTCACAGGATGTAAGTGGAAAGTATGGATACTAACCAGACAAATTCACATTCAAAGCCGGAAAATGAAATGACCGAAGGTGATACGGCCGTGCAGAAAGCCGAATCGTCTTCGCATTTCAAACGGAATCTCGTCCCCCTGAATGAATACGCCACACGAGAGGGAATCCCCAGCGACATAGTCGAACAGCAGGGTCAGCTCGGTGCCATCCAGATAAGAAAATTCAAGGGACAAAAATTCGTCGTGGATGTTTCCCCTGAGGAGTTGATCGAATTTGAAAACGAGAACGTTTCAGAAACCACCCGCAAACCTGTTGTGTCTCGCGCAACAACCTCCTCCAAAATTTTCTCCATAGTTCTGGCCGCTGTTACTATGGTCATCATAGTCGGCCTCTTCTGGCTTTATATGTCCACAAAGATAAAGCTGGACGACCTTAACGCCGAATACAAAATCATCCAGAACAAATACAACGAAATGACCAGCACACATCAGAGTTTGCAATCTATGCAGGAACAGATTGTAAGCGCAAAAGCGGAATTTGCCCGCATTCAGAATCGAATCGCCGCGTCGAAAACCGACATGGAAAAAATCCAAGGCGACCTGAGCAAAACGAAACAAAACCTCGATGCCATTCAGTCGGAACTGACGACCACCAAGGGACAATTGTCGCCGTCCAAAGTCGAAATAGAAGGCGTCCAGAATAACTTGAATGAAATCGAAAACCAGCTGGATACGCTGTATAGGCAAAACGCCGATGCAGGGGCAAAGTAGTCGATTTATCGTTCACCGCCTGTTATTGCGTGCTTTTGATTTTCAGGTAATTCAGCAGCTTCCAGCCGGCCGGTAAAACAGCCGCGGCAAGAACCACCTTGAGAACATCCCCAACGATAAAAGGATAAAGGCCGACCGTTAACGCAATCCTGATATTGGTCATAATCGCAAGCCAGCACACGCCAAACACATATAACACGATTTCGCCCGCGAGCATCGCGGCTATGGTTGTGCTGACACGCCTGTCCCAGCCCATTTCGGCTAATTTGCCGACCACATACGCCACGGCAATAAAGCCGACAAGATAACCGCCCGTCGGACCAATCAAAGTCGCCGGCCCCATTCCGCCGGCAAAAACAGGCAGCCCCAAAATCCCTTCGACAAGATAAGCGAGAATCGCCAGAACACCCCGCTTAGAGCCAAGCAGCGCACCCAGCATCAAAACAGCAAAGGTCTGGCCGGTAATCGGAACCGGGCTAATCGGGAGATACACTTTCACCTGCGCGCTGAGGCCAAGTATTAATGCGCCGCAAATGATAACCATCGCGTCATACAAAACCGCCGAAATTTTTTCATCGGGCCGAAAAACATCAACAACCGTATTTTTAATCATAATTCAATGCGCCTTCAAAACGTAATTTACTATGTGTTAGCGTTAACGCCGCCGGGATTATAACTGATGAAACCGGTCGCGTCAAACACCGCAGTTTGGACTTGATTCAGGACTATGAAAACATATAATGTTACGGCAGTTCCGTTCAAACACAGGTGAGGTTCAACAATGAGAAGAACAGCTATCATTCTATACCTGCTGATAATCACCGGCTGCAAAGCACCGGACAATCCCCGGCCTGTTTCCCGATTTGATATCGCCATTGAAGACCTGAGCATAACGAGCCAGAAACTGGAAGACCTGCGAATGGAAAAGGACATTTTCGTCAGGTTGCTGGATGACTTTGAAAAGCAAAAGGCAGAACACATCGGCATATTAGACGCCAACGAAATCGATAAGCAGACCAAGGCCTTCGCCGAATGGCACAGAGATATTGCACAGCGGGAAAAAGACCTGACTATCGAATATACAATGGATGTCCTCGCCGCTCACAGAGAGATTGCAAAACGCAGAACCGCCAAATCAAACGAAATTACATTTGCCGGCCCGGCTGGAAAACCATGAGCATATCGCCGAGAAGCGTGCAGGATGAATACTGGGCGGTACAGGACTTGAACCTGTGACATCGTGCGTGTAAGGCACGCGCTCTGGCCAACTGAGCTAACCGCCCGATTCAATTAGAGTTAGGATACTCTTCCCGGGCGCTTGCGTCAATATCATTGATGGTTTATACTCGTATTCGATATTGAAAACAATTATTCGGAGGCACATTATGACGGTGTTTGAGGTAATTAAAAAGAGATACTCGTGCAGGGCTTATATTGATAAGCCGGTGGAGCAGGACAAGCTCGACCAGATTTTTGAGGCGGCTAGAGAGGCGCCATCAGCCAAAAACCTGCAGGACTGGCGATTTGTTGTAGTAACCGACAAAAAAATAAAGCAGCAGGTTGCCGGCTGCACAAATCATCAGGATACGTTTGGACAGGCCGGCGCGATTATCACCGCCTGCAGCGTCTGCAAAGATACGATGAAATGCGGCCAGCAAATTGCTCCGATTGACGTATCAATCTCGCTGGAGCATATCGCCCTGATGGCGACGGAACTGGATCTGGCGACCTGCTGGATCGGCTCATTTGATGCCGAAAAGGTCAAACAGGTTCTGGCAATTCCAAAAGATATTGCTATAATTGAACTGATGGCACTTGGCTATCCCGAGAAGGGTTCCAGGCAAACTACACGGGAGCCAGTCAAGAATACAGTTTGCTATGATAAGTGGCAGTTTTAGTAAATAGAATAATGGGGACGTGGTGTAACGGGAGCACACCGCGGTCGCATCGCGGGAATGAGGGTTCGATTCCCTTCGTCTCCATTTTTTGTTTTCTTCGGCAGGCCTTCGATATCACATAGTTCCACGTTAAAAAAACAGGCGACGGTATGGCAACTTGCGGCGAATGCTGGGGTCGTGCTATACTGACGGTATGGCTATCAAGGATGAAGGTCATTTTGCCAAATTAGTGGTTCCGGTAAAGAAGATTGGTCTTCGGAAAGGATTTTTCCGCTGGCCCGGTCGGCCGGTCTTTGTCTGTTCAAATATGGCTAACGCAATCGGCCTCAAACAGCTTGGCTGTGATTTGTCGAAGCATCATCTCAACGCGAATATAACCAGCGATTCCTCCAGGCAGGCAGCGTTAAGAATATATCGCGATAAAAGCATTACCAATAGCGAGGCGTACCGTCTAACGATTACTCAGACAGGCATCGAAATCCATGCGAAAACGGACGCAGGCGCATATTATGCCCTGCAAACATTGCGCGAGATGACGGCGATATACGGGAATGTCCTGCCCCTGTGCAAAATAGAAGATGAGCCGGATTTTCGCAGACGCGGCGTATATCTCGACTGTTCAAGAGGGAAAGTACCCAAACTTGATACGCTGAAAGAACTGGCCACGTGGCTTTCGCACTGGAAAATAAACGAAATACAGCTTTACGTTGAAAACGTATTCACTTTTAAGAAGCATCCTGAAATCGGAAAGGGTTACAGCCCTTTCACACCGGAGGAAATCCTTTCTCTTCAGGCACATTGCAAAAAGCACCATATTCGACTTGTTGGTTCGCTTTCAAGTTTCGGACATTTCGAGAAAATTCTATCCCTGCCGAAATACAGACACTTAGGCGAAAAGCCGGGGTTTCGCGGATTTCCGGGAGGCACAACCCTTTGCCCTATCGACCCGGACGCAATCAAACTTGTCGCGGAACTTTACAGCGAGTTTGTGCCGCTTTTTGAGGCGGATGACTTCAACGTTTGCTGCGACGAGACATGGGAGCTTGGAAAAGGTCGCAGCGAGAAAAAAACACTTCGCATAGGAACAGGGCAAGTTTACCTCAATTTCCTCCTGAAGATTCATCATCTTTGTGAAAAACACGGCAAGCGAATGAACGCTTGGGCGGACATTATATTGAACCATCCGGAATTGTTAGGTAAATTGCCGCGGGACATAGTCCTGCTCAACTGGGAGTATGAACAGAACGGGGCAAACATCGCCAGAACCAGAGAAATCGCAAACTCGGGGCTATCGTTTATGGTTTGTCCGGGGACGAGCGGCTGGTTGACGCACGGAACACGCCTGCCCAACTCGATGGGTAACGTAACCAATTTTGCCGATGCGGGCCGTAAATATCACGCGGAAGGACTGCTGAATACGGACTGGGGCGACCAGGGGCATCGCAATTTCCTAGGAGTTAGTTTGCACAGTTTTGCACACGGGGCCGCCAACGCGTGGAATGGTAAAGCCGTCGATAACGCCAAGTTCACCGAAAATTTCTGCTGTCACGCCTTCGGCCAGAAAGATAAGTGTATGTCCAAGGCGATAAGATTGCTTGGCAGCACCTATATAACCTGTGGCAAAACTTCGCCGAATAAATCGTTGCTGTTTCAGTCCTTCTTTGAGCCGATACTGCAGGACAAAACAATAGAATGCAGCGCAATTGATTTGATGAGCGAAGAAGGTCTGCGCCAAATAGCGATTGAGTTATCCGGCGATAATCTCTGGCCGGTAGATATAAAATCAACGGGGAATTTTGAACAACTGGCATTGCGGGAATTGAAGCTGGCCTCGCGTATGGATTGCTTAGCAAGCAAAAGGGCATTGGCAGCAAAGGCGCTTCGCTCGGGGCAAAACGTTAAAAATTACGAACTGCGACAGTTACGCAAACAAATGCACGATATCGGGACAACTTTCAAGGAACTATGGCTGACACGCAACAAAGTTTCGCGACTGAATGATAATATGCGATTATTTAATCTCGCCGAAGATGAGTTGAAAAAAATATTGTGATGAAAACAAAGAGCCGAATAGTTGAGCTTTCACAAAAATCGAGAATGCGCGTCGCAGGTTTAATGTCGGGCACGTCTGTTGATGGCGTTGACGTGGCGATTATTGATATCGATAATAAAAAAGTGAGTGTGCGGGCGTTTGATACGTTCCCTTATTCTGCGGCGTTACGTCGAGATATTCTTCAACTCTGCGGAGCGGAATCGTGCAACGTGGCCGATGTTTGCCATTTGAATTTTGTGCTTGGCGAGGTCTTCGCCGAATCGGTTTTCAAGTTATGTAAAAAGAGTGGTATCAACCTCGATACGATTGATTTGATTGGTTCTCACGGCCAGACCATTTACCATAACCCCAAAGGCAGGCGTTTCGGCAAGAAGACCGTCCGGTCAACCCTGCAAATAGGCGAGCCATCGATAATCGCCCAGCGAACAGGCATAACAACGGTGGCGGATTTTCGGCCCAGGGACATGGCTGCTGGCGGACAGGGTGCGCCGTTAGTGCCGTTTGCGGATTATTTCCTGTTTCGCGATAAACGTCGCAATCGAGCCGTCCAGAATATCGGCGGCATCGCAAACGTTACCTCCCTGCCGGCGAGTTGCCTACCAGATGACATAATCGCCTTCGATACAGGCCCCGGCAATATGATAATAGACGGAATCGTTTCAATCATAAGCAAAGGCAAACAAAAGTTTGACCGCGGAGGCAGAATCGCGGCACAAGGCACAATCGACAAAGCAACCCTCGATGATATGCTGAAGCATCCGTTTTTGGGCCTGCGCCCGCCAAAATCAACAGGCAGAGAGGAATTCGGCAGCAGGTATTGCAACGCGTTATATCGAAAGATGAAGAAAAAATCGACACCAGCCGAAGACATTATAGCGACTATTACCGCGTTTACCGCCGAGAGCATCATCCGGGCATATCGAAAGTTCTTGTCTCAAATGCCTGATGAAGTAATATTGTGCGGAGGCGGCACACATAATTCGACTTTGGTCAAAATGCTGCGGCAGGGTCTTGGTAAAAGCAGGATTTTGGCAAGTGACGATTTTGGAATCAGCTGCGACGCCAAAGAGGCGATTTCATTCGCGATTCTCGCATACGCGACCATTAAAGGCGAGCCAAACAACGTTCCCGGCGCAACGGGAGCAGCACAACCATTGGTTTTAGGAAAGATTATACCCGCATAATGAAAAAGCACAGACCACTTCCGACGACTGAGCACAGCAACCCGAGAAGTAAAAATATCGACCGGCTATCGACAATCGGAATAGTCGAGCTAATCAACAGCGAAGATATGCTGGTTGCGCAGGCCGTCGGCAAAGAACGTAAAAAAATAGCCGAGGCGGTTGATATGATAGTCGAGCATTTTCGGAAAGGAGGCCGATTATTTTACGTCGGCGCGGGGACAAGCGGTCGGCTGGGCGTTCTCGACGCTTCGGAATGCCCCCCTACTTTCGGCGTCAGACCGACGTTAGTGCAGGGAATTATCGCGGGAGGCAAACGCGCACTTGTTCGGTCAATCGAGGGGGCGGAGGACAACGCGAATGAAGGAGCCAAGGCAATAATTAAACGCGGGGTTTGCAACAGGGACACAGTTGTTGGAATTGCCGCCTGCGGGCTGACCCCCTACGTGCGAGGCGCACTGAAACAGGCGATGCAAATCGGGGCGGGCACAATCTTTATTACCTGCTCGGCTGAAGGCATCAGGGATATTCACGCAAAAATCATTATCAATCCGGTTGTCGGCCCGGAGATTATTACCGGCTCAACCAGAATGAAGGCAGGCACCGCCACCAAGCTCGTACTTAATATCCTCACAACAGCCGCAATGATAAAAATGGGCAAGGTGTACGGGAATTTAATGGTTGACCTCAACGCGACAAATCAGAAACTGCGCGACAGGTCTCAAAGAATCGTTGTTCAACTGACGGGACTTTCCCGCGCGAAGGCCGTCAAGTTGCTCGAACGTGCCGGGGGAAAAGTCAAAGCCGCAATCGTAATGCACTTCCGCAAAGTTAATCTGCAACAGGCCCTTGCCATCCTCGATGAATGCGGACAGTTGTTGAGAAGAGCCATTAAGGAAGGCGCATGAACGACTTTCTTACAGTGCACCAAATCTCAGGAACACTTGGCCGGATTGATTTAATAGAGGTAGGCCTGGCGATTATCCTTCTTTTTGTTATTTCCTATATCTTCGGGCGCAAAGAAAAAGATACAAAAGATTTTTTTATCGGCGGACGAAAAGTCCCCTCGATAGTGGCTTGCCTGTCTTTTGTCGCAACAGAAGTAAGCGCACTGACGATTATCGGCGTGCCCGCAACCGCCTATAGCGAAAATTGGCAGTATCTTCAGTTTTTTATTGGTTCGGCAGCCGCGAGAATTATGGTGGCGTTTTTGTTCATCCCGGTGTTTTACCAGTACAACTGCACGAGTATTTACGAATTTCTCAGGCATCGTTTCGGACCCCAGACACAGTACGCCGGCTCGATTTTCTTTTTTATCACACGTTTGATAGCATCCGGCGTCAGATTATATGCCGCGTGTCTGGGAGTTGGGATAATTCTGGGCTGGCCTTTGGCGACAACGCTATTGGTGTTTACGATGGTAAGCATCGCCTTCATTGCGTTCGGCGGAATAAAAGCGGTGGTTTGGGCAGGCGCGTATCAGACAACGATTTTCTTCCTGGCAGGCAGCATGTTATTTATTTATCTTCTGCTTAAAATTCAGGGAGGCCTGTCATCCGCATGGCATATCGCCAATGAGGCGGGCCGGCTGAGTATCTTCAAATTCGATTTTGACCTCAATAACCCGACGACCTTCTGGGCAGGTACCGCCAACGCGTTTTTCATAGGTCTGGCCATATTCGGAACCGACCAGGAGTTGATGCAGCGATTGCTTACCGTGAAAACCCGCAGGTCAAGTCAGAAGACAATTATTTCTACCATACTGGTAGGTTTGCCCATTCTATGCTTGTATCTGGGAATAGGGACATTGCTTTATGTTTTCTACCAGCAAAACCCCAGCGTGCCTGCGCCTGAAAAAACCAAAGAGGTTTTCTCGCACTTCGTAACATATTCTCTTCCCGTCGGATTAAAAGGATTGATGCTCTCGGCGATTGTATTAGCCAGCATCGATTCGCCGTTAAGCTCGCTGTCTTCGTCGTTTGTAACGGATATCTATCGACCGCTGATTAAAAAATCCGCGACAGAGGGCCATTATTTGTTCGTTTCCCGGATGGGAGTGGTTACGTTCGGCCTGATACTGGCGATTATCGCTTTCGCGTGCCAGCCGGTGGAAAACATTCTCTGGTTTGCTTTTGAAATAATGTCTTTGACGGGCGGCGCCACGCTTGGTATTTTCCTGCTGGGCGTATTAACAAAACGCAAAGCCAATGTCGGTAATGCAGCAGCAATGATTATAAGCGCATTATCTATGGCGGCCCTTCTGCTGCTGTCTCATGGCGGATACATCAAACTGGCCTGGAGCTGGCTGATAGTAGCAGGCACGGTGATGACTTTCGTCCTGGGCTATCTGTTCAGCTGCTTCGGGACAAGATTTAATCGCAAAAGCCGGGCGTTTTAGAATTATCACCTTGGGGGAGATATCAGATTATTCTGGCTACGCTTGCTTATGCGCAATCCTGATTTCTTCGACTATTATTTTCAGGCCCGCTTCGACCTTATCAACATCCTGGGCATAGCTTATTCGGATGCACTGCTGTTTGTGCTCCCAGTTGTCTTCGAGTCCGGGGAAAAAGTAATGACCGGGAACTATGAGAACACCGCGTTTCTTCAGCCGCCGATATAATTCAGCATCGGTAATCTTCAACCCGGGCAGCCAGAGCCATAGGAAGAACGCCCCTTCGGGCTTGTGAATATGAAAACCAATCCCGTCGAGCAGTCCGCAAATCTTCGCAACTGCCCATTTTGCCTTGTCCTGGTAATAAGGTCTTATCACTTCTTTACTCAGCCGAACCAGCTCGCCTGTCCGCACAAGCTCAGTCCCAATCGCGGCGCCGATACTGGCTGTGCTCAAGCTCATCACGGCATTCATCTCCGAGACCATTTCGATAATTTCTTCGCGAGCGATGACAACACCCGTCCGCGTCGCAGGCAATCCGAACTTCGACAAGCTCATACACACAATCGTGTTTTCATTCCAAAGCGGTTTTGCCTCGGTGAAGATTATATTCGGAAAAGGTGCGCCGTATGCGTTGTCGATAATCAACGGAATATCTTTGGCTCGCGCAAGCGAATCAAGCTTGGCAACTTCGGCATCGGTCAGAACGTTGGCCGTAGGGTTGGTAGGCCTTGAAATACATATCGCACCAATATCCTCACCTACATTAAGCCGGTCAAAATCCACGTGATATTTGAAAATATGCTCATCGATGTGCTCGATATCAGGCTTATTCGCCACAAATAAACCATCGGTAAAACCTACGTCGCAATAGCCGGTGTATTCGGGAGCAAGCGGAAGTAAAATTTTCTTTTTTGAGCCATCTTCAAACTCGCCCGCGAAGATATTGAAGAGTATGAAAAACGCCGACTGACTGCCAGCCGTAAGAGCGATATTGCCCGGCTTGATATTCCACCCACACTCAGTTCGCAATAATTCGCAGATTGCCTCAATAAATTCCCTGTTGCCCTGCGGCGGGTCATAATCTCCGACCGCTTTTTCGAATGCGCCTTCTTTCGCAAGAAGCCCACTCATACACTGTCGAAAGACCCGGTCCACTTCCGGTATATGTGACGGATTACCCCCTCCGAGCATCAGGACATCAACGCCGGCCTTTAGCCCCTCGCCCATATCAACCATTAACTGGCTGATACCAGACCTGCGTTTTATCTTTTGACCAAACCTCGATACTTTCATTTCGCCGAAGTTTAATTCACTTTAATTTTTGCGAATTTGCGTTTGCCGACCTGTATCGTCATCCCGTTTGCGGGAGTGATTTGAGCATTCGGGTCAGTAACTTTCTGCCCATCAATAGTTACGGCCGATTGCGAGCACATACGCTTGGCGTCGCCGCCTGTTTCGACTAATTTGCAGGCAAGTAACAATTGCTTAACCGAAATCGGCTCAGCAGGTAACTTGAATTCAGGCATCTCATCAGGCAGTTGCTTTTGAGCAAAGACCTTCTCAAATTGTTCCGCAGCCGAATCCGCAGCTGCTGCATCGTAAAACTGGGAGATAATCGCCTTTGCGAGCAGAACTTTCGCCTCTTTGGGATGTGTCTTTTGCGAATTAGTCAGCTCAGCGATTTTCTCAGCGGGCAGGTCGGTAAGCAGCGTAAAGTAATTTGCCATCATATCATCAGATATGCTCATCACCTTGCCGAACATATCTTTGGGCTCATCTGTTACGCCTATGTAATTACCCTTCGATTTGCTCATCTTCTCTTTGCCGTCTAAGCCGACGAGAATGGGACAGGTAATAACAATCTGCGGGGACTGATTATTGACTCGCTGAAGGTCTCTGCCCACGAGATTATTGAAGGTCTGGTCTGTGCCGCCGAGTTCGACATCGCTTTTTATGGCAACCGAATCATAGCCCTGCATAAGCGGATACAAAAATTCGTGGACGCCTATCGCGTCGCCCTTCTTATAACGAATCTCAAACGTATCGCGTTCGAGCATACGCGCAACGGTCATATTGCCGGCAAGTTTAATTATGTCGGCAAGATGAAGGGACGCGAGCCATTCGGAGTTATGCCGAACCTCAAGTTTGTCGGAGGAAGTATCGAGAATTTTGCCCGCCTGTTCGAAATATGTCTTTGCGTTTTTATCGATTTGCTCGGGCGAAAGCATCGGACGGGTAGTGTTCTGGCCCGTGGGGTCGCCAATGCGGGCGGTATAATCGCCGATAATCAACACGGCTTTGTGGCCCATGTCCTGGAACTGGCGCATCTTGCGAAGCACAACGGTATGACCCAGGTGAATATCGGGGCTTGTGGGGTCAAGGCCAAGCTTTACTCGGAGTTGGCGTTTATCTTTGGCGGCATTAGCGAGCTTTTCAGCCAATTCGGCCTCGGTGAAAATCTCAGCCGTGCCGCGTTTGAGTAATTTCAACTGTTCCGGAATCTGCATCGCAAAAAATCCTCATAAAAATCAATAAATTCGCCGTCGGCGAACAAGATGGGGCGATTATACGCCTGCCTGAGGGGATTTGCAACGCCTATACCTGTTATGACTGACCGCCGCCTGAAACGCTGGCCGACCTGAGCAAAACATCTGGCCCGAAATGAAACGGCATATAATTTACGTCCCACTCAGGTATGCGCCCTGCGCAAGATATTGTGTAACATAATCCATGACAGATTCTTCAAGAGAGGTGATTTGCTTTTCGTAGCCGATGTTTCGGAGTTTGGTAATGTCGGCCTCTGTGAAATATTGGTACTGATTGCGGACAGAGTCGGGCATATCGATGTATTCGATATTCGGCTTTTTGCCCATCGCGGCGAATACCGCCTTCGCCAAATCATTCCAGGAACGAGCGACGCCTGCGCCAAGATTGTATATGCCGGATGTATCAGGGTTATCATAAAAGAAAAGCGTCATATCAACCGCGTCTTTGACATAGAGGAAGTCGCGTTTCTGCTCGCCGTCCTTGTAATCGGGCCTGTGAGATTTGAAGAGACGCACCTTGCCGGTTGTGTTTATCTGCTCGAAGGCCTTGAGGGCAAAACTTCGCATATCGGCTTTGTGATATTCGTTTGGCCCGAAGACGTTGAAGTATTTTAGCCCCACGATTTTTCCGAGCAGCCCGTTCCTCTTTGCCCAGAGGTCAAATAACTGTTTCGAATAGCCATAAGGGTTGAGGGGTTTGAGCGTTTCGATTTTATCTTCATCGTCGACAAAGCCGTTTTCTCTGTCACCGTATGTGGCGGCGCTGGAGGCGTAAATGAATCGAATTCCCTCCTCGGTCGTCCACTGGGCAAGTTGTCTGGTGTATTCGAAATTGTTCTCCATAAGGAATGACACATCTGTCTCGGTAGTCGATGAGCAGGCGCCAAGGTGAAAGACGGCATCCGCGGAGAAGCTGACCACGTCTTCGGCCACCATTTCAAGGAATTCTTCTTTGTCCAGGTAGTCGGCAAAACGCAGGTTGACAAGGTTTTTCCACCGCTGGTCGTTGCCGAGCCGGTCAACAACAAGAATATCGTCGATACCGCGTTTATTCAAAGCCGCGATTAACGCTGAGCCGATAAAGCCCGCACCGCCTGTTACGATTATCATTGGCAATCCCTTTCCAGTTTAACTAATGGTTCTTTAGGCGATAAGCTTAAATCGGGAGCCGCGAAGTGTCAATCCTTGAGAAATGGAGAAATGAGCGCATAAAAAAACCGCTCACCAAGAGCGGTCGGAGAAAAGTCGACAAAGATTTTACTACTTTCAACACAAAGCGATATACGTCGCGATTGTAAGGATAAGTATCCTTCTTTTATTAACTGTGAAAGGATACCACACGTTGTAATAAAACCTTCTCATCACACCAACTTCGCCGAAGCCAAAACCTTAACACCACTACCTCTCTACTGTTGTATTGTAATCCAAGGGATAATCAGAACCAAATAAAAAATGGATGGCCAGTCATAAGTGCTGTATTAAAAGGAGGTTACGATTTAGTAAATGACAATATTTTTTCGGATGCCCATGGGTACTAAGCGGCCCAAAATCAGAGTTTTTACTAATCAGGCAAGTGTGCGTATTGCCTGACTCATAAGCCGGGCAACAGGCAATCTTTGCGGACATCGCGACTCCGCCGCGGAGTAATCAACCGTGAGTATTTTGTCGCGCGTCTGCTGCGGGATGTCCGCGAAAAGCTGACGGGCGGTTTGGGTATCGCCGAAGCTGTTATAATACATAAGATATCGCATAATGTCGCTGACAGGAACGCCGGCAGCAACTGAATCGCAGATATTCGCGCAACCGGCGCAATAGCCGGAGCAGGTCTCGGCTGCGTAGTTTTCAAGCACTTCTTTATCAAGCTGCGTCAGCTTCTTTTTATCCAACGCGGCAGCGACGTTCTGTCGCAAGTGCTCTGTGTTTTCTCTACCGACACAGGCGGCTGTAACGCGTTTGTCATCGAGAACAAATTTTAGTTTGGCCTGCCCTTCGGTGAATCCTTTTGCCGAGAAGTGCTCCATTAGTTTTTTGTCGTTATCGCTCTCAACTTTTTGCGCCTGTGTCTTCATTGCGATTATGCCTATACCAGCATCGTAGCAGGCCTGGACGGCGTCAACGAGCTTCTGGTTCTGCATAACCCGGAAATTATATATCGGCATCACCGCGTCAATCCAGTCCAGCTTGGATGCCCCCATAAGACAACCAGCCACGTTGGCGTGAGTGCTGAAGCCGAAGTATTTGATGGCCTTTCGCTCTTTGGCCTTCTCGGCCCATTTCTTCATTTCATCATTTAACTGTGCGGGACTACTCAGACCGTGGACTCCGAAATACAGGTCGATGTAATCGGTCTTCATCCGCCCCATACTTGCCTGAAGGTGCTTTTCGACGTCTTCGACGTTCTTGGCGAATGATGCCTTGGTCATCAGGAACAGCTTTTTGCGCACGTCAGGTTTTTTTTCGATGAATTTTCCAATACCAAGCTCGCTGTTGCCGTTCTCATACATAGAAGAGGTGTCCCATGAAGTAACACCCAAGTCGATGGCTTTGCGCAGAATAATCTGGTTATCGACTGCGTTAAAGGCAACGCCTAACGCAAGACAGGGGATTTCAACACCGGTTTTGCCGAGTTTTCGTTTTGGCAATTCAAGCGGTTGGATCGATTGTTCTTTTAGCCCATTGGGTTCGTTCGAATCCGTCTGCGGTGAGCTTGTCGAAGAGGTCGAACCCGCTAAAACTTTCGAACCGATAACCGAACCTATACCGGCAGCGCCGGCAAATTTAAGGAATCCGCGTCTGCTGACTTCACTCATTCAATTCTCCTCGCGTAAATAGCTAATCAGGCAAGTTTTTCGACGGCTTCCCGGACAAGCCGGGCAATCGGCATATGCTGCGGGCAACGTTGTTCCGCGAGCCGATAATCGGTCGTCAATAACCTCGCCCTTACATCGGCGGGTATAGCAGCGAACGTTTGTTTCGCCAGTTGTGTGTCACCGTAGCTGTTGTGATACATAAGCGACCGCATGACATCATTGATATTTGACACACCGGAGGCAGCATCGCAGATATGGGAGCAGCCGGCACAATAACCGGAGCACGTTGCGTTTGCGTATTCGGCAAGAGCGTCTTTGTCGTCCTGCGCCAGTTTTGTCTTGTCGAGCATCGCGGCGACGTTTTCATTGATAAAAGCAACGCTGTTCATACCGACTGTAACAGCGGCAATTCTCTCATCTTCCATAACGGCCTTTATCTTCGCCTGGCCCTCGGTGAAACCCTTCGCTGAAAAATGCTCAATCAATTTCTTGTCCTCATCGGTCTCGACGTTTACGCTCTTCTGGGTCTTCATTGCAGTAAGCGCTATTCCCGCTTTATAGCAGGCATCAATCGCCTTTTGCATCATGGGGTCTTTAGTCAGACGGAAGTTATACGTTGTCAAAATAGCGTCAACCCAGCCAAGTTTTGATGCCTCTAACAGATTTTTCGCCATATTGCTGTGCGTGCTAAAGCCGAAATATTTTATCAGGCCCTTTTTCTTTGCGTTTTCTGCCCAGGGCTTGAGGTCTTCTGTAAGCTGCGAAATATTATCGAGAACGTGAACGCCGTAGTACACATCAATGTAATCGGTATTCATTCTTTTTAACGATTCCTGGAGCCGGCCTTCGACTTCCGCTGCTCCCTTGGCGTGCGAGGCCTTGGTCGCGATAAACAGTTTCTTTCGCATCTCAGGTCTGCCAGCCAGGAACTTGCCAATGCACAGTTCACTGTTGCCGTTGGTGTAGCCAGAAGCGGTATCCCAGTAGGTTACACCCCATTTCAGAGAGCTTGTAAGAATAACCTGGTTATCGATAAGCTGTATGGCGCCGAGAGACAACGCCGACACATCCGGTCCCGCCTTGCCGAATTTTCGCGTGGGGACCTGTGGGGTTTCACTCTGCTGTTTCCCAGCGGCTGTATTCGGCTCATTTGAATCCGCTTTTGCTTTCGACGCCAAAACGGAACCTAAACCCGCCACTCCGATTGTCTTCAAAAAATTCCTTCTGTTAAATTCGCTGCTCATTGATAACTCTCCATAAGAAACTCATTTTTCGTTCATGTTATAAAGACAGGTTCAACTATTATCTACCTTCGTCAATTCCATTCTGTTCACTCTGTTCTGCTATTATAACAGCAATCTTCGGTCTGTGCTTCTGGTTTCGCCTTCAGCGGTAATTCTTATCGCCCTTTTGCCGCTGACGGGGCACTCGTGCTCGCATACGCCGCAGCCGATACACTTTTCGATATCCACACAGGGCTTCTGCAATCGCACCTGTATTTCGATTTTACCCGCCGCAGCAGCGGGCAATTTGCCTTCGGAAATTCCTACTGAAGTAGCGGTATTTGAGGAGATTTTGCGCCGGCTGCCGTCCTCAAAAAGAACATAATAATCGCCCGTGGCGAATTTATCCGCGGGGATATCTCTGTCAATCTCGATTGTATTTTCCGTTACCTGCTTAATCGAAACTACGCTGTCTCTGACCGTCGTAAAAACATCCTTCGTGAAAATCGCCTTTGGGCTGACGGGGCAATTTTCCTGGCAGACAATACAGGGCTTATCCATTGACCACGGCAAACACCTGCCCTGGTCAACGAATGCTGTTCCGAGTTTGATTGGGCCGGCGGAGGCAAAGTCGCCGAGGCCTCTTTTTTCATCGAGAGTAATCGGCCTGATTGCCGAAGTCGGGCAGACCTGTCCGCAGGCGACGCAATTCAACTGACAGCCGCTTGAGCCGATGCGGTTATTAAGTATCGGCGACCATAATCCTTCGAGACCGCCTTCCAGACCGGCCGGCTGAATAACGTTCGTCGGGCAAACCCGCATACACTGTCCACACTTGAGGCATCGTTTCAGAAATTCCGGCTCAGCCAAAGCGCCGGGCGGGCGAACCACACCGGTGTACCAGTTCGAGGCGACCTTGCCGCTTAGCCGAGTCGCGGGAGCAGCTATTATCCCGCTAACAAACGATAACACGACCCCCCTTCTGGAAACATCGACCTGCGTTTCACCTGCAAGTGAGGGCAAGGTCTGATAAGCGATGAGGTCGTGTTTGCAATCATCCCGGCAGTTGAAGCAAAGCACACATTCTGCAATTTTGATATTGCCGCTCGGCTCGCAGCCGCCCTCGCAGGCCTTTTCGCACATCTTGCAGTTGATACATTCGCTTTTGGTCTTGCCGATGCGCCAAATCGAGAACCTGCTTATGATTCCCAAAAACGCGCCAGTAGGACAAATAAACCGGCAGTAAAATCTCGGTATAAAAAGATTCAGCAGTACCGCTGTTGCAAATACGGTGAATATCAGCCAGCCAAACTCGTAATAACGCGCGTTGACCGAAGTTAGGTACGTGCCCCTGTCAAAAATGGGAAGTAACATAAGCTGAAACGAACGGGTTACCAGCGGGATGGGGTCGAGCAATCCTGTTTGAAGAGTGCCTGCCAGCGAGGGAAACACCGCCATCCCAAGGAAGAAAATCAAAATCAGGTATTTTATACACTGTGCCTTGCGGTATATGTTTAGCCGGATTTTCACAGCGACTTTTTTGCCCCGGTTGCCCAGATAGCCGACAAACTGATGTATCGCACCAAAAGGGCAAATCCAGCCGCAGAAAAACCGCCCGAAGATTATCGTCAGAATGACAACTCCAATCGCGCAGTGCAAAGGCCCGTAAAATTTGCGGGTTGATACTATCGTGCCGAGCGCAACAAGAGGGTCGATCTGTAAAATCCAGTTAATGGGCCAGTTCCGGATTTGCCAGAACTTTTCCCCGACCGTGGTAACGATGCAAAACCACACAAACAGGGCAAAAAAGAACAACTGGTTTATTCTTCGAACCGTCGTGATTTTCATATTATTTTCAGGTTACTTCGGCCCTCAATGGTTTGAGTGATTCGTAATCGACTGTCCCGACGCCTGCCTTTTCGGCGATTGCCAGATAAGGCAAATCCGCGGGTTTTAGATTCAGCAGTGAACATCCGAAGGCGTCCGCCGCGACCATATCGCAGCTAACAATCATCGTATTTGTTTTCTTCAGGTCCGACACCGAACCGCCCGTAGGTCCGTTGGTCATCATCGTAACCGTGCCGTCGAGTATGACCAGCGTCGGCTTTACGAGCATGGCAAGCTCGGCGATTATATTGTTGATATCCTGATGGAACACATTTCGCCTGCCGCCGAGAAGACCATACCAGTTTTTCATAGTCATCGACGCCACGCTTCTGTGATGGTTTTTCAGGGGAGCTATGCCGATGAGCTTGTTGGCTTTGGCAAACGGGGCACAGTATATGGGCCAATCCTTAATCAACGAGCCGCCCTCGAGCGTAAGCGGACTGAAATACGAATCCCTTGGCATAACTACCTGTGCGCCCGCTGCCGATGCAGCTTTACTGATACCGCTTATCGTAAAACAGCTCGCCGGGTCATTTATTGAATTGTCGGTTACTATGACCTTGCTCGCCTTTTTCTCGTAGCATAATTTCACGACAGCGGCAATAACATCCGGATGCGTAGTAGCACCAAGAAGAGGCGGTGTCGCGAAGCCGACGTTTGGTTTTATTACGACAACGTCGCCCGGCTTTATAAACCTCTCGATACCGCCGAGAAGCTCAATCGCTTTGTTTACAGTTTTTGCCCTGTCCTGGCCTTTGACGATGCTTATCACCTGCCCGTCTTTACGCGGCACCGAAAAATCAGACAGTCCCTTCACGGAAGTCCCCAAAAAGCCGACTTCCTCGTTTTTCGCTCCCGGTCCTTTAGGGTCATAAAGCCAGCGTGCGACGCCAACAGCAGCGGCAATCGAAGCCGCCGCTTTCGCCCCGCGGATAAGCAGTTGCCTGCGAGCGGAATTTATCTGGTTTGGTTCAGTCATTGATTTCCTTCAACCGGCCGATTAGAATTTCCGCTGCCTTTTCCGCCGCCTGTTTGTCATTCGCCTCGTGAACACCACCGACAAATACGCCCGTCGAAAAGACCATCTCAAAGCTCCCGTAAAAATCCGCGACCGATGCGCCGGCGGATTTAAGGACTTCGCCGTCAACCGTAACCGCCTTGCCGCCATTGGTTATGAGAAAATCATAATAATTCTTCGCGATTGCTTTCGCCTCATCGGCGTTTTTGCGTTTGCTGAAAAATATCGAAACCGCTTTATCACCAATCTTATACGTCGCGGAGTAAGCATCGGTCAGGCCATCGAAGCCGAAGGCGTTATCAATTTGTAATTTCCAGCTTCCGGCCACCGTGCCTTGGGGCGGGAAATACCCCAATTCGACTATCTTGTCGTTGTCGGTTGGCTTAAATTTGGCGGACAGGTCTTTAGCGATACCTTCCATCCCGTCAACAAGCTCATTCGATTCGGCTGAGCCAATCATTTCGATATAATTTCTGCCAAGCGATATGCAAATCTCATTGCCCGCCACATACCCAAACGCCGACACACCCAAGTCGTTCAGGTCAGTCGCATCCGCCCTTTTCTGCCTGCTATAAACCGAAAAGGCGTTCTTCGCATTGTTCATATCGTAAACATAAAGCTCAAATCCAAGTTCGGAATTACTTTTGGCGGCAAACCGCTGTGCGGTCAGCTTGACAAAGCCGGCTTCCTGATACATAGGGGCCTTGCCGTCGATTTTCTCGTAAAGATTATCGTTGTTATATGTCTCGGCTTTGCCGACAGGCAGGAAATCACCACCGCTCTCCTGCCCAGACCCCGACGCGATGCCGAACCGAGCCATATTATAATTCTGCGAAACAATATAGATGCCGGCCGCTGTGGCAACCATAACAAGCAAAATCAGCATGCCAACGACGGACTCAAGCGTTCTCGCACGACCGGAAAATAGCTGCATAAATTTCCGCATCCCGCTTTTATCGGGATTGCCCCTAAAAACAGGCAGTTATTATACCCCCTGCCTCTACATTTGTCAAACTGAAGAAAGGAACGGGCGTTTCGCGGGTTTACTCGTGGCGAAGGGATTCAATTGGGTCCATATTAGCGGCACGATAGGCGGGATACATGCCGAAGGCGATTCCAACAATACCAGATATGCCGAATGAAAGCAGCAGAGATATCCAGGTGATTACAGTCGGCATATTTCCGAATCGAGTTACAAAAAAAGGTATGATACAACCAAGGAAAATGCCAAGTATGCCGCCTGCAAACGTAAGAAAAAGAGTTTCGGAAAGGAACTGAAAGATAATATCTTTTCTTTTCGCGCCGAGAGCCCTGCGGATACCTATTTCACGGGTTCGTTCGCTGACTGTAGCAAGCATAATATTCATAATGCCGATACCGCCAACTAATAGAGAAATAGCTGCTATTGAACCAAGAACGACACTGAAGATGCGTTTGGTGCGTTCGGATTCGCGCAGAAGCTCAAGCGGCACAACTATCTGATAATCGTTTTTCTTGTGAAACTGGCCCAGGAGATTGATAAGGATATCACGTGACGATTGGACTTTGCCTATATCGCTGACTTTTATGATGACTTCCTGCAATTGCACTTTTTCTATTTTGCGTGAACCGCTGCTAAACTGCAATGACGTCTCGCCGAAACGCTCTTTAACTGCCGACAATGGAATATATATGTTTCCGGCATTTGCTCCACCCTGACCGTTTGTCGAGGGGGCCTTTTCCTCAGGAACACTTGCTGTCGAAGCGCTCCCTTGTGCGGTGACAATACCGACAATCCTGTAATAATCTTTTCCTATTTTAACGTCCTGGCCCATCGGGTCGTCAAATATGAACAATTCTTTGACAGCCGCTTCGTCGATGACGCAAATATCCTGCTTGTAATCCAAATCAAAAGACGTGAGGAACCGCCCTCTAAGCAAACGTACAGGCGAGGTTTCGAGATGCCACGGGACAGTTCCGATTATCTCGATTGGTATCTTGCGATTACGATACCAGGCCTGTTGAGAAAGACGGCGAACCGGCACTATGACCTGAACATCCGGTATGCTGTTGTGAAAACGCTCGGCATCAGCGTACGTCAGGCCGTATTCGCGAAGCATCTGCTGCTGGCCCGTGGCTTTCTGATCTTCGGGCGGCTGAGCAGTTTTTATGATTATGTTAAGCGAGCCGAGGCGGGCGATTTGCTCCTGAGCAGCCCTGCTGGCGCCTTCGCCGATGGCCAGCATTGCGATAACGGATGCAACACCAAAGATTATGCCCAGGACAGTGAGTATGGCGCGAAGACGATGGAGCCATAAGCTCTTGATGCCCAGTTTAAGAACGCGCCTGATGCGATACAAAATCATAACGTTAATGGATTCAGGAATTTCTTGCAGACCCGTCATTGTGGTCTGCACTCTGTAAATCGCCCTTGTTTTTACTGGTCTTTTCCTCTGGAAGTTTATGCTGCTGCCCGTTGGGGTCGTTTGTGTCGCTTGCGGATAAAGGCGGGGCCTGCAGCGTTGCGGCTTTTTTCTGACTTGTTTCATTCGCAATCGGTTTTTTTTGTTGTTTCGACACGTCTGCTTTTGTAATGGCCGGCTCAGCAATCAGCGGAGGATTCATCAGAACATCTTCTCCAACCTGCAATCCATCCGTAATCTGGACGAATTTTTCGTTAAAGGAACCGGTCTGAACCTCTCGCGGCTGGGGGCCTTTTGCGCTTACATAATAGCACACTTTCTTGCCGCCCCTGTTTGCCACCGCCTGAATCGGAACTATTGTCACGTCATTCAGCTCTTCAACGGTGGTTTCAACCTTGGCTGACATTCCGGGCTTAAGAAAATTATACGAACCGTCAATTGTGACCTGGGTCGCATAAACCTTAAGGTCAGGATTTAACCAGCTTCTTTGCTGGTCCGGCAAAGGGGCAATTTTCAGAACTTTGCCCGTGAAGGCCCTGTCGGGAAAGGCGTCTATAGTTATCTTTGCGATTTGGCCCGGCTTAATCTTGGTTATGGAGGACTCATGAACGGTAATCTCGACTACCATTTCAGACGTATCGGGCAGAGACATAATTTCTTCGTTCTGTTGAATAGTGTACCCAACCTCTATGGGTCTTTCGTGATACCAGTAACCGGCGGCTGACGACGCGTAAACCACAAGGCCCGGCCCTGGCGCTTTGACTACACATGCGGCAATCTGCTTTTTGAGCTTTTCAAGACGTTCTTTTCCCAGCTCGAATTGGGCCTCGGCGCTTTTCAACTGAGCGATTGTCTGTGCCAGTTTTGAGCGGCAGCGAGCGTGAGTCCTGTCCAGCTCACGTCTGGCTTCATAATAGTCGCTCAGAAACTTCTCCAAATCTTTAGGAAAATCATAAAGTTTGAACAGGTCCAGGTTAATACTCGCCTGCTTATTTTTTATTTCGCAGCTTCTCTTGTCCAGCTCGTCGCTCTGTAGCTCAATTTCCGCAACGTAATTCGCATCGTAAAGCTGCTTTGTACCCTCAAGTTTATACTGTGCTCTTGCGAGCGTTGAGCCGGCCATCTCTATCTGGTCCTGTAGGTCCGTAAGTTTCTGCGAGGCCTGAGACTTGCCAAGCTTGTTCGGGTCATCGAGAAACGATTCCAGGTTACGCTTTGCGTTAGGGTCGTTCTCCACGGCAAGGATTAGTTTTTCGGCAACGGCATCCCCAAGGTATTTTTTGAAATCCATCAGGGCAAATTTGACCTTTAGCTCCGCAGCCGTGATATCGCTTTCATTTTGCTTGAGCTGGATAAAATAGGCCTCATTTGCCTCTGCGAAACCCGACTCTACGCCGGCAAATTCAATTTGTCTTTGCGAAAGATTATCCGTCAGATTTGAGGAGTCGAGTTCCACCAGCACTTTATTGTTGACGTCCTCCGGGGTGATGTAATTACCTTCAGGGACGATGCTGGTTATTCTTACCTGGCCTTCGACGTCGGACTTGATATGAATTGCGTTGCGGGCCTTGATACTGCCGTTCTCCGTGACGGTGATGATGAGGTTATCTTTGCACACCTTGAACGTGTTTGCCGCTTTTTCAGGAGCCGGCGCGGTGTTTTTATTTGCCATAAGCATCATTGCCAGCAAAACCAGCGCAATAGCCAACCCGCCGGTGATAAGCCACTTTCGCCGTCCGGCAGTCAGATAATATATTTTCGTCTGAAGAATGTTTGGCCCGCTCCCGCTCATTTGTAGAGCTTCCTGATATCACACCTGATTATGCCCATATCCCATAGGGCTTTGGCCTGCAATAGATAATTATTATACCCTTTATACCGGTGACGGTCAAGGAAAAAGGGGGCGTTTTACCACCTTCTGGCGGTAATTACCGCATCAAGGCCTAAAAGTAACAGAGCAGCAGGTTCCGGAATCAATCTTTCAGCACTTCAGATGGTTGCGATTTGGAGAGGCCGTGGTATCATGTCTTGTTTGAAAGGCCCAAAAGTGTTAAATGGAAAACGTCGGATTAGAAATCTTCAAAATTTGGGAGTCGAAATTATGTCCGCAAGAACCTTTATGTTTCTGCTCGCTGTTGTCACAATCACAACAACTGGTTTTGTTACCACAGACGTGATTGCTGCCTCATCATCCGACTCAAACCAGCAGGCAGACGCTAACGCCAAACCGCCCTTTCGACTCGCGATTGCCGGCCTCACCCACGACCACGTTACCGGCCTGCTTAGAGACCTTCCCCGCCGCAAGGATATTACCCTCGTCGGCATCGCTGAACCAAACGCCAAACTTGCCGCCAGTTACGCCGCGAGATACCATCTTGCGCAATCCATAATTTACACAGACCTCGATAAGATGCTCGACGAAACCAAACCGCAGGCCGTAGTCATCTATACCTCCACCTTCGACCATTTACAAGTTGTCCAGGCCTGCGCCGCGCATCATATAGACGCGATGATGGAAAAACCGCTGGCTGTCAGTATCGAACACGCAGCCGCTATGGCCGAAGCCGCGAAAAAAGGCAATATACACGTCCTCGTCAACTACCAGTCAACATGGGAACCTGTGAATACATTGCTCCGAGATACAGTAATCGAGCAGAAGGTAATCGGCGAGATTCGCAAAATTATCTTCTATAAAGGCCATTCAGGCCCGAAGGAAATCTGTTCGCCTGAATTCCTCAATTGGCTGACCGACCCGAACTTAAACGGCGGCGGCGCTCTTTTTGATTTCGGCTGCTATGGCGCTAACATAGCAACATGGTTTTTGAATAACCAAAAGCCGCTCTCCATAACCGCTGTCACCCGGCAGACAAAACCGGACATCTACCCGAAAGTAGATGACGACGCGACCGTCATAATAACCTACCCCAAAGCGCAGGTCATCATAATGGCCTCCTGGAGCTGGCCCTATGGCAGAGATGACATTGAAATCTACGGCACAACCGGCTCAATTAAAACACTTGACGGCAAAAACGTAATTTTGCGCATCGATGGAAAACCAGAGCAGAAAATCACCGCCAACGCAATCGAATCTCCTTACGGTGATTCTTTGACTTATCTCGCGGCGATAGTTAATGGCGGGATAAAACCGCAGGAGCTGGCGTCTCTCGAAAATAATATGATAGTCACTGAAATTCTTTGCGCCGCCCGCCGCTCCGCGCAATCACAATCAACAATTCAACTGCGATGATGAAAAACCTTGCATTTAGTCGGTGACAACCAAGGGAAAACCAAAGGGGAAAAATGGTGATTGATTATTTGCCGGCAGAGGGCATAATACAGTAATCATTTATCAATCTGGTTTGGGGAAACAAGGCGAAATGTTCAGCATATTATGCACGGGCGACGGGGCATCGGTTTGGGGCGGGCTGTTCGTGGCGATTGTCGTCATAGGCACAATCATCCGCATTATATCCAGACGCAAAGGCCCCGGCATCGCTATGTGCCAGACATTCATCCTCGACGGCGACAGGAGCGGCAATTTCGTCCGGATTGAAAACGCCATAGCCGAGGCCAAATCAAAAGGCGCCGAGTTAATCTGCTTTCCCGAAGCAACAATGCTTGGCTGGCTCAATTCCGATGCGCATACCAGGGCCTGCACAATTCCCGGGCCGGATTCGGAACAGCTTTGCGAGCTGGCGAAAAAATACGAGGTATATCTTTGTATCGGCCTTGAGGAATTTGAACTGGGGAGATTGTTCAACAGCGCCATTCTCATCGACGACCGCGGACAGATTCTGCTCAAACATCGCCAGGTAAATATCCCGCAAAAACTTATGTCCCCCCCTTATTCGGCGGGAAGCGAATCCGATATCGCCGCGGTAAACACCAAATTCGGCAAGATTGGTCTGCTTATATGCGCCGACACGCATCGTGAAGACCTTCTCGACCGGGTGGCGGCGTTGAAGCCGAATCTGCTTTTAGTGCCTTATGGCTACGCAGAAGAGGAGTTAAAATGGCCCGCGCACGGCGATCAGTTTCATAATGTCGTTATAAACGCCGCGAAACGAACAGGTGCGGCGGTTTTGGGAACAAATCCTGTGGGCAGGATAAGCAGAGGCCCCTGGGGGGGCAGGGTTTATGGCGGCAACAGTATCGCGGTTGACAAAATAGGCAATATAATAGATACGGCCAAAGACCGCGACAGAGACGTGAAAATCGTGCCTGTAAGTGCAATAAAATAAGCACATCCGCCGGTTTGCCTGCGTATTATTAAGCAAACTTAGTGGTTGATTACTGTCGGCAGGTGATTTATCATATTATGGAAATTTAAGGGAAAACCAAATGATTGAATATGCGCAAAATATTATGGCAATCTCGATGCCGCAGGGCCTTGACTGGGTATGGATTCTTTTAATCGTTCTGGTAATCTTCGGCGGGAAAAAATTGCCGGACCTGGCCAGAAATCTCGGCAAGGGCATGAGCGAGTTCAAGAAAGGTCTTAACGAGGTCCAGAGCGATGTCCAGAACACAAAGGACGATATCGTCAACGAGATAAAAAAAGCTCCGACTAACGACGATTCCAAAAAGACCGTTTGATTTGGCCAAAAATTCGTTCGTTCATTTCCAGGCCTTCGATGAACAGTAAAGCCGATAAAGCGACTATTCCCGATACTACAATGTCCCTCGGAGACCATCTCGAGGAGTTGCGATTTAGGATTATTTACGCGCTGACGGGGTTCGGCATAGTGGCCGCAATCTGTATGTTCCTCGGCAATTACCTGGTAACGTTTATCGAGGTGCCCTATATCCAGGCAATGGGACAGAGCGCACGCCTTCAAAGCATAGACCCCGCTGAAGGTTTTATGAGCTATATGGAAATAGCGATGATTGCGGCTTTGGTTATTTCCTCGCCCTGGATTTTCTACCAGTTGTGGAAATTCGTCTCGGTTGGTCTTTATCCTCACGAAAAAAAATATGTTTATATCGCCGTTCCTTTGTGCTCTGCTCTTTTTGTCGCCGGGGCCTTGCTTTTCATCTTCGTAATAGCACCGGCCACGCTGCGCTTCTTTGTTTATTTCAACACTGAATTTCTGCGAGTAAGCTCCAACTTCACGTTTACCAACTATATATCTTTTATGGCAAATATGATGCTTATTTTTGGCCTGTCGTTCCAGACGCCCATAGCCATATTCGTTCTTATCAGGACGGGCATAATGTCAGCCGAGTTTTTCAAGAAATCCAGAAAATACGTATTTCTCGCGGTCGTCATAATCGCCTCGGCCGTCATACCGGGCAGCGACCCGATTTCCCTGTTCGCTATGGTTATACCTGTGTATCTTCTTTTCGAGCTGGGACTATTTTTGAGCTGGCTCTCCGAAAAACACGCCAGGGAACACAAGCAGGACACATAACGCGATAGATGCTTACGCTGATAAATACCAATACGATGCAGCCGGCGATTGCCCCCATCGGGATTGATTATATCGCCGGTGCCGCCAGGCAAGCATGTATCGAAGTTGACCTGGTTGATTTGTGCTTAGCCGATAATAAAGATACGACGCTACGGGATTATTTCAGCAAACGCAACCCCGAACTTATCGGGCTATCATTCCGCAACGTCGATGACTGCTTCTGGCCAAGCTGTCAGTGGTTTGTGCCGAAACTGGCCGAACAGATAAAAGCAATTCGCAAACTCACCGATGTACCGATTGTCCTCGGCGGCGTTGGCTTCTCGATTTTCGCACAGCAGATTGTCGAATACACAAAAGCCGACTTTGGCATCCGCGGAGACGGCGAACAAGCGATAATCGAACTGTACGAACAATTACAGGGACGAAGGCATTTTGACAAAGTCGCGGGGCTAAGCTGGTGGGAAGATGATACAGTCCGCACGAATAAGCCGACGTGGCCTGAGCCGTTGTCGCTGTCCACAGGCAGGGACACAGTCGATAATGTTACCTATTTTAATCGAGGCGGTCAGCTCGGCATCGAAACCAAACGCGGCTGCGGCCATAATTGTATCTATTGTGCCGACCGGATAAGCAAAGGAACATTCGTGCGAGTGCGAAAGCCAATGGAAGTCGCGGACGAAGCGGAAACGCTCCTGACTAAAGGAATCAATGTGCTTCATATCTGCGATTCCGAATTCAACGTCGCCCGCAACCACGCATACGCCGTTTGCGAGGAATTCGTGCGGCGCGGCTTAGGCAAACAGTTGAAATGGTACGCATATATGGCGGTCGTGCCCTTCGACGCGGAATTGGCGGCAATTATGCGAAAGGCCGGATGCGTCGGCATCGATTTTACCGGCGATTCCGGCTGTGAAGTGATGCTAAGGGCCTACCACCAGAGACATAAAAAACAGGACCTCGCCAACGCGGTTCGCTGGTGCAAAGATAATGGAATCACCGTTATGATTGACCTGATTTTCGGCGGCCCCGGCGAGACGCCCGCGTCAGTCAGAGAATCAATCAACTTCATCAAGCAAATCAATCCCGATTGCGCCGGAGCTCCTCTTGGCGTGCGAATTTACCCGGGAACCGATATGGCAATTACAGCCGCCGCAGAAGGCCCGATGGAAACAAACCCCAACATCAAACGAAAATATACCGGCCCGGTAGATTTGTTCAGGCCGACGTTTTACATATCGCACTTGCTTGGCCCAAACCCCGCGAGATTGATAAAGGATTTTATCGCGGGCGACAAAAGATTCTTCGAGCCGATTGATGAGGCCAACGCAGCATTAACTGACCACAACTACAACGATAATACTGAACTCGTTGACGCCATCAAAACCGGCTCACGCGGCGCATATTGGCATATCCTCCACAAACTCCGCACCTGACTCCATCTTTAAATCGTAAATCGTTCGTAATGTATTTTTCTTTTATCAACGCCAAGCGATTCGAGGATATTCACCACGCTTTGCATCATCATTGATGGCCCACACAGGTAGATATCCGCAAAGTCGAGCAGTTCCCCTGCTGAGTTTTTTATGATTTCAGCGTTGATATGCCCCCCAAATCCCTGCCAGTTCTGTCCTAGCTCCGAGATGACATAAACAACCTTGAAATTTGCGGGCAGATTGTCGAGTTGTGTGCGGAAAATGATGTCCTGTTCGGTTTTGTTGGCGTAGATAAGCACCGCGTTTCTTTTGTCGCCGATATTGCAAAGGGCCGTAATCATACTGTGAATCGGCGTTATACCCACACCGCCTGCGATAAACAGAAAGCTCGATGGATTACTAAATGCCCAGCTGAATCTGCCGAAAGGCGCCTGCAAAAATGCGATGTCCGAAATCTGCGTCTGGTCTATCAGATTTGTATAGTTGCCGGATTTCTTAATGGTGGCCGTAATGTGTCCCTGTGCGGTTGGCGAACTACTGATGGTAAAAGGATGCTCTTCGCTCATCCTGCCTCGATGCTGCAGCTCAAGAAACATAAATTGCCCGGGCTTGTACTTGAAAACCGATGCGCCGGGATTGCCTGCCGACTCGAACCTGAGGGTAAATGTGTCGTGCGTCTCCTTCGTGACGGCTTTGACGATATACTTTTTCCTGCCAAACGGGATAACAACGAAGTTTTGCCAAAAGAACGCCGCGCACGCAAAGACCAGAAGCGCCCACCACCAGACCTTAACCCATCCAATTTTAAATGGGTCCCCTAAAAGTATCGAATGCGCAAAAGCAAGAACGACCGCCACAATCATTACTTTGTGAATCAGCCGCCAGGCGTTGTAATCCAGCCGGAACCTGGAATAATATAAAGCGAGCAGCACGCCTGCGACGAGTAACAATAACGCCCCCTTGCCCAAAGTTACCTGCCACGATGTATCAAAAGAAAAAAGCTTAAAGCTTTTTTTCCCTGCCGCCAGCAGCAGCGGATGTGACAGCAAAAGGACCGCCGCTACCACGCCCATTTTCCGATGAAATATCACTACCTTATCGAGTCCAAAGGCGCGGTCCAGCAATTTCAGACGTGAGCCAAGCATTACCTGGATGGCGATAATCGAAAAACCTACAAGAGCCGTGATAAGCCCGGCTTTCGTCAGCAGCGGGTCATCTGTATTGCGAACGGTTGCCAACCCTATCGCCAGCGTCAGTAATATAACGAGAGCATAAACGCCGCGCAGAATTAAAGCCGCGGTTTTTGACTCAAAGCAACTTAGACGAAACCACCTGTTATTTTGTTCCTTGTCAATATCCATAATATATCTCGCACACAGAAGTTTAACTGCTTTGCGGGAATTGGCAAGAAATATTTCGCTTAATTATGCCTTCTTTTAATCACCGCCACATCGCATCCGGCAAACAAAACAGGATTCAGCTACCAGATTTTCGCGGCCACCGGGTCGCTTGCGCGAGATTCGAGGCGGATAGCGTTTTTGACACAAAGTGAGCGGCAGATGCCGCAGCCATAGCATTTCATTTTGTCGATGACGACTTTTTTATTTGATGCGCTGTAGGAGATTGCGCCGAACTGACACAACCGCATACACTGCCGACAACCTGTGCACTTGTCGGGGTCCGCATAAGCAATAAACTCGGCGCGGAACATCATTGGGATATCGTGGGTCACGGTACATCGCATCGCGAGACAATCGGCGCGGTCGCAGTTGCATATACCGCCGATAAACGGCGTCTGGAACGTCCATACGCTGTGGCACAGACCTTCTTTCTCGTGTTCGCGGAAGTTTGCTATTGCCTGTTCTTTGGTAATTATTTCCGCTCCAACCGAATCCGGCCCGTTTATAAAGCTTTTGTCAAGGCCTCCCATAAGCTCGCCGAACTTCCCGCCGTTGGGACCCATACTAATCCCGTAGCAATAGCGTTTTTCCTTGCCTATTGTTAGATGCCGGCAGTAACAGGCCACGCGAACAATCGAATTCACAAAGCCGAAGATTTTTTCGACCTCCTCGATTGGAATAACCTGGCCGTAATGCCGCTTCTTCATCTTGCGGGGGATAAGCCGCCTAACGAGCGCCTGTATGAATTTGGGCGAATTGGGAAACTTCTCCAGCTTCTCGATTGATTGGGATGCGGATCCGTCGTCCGCTGCAAAACCCTTAATCATTTTTTGCCTGCGGATATCATTTAGCAAATCCTCCGAATAATTATTCGCCTGAAGATACCACTTTTGGCCTTCGCCGTGCTTTAAACAGAATTCACACATTTCATCAACCCTTTGAAATAATCAATAATAACATATTATTCGAGAACGACCTGGTCTTCGTAGGCGGGGATGCTGACCTGCCAGCCGGTTTTGTCCCTTAAAAATGCGCCGAATGCCTGTGCGCTTTCGGCTTCGCCGTGAACAAGGAAGATTTGTTTGGGAGGCGACTTGAAATTTTTAAGCCATTTAAGCATATCGTTGCGATCCGCGTGCGCTGAAATGCCGTTTATTTGCACCACCTTTGCCTTGACCTTGTATTCCTCGCCGTGGATTCGCACCTTTTTCGCGCCATCGACTATTAACCTGCCTAATGTCCCCGCCGCCTGATACCCGACGAACATTATCGTGCTTTCTTTTCGCGAGATGTTATTGACCAGATGATGCTTGATTCTTCCACCGGTGCACATCCCTGAACCGGCAATAATCACTACTGTACCTGTTATGTGATTGATTGCCTTGGATTCCTCGCTTGTCGCTGTCACCTTCAACTCAACCAGGTCGAAGGGCGAATGATGCACTCTGAGCATCTCCTGTGTCTCTTCGTCGAACAATTCCTGATGATTTCTGAAAATCTCGGTAATCTTCGCCGCCATAGGGCTGTCCAGGAAAATCATCAAATGCGGTATGGCATCTTCAAGTAATAGCTCCTTTAAGTAAAACAGGATTTCCTGCGAGCGTTCAAGGGCAAAACTTGGAACAACGATGTTGCCGCCCCTGTCTTTGGTCGCATTGATAACGTCGGCTATCTGCTTTTTCGCATCGCAGGTATCACAATGAACTCTGTCACCATAAGTCGATTCGATAATAATATAATCCGCTTTTTCTTGGATGCTCGGATCAGGCAGTATAGGTCTGCCCGGTCTGCCTAAATCGCCGGTAAACAGCACTGTCCTTTTCTCCCCGTTACGATTCACGTCAACTTTTATCATCGATGAGCCAAGCACGTGCCCTGCGTCGCAAAGGGTTACTACTACGCCATCTGCAATTTTTATTTCTTGTTTGTATTTCACCGGCTCAAAATATGGGAAACACACCTCGACATCCTTGACCGTATAAAGCGGCTCATCGGAATGCGGCCCCTTCTTGCCCTGTTTCTCGTGTCTCTTGCGTTTGTACTCGGCATCTTCTTCCTGAATCCGGGCGGAATCCAGAAGTATTATCCTCGCTAATTCCGCCGTGGCTTGTGTGCAGTAAATCCTCCCCCTGAAACCCTCTCGCACAAGCTTGGGTAATAATCCGCAGTGGTCTAAATGGGCGTGCGTGAGAAATACCGCGTTTATGCTTTCGGGAGGCACAACGAACAGCACCCAGTTTCTTTCCTGAAACTGCCTTTCCTGATACAGCCCGCAGTCAACAAGAAGACGAATCCCGTCAACCTCAAGAAGATGCCTTGAACCTGTTACGTTCTGTGCTGCTCCCAAAAACCTTAATTTCATTTCCATTCGCCGGCTTCCCTATTAAACCATCTTTCAAGATATATTCGAAGGAATGCGATTCTAATGCCTCCGTGGGAATCTGACAAGCCCTATCCCCTACTCTTCCGTATGCAACTTTCGAAATCAAACACATCCATTTTAGGAAGCAAGCCGAGGCAACAAATCGCCCAAATTATCTTTTGTTTAATTTTGCTGAAAAACGCACAACATTTTGCTTGCTTGATGTGCCTTATAGTTATAGATATTGTTGCATCCGTTATCGGCTTTATGAGGAGAACCAGTTTACGATGTAAAAACACGCTTTTTAACACACTAACACACTTAATTAAGGAGGATTAAAAATGTCAGCAAAAAAGTATTTCCTGATTTCATCGCTAATTATCATCACCAGCATTTGCGGAACCGCCGTGGCAGCAGACGAGTGGCCAATGTTTCACCATGATTTAGCCCTTAGCGGCTGCAGTACCTCCTCAGGACCCGACACCAATGCTGTTTTATGGATCTACAACACTAATACAGCTTCTCTTGGAGGGATAAAGTCGTCCCCGGCACTCGCTGGCGAAGTACTTTACATAGGTGCTTTGGATAGCAGGCTTTATGCTATAAATGCAATAGATGGTTCTCTAATTTGGAGTTTTAATGCGGATGGGATAATCAATTCATCACCGGCCGTAGCAGACGGCAAGGTGTACTTCCTTTCCGAGGGAGGCACCTTGTATGCTTTAGATGCTGATACAAGTGGTGTGGTTTGGCAGGTACAGGTTGGTAATGGACCTTATGACTGGTCATCGCCTGCGGTTCATAACGGAAATGTGTTCGTTGCATCAAGCACCGGGCATGTTATCAGTTTGAATGCAAGCACCGGAGGCCTAAACTGGAACACATCTGTTGGCGGCCATCCTGACGGTCCAATAGCAGTAGTAAACGGAAAAGTTTATTCTGGAACGCACAACCTTCATACAAATAACAGTCCCACCTTGGTTGCGCTTGATGAGATTACTGGAGAGATAATTTGGACATATGATTACTATTTATATCATGGTGGGGGGCTCAAAGGAGGGATGGTTAACAGCAATGGACCAGCAGTAGTCGATGGGGATGGCGATGGAAATCTTGAGATTTACTTTGGCGTTTATATTTGGCTTAGCAAGAGTAATCAGGCTGTTTGTTTAGATGAGGCCAATGGTGCCGAAAAATGGACGGCCAGCATTGGTGGTAACTCCACTTCTACACCAGCCGTGCATAATGGGAGAGTTTTCATTGGTTCCGATGATGGCAAGGTTTATGCCCTGGACGCCGGGACAGGCGCATATATTTGCAGTTTCGAAACAGGCGCTCCTGTGTTGGCAGCACCTGCAGTAGCCGATGGAAAAGTGTTCTTTGGTTCCTTGGACCATATATTCTATGCAATAGATGAAACAACTTGTGAATTAATTTGGAGCTATAACACTCTCCAAAGCCGGCTAATGGGATCGCCGGCAGTAGCATATGGAATTGTATATGTTGGAAACGAAAACGGCAAGATATATGCATTTGGCCCTCCATCGTGTTTGACGCTCGAAAAAACGGATGATGTCAATGACGGCGATTGTGTAGAGCCAGGTCATATAATAACGTACACGATTGATTACAATTTTCCTGGTGGGCCGAACTGCCCGAATGTTATTGATGTCAATATTATAGATTATCTGCCGGCGGGGGTGAGTTTCCTCTCGGCTTCGGGTGGCGTGTACCATTATAACGACTCCGGTACGGTTACGTGGTATATCGGAACTCTTTACCCTGGAGATGCAGGTTCTGTCACGCTAACGGTCCTGGTAACAAACCCTCAGTCGGGCGGCACAATCACAAACCCTTGCGAGATAATAAACAGCAACGGCCAAATCTTAAAAACGGCCTATGAATACACACCTGTTTGTTGTTACGACCCTAACCTGCTGATGCTTACTAAAGTTGATGATGTCAATGACGGCGACTGTGTCGACCCGAATCGTGAAATAACGTACACGATTAATTACAGTTACCCTGCTGGGCCTAACTGCCCGGACTTGGAAATTAATATCATTGACTATCTGCCATACGATGTGAATTTTATCTCGGCTTCAGGTAATGGATACTATTACGAGGGCACCCGTCAGGTACGGTGGCCTATCATCGGACATATTCACCCTGGCGACTTTGGTTATGTCACGCTAACAGTCCAGACGAAAAACCCTCAGCCGGGCACCACACTCACAAACCGTTGCGAGATAATAAGCGGCAACGGCCAAATCTTAAAAACGGCCTATGAATACACCCCCGTTTGCTGTCACCATACGATTACCAAGGTTGTTAAAAATGAGGTCCCTTTTAAAAAGATAACCTATGAAATTTGCTATGATGCCAATGGTTGCGAATGTAATAATGTCGAGATTAACGATGTGCTGCCGAGCTGTGTGGACTTCAACTCGGCTTCGGATGGTGGAGTTCCCGGTCCATCCCGTACGGTAACGTGGTATATCGGCAACTTGGGGCCGTATGATAAGGGCTGTGTCACACTGACGGTCGATATAAACAACCATAGCGACTATTTCTCCTACTGGCTATGCTGCATTGATTACATTACAAACTGCTGCAAAATGACGAGCGACTGTATGGACAGTGTCGTGACCGCTTGCGTAACAACTGACTGGCGCGCCAAAGCAGTAACGCCCTTCTTCGGGAAACTTGTGGATCCGAACGATCAGAACGATGGAGGCAAAATTGTTTGGAAACCGGGGGTGGTGGATTGCAATCTAATGTACCATGTATACTTCGGGACCAACTATGATGATGTTAACGATGCCAACACAAGCAGTCCGGTTTACAAGGGCGAGGTTGACGTAAACTGGTATTACCTGGGAGCACCATTGTCATACGATACAATATACTACTGGAGAATCGACCAAGTCGACGAGAATCAACCCGATAGCCCCCCCTGGAAGGGTGAAATCTGGCAGTTCACAACCATAAGCATTAAAGCACATAATCCCCTGCCGGTACACGGAGCTACGGCATTAAGCGAGCCGTTGCAGTTAAGCTGGACGGCAGGCGCATTGGCAAAAAGCACCAATGGACACAGGGTGTTTTTCGGCACTTCTTACAACCAAGCCAACCTTGCCACCACCGCCACTGCCAAAGTTTACAGAGGCACAGTGAGCAATCCGTCGTATTCGATGGCAAATTTGTATCCCGATTGGACTTTAGTGCCTAATACCACTTACTACTGGCGCATTGATGAGGTCAACGATCCCTGCGTCTGGAAAGGCCCCGTCTGGAACTTTACCCCTGCCACGTATACCAACATCGATGACTTCGAGGATTACAACAGCACCGACGATGTAAACGCCAACTGGACGGAGGGTTATACGCTTACCGGTTGCCCCGATGCGACCGGCAATGCTGGACGCGCTTTGATACGAGATGCAACCGGAAAGCATCTGCGATGCACCTATCACAATGGCGGCAGCGGGGTCATGGCCTTCTCAGAGACCAAACGTTCGTACAGCGGTGGCGCCAGTTTTGCAGGCGGTGGCGTTCTCTCTCCCTCGCTTACGACATTGCGAATCGATTATCTCGGCGCTGCTCTTAACTCGGTTGACCCCGTTTATGACAGGATGTACGTGGCAATTGAAGATACAGCGGGTAATGTAAGCTTTTACGATAATCCAGATGGCAATGCTGCGCAGGTTAGTAGCTGGACATCGTGGTACAGCAAACTCACCGACATCAACGCCGCAGGCCTTCCAAATCCTGTAAACCTACAAGCGATAAGCAGTTTAGCCATAGGTTTTGGTGTCCGTTGCACCGAATATTATATGGGCAGCGGCACCGGCGACGGCAACGTGATGTTCGACAATATCCGGCTGTACTCCCCGACGTGCGTTCCGCAATTCGGCCCAACAGCCGACTTTGATGAGGACTGCGCTGTGAACCTCAACGACCTTGCATTTATGGCATTATACTGGCTCACGGATTGTACACCACCTCGAGATTGTCCGATGGGGCAACCCATGATAGATATTCACCAGGATTACATCATAGATTTCAAGGATTTAGCAATCCTGGGAAATCAATGGAGAACAGAAAAGTTCTGGCCATAAACCAAATTTTGGAAGGAAAGAACTATTTACTTTTCGGCGGCTGTTTTGTGAATTAAAGTTAGAGTTTTCGGACAAGGCCAATGACTACCCCCTGGATTTGGCAATTGTCCGAATAAATCGGCTCGTATGCATCGTTTGCCGGCTGCAAACGGACGAGATTATTTTCCCTGTAGAACCTTTTTAAGGTCGCGTCCTCATTATCGACTATCGCGACAACTAACTGACCATTCGAGGCCGTAGCTGTTCGTTTGCAGATAACGTAATCCCCCTCGCGGATATTCTCGCCGACCATACTGTCGCCCTTGACTTCAAGGGCGAACATATCGCCCGTATTACCAAAGCAGGATTCGATGGAAAGGTAATCTTTGTTCTCGACCGCCTCAACGGGCAATCCGGCGGCAACTCTGCCCACAAGGGGAATGCCCCCGACCAATTCTTCGCCGCTGTCCGGTTGCTGAGAGGGGATTTGCTTAAGCCGTCTTCGCGCCTTTGAAGTCAAGTTCAAAGAGCGTGCCCTGGCCTTCGTCGAAGGACACTGCTGACCCGACAGAAGCCCTTTTCTTCGCAGTTGTTCGATGTGCCCGAATGCGGTTGTTCGGCTTATGCTTAACTGCTGCGCCAGCTCTCCAATCGTCGGCAAATAGCCCCGGCTGGTCCGAAACCCCGCAATTGTGCTCAGCAA